>NZ_JAJSAW010000004.1:0-396972 GCF_021378985.1 Pseudomonas sp. JR33AA
GTTGGTGTAGGGGTCGCAGACTTCTTCGGGGGTGGGGCCGCGCAGTTCGCGGATGATCCCGTGCAGCTGGTGAATCAGTGCGTTGAGTGTTTCTTCGCCTTTCGGCGCGAGCGCGTACTTGCCCTTCAGCCCAAGGCACAGGGCGTAGTACATGAACTCCAGGACGTCCTGGTAACGCTTGGGCTCCTGCATCAGGCGGGTAATCACCGTGAAGATTTTTTCCCCACCCCAGGTCTCGTCGTGGAAGATGCTAAGCAGCGGCTCCTGGCTCCAGCAGCTGCTCTTGCCCCAGGGCCGCTCCATAACGGCCTCGTCTATGAACAGGCACAGCCCGTAGGAATACGCCAGCAACTGAGCGGGCTCGTAGCCGTGCTGGCGCATTTCTTCCTGAATGTTGTCGATCTGGTTGCGTACTTGCTGATGCACATCGTCGATGTTTGGCAGCTCGTCCAGTGTACGCAGGCGTATAACCAAGCCGAACAACGGTGATGCGGCATCCAGCATCAGGTTGGCGAAGCCGCCCCGCAGCTGAAATTCCGGGTCAGCGGGGTAGCCTTCGGAAACGGGCTCTGGCTTAGGCGTGCCCGTGGATGCTTGCCCATTGGTTGCCGCAGCCCGCGGGGTGGGTACTGGCTTTTCAAGGGTTGAATCAAGCGCGTTGCATGGAGCGTTGTCTTCATTGGTGGGCGTTTTGTTGTCCTTTCCCATGTCACTCACCCCTGATCGCCCAGAACTGCAGTTCAAGCCCTGGGAAGTCACCCGCAACGTGGATGCCGAAGCCATTCGCCTTGCTCATGCACGCCCATGCCGGGTCGCGTCGGTCCAGCTCGAAGTAGCTGAAGCCCGCATGGAACGGCAGGTCGCGGGGCGCTACCGGTAATGGCAACAAAGGGATGCCGGGCAATTGCAGCGGCACCAGGTCACCCAGTGACTCAAGCGAGGTGATCTTGGCTTTCTGGATGAACATCTGGCGTAACGCCTGGGGTGGCAGGTCGGCGCGCACGGCGAGGATGAAGTCGGCTTCGTCGATCAGCCGGCGGTCTTCCAGCGTGGTCGTCATCACGCCGAAGTCCAGGGTCTCCAGCGGCAGTGAAACAGCGCGCGGCCGCAACACAGTGCTCAGAGACCGACGCAAGGTGTCTTCCAGCGGTTTGAACGAGGTGCGCAGCGCGGTGTGGTGATAGGCGGGGTACTCCTGCGGCAGCCTGTTCTGGTCAGTGAAGGTGACGAATTCGCCGCAGGCCTGGCTCATGCACAGATACAGCTGCTCGGGGTGCGTTTGCGTTTGCCTGGCCAGATGCTGGAAGCATGGCCACCAGCGGTTCATGGCCTGCAGCAGGTTGAAGTCGCGAATGTCGGCGATCCCTGACTGGCCCGAGCCACCAATCCGCGTGGCGAGGCCGCGCGCCCGCTCGCGCAAGGTATTGGTGATTTCGTCAAGGAACCGCTGCAGCGCTGGCACCGCCCGTACCGAAACGCTGGTGGGGTAGAACGCCTCGTCCAGTTGCAGGCTGCCGTCGGGGCGCCGTTCCAGAATACGGGCCAGGGCCAGTCGGGTGTAGGCGCTGCTGTCTTCGGTCTTGCGTTTGAGCTGCAGGTTGGGCACGGCCAGGTCTACCTGTACCAGGTCACCGTCCGCGCTGTGGGTATCCTTGATTTCCTGCGCCTGGGCGGTATAGCGGAAGTTGGCTGCATCGTCAGGCCAGCTCACTTCGCGGCCGCCATCGGTACGCAGCGGCAGGCACAGATACACTTCACTGTCTTTGCAAGCATCGTCGCCGATTTCCAGCGGCGGCGGTGGCGGCAGGTCGGCGGGAATGTCGAACACCGTGCCGTCCGGCATGATGCCTCGCGCTTTGGTGATGGCGACTTTGCCCAGGCTCAGGTACTCGTCGTTCAACTGAAGTTCGCTGAAGCCGTAGAAGGCTGCATTGAGGCTGGCAAGGCGCTGGTGCAGGGCTGCTTCGCTGGCCCTGGTCGCCTGCTGGAAGTGCTGTGGTTTGACGAACAGGCCTTCGGGCCAGAGAACGGGATTGCGTGAACTCATGGGCGCTCCGTGTCAGCGTGAGTAAGCAGGAAGGGCAAAGGGTGTCGAGGCGCCATCAGTCTTCTTCCTTGAGCACGATGTGCGTGTCGTTGACCAGCACGGAGAGCATGATCTGGCGGCCACGCGGCGGAATGCGCAGCACTTGCCGCCAACTGGCGTTTTCATGCCCTCGGTAATCGGCGATCACCGCGACGAAGCGGGTTTCGGCGTGGATGGGCTCGAACGGGATGTACTTGAACTGGCCAGGGCGCAGCAGGTAGTCGTCACTGCGGATGTAGGTACTGCGCAGCGCCTTGGCCGGGTCCTGTTCCAGTAGCTGGTACACGGTGTTGCGCAGCAGTGAATCGTCGCGCAGTTGCAGGATCGTGATGGCAATGGGCGTGGCGACCAGCTCTGAGGCAATGCTTGTGGTGCGCGGCAAGGTCAATGCCACCTGAGGGTCGTCGTAGCTGCCGGGGCTGCTTTCTTCCAGGGGCGAGCGCGCCGGGTCGCTTGCGTCTCCTTCGTCCAGCTCGACGGGAGACATGGCAGGAAATTGCGCTTGCAGGTATTCGAACAGAACCCCGATTTTTTCGGTCAACGCATAGGGGTCGCCAGCACTCAGGGTCACAGCGTAGGGGCTGGGGTCCAGGGCGCGATCCTGTTCGCCTGCGACGTCAAGGCTGTTCGGATTGCCATTGAGGGTAGGGCTGGCATTGATGCTGAATGCGACCTCGGTCGGGTGATCCTTGGGCGGCCCGATGGGCAACGAGTGGTCCATCGCCACCTGGCTCATTCTGCTCAAGGAGGTGCAGCCAGCGGGCCCGACCAGCGCAAGCAGCAGGGGTGCGAGCAGAAGTGGATGAGGCTTCATGGGTATGCTCCTGCAATCAGGCGCTGCAGCGGGCTTTCTTGGAATGCCCCTTCACCTGCTGCTGCGTCCAGCGCTGCCAGAGGGTCCTTCCCCATGCCTGCTTTGAAGACCGAGCAGATCTCGACGGCTGGGTGAGGGGCAGAGTGCTTTGCCGACCAAGCGGGTGCAGGCGCTTCGGCTATCAGGCGGTCGAGCACACTCGGGTCCGGGTTGAACAGGTCCTCCAGCGAGCGCGTGCAGGCCTGATCCTGGGTGTACTGAACCTGTAGCCGATAGGCACCAATGAGAAGCTGGTCACCCTCAACCAGGCGCCTGGGTGGAAGTGGCCCCAGGCTGTTGGCACTGCCATTGAGGTAGGTGCGGTGGCAGTGGTCGATCACACAGAAGCTGCCTTCGATCCAGCGGATTTCGCAGTGGATGGGCGCAACCCTCTGATCGCGGTCATTGATCTGCCAGTTTGCGCGCCCGCTGCCGATGGTGCCGCCCTTGCAATCGAACAGGTGCCGAGCAGTAACGCCGTGCTGTAGTTGGTCGAGGTTGGTGATGCTCAAGGTGACTGTGCTCATGAGCGCCCCCTGAAGCGTACAACCGGCCTGATCTGGCCATGCCGGTCGTCGACGAAGCTGGTCCAGCCCAGGTATGCGCCTTGGCTGCGGTGCAAGCAGAAGGGTGACAACGCACGCTGCTCAAGGCGCAGCTCCAGGTCATAGGCCAGCCCGTCACGCAGTAGAAAGTCGATCAGGGCACGCAAACGGTCGAAGTTGATGCCGCTGGGCAGCAAGTCCCGCAGCTGCGTCTTATCGAGTTCGCTGATCACAATCGTGAACTTGCTGCTGCGGGTGCGCGTGCGGCTGCCAATCATGAACGTGCTGCCCAGCTGGCCGTTGGTCTGCCCCAGCCGTACAAGCTGCCTGGAAGTTGTGGCGACTGATCGCGTCTCGAACTCGCGGATGTGCACATGCTGGAGGTCGAAGCAGTGCGCAATGATGCCCGCCACAGTGCCCGGCGCACGGCTGCGGCTGGCGATCACGCCGGCAAAACTGAGCAGGCGGCTCCAAGGCAGTGCCGTGTCGCCTCGCAACTGTTTGTCGTTAAGCCCCAGCAGGGCAAACATATACTGCGAGAACCCGTCACAGGCACCTGGCCGGAAGCGGATGTAATAGCGGTACTTGCGCCAGATACGGTGCAACAGGCTTAGCAGGTAGTGGTTGAAAAAGTCGAAGAAGGCCGGCCGCACGCCGACGCCATGCGCATGTTCATACGCCACCTGTTCCAGGTAATAGGTGGGCAATGGCGAATCGGTGCCGTGCAAGCCCAGGAACGTGGCAACGATGTGGTAGCGCGCTTCCTCAGCGGGCATCCGCTGGGCTTTGTACACGTCCGAAACAGGGAAGGTCAGCCGTGGGTCGCAGGTCAGGCGCACGCGCAGCCGGGTGGCCTTGTCCGGCCATCGGGGTTCCAGGTCGTCGCCATGCAGCCCGTGCAACCGCTCCAGCAATTCGAAGAAATTGTACTGGTGCGCTTCGCAGAGCAGCTTGTCGGCTAGATCAGCGGTTGCTTGCCGGTCTGGATGGGCCATGTGTAGTGCTCGTTGTTGGTGGTGTTGATCACTTCCAGCTGGTGGAAGGAATTGATGCTGGCGTACAGGGCGAAGAAGTGGGCGAGCACGCAGCTGAACAGGTACAAGTCGCCTTCACAGAGGAAGGCGGTCTGGTCCAGTTTCAGCAGGGTGTGCAGGCCGCGAATGGGTTGCCCCTTGATCAGCCAATCCATGGGCTGCGTATGAATGTCGCGCATACCTTCCAGGCGTTTACGGGTGGTACGAGCCTGCTGGATGTCGTGCAGGGCCATGAAGTCGTAGGCGCGGATCACCGCCTTCAGCGGCTCTACCGAGAGCATGGACAGGTAGTTGAGCGACATGTTGGAGATCAATGCCCACTGCAACTGGCCGTCCAGCACCGGCCGACAGGGGCGGGTGGGTGTACAGAGATTGGTGTAGGTGGCCAGCGGCGGCGTGAGTTCGGTCAGGACGTTGATGTCATCGATGCCCAGCGCCAGCGGTAGGTCCCGATTGGTGCAGGTGAGGTCTATGGACGCGGTTTCCAGCTCGCCTATGTAGCTGTTGGCGTCGGCGCGGACGAAGGCGATGCGGTGGGTCACGCCATCGCCGCGCAGGGACTCTTCCAGCTGGCAGCGGTAGTAGAGCGCGGTGCGCCCCTGAACGTGCTCGATTTCATGGGCAAACGACTCGAAGGGACGGAAGGTTCGAAGGTGCTCACCGATTTGCCCGTCAGCCGTCGTTCGGGTGCTGATCACCTGGTCGACACTGAAGATTTCGTAGCCGTGCGGCTCGGTGCCTTTGGGCTTCAGTGGAACCATGGTGCTTTTGCCGGACAGGTCGATGGGTTCGGCGCTGTGCTGGAACAGGTTGACCGCAGGTGCGCAGAACAGGTTGAAATCGGCTTTGTCGACACGCAGCGAGTCGGGTAGCTGGCGCGTGAAGTGAAATTCGAGGTTTACCTGCTGGCTGTCATGAGCAGGCCAGATCTTTTCCAGCCCGGTAACGCTGAAAAAGTGGAAACGTTGAGGGAACGCGAAGTATTCCTGCAGGATCCGGTAGCCATCAAAGACGTTCTGTGGGTAAGGCAGCAAGGCGTCATTGGGGCTGAACCCCGGGAATGCGATGCTGTTTGCCGGCAGCCGACGAACCTCGTCATTGATGGTCACGTTGACATGCTTGAGGTATTGAGAAACCCACAGGTAAAGCGTGCGGGCGGTACGGGTGTCGCCGCTGAGGTAAAAATCGAGGCTGTTACAGCCCAGGCTGTTCAATGGCCGTTGGACCAAGGTTTGAAGGCCGATGCAGACCACCGAACTGTCGGATGTCCGGGTGGCGGCCACCGTGTCGATCTCGAACGGATGAATGTTGACCGCTGTGCAGGTGCAGAACTCGCAGGCCACGCCGTCTACCGGTTTAGAGAACAGCCTCGACCCCTTTGGGATGTGCTGTGACTGGCTGAGGGATTGCCTCACCGGGCTGAACTTGATGATCGTCGCGCTGGGCAGCGGCCGCAGGTAGTTCGGCCACAGCAACTGCAACATGGGGTGGGTCAGCTCTGGCAAGTCGTCTTCCAGCTTCAGCCGTAGCTTGGCGGTCAGGAACGCAAAGGCTTCCATCAGGCGTTCGACATCGGGGTCGCTGGCACCGTTGCCAAGCAACCGCGCGAGTTGTGGGTTGTCCTTGGCAAAGTCGTTCCCCAGTTCGTGCAGGTACCGCAATTCTTCGCTGAAACTGTCCTTCAGTGACATCGGTCACCTCACTTGCGTGTAGCGGTTGTGCCCATCGACCAGCAGCTCGAGTTGCAACTGCTCTGCGTGGTTGTTGACCTGTACCAGGCAATCCAACTTAAAATGCAGCTCCAGCGGGGCATGGGTATCGGGCACTGCGTTGAGCGTGCGTACCTGTATGCGTGGCTCGAAGCGCTGGAGGGTACGGCGGATATCGGCGCTCACCTGCACAAGCAAGTCGCCGTTGCTTACGTCATGCCTGTTGAAGTCGCGCAGGCCCAGCTCAGGGCTGCTCTGGGAGCACCCCTGGCGGGCATTCAGCAGCGTCTCGAGGTGGCGCTTGATGGCGGCGAACTTGTGGGAGGCGCTCTCCCGTCGGGAGGCCTCCCGGCTGATGCACTGATCCACCGTCAGGCGATCAAAAAGACCACTCATTGCGTATCGAGCCGCCCGACCAGGGAGATCTCGAAGTTCGCGCCCATGTACTTGAAGTGCGGACGTACGGCGAGCGATACCTGGTACCAGCCCGGGTCACCCGCAACATTCGAAACCTCAATACGGGCGGCACGCAATGGCCGGCGGCTACGAACGTCGGCAGACGGGTTCTCCTGGTCGGCGACGTACTGCTTGATCCATTTGTTCAGCTCGGACTCAAGGTCACGGCGCTCTTTCCAACTGCCGATCTGCTCGCGCTGTAGCACCTTGATGTAGTGGGCCAGCCGGTTGACGATGAACAGGTAGGGCAACTGGGTACCCAGCTTGTAGTTGGTCTGTGCCTGTAGCCCCTCAGGGGTTTTCGGGAAATGCTTGGGCTTTTGCACCGAGTTGGCCGAGAAGAACGCGGCATTGTCGCTGTCCTTGCGCATGGTCAGGGCGATAAAGCCCTCTTCGGCCAATTCGAATTCCTTGCGGTCGGATATCAGCACCTCGGTAGGAATCTTGGCCTGCATTTGGCCCAGGGATTCGTACAGGTGAACCGGCAGGTCTTCGACGGCACCGCCCGATTGCGGGCCGATGATGTTCGGGCACCAGCGGTAGCGGGCGAAGCTGTCGTTGATGCAACTGGCTAACAGAAACGCAGAATTGCCCCACAGGTAGTTGTCGTGCTGCCCAGCGATGTCTTCGTTGTAGTTGAAGCTCTCGATCGGTTGTTCCTGCGGGTGGTAAGCGGAGCGAAGCATGAAGCGCGGTCCGGTCAGGGCGACGTGGCGGGCGTCTTCGCTTTCACGAAAAGCGCGCCACTTGGCATGCCGAGGGCCGGCGAAGAGGTCTTTTATTTCCTTGAGGTTAGGCAGTTCCTCGAAGCTGTTCAAATTGAAGAATTCGGGGGCAGGTGCGGCAAGAAAAGGGGCATGAGACATGGCGCCCACGGATGCCATGTAACTTAGCAGCTTGATGTCCGGGGAAGAGGGGCCGAAATTGTAGTTGCCAACCATGGCCGCAACCGGCTCTCCCCCGAATTGGCCATAACCTGCGGTGTAAACATGTTTGTAGATGCCGCTGCAGGTAATGTCCGCAGCATTCTCGAAGTCGTCGAGCAGGTCCTCTTTGGTGACATGCAGGATTTCGAGCTTGATGTTTTCCCTGAAGTCCGTGCGGTCGACCAGAAGTTTCAGGCTGCGCCATGATGATTCAAGCTGCTGGAACTCGGTCTGATGCAAAATGGCATCCATCTGTTTGCCGAGCACTCGGTCGATTTCGGCAATCATCTGGTCGGCCCGGTGCTTGTTTATCATTTGATCCGGGTCATTGCTCTTGAGGATTTCGGCGATGAAGGCAGATACGCCCTGCCTGGCCACCTGGTAACCCTCCTGAGCAGGTACCAGTTTGGTTTCTGCCATGATTTGGTCGAGCAAAGTGGCATTGCTCAACGTGTCGGCCGTTGCGTCTGTGGTAATGGCGGTGCTGCTTGGCTTGGGCATGGGGACGCTCCGTTGTCTCAATCTTTTGCTGGCGCCTCGAGCACCAGGTCCAGTTCTTGGGCGAGCTGTTTACGCGCCTGCTCGTTGTTAAGCAGGTGCTGCAATCGCTTACGGAAGGCCGGGACGTTGCCCAGCGGGCCTTTCAGGGCGACCAGTGCTTCGCGCAGCTGCAGCAGCTTGTTCAGCTCCGGCACCTGGCGCGCTATCCGGTCTGGCCCGAAATCGCTGATGGACCTGAACTGCAGGTGGACCGCCAGCTCGGTATCCGGGGCGGTGCTGAGCCTGGACGGTACCGTCACGTCCAGGCTCACGTTGGCGTCGTTCAACACGCTGTTGAATGTATGTTTATCGATGCGCATGACTTGGCGGTCCTCAAGCGCACGGCTGTCGTCCAGGCCGAAGTCGCCCAGAACCAGCATCTTGTGCGGCAGCTCCACCTCAGCCTGCTCACCGCTGGTCGCGGGCACATACTTGATATTGACGCGTTCTTTTGGCGCCACGGATCCCGTATTTTTAGACATCGGTACGCAACTCCCTGTTGGGTTTTAGGATGTTTAGGTGCAAATTGTGTTTAGTGTTCTCTCGATCTTGTAGGAAGATTCCTACATATAGTTAATTGGTTGGGCTATTTGCCCGTTTTCTATAAAAACCATGCACGGAAGATTGCGCTTTGGTCGAGCGTAAAGGTGTAAGGAAATATTTGTTTGTGTGCATTCGGTTCTGTGTAATAGGCTTCTGCTGGATTTGTTTAAATCGGTCGTGAGGGTGCATAGACATTGCCATTTAGTTGTAGGAAAGTTCTTTGTGCCATATAGGCTATTTGTACTATTCAGAGAGTAAATTCAGGATGATTAACCGCTGTGCATATGGCGCCGGTCTCTCGTTGCTGTTTTGCCTGCAGCCGGTGCTGGCAGGTTCCACGCGGGACTGTCCCCGGATCGTGTCCAACGTCGAGCGACTGGCCTGTTTCGATCAGGCTGCCGGCACCCCGGCGTACATGGCAAAACGGCAGTGGTCTGCACCGGAGCAGCAGGCCCCCACCGTGTTGCGTGTGATGGCAAATGAGGCTGAACGGGCACTGGATGACCTGACGTTTCGCATCGGGAGCCAGACCCAGGACGGAGCAGGCGCACCCGCGCTTGTGATTTCGGCGCCCGCCATCGCATCGGGGGATGAACGTGATTACATGGCGATCAGTTGCATCCAGGCCATCTCCCGGCTACAGCTGATTGCCAGGCGCCCGATCGAAGCAAGCTGGGTCAAGGTACGGCTGACCGGGGAGGGCTGGTCTACCCGTGAAACGCCTTGGCAGGTGATGGAAAACGGCCAAGTGCTTGATGCCGGGCGGGGCCTGCCCGCCATCGAGCAGATCAGGAAACTGATCGGTGCCCAGCGTATCGAGGTTGTAAGTGATCACGGCGATGTAAACGGGCTGACCTTCGATGCGCAGGGCCTGGACCCCTTGATCAGCCGGGCGCGAAGCACGTGTCGGTGGTAGCGCAGGTATTCGGGGAAGAGGTCACTCGGTTGCTCGCGCCGATTGACCCGGCAGTCCCGGCTGGCCTGTTCGATGTCGAGGACGAAACCTATCAGGCCATTGACCAGGAGATGGTCAAGCTGGGTGGGCTGCAGGACGCCTCGATCGACTGGGTCTTCATCGAAGAAGCGTCCTGTCAGTACCTGAGCCAGCAATGCAAGCACTTGCGAATCGTTGCGCACCTGAGTGCCGCCTGGTTGCGTAGCGGCTGCTGGGAGCAATGGGGGGGCACCTTGGCATTGCTGGCCGGCATGCTCGAGTGCTATTGGGAAGCCGCTCATCCCAAGCCCGGACCGAAAGGCGTCCTGGGCAAGCGCAAGCTGGTTGCCCTGGTGATCAATCGCTTGGCCGAGGCGCTACCGCGTCTTGATCGTTTTACCTACACCCCGACCCACGCAGCGGCAGCGCAGGCTGCCTTGAAACGCCTGCAACAACAGGAAGCGGTGCAGTTGGACACGGCTGCACTGGGCGAACTTGAGCGGCTGCTACGCAAGCACTCGGAACTTGCCAACGGTGTCGGCGAGGTTGCTGTGCGCAAAGCGCCGGCTGCAACCGAGAAGCCTGCACCGTTGGCCGATGTCATCGCCACACCCGCGTCACGCATGTCGATGGGCAATGAGCGTGAGACACGGCGGGCCGTGCTGTCCATGGCCGAGCTCATCAACCAGCAGGACCCTTACGACGCTACCGGGTACCAGTTAAGGCGTTTCGGTTTGTGGGCGCACATTAAGGTTGCCCCCCAAGTCAGGCAGGGCAACCGTACAGAATTGATGGCGGTGCCGCTGGATATCACGCGGGTCTATGAAGAGGCCATTGCCAGTAAGGCGGTTGACCCCGTTTTGCTGCAGCGTATTGAAAAGAGCCTGACGGCTTGCCCCTACTGGATTCGTGGCAGCTTTCTGGCTGCGACCGTCGCCACACGGCTGGCGATGTGCGAGGTGGCCGAAGCCATCCGTTGTGCCACCGCCCGGTTTGTACAGCGCATGCCGGCGCTGCAGCAGCTGTGCTTCAGCGACGGCATGGTATTTGTCGACGACCAATGCCTGGCCTGGCTCAAGGGGACCCAAGGGCCGTCTGGCCAAGGTGCAACCCCCCAGGAGTTCAGCGGCCTGCGTGAAGAGCTGGTCAGCCAGCTGGAAACCGCTGGCGTAGAGCCGCTGCTCCTTCGGCTGCAAGGGCTGCAAGCGGGCTTTGGTGCTCCCCGTGAGCGCTGCCACACCACCGTTATTGCAGCCGATCTGCTGGCCGCGCGGGGTGTGTCCTGGCTGGCCCAGGACCTGTGCGCCAGCGTTGCCCGAACCATGCAGCAAACCACCGCCAGTGCGTGGGAGCCCGAGGTATTTCAGCGGCTTCAGCAGTACGCGGCATCCCCAGTGCTGGCAGTTCAAGACAAGGATCAGGAGCCTCGATGAAGCAAATATGGACGCAACTCAAACGCTGGGGCTGGCCGTGGGTAACGCGCATTGGCCAGGCGCTGCCGCTGCTGCTCGGGCTTGGCGCCTTGCTGATGCTGGTTGCTATCTGGTGGCTTGGCCCACACTGGACGTGGCATGAGCAGCAGCCGTTGGCAAGTGTGGCTCATCGCAGCGTGGCAAGCCTGGTACTCGTGCTGGTGCCGCTTCTTTGCTGGCTGTGGGTGCTGCGCACGCGCTTTCGCCGCCTGCAGGCAGAGCGCCGGCAGGCATTGGCCGCCGAACAGGATGTCGCACTACCGTTGGTGCAGGCGCAAGAAAGGGCCTTGAGCCAGGGGCTTGAGCGGTACCTCGACAATGCCGGTGGGCGACGCGCGTTGTACCGGATGCCTTGGTACCTGGTGTTGGGCGATGAACAGTCCGGTAAAAGCAGCTTCATCGACCGCACCGATCAGCGCTTTACCCTGACGCGTATCGACCAGGCCCAGGCACGAGGCCAACAGGCTGAAGCACTGGCCTATCCGGTTGGCTGGTGGGTCAGTGACGATGCTGTGATCATCGACCCGCCCGGTGTTTTCATCAGTCAAAAACCACCGGCGGGCCCGGCGGCCAACGATCCCTCCGAAGCCTCCGCGCCGCCCGGCATCCAGACCCGGTTGTGGGAGCACCTGTTGGGCTGGCTGCAGCGTAACAGAAGCCGGCGGGCGCTTAATGGTGTGTTGCTGGTGGTCGACCTGCCGGCACTGCTGCATGGCACGCCCGAACAGCGCATCGCGCTGGCCCATGGGTTGCGCACACGCCTGTACGAAGTGAGCAGCCAGTTGGGCGCGCGCCTGCCGCTGTACGTGGTACTGACCAAATTCGATCTGCTGGACGGCTTCGACCAGTTCTACAGCAAGCTTCCGCCCGCCAAGCGTGAAAGCCTGTTGGGGTTCACCTTCAAGCTGGATGCGGTTGACGCGTTCGACGCCTGGCTGGATGAGTATGACGAGCACTACGGGCGGCTTCTCATCCAATTGCATGAGCAGGTCATCGATCGGCTGGATGCACTGGGCAAGACAGCGCCGTGCGGGCGCCTGTTCTCACTGCATGCACAGTTGATCGGGTTGCGCCCCATACTGCAGGCATTCCTGCGCGAAACCTTGGCGAGTGACCGGTTCACCACGCCACCCTTGGTACGTGGTGTGTACTGGTCGTCAGTGGTACAGCAAGGCGACATGCGCAATGCCTTTGTCCGTGAAGCGGCACAGCCCTACAAGACCAAGCTCCCCGTGCGTGAAGGTCAAGCACAGGGGAAGGCGTTGGTCTATTTCATCCAGCAAGCATTCAGGCGGGTTATCTACCAGGAAGCCGGGCTGGCGGGCGACAATGTTCGGGTAGCGCGCAGCAAGCGCCATTTGCTGTGGGTGGGCTCTGCTGTAGGGATCCTGGCGTTCAGTATCGGCATTGCCAGCTGGCAGCGTTACTTCGATATCAATGGCGCCAAGGCTGCCAGTGTGCTCGCCAAGAGCCAGGAGTACAGCGGTCATGAAGTCGATATGCGTCTTGATCCGACCGGGCGCAACCTGCTGGAACCACTGGACCAGATTCGCGATGCAGTGGCGGTGTTTGGCGACTATCGTGCGGCCTGGCCGGTGCTTGCCGATTTTGGCTTGTATCAAGGGCGCAACATTGGTCCCTTGGTTGATGAGGCGTACCTCAGCTTGTTGTCGAAACGTTTCTTGCCGGCCTTGGCCAGTGGGGTGATCGATGCCATGAACGCAGCACCAGCTGGCAGCGAGCAACAAATGGCCGCGCTCAGGGTTTACCGGATGATCGAGGACCGCGACAGCCGTCGACCAGCATGGGTCGAGGACTGGATGGCCCGTCAATGGCAACGGGCATTTCCGGGCCAGGGGCAGTTGCAGCGTGATCTCATGCAGCACCTGAAATACGCCTTGGCCTATGCCGATACCGATTTGCCGCAGTACCGCCAGCGGGTCAGCGAAGTGCAGCAGGCGTTGCGCACATTGCCATTGCCACAGCGGGTCTATGCAGGGCTGAAACAACAATCGTACGAGCAGTTGCACCCCGGGCTCGACCTGCGCCACCAGGTAGGGCCTGCGTTCGATGTGGTCTACCAGCCGACTTCCGGGTCCAGGCAAGGCGAGGAGGATGTAAGGTTGGCCGCCATGCTCACTGCCAAAGGCTTCAGGGAATACTTCGAGCCGCACAGCCAGCGGTTCGCTGAAATGGCGATGGTTGATCAATGGGCCTTGGGGGAGCGCAGTCAACTCGACTATTCGGACGCCGACCGCGATGCGCTGACCGAGCGGCTGTATAACCTCTACAGCGCCGACTACATTGACAGCTGGCGGCGCGCCCTGAACGCGTTTACGGTGGCTGACTTCCGTGACCTGGACCATGGTGTCGCGATCCTGGAGCAGTTGACCGGCCCTGCAGCACCTTTACAGCGGCTTCTGGACACGGTCAGGGATAATACCTCGCTTGCGTCTCCAGCAGCTGCAGAATCCCCGGGTGAGCTGGGTACGCTGCGGTCAGCAACCGGAAAACCCGAGCAACAGCAAGCGTTGGCTATCCAGCGGGCGTTTGCAGGCCTGGGCGCCATGCTGCAGGCGACAGGAGAAAAGCCGAGCTACTACGATGAAACCCTTGGCGCTGTTGCGGCCGTGCTGGACTACGCCAAGGCCGTACAGGACAGCCCGGACCGCGGCAAGGCCGCGTTGCAAGCCGTGCACCAGCGCTTAGCGATGACAGGGCAAGACCCGATCGGCACCCTGCAACGTGTTGCCACAGGTTTACCGGAGCCTATCAGCCATCAGATCAGAACGCTCGCCGACCAGACTGCCCAGGTGCTGAACGTTGAAGCACTGCGCGAACTGGAGCGACGTTGGGATGCTGATGTGTACAGTTTCTTCCAGCAACGTCTGGCGGGCCGCTACCCCTTTGTGGTGAAGGCACCCGATGCTTCACTGGATGACTTCGAGGCGTTCTTCGGGCCGAAAGGGCGCCTGCAGCAGTTTAATGATCGGTACCTCAAGGTGTTCCTGAAGGACAACCTTGAGGCCTTGCAGTCCACTCAGCGCGGGCAATCCCTGATTCGGACCGATGTGATCGAGCAGCTCGAGCTGGCGGACCGCATCCGCGAAACATTCTTCGATCAGCGTGGCAAGCTAAGTGTGCAGTTCAGCATCGAGCCCTTGGGGCTCAGTGCGAATCAGCGTACCAGCCTGCTGGACCTGGATGGCCAGTTGATTGCCTACACGCATGGGCCAAGCCATATCACAGGTATTGTCTGGCCCAATACCCTGGGGCAGCAGGTCCGTAGCAGCCTCACCTTGCTAAGGCAAAATGGCAACAGCAGTAGCCTGGAGTACCGTGGCCCGTGGTCTATGTTCCGCTTGCTCAGCCGCGGCGCGCTCAATGGCCGGACGGCGACCAGCGTGGACCTGAGCTTCCGGACCGGAGACGGCGTGATGCGCTATCGGCTTAACGCTGAAAAAGCCTTCAATCCCATTACCCAGCAACCTTTCAAAGGCTTCCGCTTGCCCCGAGGCTTATTGCAACAGCCAGCCAGTGTGGTGCAGGCGGCGCTATGGGATGAGCCGCGACCTTGAACATCGTCAGGGGCAGTTGATTGACTGCACAGGCTTTCGAAGTCTGGGTATGCGCTGGCTGCCCCCGGCCTCTGCTTACTCCACAGCCTCGGCCACGCCCTGATCCTCACCCAGGAACCCGCCACTCTGGTGCTGCCACAACCGTGCATAGGTACCCTGTTTCGCCAACAGTTCGGCATGGGTGCCTTGCTCGATGATGCGCCCTTCATCCATCACGATCAGCCGGTCCATGGCGGCGATCGTCGACAACCGGTGGGCGATGGCGATAACGGTCTTGCCCTGCATCATTTCATCCAGGCTCTCCTGAATGGCCACTTCCACCTCCGAGTCCAGCGCGCTGGTGGCTTCGTCCAGCAGCAGGATCGGTGCGTTCTTCAGCATCACCCGGGCAATTGCAATGCGCTGGCGTTGGCCGCCAGACAGCTTGATGCCGCGCTCACCCACCAGGGTGTCGTAACCGCTGTTGCCCTGACGGTCGCTGAGCTGGCTGATGAAACCGTCGGCCTGGGCACTGGCCGCAGCGGCACGGATCTGTGCTTCGGTAGCATCGGGGCGGCCATAGGCAATGTTGTCGCGAATCGAACGGTGCAACAGCGAGGTGTCCTGAGTGACCATGCCGATGGCGCTGCGCAGGCTGTCTTGCGTGACCTTGGCGACATTCTGCCCGTCGATGCGTATTTCCCCCTTGTCCACGTCGTAGAAGCGCAGCAGCAGGTTGATCAAGGTGGACTTGCCGGCGCCGGAGCGGCCTACCAGCCCGACTTTTTCGCCCGGGCGAATGTGCAGCGTCAGCTCATTGAGCACCTGGCGCTCACCGTTGTAGTTGAAGCTGACCTTGTCGAAACTCACCGCGCCACCCGTGGTTACCAGCGCTTCAGCACCCGGCGCATCCTGCACCTTGGGGCCGCGGGTGAGGGTGGCCATACCGTCCTGCACGGTGCCAATGTTCTCGAACAGCGAGGTAATTTCCCACATGATCCAGTGCGACATACCGTTGACGCGCAAG
The DNA here is from genome assembly GCF_021378985.1 of Pseudomonas sp. JR33AA. Classification (NCBI taxonomy): domain Bacteria; kingdom Pseudomonadati; phylum Pseudomonadota; class Gammaproteobacteria; order Pseudomonadales; family Pseudomonadaceae; genus Pseudomonas; species Pseudomonas sp. JR33AA. Next base: position 15,683 of record NZ_JAJSAW010000004.1, read on the forward strand.
GCCATGGCGGTGATTGCCGCCACGGCCCCGGTGCCGACCTGGCCCTGGTGCCACAGCCACAGTGCATAGCCACCGGCACCAAAGATCAGCCCCACCACCAGCGCCTGGTTGACGATTTCGAACTGGCTCACCAGGCGCATCTGGCGAAAACCGGTCAGCTTGAAGTCTTCCATGGCTGCGCGCGCAAAGTGCGCTTCGCGGTTGGAGTGCGAAAACAGCTTAACCGTGGTGATGTTGGTATAAGCGTCAGAAACCCGCCCGGTCATTGATGACCGGGCATTGGCCTGCTCCTGCCCAACCTTGCCCAGCCGGGGTACGAAATACAGCATGGCCAAACCGAACAGCACGACCCAGGCAATGAAGGGCAGCATCAGTTTCAGGGCAAAGCCGCCGGCCAGGGCAATGATCGCGATGAAATACACGCCAATCCCGGGCAGGATTTCGATAAGGGTGAACAGCACATCGCGCACTGCCAGCGCCGTCTGCATCACCTTGGTAGTGACCCGGCCAGAAAACTCGTCAGAAAAGAACGACAAGCTCTGGCGCAACATCAGGCGGTGAAAATCCCAACGTAGCCGCAGCGGCAGGTTGATCGCCAGCACCTGGTGCTGAACCATGGTGCGCAGCGCAACCAGCCCGATGCTGACCAGCAGAACGATGCCGATACCCCACAGCACACGGCTTTCCTCGGGGCCAACAGTACCGCCTGCCTGCCAGGACGCGAGCAGGTCGACCACCTGGCCGAGGAACGCGAACAGCCAGGCTTCGTATATCGATACCCCGGCACTGAGCAGTGCCAGCGCCAGGATGTAGCCACGGGCGCCGCGGGTACAAGCCCACATGAAGCGCAACAGGCCCACCGGCGGCGGTGGTACCTCGTCGGGCGGGAAGGGGTCGAGCCGACGTTCAAAGATACGCAGCATGCTTGTCTCCGGAAAACGGTTTTTGCATTGGCCAATGCCCTGCCGGCTTGCCTTTGACGACGTTTTAACCCGGAAAAGGTCGGCCCTGGGGTGTTTGTTAACAAACCTTTGCAACTCATTACATTTCAGATTGATTTCACTCTGCTTTGATGCTGTATAATTGACGCAAATTTGTGTGTCTCATCATCTGTGACGTTTTTTTGACTAAGGTCACCACGCGTCAGCAGGGGATTTGACACATTCCCCCTTCGAACCGTTTCAATTTACCTTTGCAGAGCCAGTGTTTTGACAAACGGAATGCAGTTGTTGGCGATTTCCGGCCTGAGCGTCGAAAGCAGCCAGCTTCATCAACAAGGACTGTACTGGTTAGCCTGTGACGCCGCCGAAGACGCCTCCTTGATATGCCGCCAGGTGGTCGAAGGCATGCCCGGTAATGCCAGGGCAGCCCTGATCGCCGAGGCGCAAGCCATGAATGACGTGCTGGGTGCGCTCGACGCAACGCGCGGCCCGGCTGAGCTGGCGTTGTATGAGGGCAACTCGCAAGCCACCCGTTATCTCATTGAAGACCTGCCTCGTCTTGATGCCCGTGGGCGTGTGCTGGTACTGCTGGCACCGGCACACGCCTGGGCGGATGCCGAAGTCGAGCACTGGTGCAATGCGCTGCGCCCGGCGTTGTTGGCTGAAGCGGCGTTACTGCTGGTCGTCAGTTGGGGGCAGAGCACCGCTTTGGTCGAGCGCCTGCGCGTTTTCAACCAGGGCCTCGACGGCTTGGGGCAGGTGTACCGCGGCAAAGGTGGGGTACGTTATCTGCAGCATTTCTGGAGCAACCCGCTTGGCAAAGCAGCCACCCGGGACATGGAGCTGATTCGGCTGGGCGCGGGCTTTGCCGTTGCTGCCACGCCTCAGGCATCCAGCGACACCGGTGGTGACGAGTTGCTGTGCCTGGCCCAGCGCCCGGTACTGGAGGGCGCGCCAGCCTTCTCCGAACACTGGCAGGTCTGCGAAAGCGTTGACGAACTGGGGGACAAAGCCAGCCGGGCGGTGTCTGCCACGGTGATCTTTGCCATGGACGGTGGGCAGCGCCTGGATAGCCTGGCGCGCCAACTGCACCACCTGCGGCAGACGCGTGGCAACGCCTTGAAGCTGGTCGTGCGCGAAATGGCGCCGACCCTGCGTTATCAGGACGAACAGTTGCTGCTGGCGTGTGGGGCCAGCCAGATCGTGCCGTTTGGTGCCAGCTTGTCACGCTTCCTGACCATGGTGGAGAGCATCCAGGGTTATGTCTGGCGTCGACACCTGCCAACCGACTTCGATGCCTTGCTGGCACGCCTGCGGCCGCTGGCCATCTGCGGCTTGGTAGCGCCACGGGCGTTCGCCGAGGCGGTGCAGAGCATGTGGCACGGGGTGCGCAACGGCGAAATCGTCCACCAGTTGCTGGTGTTGCGTCCGGCGCCTGGCCTGACCCCGCTGCAGGCTTGCTCGCGTACGGTATTCCGCCGTGATGGCGACATTGCCTGCGTGGTTGGCGAGGTGCTGTTCCTGTTCCTGTTCGCCTGCCGCTCCGAAGGGGTCGAACAAGCGCTTGACCACATCTTCCAGCTGTCATGGAAAGAGCTGTTCATCAGCCAGGAGGTGCTTGCCGGCGTCGACAGCCTGGCCACTTCGGCCTTCCTCGACAGCAACCTACCGCAGCCACCCCGCAGCGACACGGCGGCGCAGTTGCCTGCACAGGCATGGTCGGCGCTGGCACCGCGCAAGGTTGGCCTGGCCAAGCGGAGTGGCGCATGAACTTCGTGCAACTGCTGCAGGTGGTCGGCCTTACCGCGCTCCTCACGCTGGGCCTGGCCTTGTTGCTGGTGCGCCTGTGTGCGGCATTACGTGGCGGGTTGCGCCGTCGCCTTCCCCCCCGTTACCTGAAACCGCTGGGCGTACGCCGCCGCGCTGCACCCCAGGAACCCCAGAATGACTAATACCACCGTCACCCTCCCGGTACTGGCCCGCTGGCCTGGACTGGGAGGGTGGAACCTCTATTTTTTGGCAAAGTTTCTGCTGGTCGCACTTGGCATGCTCGACTTCCAGGCGCTGCCGAACCTGTTGTTTGCTGCGTTTCTGCTGATCCCTTTGCCGGGCAAGTGGCTACGTATAGGCCGGCAACTGCTGGCGGTGCCAATCGGTATCGCGCTTTTCTACCAGGACACCTGGCTGCCACCCTTCAGCCGCCTGTTGGCGCAGCCGGGGGTGCTGGACTTCTCGTGGGACTATCTGCTCGAGCTGCTGGGCCGCTTCGTCAACTGGAACCTGCTGGGGGCGCTGGCAATGTTGCTGGTGGGTTACCTGTACCTGCGCCATTGGCTGCGCCTGAGCACCCTCAGCCTGCTGGGGTTGGCATGGCTGTCGGTTGGCGGCTTGCCCTCGCTGGGTGCAGGCCAGGCGCCCAGCGTGGCGGCGAGCACCGCAGCCGAAGCCGCGGCTGCCACTGCAGCAGCCGACAATGCCACGCTCGACAGCTGGCTTGAGCGCTTCTTCGCCAGTGAGCGCGAGCGCGTGACGGTGTTCCCTGCCGTGAATGCCGATGAGCAACCGTTCGACCTGCTGATCATCAATATCTGCTCGTTGGCCTGGGATGACCTGTCTGCCGTGGGGCTGCGGGACAACCCGCTGTTGTCGCGCATGGACGTGATCTTCGACCAGTTCAACTCGGCGACCTCCTACAGCGGCCCGGCCGCCATCCGTGTGCTGCGCGCCAGCTGCGGACAGTCGTCGCACGCGGGCCTGTACCAACCGGCCCCGGAGCAGTGCCTGTTGTTCCAGAACCTGGCCCGGCTGGGTTTCCAGAGCAACACCTTGCTCAACCACAGCGGCCGGTTCGACAACTTCATCGGCGACATTACCCAGCAGCACATGCCGCAACCGGGCATGCGCAATACCGACTTCCCACGGGCACTGGTGGGCTTTGACGGCTCGCCCATTGCCAGTGACCTGGAGGTCCTGCGCCGTTGGTGGGGGCAACGCAAAGGTACCCCTGACGAGCATGTGTCACTGTTCTACAACAGCATCAGCCTGCATGACGGCAACCGTATCGTCACGGCCGACGGCGGTACCCGCGTGGCCGACTATGCCACCCGTGCCAATCGCCTGTTTGGCGAACTTGGCACCTTCCTTGACGAACTGGAGCGCAGTGGCCGCCGGGTAGTGGTGGCCATTGTCCCTGAGCATGGGGCCGCGTTGCATGGTGATCGCATGCAGTTGTCTGGCATGCGCGAAATTCCCACGCCGTCGATTACCCATGTGCCGGTCGGCCTGAAGTTCATCGGCATGGGTCAGCCTGCCCGCACCGAGCCGCTGCGGGTCACAGCTGCCACCAGCTACCTGGCGTTGTCCGAGCTGATCTCGCGTGTGTATGCAGGCCTTGGCCAGCAGCAGGTGCTGGATGTGCCCGGCCTGCTGACCGACCTGCCAACCACTGAGCAGGTTGCCGAAACCTCTGGCGCACAGGTGCTGAATTACCAAGGACGTGCCTACATGCGCCTGCAAGGCCAGCCTGACTGGCAGCCCATCCCCAAGGAGCGCCCATGATCACTGGCAAGGCAGACCCGTCCGATCGTAGCGACGATATTGCTCAGTTGCGCCAGCACCTGGACATGCCAGAGCTGAACTACCAGGACATCTCGATGCTGGTGGGCGTTCAGCAAGCCCTGCAGCGCTGGCCATTGCTGGGTGAAAGCTGCAGGGCCAGCAGCGACGATGCGCGATACGCGGCCGTCACTCAGCGCGAGAGGATCGTGCCATGACCAGCCTTGCGTTGCATGGGGTGCGCGGAGGCCTGGGGCGCAGCGCCTTGCTGGCTGCGTTGGGCTACGCGCTGCAGGGGGTGGGCGAGCGAGTGCTGCTGATTGACCTGTGCCCAAGCAACTTGCTTGGGCTGCACTTCAACCTGCCGCTGGATACGTCCGAGGGCTGGGCGCTGGCCGAGCGGGAAGGGCGGCCGTTCAGCGATGCCGTGTACGAGGTGCTTGATGGCCTGTGCCTGCTGCCGTACGGCAACCTGCCTGGCGCTGCGCAGCACCTTGTGCCCGATGCACCTTCATGGCGCGCCCGCCAGGTCGAGCTGGCCGAGCATTTCGACTGGCTGTTGTACGACCTGCCGCAGTTGCCGGGCGATACCGCCGGCAATGGCATCGAGACTGATGTACGGGTACTGGTGGCAGAAGCCGAAATGGCCAGCCACCTGCTGCTCAGTCGACGCCCGCTCGAGCACTTCGACATGCTGCTGGTCAACCGCTACGACCCGGCCAGCCGCTTGCAGAGCGACCTGTTGATGGTGTGGCGTGACCTGTATCGTGATCGCTTGCCGATCCAGGTGGTCCATCGCGACGAAGCCTTCCTCGAAGCGCTGGCGTACAAGGCTCCCCTTGGTCTTTACGCACCGCAGAGCCTGGCCTGCCGTGATGTGCAAAGCCTGGCGGTGCGCTGTCTGACGAGGCGCCAGCCGTGACCCTGACCCCTCTGTCGGCCTATACCTGGTTCACTGTCCGTGGCGCACGTCTGCCGGTTGCATGGCTGTTCACCCTCGGCGTGTGGCTGGCCTTCCTGTTCCTGCGCCTGGAGTCACCCACCTGGCAGGCGCTGCTGGCCGAGCGCCAACGCCTGTACCCGCAGTTGGCGGGCAAGCGCCCGACCCTGGGTGACCCGCTGCGTCTGTTGATCCAGAGCCTGTGGTTGTTGCTGCGGCGCCAACCACAGGTACGTACAGCAGGGCCTGGCCGCCACGCACTGGGCGCGGTGCGCATGCACCTGCGGGGGGCAGGCGGGGTGGTACGCCGCTACCGCGGCCTGCTGATCGATGCACTGCAACAAGTGCCCGCGCGCTACCGCGCCAGTGTTTTCAGGCACCAAGCCTCGGCACGCCTGCGCGGCCTGAGCGTGTTTGCCCGGTGGGCGTTCTACAGCGTGCTGACGGTGTTCGCCCTCAGCCTCGCCCTGCTGTGCGTGACCGAACCGTTCGGCTACCTGGCGCAACTGATGTTCATCTGCTTGCTGCTGGTCATCGCCATGCTGGTGCGACACATGCCGGGGCGTTTTCCGACCCTGATGCTGATCGTGCTGTCGACCATCATCTCGTGCCGCTATCTGTGGTGGCGCTACACCTCGACCCTGAACTGGAACGACACCACCGACCTGGTATTCGGGGTGATCCTGTTGGCGGCAGAAACCTATTCGTGGTTCGTGCTGATCCTGGGTTACATCCAGACCAGTTGGCCATTGCAGCGCAAGCCGGCAAACCTCCCGGCCAACGCCAGGCACTGGCCAACCGTCGATTTGCTGATCCCCACCTACAACGAAGACCTGTCAGTGGTGCGCACCACGGTAATGGCCGCGCTGGGCCTGGACTGGCCACGCGAGTGCCTGCGCATCTATATCCTCGATGATGGCCGCCGCAACGCGTTTCGTGCCTTTGCCGACGAAGTCGGGGTGGGGTATATCGTGCGGTCCGACAGCAAGCATGCCAAGGCCGGCAACCTCAACCATGCGCTGGGCGTCACCGACAGCGAGTTGATCGCCATCTTCGACTGCGACCATGTGCCGGTGCGCTCCTTCCTGCAACTGACCGTAGGCTGGTTCCTCAAGGACGCTAAACTGGCGCTTGTGCAGACACCGCACCATTTCTTCTCGCCTGACCCGTTCGAGCGCAACCTCGGCTCGTTCCGCCGCCGCCCCAACGAAGGGGAGCTGTTCTACGGCCTGATCCAGGACGGCAACGATATGTGGAACGCGGCGTTTTTCTGCGGCTCTTGTGCCGTGCTGCGCCGCACCGCCCTGGAAAGCATCGGTGGTTTTGCAGTCGAGACCGTGACCGAAGATGCCCACACCGCCCTGCGCCTGCATCGCCAGGGGTGGACGTCGGCCTACCTGAGCATTCCGCAGGCCGCGGGCCTGGCCACCGAAAGCCTGTCGGCGCACATCGGCCAGCGCATTCGCTGGGCCCGTGGCATGGTGCAGATCTTCCGCACCGATAACCCACTGTTCGGGCGTGGCCTTAGCCTGTTCCAGCGGGTGTGCTATGCCAACGCAATGCTGCACTTCCTGGCCGGCCTGCCGCGGCTGGTGTTCCTGACGGCGCCACTGGCGTTTCTGTTGCTGCATGCCTACATCATCTACGCACCGGCATTGATGATTCTGCTGTACGTGCTGCCACACATGATCCACGCCAGCCTGACCAACTCGCGCATGCAAGGCAAGTACCGACAAACCTTCTGGGGTGAGGTCTACGAGACCGTACTGGCCTGGTACATCGCCCGCCCGACCACGGTGGCGCTGTTCGCGCCGAAAAAAGGCACGTTCAACGTCACCGCCAAGGGCGGCCTGATGGAGCAGGAACAGTTCGACTGGCGCATCGCCCAACCTTACCTGTGGCTGGCGGCGCTCAATGTGGTGGGGCTGGGTTTTGCGGCGTGGCGCCTGGTCACCGGCCCGACGGCAGAAATCGGCACGGTAATCGTCAGCTCGCTGTGGGTGATCTACAACCTGCTGATCATCGGTGCCGCCGTTGCGGTGGCCGCCGAAGTGCGCCAGGTGCGCCGCGCGCATCGGGTGCAGATGCGCTTGCCGGCGGGGCTGATGCTGGCCAGCGGTCATGCCTACCCCTGCACCCTGGTCGACTACTCCGACGGCGGTGTCGGCCTGCAAGTACATGCCGGTCTGGAGCTGAAGCCGGGGGAGCAGGTACGCCTGCTGCTCAACCGCGGCCAACGCGAGTTCGCCTTCCAGGCGTGTGTCACCCGTACCGTCGGGCAGCACGTGGGCCTGGTGTTCCACGACCTCACCCTGCAGCAGCGTATCGACCTGGTCCACTGCACCTTTGCCCGCGCCGATGCCTGGCTTGGCTGGAACGAGCAGCACGAGGTCGAGCGCCCGCTGCGCAGCCTGATCGAGGTGTTGAAGCTGGGTGGCGTCGGTTACGTGCGCCTGGTCGAGCACATGCCGTCATGGCTGCGGGCGTGGTTGCGCCCGCTGCGTTCGCTGGCGCTGTGGCTGGCCAGCTACTGGCCCCGCACACCGCGGGCAATCCCTTCCATGAACCCTGTTGATCGAGACGCATGATGACTGGTTATCCCGCGCGTACCTGGGGCCTGGCGATGGCGCTGTTTACCGCCTTGTCGCAGAGCGCCGCTGCTGCTTCCGTAGCTCCGCTTGCCGAGCCTGCGGTGCCCACACCCACGGTACCAAACTGGCAGGTTGCGAAAACCTTCGAGCAACTTGGGCATGCGTCCGACAGCCTGCTGCTGGGGGTACGCAATAGCGAGCATATCGAGTTCGGCCTGCGTCGCGATCGCCTGGCCACCGATGCCAGCTTGCAACTGGACTACACGCCTTCGCCAGCCTTGCTGCCGAACCTGTCGCACCTGCGCGTCTACCTCAACGACGAGCTGATGGGCGTAGTTCCGGTGGAAAAGGAGCAGTTGGGCCAGCGTGTGCGTCGCCAGTTGCCGTTGGACCCGAAACTGCTCGGCGACTTCAACCGGGTACGTCTGGAGTTTGTCGGGCACTATACCGATGTTTGCGAAGACCCGGCGCACAGCGGCCTGTGGCTTAACCTTAACCGCAAGAGCCAGGTGCAGTTGCACGAGCAGGCGCTGGTGCTGGAAAACGACCTGGCGTATTTCCCGTTGCCGTTCTTCGATACCCGCGACGCCGGCAAGGTAGTACTGCCGGTGGTGTTCAGCGGCGTGCCGAGCCTGGGCGAGCAGCGTGCGGCGGCAATCCTGGCATCCTATTTCGGCAGCCAGGCCGGTTGGCGCAAGGCCAGCTTCCCTGTGTTGTACAACCACCTGCCGGCCCGTGGCGAAAAACCTGCACCGAGCATCGTGTTTGCCAGCAACGACCGTCGCCCGGCGTTCCTCGCCGATCTGCAGCAGTTCCCCCCAGTCGACGGCCCCGTGCTGCAAGTGATCGATCACCCGGACGACCGCTTCAGCAAAGTGCTGCTGGTGCTGGGCCGTAACGACGACGACCTGATCCAGGCCGCCTCGGCGCTGGCGGTCGGCAACAATCTGTTCCGCGGCGCGCGCGTCAAAGTGCAGCAAATGACCGCGTTGCAACCCCGTCAGCCCTACGATGCGCCTAACTGGACGCGCACTGACAGGCCGGTACGCTTTGCCGAGCTGCTGGATTACCCCGAGCAACTGCAAGTCAGCGGCCTGCAACCGCGGCCGGTGACACTGGAACTGAACCTGCCGCCCGACTTGTTCGTCTGGCGCAACCAGGGTATTCCGCTACGTACCCTGTACCGCTATACAGCGCCAGCGGTGACCGACGAATCGCGCCTGAGCATCAGCGTCAACGATCAGTACATAACCAGCATGCCGCTGGTGGGCAACGACCGGCGCGGCGGTACCCTCGAGGAAATGCGCCTGGCAGTGCTGTCCGGTGACAACACTGCATTGACCGAGAACTCGCTGGTGCCAGCGCTTAAGATTGGCGACCGCAATCGCCTGCGCTTTGATTTCAGTTTTGCCAGTACCTTGGGCAGCGCCCAGCGCGATCGCTGCCAGACCTCGCTGCCGGTGGACGTGCGTGCCGCGATCGACGACAACTCCACCATCGACCTTTCCGGTTACCACCATTACATCGCCATGCCCGACCTGCGTGCGTTCGCCCGCAGCGGCTTCCCGTTCAGCCGCATGGCCGACCTGTCCGAGACGCTGGTCATCATGCCTGCCAAACCCACGGCGATGCAGGTCGGCACTTTGCTTGACACCGTTGGCGGGCTGGCCGGACAGATCGGTTACCCGGCGCTTGGCCTGCAGTTGATCGACGACTGGCAACAGGCCGCAGCGGCCGACGCCGACTTGCTGCTGATCGGCAGCCTGCCCGAGGCCCTGCGCGATGCGCCCAACCTTGGCCTGTTGCTCAGCGCCCAGCGAGACTGGTTACTGCAGGGCCGCAGCGCATCGTTGCCCGGTGGCCAGCGTTTCGATACGGAGCCGGTGGCTGCAAGCAGCCGCGTGGCGGTCAGCGCTCAGGCGCCGATTGCGGCCATCACCGGCCTGAAGTCGCCGTTCCACGAGCAGCGCAGTGTTGTTGCCTTGCTGGCCAGCAGCGACAGCGATTACGCCTTGCTGCGCGACGTGCTGGGCGATGTGGGCAAGCTCGATGCGGTGGCGGGCTCGGTAACGCTGGTACGCAGCAGTGGCGTGAGCAGCCAGTTCGTCGGCGAGCACTACTTCGTGGGCGCGCTGCCGTGGTGGCTGCTGCTGTGGTTCCACTTGTCCGAGCACCCTGTGTTGCTGGCGGTGATCGCGGCTGTTTGCGTGGTGTTGTTCGCCTTCTTGTTGTGGCGGGCACTGCGCTGGGCAGGCAAGCGTCGCCTGGGTGAGGCGCGGTGATGATGCGCCGGATGCTGGTAGGGCTGGTCGCCTTGGGCCTGCCCGTTTTCGCCAATGCCGGGCCGGTTTGCCCATGGCCTGCCTGGGAGCGGTTCAAGGCCGAACTGGTAAGTGTGGATGGCCGGGTCATCGACCCGAGTGACGAGCGCCTGATCACCACCTCGGAAGGGCAGAGTTACGCGTTGTTCTTCGCCCTGGTAGGCAACGACCGGCAAACCTTCGCGCAGTTGCTGCGTTGGACCAGCAACAACCTCGCCGAGGGTGACCTGGCCCGGCATCTGCCTGCCTGGCTGTGGGGCCGTGATGGGCAGCAGCAGTGGCAGGTGCTGGACGCCAACAACGCCAGCGATGCCGATCTGTGGATCGCCTACAGCCTGCTGGAAGCAGGGCGGTTGTGGGACCAGCCGGCCTACACGCAGCTGGGCCAGCACCTGCTGTGGCGTATCGCCGCGCAGACCGTGCGCAAGCTTCCAGGCCTTGGCGTGATGTTGCTGCCAGGTGACTACGGCTTCGAAGACGCCCAGGGTACCCGCCTGAACCCCAGCTACCTGCCGTTGCAGCTGCTCGACCGCTTCAGCGAGGTGGACCCCTTGTGGGGTGAGCTGGCGGCCAACACGCGGCGTTTGTGGTTGGCATCGTCGCCAAAGGGCTTTGCCCCGGACTGGTTGCTGTGGACGCCGGCCGGAAAGCCAGCGGCAGACACGAAACATGGCAATGCCGGTGATTATGACGCCATTCGTGTGTACCTGTGGGTCGGCATGTTGGCCGAGGGTGCGGCGCAACGCCGCGAACTGGTGGCCCATTATGCGCCGATGGCGGCATTGACCCAGCGCCAGGGGCTGCCTCCCGAGCACCTGGATGCACGCAGCGGTGAAGCCCGCGGCCACGGCCCGGCAGGTTTCTCTGCGGCATTGCTGCCATTGCTTGCTGCCTCGCCAGAGCACGTGGCCGGCTTGGCGGCCCAGCGCCAGCGCTTGCGCGAACAGCCGGTCGAGGCCAAGGCATATTACAGCCAGGTGCTGGCGCTGTTCGGCCAGGGTTTCGACGAGGCCCGTTACCGTTTTGACCCGCACGGCCGCCTGTTGCCGGCCTGGAGCGCGCCATGCAGCGAATGATCGGCGTGCTGATGCTGGCGGCAATAACCTGCCAGGCAGGGGCGCAACCCAAGGATGTCGATGAACAGCGCCAATGGCTGCTGGACCAGGTACGCCGCGGCGAAGCGCTACACCGTGACGACCTGGTGCGCGATGCGCTGGGCCGTTTGCAGTTGCTTGAACCGCGCAACCCGGACGTGTTGCTGGCGGCCCTGAACCTGGCATTGCGCGAGAAGAACAGCCGTCAAGCCGAGCAGTTGGGGGCGCGGATCAGTGCCGTGGCGCCTGGCAGCCTGCAAGCACGTCAGGCCGTACGCCTGCTTGAACTTCAACAGCCAGCGCCTGCGCGGCGCTTGCAGCAGGCGCGTCTGCTGGCAGTTACTGGCCGTAATGAAGAGGCGCTGGCAGTGTACGAACAGTTGTTTGCCGGCGAACCGCCCAGCCTTGAATTGGCCCTGGACTACTGGCGCGTGCGCGGCAACCTGCCAGGCCAACGCCCTGAGGCGATCCGCCAGTTGCAGCGGTTGGATCAGCAGTATCCAGGCAGTGCCGGGCTGCGCCAGACCCTGGCCGGTTGGTTGTTCGCCGAAAAGCGTGACCGCGAGGCCTTGGACCTGCTCGATCAGCTGGCGCGAGACCCCGGTGCACGGGATGCCGCTGCCCAGCGCGAGTTCGACTACCTGTCCGGGCAAGCCGTGAGTGCCACCAGCGCGGCGGCCTGGCAAGCCTTTCTTCAGCGTTACCCGGCTTCGCCGTTGTTGGCACAGGCCAGCGAGACCTTGCAACAGCAGCGTAAGCTATTGGCCGACCCGGCTTGGCAGGCGGGTCAACGGGGTAAGGCTTTGCTCGACAAGGGCCGTAATGCCGAAGCCGAAGCACAGCTGCGTCGCGCCCTGCGCCAGTACCCTGACGATGCCAGCCTGCATGGAGCCCTGGGTTATGCGTTGATGCGCCAGGGTCGTCATGAGGACGCCTATGCTGCGTTTCGCGCGGCGAGCGCCAGGGAGCAGGACACCTACCGGATCAGCCAATGGAAGGACCTGGAGTCGTCCAGCCAGTATTGGGCCCTGCTGAAAAAAGCCGAGCGAGCCCTGGAGGCGAAAGACGTGCGCGGTGCGCGCGCACTTTACCGGCAGGCTCGCCAGCAACGACCAAAGGACGAATACGCGTTGCTGGGCCTGGCAGATGTCTCGCTGGCCGAGGGCGATGTGGTGGCTGCCGAGCGGCAGTACCTGCAGGTCCGGCGAATGACGCCGGATAACGAAAGTGCGGTGCGTGGCTTGATGCGCGTTTACCAGGCGCAATCGCCAGGCAAGGCGCAGGCATACCTGGACAGCCTGCCACCACGGCAGCAGGCGCAGTTCGCCAGCCTGCGTCGCAGCCTGGAACTTGCGCGGCTACGCCAACAAGGGGACGAAGCCCTGCAGCGCGAGGACTGGTCGACGGCCAGCCAGGTGCTGGGCCAGGCTTCGGCCCTGGCCCCCGATGAGCCTTGGCTGGTGTATCAATTGGCCAACAGCCTGCGTCACCAAGGGCGCACTGGCGAGGCCGACGCGGCATTTGCCAGACTGGTGCAGTACCAGCCACGTGATCCGGCCACGCGCTATGCCCACGGCCTGTACCTGGCGTCCAGCGACCGTGATGCCTTGGCGCTGGACAGCCTGAGGGCCTTGCCTCAGGCGACCTGGAGCGCGGACATGCACACGCTGGAGCAGCGTGTTCGACGGCGTATGACCCTGGCCTCTGCACAGCAGTTGCAGGCACAAGGCCGCAGTGCCGAGGCGACAGCCTTGCTTGAAGCCGGCCTGGCGCGTGGTGAAGCTAGCCCGGACGACCTGATGCTGTTGGCTGACTGGGCAGCAGCGCGTGGTGAACACGGCAAGGCGCGCAGCTATTACCAGCGTGTGCTGATCCTGCAGCCTGGGCGTCCTGATGCGCGCCTCGGGGTGATGGAAAGCGCCGTGGCCGAAGGCAACCTGCGGCAGGCCCGGCACATGCTGGGTGTGAAGGTGCCGGAGTTTTCCGCTGATGACAGCAACGCCCAGCGGCGCCTGGCGGCGGTGTGGACCGCATTGGGCGAACACGATCAGGCCGCCAGGCTGCTTGACCGGATTGCCGCGCAGCAGGCGCGACCCGACCCGTTGTTGCGGCGCGAAGCAGCCCGCCTGGTCGCGCAGGATGATCCCCAACGAGCACTGGACCTTTACGCGGCAGCGATGGCCGATGCGCAGTTGCTGGACCGTGCTGCCGTCGCGCCACGGGATGACCGTGCATTGACCCTGGCCAGCCGCGAGCAGGATGGCGACGATTGGTTGGCCCGCAGCCTGCGCAGTGATGTGGATGCCCTGTATCGCCAGCGCAATACCCATGTGACGCTGATGCATGACTACGGCTGGCGCGAGGACGACGGTACGCCCGGCATTTCGGAGCTGAGTACCCAGTCGACCTTGTTGCATGTCGACACCCCTTGGCAGGAGGGCACCGCGTTTGCGCGGGTAGAGCGCATTGGCATGGATGCGGGGTCGTTCGAGCAGAACGATCAGGGAAGCTACACCCCTGACTTCGGCAGCTGCCAGTTTGTTGGCAAGAGCGCTGACGGCAAAACACTGTCCGCGTGCGCGGGGGGATCGCAGACTGCAAACGGCGGCCTATTGGCGTTGGGGTGGCAAGGTAGCCGCTGGGCGTTCGACCTGGGCACCACCCAGGGCTATGCAATCAACAACTGGCTGGGCGGCGCAACGGTCAACGGTGACCTCGGGCAGGTTGGCTGGTCGCTGACCGCCTCGCGCCGGCCGATGAACAATTCACTGCTGTCGTTCGCCGGCGCCCGCGACCGCCCGACGGGCGTGCGCTGGGGCGGGGTTACTGCCAATGGCGCCACGCTCGGCCTGAGCTGGGATCAAGGTGGCGACAACGGGGTGTGGGCCAGCCTGGGGCACCATTGGCTGTACGGCGATAACGTGGCCGACAACCAGCGGACCCGGGCCATGGCCGGCTTTTACCACCGCGTGGTGGAAAAGGCCGACGAGCGTGTACGTGTTGGCGTGACGCTGATGCACTGGCGCCACGACAAGGACCTGGGCGGCTACAGCCTGGGGCAGGGCGGTTACTACAGCCCGCAGCGCTACAGTTCGGTGGGCGTGCCGGTCAGTTATGCCTGGCGCAACTACGACTGGTCGCTGCTGCTGGAAGGTTCCGTCAGCTGGTCCCAGGCCCATAGTGGCAGTAGCCGCTTGTACCCGGATGCACACATCAACCGCAAGGTACTGGCGCAATATGGCGTCGATTCCAACATCGATGCGATGGCTGAAGCCAGCGACAGCAGCGGGCTGGGCTACCGCCTGCGCGGTCTGTTCGAACGGCGCCTGAGTGACCAGTGGGTACTGGGCGGCGGCTTCGACTGGCAGCACAGCGATGACTATGCGCCTAGCCATGGCATGCTCTACCTGCGCTACCTGTTCGAACCGTGGCGAGGCAACCTGGCCTTGCCGGTGACACCGCTGGAGCCTTACAGCGAGTGGCGGTGACGTCAATCGCTGCGTTGCTACGGGGCGATGCGGGCCAAGGGTTGACACCCGGCACGCCGCCCCATCATTATCCAGCCATACCTACGCAACGGGCTTGCCAGCATGTCCACATCCAACCACGCCAGTTCCGCTTCGGGCTTCATCGCCCAGGCAGACGCGTGCGTTGCCGTTGCCAAGAAATCCAAGAAACAGCCGCTCATCTGACCGAGGCGCGCTGTCTCGTCAGGTGGGCTGACGAGACAGAAGGCGCTAGGTATCCCTGCCACCACTTTCACTCTTCGCTCTGCTGACGCTGACTTTCGGTCAACATCAGGAGTTTTTGCATGTCGAATTTCCGTGGTATCTGGATCGCCCTCGTCACGCCAATGCGCGCCAATGAAATCGACTTCCCAGGCCTGGAAAAGCTGGTGAAGAAGCTGCTCGAAGACGGCGTGGCCGGTTTTGTGGTGTGCGGTACCACGGGCGAGGCCGCGGCGTTGTCCAAGGCCGAGCAACTGGCGGTGCTGGATGCCGTGCTGGCCTGGGTGGAGCCTGGCAGGGTGGTGATGGGCCTGTCAGGTTACAACCTGGGTGAGTTGCTGGCCTTCCAGGCGGAGATCCAGCAGCGTGACATTGGCGGGCTGCTGGTTCCCGCACCATGCTATATCCGCCCTTCGCAGGCGGGCATCGAAGCCTTCTTCGCCACCGTGGCCGATGCCGCCCGCGTGCCAGTGATCGTCTACGACATTCCCTACCGCACTGGCGTGCGCATCGAACGCGAAACCCTGCGCCGTATCGTGCGCCATCCACGCATTGCGGCGGTGAAGGACTGTGGCGGTGACAGCGAGACGACCATGGCCCTGATCGAGGACGGCCACGCCCAGGTGCTGGCCGGTGAAGACCTGCAGATCTTCAATAACCTGTGTCTGGGTGGGGCGGGGGCCATTTCAGCCTCCGCGCATGTGCGCGCCGACCTGTATGTACGCATGATGCAGCAGGTCGACAGCGGCGACTGGGCCGCCGCGCGTGGAACGTTCTACCAGTTGCTGCCCTGGATCAAGGTGGCCTTTGCCGAGCCCAACCCGGCCGTGGTCAAGGCGGCATTGCAGCTGCAAAACCTCATTGCAGACGAGCTGCGCGCGCCCATGCAGGCGTGCACGAATACCACCCGAGACAAGCTGCAAAGCGTGCTGTGTTCACTCGGCGCCTGAAGCGGCAACGGTTGATGGTGGGTTGACAAGCCGCCACACCCGGCATATACCGTTGGTTGTCAGGAGCCGCGCATCAATGGCGATGCCGCGGCCTCCACACCGAACCCCAAAGAGCAAATGAGCTCTCTCCGCATGCGGAGAGGGCTTTTTTTCGTCCCTGAAAAATAACAACAAGAGGTGGTCAACATGCGTCATGGTGATATTTCCAGCAGCAATGACACCGTCGGCGTCGCCGTGGTCAACTATAAGATGCCGCGCTTGCATACCCGCGATGAAGTGCTCGAGAACGCCAGGAAAATCGCCGACATCATTGTCGGCATGAAGCAGGGGTTGCCGGGCATGGACCTGGTGATTTTTCCGGAGTACAGCCTGCAGGGCATCATGTATGACCCGGCGGAAATGATGGAAACCGCCGTGGCCATACCCGGCGTGGAAACCGAAGTGTTCGCCCAGGCCTGCCGCAAGGCCAATGTCTGGGGCGTGTTTTCGCTGACCGGCGAGCGCCATGAAGAGCATCCGCGCAAATCCCCCTATAACACCCTGGTGCTGATCGACAACAACGGCGAGATCGTGCAGAAGTACCGCAAGATCATCCCCTGGTGCCCGATCGAGGGCTGGTACCCGGGCGACCAGACCTACGTTGCCGATGGCCCCAAGGGCCTGAAGATCAGCATGATCATCTGCGATGACGGCAACTACCCGGAAATCTGGCGCGATTGCGCCATGAAAGGGGCCGAGCTGATCGTGCGCTGCCAGGGTTACATGTACCCGGCAAAGGACCAGCAGGTGCTGATGGCCAAGGCCATGGCGTGGGCTAACAACTGCTATGTTGCCGTGGCCAACGCCGCGGGCTTCGATGGTGTGTATTCCTACTTCGGTCACTCGGCAATCATCGGTTTCGATGGCCGTACTCTCGGCGAGTGCGGTGAAGAGGAGATGGGTATCCAGTACGCCCAGCTGTCGATCTCGCAAATTCGCGATGCACGGCAGAACGACCAGTCGCAGAACCATCTGTACAAGATCCTGCACCGTGGCTACAGCGGTATGCATTTGTCTGGCGACGGCGACCGCGGCATTGCCGAATGCCCATTCGAGTTCTACCGCACCTGGGTGCTGGATGCCGAGAAGGCCCGCGAGAACGTCGAGGCCCTGACCCGGCGCACCTCGGGGGTGGCGCAGTGCCCGGTCGGCAGCCTTCCCTATGACGCCAAGGAAAAGGAAGCCCGCTGACGGGCCTGCCCAGCGTGCCTGCGGGCACGCTGTTTTACAAAGCGAGGGGAAGACCATGCCGTTCTTGAACGACCTGCTGGAGCAGACGCGTCGCGATGCGTCCTCCAGCGCTGCACTGAGTGCTGAAAACTGCCACACCCGGGCAATCGTCGAGTCCCACCTGCGCAGCGAAGACACCCTGCAGTCGCGTTTCCGCTTCGATGTCGCTGCCGTCATGCAGGTAGTCCGCAACGAAGTACTGGGCCAGGACGAAGCCTTGCAGGCCATCGAAGATGTGCTCACGGTGGTGCGGGCGGATATTCTCGACCCGCGCCGGCCGCTGTTCACGGCATTGTTCCTCGGCCCGACCGGGGTCGGCAAGACCGAGGTCGTGCGTGCCCTGGCCCGCGCCCTGCACGGTGATGCCGATGCCTTCTGCCGGGTCGACATGAACACGCTGGCCCAGGAACACTACGCCGCTGCCCTGACCGGCGCGCCACCGGGCTATGCTGGCGCCAAGGAGGGCCGCACGCTGTTTGACCAGGCGCTGCTGGACGGGAGCCAAGGGCGCCCAGGGATCGTGCTGTTCGATGAACTGGAAAAGGCCAGCAAGGAGGTGTCCCAGGCGCTGCTCAATGTGTTCGACAATGGCCTGCTGCGCTTGGCTTCCGGTGAAAAGAGCTTCAATTTCCGTAACACGCTGGTGTTCATGACCAGCAACCTGGCGGCAGACGAAATACGCCAGCACCGGCTGGGCCCGCTGGCGCCGCTGAGGCGTCTGCTTGGCCTGCAGGCAGGGCGCCGCGAGCGTTTGCTGGGGCTGGTGCGGCGGCGCCTGGTGAAGCGTTTTTCTGCCGAATTCGTCAACCGCATCGACACCACGGTGGTGTTCAATGCCATCGAACAGGAGGTGAGCGAGCGCATCGTTGAACTGGAGGTGTCGCGCCTGAACCGGCGCCTTGCCAAGCATCACTGCTGCCTGCAGCTGGATGCGGCGGTGGTTGGCAAGCTGGCCAGTGAAGGCCATGACCTGGAATTTGGCGCGCGTGCGCTCAAGCGCTTTATCCGCCATGAGCTGGAAGTGCCACTGGCCGAGTACCTGCTCGGTAACCGCATTCCATGCCGAGCCGAAGTGCCGTGCATGACGGTGGCCGGCCACCTCGAGCGCGGGCGCATCCGTTTTTCGTTGCCGACATGACGGTTGTCACAGGATGGTGTGATGAGTAGACAAGACAGGCAATTGAAGGTGGGCTTGCTGTTCGCCGAAACCGGCGTCACCGCAGCCATTGAACGCTCGCAGCGCTGTGGCGCGCTGCTGGCGGTAGAGCAGGTTAACCGCGAGGGGGGAGTGCTTGGCGAACCGGTTCTGACGCTGGTCGGCGACCCCGGGGGCGACCCGGACCGTTATCGCAACCTGTGTGACGACTATGTGCGCAACCACGGTGTGCGTTTGATGCTCGGCTGCTACATGTCGCACACCCGCAAAGCCGTGATGCCCGTCATCGAGCGCGCCGATGGTTTGCTGTTCTATCCCACGCCCTATGAGGGCTTCGAGTACTCGCCCAATATCATCTACGGCGGGCCGGCGCCCAACCAGAACAGCGCGCCACTGGCGGCATACCTGACACGTCATTACGGCGCCAGGGTCGCCTTTGTCGGTTCCGACTACATCTATCCGCGGGAAAGCAACCATGTCATGCGCCACCTGTACAAACAGCATGGCGGCGAAGTGGTGGAAGAAGCCTACATACCCCTGTACCCCTCGGCCGATGACCTGGCCCTGGTGGTCGAGCGGGTGGTGCGTTCTGCCCCTGACGTGGTGTTTTCGACCGTGGTCGGTACAGGGACGGCAAGCTTCTACCAGGCAATGGCGCAGCGCTATGGCAATGGCCCTCGGCCGCCGATCGCCAGCCTGACGACCAGCGAGGCAGAAATTGCCGAAATGGGGGCCGAGGCAGCCCGTGGAAACATCGTCGTGGCACCGTACTTCACCAGCGTCGAGTCGCCGCAAAGCAACGCATTCGTCAGTCAGTGCCGTGCGTTCTTTCCGGCCGATGTACGCATCACTGCTTGGGCCGAGGCGGCGTATTGCCAGATGCGCATGCTGTGCCAGGCGGTAAACGCCACCGGCAGCCTGGAGGTGGAGATAATCCGCAATCACCTGTACCACACGAGCATGGATAGCCCCCAGGGCAGGGTGCAGGTGGAGCAGCAGAACAACCACTCGCACCTGTTTTCACGTATCGGCGAGATCGATGCGCGCGGGCAGATCTGCATCAAATGGCAATCGCCTACGACCATCCGCCCTGACCCCTATGTGGTGGTTCACAACCTGGACGACTGGACCGTGAGCATGATGGGAGGCGGCCCCTCATGAGCACGTCGAACATCCTGAACACGCTGCGTGAACTGCACGTGGGCATCGTGTGTCCGCCCAGTGAAGTCACGGATGCCCTGGTGTTGCAACTGATGCGTATCGGCTGCTCGGTGAAGCAGTGCTGGCCACCGCCCAAGGCGTTCGACACCCACACTGACCTGGTGTTCTGCGGGGTGTTCGAAGGCCGCCACCCTGCCGAACTGGGCAAGCTGCTGGTCCAGGGCGGCGTACGTCTGACCGCCATCGCCTTGGTGGAGTACGAGAGCCCGACCATTCTTTCGCAAATCCTGGAGCTGGGGTGTCACGGTGTGATGGTGCTGCCACTGGACAACCACAAGGTGCTTCCGGCGTTGGTGTGCGCCAGAAGCAACAGCGAAGCCCAGGCCCGCTTGATGCAGAAGAATGCCCAGTTGCAGGAGCGTCTGGAGCACCAGGCCGACATCAACAAGGCCAAGGTCCTGCTGATGGCGGCCCAGGGCTGGCAGGAGCCTGAAGCCCATGCGTACTTGTCGAAAGAGGCGATGAAACAGCGGCTGTCGATGCTGGAAATGGCAAGAAAAACCCTAAAACAATTCGAATGAGAAGAGGTTGCCATGTTGTACGGACTGGTTCTGCTGTATGTGGGTGCAGTGTTGTTCATCAACAGCATCTGGCTGATGGGGCGTATCACCGACCGTGAAGTGGCGGTGATCAACCTGTTTGTCGGTTTGCTCAGCCTGTTGGTGGCGGTCTACCTGATCTTCGTGGTGGGCTCGGCTGAAGGCATCAAGGCCGGTGCCTTGACCCTCCTGTTCGCCTTTACCTACCTGTGGGTGGCCGCCAACCAGGTGCTGCAGGTAGATGGACGCGGGCTAGGCTGGTTCTGCCTGTTCGTCAGCGTGACGGCGCTGGTGGTGACCGTCAGTTCCATCCCTGGCGCCGAAGGGCTGTTGAAGGTGTGGGATGTGCTGAACTGGGCGGCGTGGACGGTGTTGTGGTTCAGCTTTTTCCTATTGCTGGCGCTTGCCAGGAAGATCCAGCGTCTGGTGGCGGCAATGACCTTGCTGTGCGCGATCTTCACAGCCTGGGTGCCCGGGTTGTTGATCCTGTGGCAGCAGATGGGGTGACGGCCATGCGCCCGCTGTGCAGCAGCCTTGCGCTGTGACGCTGCCTTCACGGCAGGCGCTTTTCCATCGGCTGATACACCAGCCCGGCAAACTCACCCACGTCGCCTGCCAGGGTGAAGCCGTAGCGTTGGTAGGCGGGTACAGAAGACAATGATGCCTTTACCGTCACCACCTCAGCGCTGGCATGCTCCAGCGCTGCGTTCATCAGGTGCTTGCCTATGCCCTGGCGTTGCAGGCCTGGTGTAACGAACAGCATCGCAATGTGACGGCCTTCCTTCAGCTCGATCAGCCCCGCGACAGCGCCTTCGACAAAACAGGCCAGCATGAGGTTGTCTTGCTGCATGCGTTCGGCAAACGCCTGGGGGGCTGACACCTGGGTAAAGGTCTCGATGCCTTGCGCCGACAGCGTGGGGGCGACCGCCTGCATGAATGCATCCATGCACAAGGCGCAGGCCTGGGGGAGGTCGTCAGGGGTGAGCGTGCGTACTTGCATGGTAATCGTCCCTACACAGCTTGCGTTTTGAGTGGCGGCATCAGGCTGCCGCGGCAGCGCCCGACTTGCTTTCGCCAATCAGGATGTCTTCGAAGAATGCCCCGACAGGTTCGCTAGGGTGGCACAGTTGTATCTCCAGCACCCACACCACTTCGCTCGGGACAATCTCCACCTCGGCCAGTTTGTCCTGGCTATATAACACATGCGGGAAGTCGGCGATCCGATGCCCGGCCAGGTTGCGCTCCAGCTGCCAACCTTTGGCCTGGGCACTGCGCTCGGCGAAGTCATACAGCTCACGCCCGGTCAAACCGCGGCCCCAGGCCTGGCGGGTTTCGTCGAACACTTCATGCAGTGCCTTGACGCAGGCGTGGTGCAGGGCGTGCTGGCCAAACACGAAAGTGTCGCCATAGTCACCTTCATAGCCATCCCATACCGGGCCAACGTCGACCACGACGATGTCCGTGGTACGTAGCACACGTTGAAGGTCAATGCCTTGCCGCGGCGTACGCACGGTATCGTCGCCAAAACGGATGTAGGTGGGGTGCCAGGTGTGTGAGGCGCCCATCGCCTGCAGGGTATGCGCGGCCATCTCCAGCGCCTGGGCGGTGGTCATGCCTACATGCAGCTGGCTGGCAATGGCGGCCACGGCCCGTACCGACTGTTCGCGGGCCGCGAGCATGCCGTCCAGCGAATAACGTGGGCCGACCTTTTCCAGCTCAGGGTGCAGCGTGTTGGCTGATGAAGCCTGTGTTGCCAGTGCGCCGCTGGCGACGAAGGCCTCGGCAACAAAGCGATGGGGCTGTACGCCTGCCGCAAGGCATTGCTCGCGGGCCTGGCTGATCATCGTGGCATTGCCACAGGCATAGACCTGGGCTTCGTCCCAGCGATGCGTCTGGCCGAGCGCCACCTGCTGTATGCGTGCCTGGGCCGAGAGCACCGGTTGCCAGCGAAAGTGTGGGTGCACACGGCTGGACACGTCGAGAAATTCGCGGTCATAAAAATCCGCCGGCGATGAGCCGCCCCAGTACAGCGTGACTTCGGCATTGCCAGCCAGGGCCGTCAGCAACAGCGGCTTGATGCCGGCGTAACCTGTGCCGGTGGCGAAAAGGATAAGCGGGCGTTGATCATCGTGTTGCCAGGTACAGGCGCCCAGCGGGCCCTCGAGCTTTACTGTTGCACCTGCATGCAGGGTGGGCAGCAAGCCGTCGGTGAACAGGCCGCCGCTGACCTTGCGGATGTGAAACACCAGTTGCCCTTGTTCGTGGGCAGGCAGGTTGGCAATGGAGAAACAACGGCTGTCGCCGTTTTCCAGCTGGAACCGCATGTACTGGCCCGCCCGGACCTCCAGCGGCTGAGCAGGCTGCAGCACCAGTTCGACAATATCTGCGCTCAGCGCGCGCTTGCCAACAACCTGTGCCTGGGTTTCCAGCGCTGGGGCGTCCAGTGACCAGCCGGGTATTTCCAGGCGCATGTCGCTGCAGGCGTGGCTCTGGCACAGCAACATCTCGTCGGCGGCCAAGGGATAGGAAGGCGGCGCTGTGTCCGCATCCCGCTGCTTGGGCTGATGCTGGCCCGACACCACCTTGACCTTGCACGAACCGCAGGCGCCGCGGCGGCAGGAGAAGGGGACCGGCAGGCCGCTGGCGAGCATGGCATCGAGCAGCAGCTCCTGGCTGGCTTCGAAGGTTTTGCCCGAGGGCGACAATTCAATGACGTGGCGGCTTTGCATGAACACCTCGGGGCAAATGGAGGTTCGATTGTTGCTATAGTCCAGGACCAGCAGAACCTCCAGTTTTGGATATTTCATATGGTCCAGCTTCGCAAATGGCAGCCACTGCTCAAGCTCGATGGGGCGCAAGCTTCGTACCGGCAGATCGTCGAAGGGCTGGTGGCCGCAATCAGCGAGGGCCGCCTGCGCCCTGGCACGCCGTTGCCGGGCACGCGGGAGATGGCGCAACTGCTGAACGTCAATCGCAAAACCGTGATCCTTGCTTATGAGGAAGCCGAAACCAAGGGCTGGCTGCAAAGCGTGCAGCGCCGGGGCACCTTTGTCAGCCAGCAGCTGGCGCCTGGCACCGCGGCCGTTTCCTGTGCCGTGCGGCCTTTTGCCCTGGCGCTGCCAGAGGAACCTGCTGTTGCCTACTTCAAGGCGAACGAACAGGCTTTAGTGCAGCAAGGGCGGCCAGGGGCCTTGTTCTTCGACAACGGCGCCTGCGACCACCGCCTGCTGCCACAGGCTGTACTGCACCGCTATTACCGCAATGCCTTGCGCAGCAGCTTCAGCAGCAACAGCGTGCGCCACGGCAGCGCGTGCAGCAGCCACTACCTGCGCAGCGCCCTGGCCGACATGCTGCGGCACAATCGCAGCCTGAACGTGGGCGCCGAGCATATCTGCCTGACCCAGGGGGTGCAGATGTCGCTGTCCCTCGTGGCCAGTATTTTGCTCAAGCCGGGCGACGTTGTGTTGGTCGAGCGACTGAGTTACCCCCCTGCCTGGGAGATCTTCCGTCAGCTGGGTGCGCGCCTGGTGACTGTGGAGCTGGACCATGAGGGTTGCCGGGTCGATCAGCTCGAGGCCCTGTGCCGGCAGCACACGGTGCGGATGATGTACATAACACCCCACCACCAGTTCCCAACCACGGTCAGCCTGCCAGCCGGGCGCAGGCAACAGCTGCTGGAGCTGGCGCGCCAGCATGCCTTTTGCGTGGTCGAAGAGGATTACGACTACGAATACCACTTTGCCGGGCGGCCTTATCTGCCGTTGGCCAGCGACCGCCAGCAGCGGCATGTGATTTATATCGGTTCACTGTCCAAGCCTTTGGGCAGCACGTTCCGTTGCAGCTATATCGTGGCACCGGTGGAGGTGACAACTGTATTGGAACGCAGGGCGATGCTGACCCTGGGGCAGGGCGATGCAGTCATGCAGCAGATGTTGGCGGACCTGATCAATGATGGCGAACTGAAGAAGCACTTGCGCCGGGTCAACCGCGAGTATCGGCGCCGGCGCGAGACCTTGTTGGGGTGTTTGCGCGATGCATTCGGCGAACAGATCAGCGTGCAGGCACCAGAAGGTGGCCTGGCGCTGTGGGTGAGGTTTGCCGATGAGATCAACGTGGATCAGCTGGTCGACAAAGCGCTGGAACGGGACCTGGTGGTGCGCAGTGGGCGACAGTTTTCACCGTTTGGCCATGCCGAGAATGCCTTACGCTTGGGGTTTGCTTCGCTGGATGTGGATGAGATCCGCCAGGCCACCCAACGGCTGGCTGACGCAGCAAAAGCGATTGGCAAGGCGCGGTGAGTGTAGGCATGGGCTTCTGTCGCGACAGGGGATGGCACGGGCTTCGCCCGTGTTCGCGGGCAGGTCCGCTCCCACGGTGATCGCGCTGGCCTCTGGGCCTCAACGCATTCCGTTCGGTTACCGCACATATCCGCATCACGGCGCCTTAAGCCTGCGCCAGCAACTCCGATAGCAGCACACCCACCCTCGAATCATCGATCAGAAGTGGTGCCAACAAGGAGTAATGCCCGCATGCTTGCCAACCTGAAAATTCGCACCGGAATGTTCTGGGTGTTGTCGCTGTTCAGCCTGACCCTGCTGTTTTCGACCGCCAGTGCCTGGTGGGCTGCCGTGGGTAGCGACCAGCAGATCACTGAACTGGACCAGACTGCGCACCAGTCGGACCGGTTGAACAATGCGTTGCTGATGGCGATTCGCGCCAGCGCCAACGTGTCTTCGGGCTTTATCGAGCAGTTGGGGGGCCATGACGAGAGTGCAGGCAAGCGCATGGCGCTGTCGGTAGAGCTGAACAACAAGAGCCAGGTGCTGGTCGACGAATTTGTCGAAAACGCCCGCGAACCAGCCCTTCGCGTGTTGGCAACCGAGCTGCAGGCCACCTTTGCCGAATACGCCAAGGCGGTGGCCGGGCAGCGTGAAGCGACCCGCCAGCGTTCGCTGGAGCAGTATTTCAAGGTCAACATCGATGCCGGTATGCCATGGGGCGGTTGCAAACCCTTCGCCAGCAGCTGGTGACCACGCTGAGCGAACGTGGCCAGCAAATCATGCGCGAGTCCGACCGGCGTCTGGCCCAGGCACAACTGCTGAGCTTGTGCCTGTTGGGCATGACTGTGGTGCTGGCGGTACTGTGCTGGGCTTTTATTGCCCAGCGTGTGTTGCACCCCCTGCGTGAAGCCGGTGGGCATTTCCAGCGCATTGCCAGTGGCGACCTGAGCGTGCCGGTGCAAGGGCAGGGGAACAACGAGATCGGCCAACTGTTCCATGAGCTGCAGCGCATGCAGCAGAGCCAGCGCGACACCCTTGGGCAGATCAACAACTGTGCCAGGCAGCTGGACGCCGCCGCCACGGCGTTGAACGCGGTCACCGAGGAAAGCGCCAACAACCTGCGTCAGCAGGGGCAGGAGCTGGAGCAGGCCGCAACTGCCGTGACCGAAATGACCACGGCAGTGGAGGAGGTTGCGCGCAACGCGATCACGACCTCGCAAACCACCACTGAATCCAACCAGTTGGCCGCGCAAAGCCGCCGGCAAGTCAGCGAAAACATCGACGGCACCGAAGCCATGACCCGCGAAATACAGACCAGCAGTGCGCACCTGCAGCAGTTGGTGGGGCAGGTGCGGGACATCGGCAAGGTGCTGGAAGTGATCCGCTCGGTGTCCGAGCAAACCAACCTGCTGGCGCTCAATGCTGCCATCGAGGCGGCCCGTGCCGGTGAGGCCGGGCGCGGTTTTGCGGTGGTAGCGGATGAGGTGCGCACACTGGCCTACCGCACACAACAATCGACCCAGGAAATCGAGCAGATGATCGGCAGCGTGCAGGCGGGGACCGAAGCTGCGGTGGCGTCCATGCAGGCCAGCACCAACCGCGCCCAGTCGACACTGGACGTGACCCTGGCCTCGGGGCAAGTGCTGGAGGGCATCTACAGTGCGATCGGCGAAATCAACGAGCGCAATCTGGTCATTGCCAGTGCGGCCGAAGAGCAGGCTCAGGTGGCGCGGGAAGTAGACCGCAACTTGCTGAACATCCGCGAACTGTCGAACCATTCCGCGGCGGGTGCGCAGCAGACCAGCGAGGCGAGCAAGGCGTTGTCGGGGCTGGTGGGGGAGATGACGGCGTTGGTGGGGCGGTTCAAGGTGTGAGGTTCTGCTCAAGCGTGGAACATCAAGATAAGTTTAAATGTATTCAAAGTTACCTTTGCGGGTTGACTTCGATACTACGCTTGAATAAAGTTCGACCGCCCCGAGCGCGGGGCCTTTTTTCCCTTCACTGAAGAATTCAATGGACACAGTATCTAGTCGCTGCCTGACCGCTGCCGAATGGCCCGGTCAGGCACTTGAACCGGAACACCGGTCCCGACACCCTGGTCGGGCAAGCCGCGCCAGAGCCTGATGCTCCGCCGTGACTTGCCACCGCCGGTGTTGGCCGGTTGGAGGCAAGCTCATGAACCTCACTTCATTCGTTTCACATCGCCAGCCTGCGTGCCTTGCGCCGCAGCAGGCCCGCGCCTGGCCGCGGCGTCTGCACGGGTACCTTGACCACCGCCACGACCCCCCCAGTAGATGTGGGGCGCGTCTTCCTGCACGCCTGAGCCCCATACTGCTCACTGAATAAACGATATTGAACGGTATCTTTACGCTCGAACTTTTCACGTTAAAAGTTCGCGGGATAACTATTGCCCCGTGTTTATGAAAAGGAATTAAACCATGGATTGCGCGAGTAGAAAGTTCGCTGCCGAAACAACTTCCGACCCTCGGCAGCGGACAGACAACTGTCGGAAAGAACCAGCATTATTCAGCGACCCGACATGCCTTCGTTCACCGCCTGAGTGAAACGTCCGTGTGTCGTGCCGCCGCAGCGGCAGGAGCACAGCAACATGACTGTCAAACACCGTAACACCTCATCGGCCAAGGCCGAACGCGAAACCCGCCTGTCCACCCGTGCCGCCCGTGAAGCGCGCAATGGCCTTGCGGTCACCCTCGCCAACCTCGATGCCACCGAACAGGGCCTGACCGAGCACGAAGCTGCCAAGCGCCTGACGCGCGATGGGGCCAACCAGGTTGCCCACGATCCGCAACCCCACGCCCTGGTGCAGCTGCTCAAGGCCCTGCACAACCCGTTCATCTATGTACTGCTGACCCTGGCCGGGATCAGCTTCGTCACCGACTACTGGCTGCCGGTCAGCGCAGGCGAAGCGGAAGACGCCGACCTGACCAAGGTCATTATCATCATGACCATGGTCAGCCTCAGCAGCCTGCTGCGCTTCTGGCAGGAGTACCGCTCGAACAAGGCTGCCGACGCGCTCAAGGCAATGGTGCGCACCACTGCGACCGTGCTGCGCCGCGAGCAGATCGGGCAAGCCCCGCGCCTGCGCGAAGTGCCCATGGACGAACTGGTGGCCGGCGACATAGTGCAGCTTTCTGCAGGTGACATGATTCCCGCCGATATCCGCCTGCTCGAAGCGCGTGACCTGTTCATCAGCCAGGCCGTGCTTACCGGCGAAGCGTTGCCGGTCGAAAAGTACGACACCTTGGGTAATGTCGCGCAGAAGTCCGCTGCCGAGCACGGCGCACAACAGGACAACCTGCTCGAGTTGCCGAACATCTGCTTCATGGGTACCAACGTGGTCAGCGGTCGCGCCCGCGCCGTGGTGGTCGCCACCGGCCGACGCACCTATTTCGGTTCGCTGGCCAAGGCCATTGCCGGTTCGCGCAGCCAGACCGCTTTTGACCGCGGCGTCAACAGCGTCAGCAGCCTGCTGATCCGCTTCATGCTGGTGATGGTGCCGGTGGTGTTCATGATCAACGGTGTGGTGAAAGGCGACTGGGGTGATGCCTTCCTCTTCGCGCTTGCCGTGGCAGTGGGCTTGACCCCGGAAATGCTGCCGATGATCGTCAGCGCCAACCTGGCCAAAGGGGCGGTGGCCATGGCCCGGCGCAAAGTGGTGGTCAAACGCCTGAACGCCATCCAGAACCTGGGCTCCATGGACGTACTGTGCACCGACAAGACCGGCACGCTTACCCAGGACCGGATCATCCTCGAACACCACGTACGCTTCGACGGCCAGCCCGACAAGCACATCCTTGAACTGGCCTGGCTCAACAGCCATCACCAAAGCGGCATCCGCAACCTGATGGACCAGGCCGTGCTGCATTTCGCCGGCCAGGACCGCCAGTTCCAGGCGCCTTACGCCTACGCAAAGGTCGACGAACTGCCGTTCGACTTCATCCGCCGCCGCCTGTCAGTGGTGGTGAAGAATGCCTTGGGCGATCACCTGCTGGTAAGCAAAGGGGCGGTCGAGGAAATGCTCGCCATTGCCACCCATGTGCAGGAAGGCGACAGGGTCGTTGCCCTTGATCCGTGCCGCCGCCAGCAGCTTCTGGCCAGTGTCGATGCCTTCAACCAGGACGGCTTCCGCGTGTTGGTGGTTGCCACCCGGGAGATCCCGGCGGCCGAAGGCAAGGCGCAGTATCACACCGACGATGAGCGCGATCTGGTCATCCAGGGCTTGCTGACCTTCCTCGACCCGCCCAAGGAAACTGCAGGCCCGGCCATCGCCGCCTTGCGCGACATGGGCGTGCAGGTAAAGGTACTGACTGGCGACAACCCGGTGGTCACGTCCAAGGTCTGCCGTGAAGTGGGCCTCGAACCAAGCCAGCCCTTGCTCGGCCAGGACATCGAGGGCATGGACGACACCACTCTGAAGCTTCAGGTGGAGCAGCGCACCGTCTTCGCCAAGCTCACCCCGCTGCAGAAATCACGGGTGCTCAAGGCCCTGCAGGCCAATGGTCACACTGTGGGCTTCCTTGGCGACGGCATCAACGATGCCGCAGCCCTGCGCGATGCTGACGTCGGTATCTCGGTGGACAGCGGCACCGACATCGCCAAGGAATCGGCCGATATCATTTTGCTGGAAAAGAGCCTGATGGTGCTCGAGGAGGGCGTGCTCAAAGGCCGCGAAACCTTCGGCAACATCATGAAGTACCTGTGCATGACTGCCAGTTCCAACTTCGGCAACGTGTTCTCGGTCCTGGTGGCCAGTGCGTTCATTCCGTTCCTGCCGATGCTGGCGATCCACTTGTTGCTGCAGAACCTGATGTATGACTTTTCCCAGCTGTCGCTGCCGTGGGACCGCATGGACAAGGAGTTCCTCAGCAAACCACGCAAATGGGATGCCCGTAACATCGGTCGCTTCATGCTGTGGATAGGCCCTACGTCGTCGATCTTCGACATCACCACCTTCGCCCTGATGTGGTACGTGTTCGCCGCCAACAGCGTCGAAATGCAGGCGCTGTTCCAGTCTGGCTGGTTCATCGAGGGGTTGCTGTCACAGACGCTGGTCGTGCACATGCTGCGCACTCGCAAGGTGCCGTTCTTCCAGAGCACCGCTGCATTGCCGGTGGTACTGGCAACGGGGCTGGTCATGGCATTGGGTATCTACATCCCGTTCTCCCCGGTGGGCGCGATGGTTGGCCTGGTGCCGCTGCCGTGGGAATACTTCCCTTGGCTGGTCGCCACCTTGCTGGGTTACTGCGTGGTCGCACAGGCCATGAAGGCCCTCTATATCCGCCGTTTCGGCCAGTGGTTCTGAGCCATGCAAGGAGAGCAGACCATGCGAGTACTGATCTGTGCAGGACGCAACTACGCCGACACCCGGCGCTGCCGCCAGGCGCTGGACGACGTCCAGCGCCAGCGACCCATCCGGGTGTTGATCCACGGTGGCAGCCAGTTCCTCGGCGGCGAGATCGAAAGCTGGGCGCGCGAGCACGGTGCCGATCTGGTACGTTACCCGCCAAACTGGCAGCTGCACGGCAAGCAGGCCGAACGCCTGCGCAACCGGTTCATGCTCAATGACAGCCGCCCTGACCTGTTGCTTGCCCTGCCCGGTGGCGATGACACCGAGGAGCTGCTGGCCAGGGCCCGCGGCGCCGAAATTCAGTTACTGTGCGCCAGGCAACCACGCCAGCCCGAGCGGGACGATTGCAGCTAATGCAAGCGCCTGGAGCCTCAACGTTACCTGTAGGAGCGGGCTTGTCCGCGAAGCAGGCGCCCCGGTTTCACGGCCTCAAGCGTTGCGCAGCCGCCCGGGGCGGCTGCTCAGCCTGGCTGCGCCGCCAGGTCGTTGCTGACGTTGCGCCCCAGCACCAGCACGGTGACAAAGCCGCAGCCCACCAGCGCCGTGGCCAGGCTCAGCAGTACCGCAGTGCCCATATGGTCTACGACTTGCCCGCCGAAGAACGAGCCCATGGCGATGATGACCTGGAACATGGCCACGAACAGCGGCATGCCACGTTCGACATCCTTGGGCGCCACGACAAACATCCAGATATTGGCACAAGCCGGGAACGCACCGAAGGCAAAGCCCCACAGTGCGATCAGCATCGCGGCACCCGTCATACCGGTGGCGAAGTGCGGGAACAGGGCGGTGCTGACTGCGATCATGAGCGCCACCAGCATCAGGGTATGCCGCACGCTGCGGTTGGCAGCAAAGCCTGCGAAGATGTTACCCATGAAGCCGGCCACGCCATACAGCAGCAACAATGAACCGATCGTGGGCCCATCAAAGCCGGCATTCTGCTTGAAGAACGGTGCGACATAGGTGTACGCAGCGAAGTGCGCCAGGCCGATCAGCAACACGGCGATCAAACCGACCCGTGCTTGCGGGTTGATGAACAACGCCGGCAGGTCGCGGATGCGGATGGCCTTTTCCGGCATCAGCCGCGGTAGCAGGAAGACCTGCGCCAGCAACACCGGTACGCCTACCAGCGCAGTGACCAGGAACGTCATGCGCCAGCCCATCAGGCCACTCAGCCAGGTGCCCACGGGCACGCCCACTACCGTTGCCAGGGTTACGCCAGCCATGATGATGGAGTTGGCTTTGGCTACGCCCATTCCGTCAGGCGCCAGGCGGCCGCTGAGGGCGATGGCTGTCGCCCAGAAGCCGCCGATACTGATACCCAGAAGCACACGGCCAACCAACAGCAGGTTGAAGTCGCCGGCGTAGGCCACGATGGCGTTGGCGATGATCATGATCAGCGTCAGGCCGATCAGCAGGTAGCGCCGGTCCAGCGCGCCGACGCCTACGGAAATCAACGGGGCGGCTAACGCAGCCATGATCCCTGGCAGGGTCACCATCAGGCCGGCAAGGCCTGCACTGATGCCAAGGTCGCTGGCCACATCGTTCAGCACCCCCACCGGGAGGAACTCACTGGTGACCAGGGCGAAAGCGCCCACGGCTACCGAGAGGATTGCCAGCCATTGCTGGGTCACACTTTGTTGGCTGTGTTCGGGAAGGCCGCGAGGGGCCTGGCTGTTGCTTGGCATGGGTTAGGTTCCATGAGGGATCTCGCCTGTAGCAGGCGCAGGAGCGGGGGGATTTGCAGGCGATTGTAGAGGCGGCCTTGCCCAACCGACAGGCAGGCCGCTCGATAGTAATCATCAGTGCAATCGATGAAACGCGTTGTGTAGCGGGGGGCCAGCGAGTGATCGAACGCGCCGTACGCGCGTCGCCTTCGGCTAGTTATGCTGTTGCTTACCCTCCACCCACTGCTGGTAGGTGATGCGGCTGATGTGCTCAGTTCGATAGTCGTCGAGGAAGCGGTTGTGCTTGTTTTCTTCAGTGTGATGATGACGGAAGCCACACTTCGTCTGGGCAGTCTGTGACTGGCTGTTGTCAGTGTAGTAGCCACACCAGAGTGCCTGCAATTTCAGGTTTTCGAAGGCGTGGCGCATGACTTCCCGCACTGCCTCCGGAACCAGGCCTTGGCCCCAGTAGGGAACCCCGATCCAGTAGGAAATTTCACCTTCCTGTTCACTGATCTCGAAGTTGCTGTTACTGCCAGTCAGCAGGCCGACACAGCCTACGGCACGTTGATTCTGCTTGAGCTCAAGGGCGTACACTTCGGGGTGGTTGAACACTTCGCGAATGACCTCGCGGCTGTGCTCCACACTGGTGTGCACAGGCCAGCCCGCAACGGGGCCGACGCGCTCGTCCTTGGCATATTCGTACAAATCAGCAGCGTCGCTCTCCAGCCAAGGGCGAAGCAGCAAACGTTCGGTTTCCAATTTCATGTCCTTTACTCGTGTCTGGTCCGTTGGGCCAGCGTATGGCCGACTGGCCATGCGGTAAACGTCACTACCTTGGCATTATCGGTACTTTTCGAAACTGCACGGGTGCTTGATGTTAGGCTGTTGCCTCTATCTGGCGGCGGTGCCGAGTGCGATGCATCACATTCCGAAACTTTATGCGACTGGTGATCCAATCCAGACAGGTGAAAGCACGCTTGCCGATGGGCAGGGGGCGCCACTGTCGTTCGGTCATGCCTATCTGACACTGCTTGTGTGCCTGTCCGGGGCTGCCCGTTTCACGCTGAACTTCAAAGAGCATGCTGTCAGGCGCGCAGATGTACTGGTGCTGGCCGAAGACACCATAGCCTTGCTCAAATGTCGCTCCCGGCGCTTCAAGGTGTTTTTCTGCCTGATACCGCAAGCACTTGCTGCCGAGGTCGCCTACCCACTTCCCAATTCATTGTTCGTCTTTCTGCACGACCATCCGCACTGTGTACTTGCCGAAAGTGAGAGGCCGCTGCTGGAAGGGTGGCTGAGGCAGATGCGCGACATTGTGCGGTGCTGTGCCACTTATCAGCACATCATGCTGCGCAACCAGCTACAGAACCTTTTCCTGAAGATTGCCGAGCAGCTTCCCGTGTTACCGACAGCAGGCAGGGCGTTCAGCCGCAAGGAAGCGCTGAGTTGGCGATTCTGGGAGCTGGTAGGCAAACACAGCACCCGGCAGCGCGAGGTTAAGTTCTATGCCGATGCGCTTAACATCACGCCGTTCTACCTGTCGCAACTGACAAAGGCGTATTTCAATTCCAGCCCCAAAGGTTTGATCGATCGGCAGGTGACCTTGGAAATCAAGGCACTGCTTTCCTACAGTAATCACGCTGTCGGGCAAATTGCCGATGCGCTCAATTTTGCCGATGCGTCTTACCTGTGCCGCTATTTCAAGCGTCAGACCGGGTTTTCGCTTTCCAGCTACCGCAGGCAAGCGCAGAACGTGCAAGGGCAGGGCTGAGGCTGGCACAGCGGCGCCTGCCGAGGGCGCTTATCAGTGTGCTCGGCAGGCACGGCATGCTATGGCGAGACCAGTACGTCACACTGCGATTCGTTCAGTACATGCTTGGTGACGCTGCCCACCAGCAGCTCCTCCAGCGCGCTTGCCCCCTGTTTGCCGACCACGATCAGGTCGCACTCCAGCTCCTGTTCCTGCTCGGCAATGCGCCAGCCAGGGTCACCGTGCACCAGGATCTGCCGTGCATCGGCCAGGCCGGCAGCCTCACTCAACGCCGCGAGCTGTGCTTCTGCATCCTTGCGGATGACATTGCGATAGTGGGTGAGGGTGTCGTGGTCGAGATGGGCGAAGCGCACGCTGGCTTCGAACGGGGCTTCGTACACATGCAGCAGAATGATCTCTGCTTGCGGGGCAATGGCCTTGGCCAGTTCGATGGTACGCAGTGAAACGGACGAAAAATCGACGGGCACCAGCACGGTGCGGTAGGCATCACGAGGGGCCGGCTTGACCACCAGCAAAGGGCAGGGCATGCGGTTGAGCAGTTTCTGCACGGTTGAACCCAGCAGCAGGCGCCGCGCTACGCTCTGGCCCCTGGCCCCACACACCAGCAGGTCGCTGTGCTTGTCCTGCACCACCCGGTCGATCTCCGTGATCACCGAGCCGCTGGCGACCTGCACGCCAGCGGAGATACCGTAACGCTGGAACAGCAGCGCCGCCAGTGCGTGGGTTTTCTCGCCTGCGCTATCCAGTACGCGTTTCAACAGATCGTCATCAGGCGTCACCAACTGTTTGAGGCGCTCGAAGGGGGCTGGGTTGGCCACGTAGAGCAGATCCAGCGAGGCCTGTTGCGCATCGCTCAGGTAGGCAGCGCGCTCCGCCGCGTTGCGGGCATGTGGGGAAAGGTCGGTGGCAACCAGTATGTGTTTCAGCGGGTTCATGCGGGGCTCCTTGGCCAAGGCCGCGCACAGCGATCAAGCGGTAAACCTTGAGCACTGTGCGCCTGGCGGTACTTGAGTCATTCCTTGCGTGCAGCCATCGTCGCGCGAACCGGGCGCGAGGGCTTGATTTGGGTCAAAGGAGTGTAGGTGTAGCGGCGGTTCATCCCGGCAACAGCACACGCAACAACCCCGTCACGACAATGGCAAATACCACCACCGCAAGAGGGAAAACCGCGCAGCGGCGTACACGGTGAGCCCTAAAGCACAGCGAGAATAGGCGGCTGAACCAAAATATTGCATGAGTCATCTTGATGCTTTCACATAGCGATACTAATACTTAAGCACTGCCGAAGGGGATGATCATGCAGACACGTTTCGTTGTGGTGCCCGCAGTGCCACTCAAGAAAGAGGCTTATCCTCGGCGGCTTGGCTTTCCCGCCGCCCTGGGGGAGGGTTACGACCTCTACGACACGCAAGAGAAGATGCGGCTGAGCCTGAACTTTTCCACCCGTGCCCAGGCCGAGTTCGAATGTGCACGCCGCAACCGCTGTGGGGATGGCGGCGATACCGAACTCGCCGGCATTGGTTGACCGCCTGCGTGGCCAGGTTCTTGTACCTGGCGCTGCGTTGCAGGGCCTATCGATACATTCAAGCGTTAGCGTTGAAGCTGGAGCCGTTTCAGGGCGCCGGCTCGGCGGCTCATGGCACAGTCAATAAGCTCTACCGCGCGGCCTGCCATTCAATAGTCACAAAGCTGTAACACAGCTGATGCAAAGTGTGCCGGCCATCACATGGAGCACATTTTGATGAAACGCCTGATGAAGTCTGCTGCACTCGCCGTAGCCGTTTCCCTTTGCGCCACCTCGGCAGCCTTTGCTGCAGAAAACGTTCGGTTGACCGGTTCGGGCGCCAGCTTCCCTGCGCCGATCTACCTGACCTGGTTCAAGGACTTCAGCAAGAACACGGCTGGCGTCACGGTCGATTACCAGTCCAAGGGCAGCGGCGCGGGCGTTCAGGACTTCCTGAACAAGACCGTCGACTTCGCCGCCAGCGACTCGGCCATGAGCGAAGCAGACATTGCCAAGGTTGGCGAAGGCGTGCAGTTGCTGCCAATGACCGCCGGTGAAATCGTCCTGGCTTACAACCTGCCGGGTAACCCTAAAGGGCTGAAGCTGCCGCGCGATGTCTACTCCAATATCTTCCTCGGCAAGATCACTCAGTGGAACGACCCGCAAATCGCTGCGGCCAACCCTGATCTGAAGCTGCCTGCTACCCCGATCACCGTAGTCGTGCGTGCCGACTCCAGCGGCACCACGGCCGTCTTCACCAAGCACCTGTCGGCAATCAACGCTGACTTCAAGCAAGGGCTGGGCGAAGGCAACACCGTCAACTGGCCGGCCACCGACAAGTTCATCAAGTCGCCGAAGAACGACGGCGTAACCGCCACCGTCCGCCAGACCCCGGGCGCCATCGGCTACATCGAGTACGGCTTCGCCAAGCTGGCCAAGGTCGACTTCGCCGTGTTGCAGAACAAGGCTGGCCAATACGTCGTGCCAAATGCCGAGAGCGGTGCCGAAGCACTGGCTGCGGTGAACATGCCGGAAAACCTGGTGGCCTGGCTGCCTGACCCGGACGGTGTCAAGTCCTACCCGATCACGTCCTATACCTGGATGATTTTCCGCAAGGACAACGGCAACCCGGAAAAAGCCAAGGCCATGCGTGAAATGGTCGAGTACAGCCTGACCAAAGGCCAGACCATCGCCGACTCGATGGGTTACATCCCGCTGCCGCCATCGGTAGTCGACCAGGTGCGTAAAGCGTCCGCCAACATCCAGTAATAACCAGGCGCTCCCGGTATCGGCATGAAGCCATGCCGGGGGTGTTTGTCCCTTGTCCCGGAACTCGCCAATGAACACTCCTTTTGCCATACCGGATAACCCCGACTCCGCGTGCCAGCCACCGTCTGCGAAAGACTTTCTGGTCGATCGCACCTTCCGTGCGCTTGCGCGCATTGGCGTGGTACTGGTACTGGCGCTGGTCTTCGCGCTGGTCTACGAAGTGGGCCGCAAGGCACTGCCCGGCATTGAAAAGCACGGTTTTGACGTGTTGTTCGGCAGCGTCTGGGACGTTAACCAAGGCAAGTACGGTATTCTGCCAGCGATCTGGGGCACGCTATACAGCGCCTTGATCGCCCTGTTGATCGCCGGTTTCTTCGGCGTCAGCATGGCCATTTTCCTGACCCAGGACTTCCTTCCGGCCAAGCTCGCCGCGGTGTTTCGCACCATCGTCGAATTGCTCGCCGCCATCCCCAGCGTGGTGTACGGCCTGTGGGGCATCTATGTGGTCATCCCGGCGATTCGCCCACTGACCGCCTGGCTGAACAGCGAGCTGGGCTGGATCCCGTTTTTCGGCACCTCCCTGAGTGGCCCTGGGCTGCTGCCTGCGGCGCTGGTACTGGCGATCATGATCCTGCCGACCATCGCTGCGGTTTCCCAGGATGCGCTGACCAGCGTACCGATGAAAACCAAGCAGGCTGCCTACGGCATGGGTACTACCCACTGGGAAGCCATTCTCAAGGTGATGGTGCCCTCGGCGGCTACCGGCATCTTCGGCTCGCTGGTGCTGGGCCTGGGCCGTGCACTCGGTGAAACCATGGCGCTGGCCATGCTGGTCGGCAACGCCAACACCATTTCCCTGTCCTTGTTCGCGCCGGCCAATACCCTGGCGGCGCTGCTGGCGCTGAACTTCCCGGAAGCCGGCCCGAACGAGGTTGAAGTGCTGATGTACGCGGCACTGGTGCTGATGTTCATTACCCTGCTGGTGAACGTCCTCGGCTCGATGATCATGCTCTACGCCCAGCGTGGTAACAAACAATGACTGACCTGACGACCCCTGTAGCCGCTTTGCCCAGCCTGCAGCGCAAGCTGGAAGGCCGCGCCCTGCGCAGCCTGGTATTGACCACCCTGGCATGGTTTGCGGCACTGGTGGCCAGCGTGCCGCTGATTTCCGTGCTGTACATGCTGATCACGCGCGGTGGGGCACGCCTTAACCTGGAAGTGTTCACCGAGCTGCCGCCGACCGGCTTCGAGATGGGCGGTGGTTTCGGTAACGCCATGGCCGGTACCTTCGTCATGGTCGGCATCGCCGCCGCCATCGCTGTGCCGGTCGGTATCCTGGCTGCGGTGTTCCTGGCCGAGCTCGGCCCCGACAGCAAGCTGGCCAACGCTGCGCGCTTTGCCGCCAAGATGCTGACCGGCCTGCCATCGATCCTGGCCGGTGTGTTTGCCTACGCCCTGGTGGTGATGACCACCGGTACCTATTCGGCACCAGCAGGCGGCGTGGCCCTGGCGGTGCTGATGCTGCCGATCGTGGTGCTGACTGCCGAAGAGTCGATGAAGATGGTGCCCAAGATCATGAAGGACGCCGCCTACGGCATGGGCTGTACCCGCGCCCAGGTCATCTGGAAGATCGTCCTGCCTACCGGCCTGCCGGCCATCCTTACCGGGGTGATGCTGGCCGTGGCTCGCGCCGCTGGCGAAACCGCGCCACTGCTGTTCACCGCGTTGTTCAGCAACTACTGGATCTACCATGACGGCGACCTGGCGGTGATGAACCCCACAGCTTCGCTTGCGGTACTGATCTACAACTTCTCCGGCATGCCGTTCGACAACCAGCTGGAGCTCGCCTGGGCGGCCTCGCTGGTGCTGGTAATGATCGTGCTGGTCATCAACATTTTGAGCCGAGTCTTCGGCAAGCCCAAGTATTGAGAAAGGGAGCATCCAACTTGAAC
Organism: Pseudomonas sp. JR33AA; assembly: GCF_021378985.1. Taxonomy (NCBI): domain Bacteria; kingdom Pseudomonadati; phylum Pseudomonadota; class Gammaproteobacteria; order Pseudomonadales; family Pseudomonadaceae; genus Pseudomonas; species Pseudomonas sp. JR33AA. The sequence continues at coordinate 53,802 of NZ_JAJSAW010000004.1, forward strand.
GTATCCACTGCGCAAAGAACCGCTCCCATGGTCAGCGAAGCCCCCATCGTCATGGACTGCAAGCTCGACAAGATTTTCTACGGTAACTTCATGGCCGTGCGTGACAGCCATGTGCCGATCAGGAAAAACGAGATCACCGGTTTCATCGGCCCTTCGGGCTGCGGCAAGAGTACCGTGCTGCGTAGCTTGAACCGTATGAATGACCTGGTGAAGGGCTTCCGCTTCGAAGGCCATGTGCACTTTCTTGGGCAGGATGTCTACGGCAAGGGCGTCGACCCTGTCGTGGTGCGCCGCTATATTGGCATGGTGTTCCAGCAGCCCAACCCGTTCTCGATGAGCATCTTCGACAATGTGGCCTTCGGCCTGCGCCTGAACCGCTACAAAGGCGACTTGGGCGATCGCGTGAAGCACGCCTTGCAAGGTGCCGCGCTGTGGGACGAAGTGAAGGACAAGCTCAAGGTCAGCGGCCTGTCGCTGTCCGGTGGTCAGCAGCAGCGCCTGTGCATCGCCCGTGCCATCGCCACCGAGCCGGAAGTGCTGTTGCTGGACGAGCCCTGCTCGGCACTCGACCCGATCGCCACCCGCCGCGTGGAAGAGCTGATGGTCGAGCTGAAAAAGGACTACACCATCGCGCTGGTGACCCATAACATGCAGCAGGCGATTCGCGTGGCCGACACCACCGCGTTCTTCTCGGTGGATATTTCCCAGGGCACCCGCACCGGCTACCTGGTCGAAATGGGCCCAACCGCGCAGATTTTCCAGAACCCGCGCGAGCAACTGACCAGCGACTACATCAGCGGCAAGTTCAGCTGAGCCATGCACACCCAAGGTGGGCGGGTGATGCAGCCAGGAAGGTTGCAACACCCGCCCGCGTTACCTTCCGTTCAAGTGTTACCCAGGATTACCAATGCGAGCGACGCGTCGTCTTGATCTGTCAGCGGTAGAGCGCGCACTGCGCGAGGTGCAGGGCCGTTTTGCCGAGCTCAGCCAGCATTTCACTGAACCGCGGGACCCGTTTACCGACGAGGTGCTGCTGAATGTGGTTGAAGGCTATGCGCTGATTGACGACTATGTCGCTCGCGGTATCGACCTGTTCGACCTGCAACAGCTGAACCTGATGCTGGAAATCAATGCCACCGTGCTATGCGGCAGCGATCCGGCCCGTCGCCTGGAATTCGCCCCGCACCTTGCGGCAACCGAAGCGCACTTTTTCAACAACGTGGAAGGTGGCATCAAGGATTTGTACAACTGGTACTGCGCGTACCGCAGCGATTCCATCTGGAAGCGGGCAGCGGGTGTGTATGTACGGATCCTCAGCAAGCCGCAGCTGTTCATCGAAGGCAACAACCGTACGGGTTCGCTTATTGTCAGCTATTTGCTGATGCGTGCCGGGCTGCCGCCATTCGTGCTGTCGCTGGACAACGCCGAGGGTTACTTCAACCCATCTTCGGTCATACGCAACTCCGCCAAACACGGTGTCAAGGCTTTGTACGAACTCCCCAAGATCAAGAAAAAGTACGCCGCTTTCCTGGAAGCGAAGGCCCCTGAGCCCGGCAAGTTCTTCCTGAACGGCACGCCCGTGCCTGCCTGCGAGGGGAGCCGCTGATGCAAGGTTCTTCCCTGTTCGCACGAGGGCGGCAAGCCATCGAACGCAAGCTCAAGCGTGGCCAGGTACGCATTTCGTTCGATATCGACGACACGCTGGCTTGCCTGCCCGAGCACGCCGCCGCCGAGCACAGCAAGCTGCCGGGTTTCGTCCATCGCTGGCTGGGTGAGCCCCTGCGCAGCGGCACCCGCGAACTGATCCGCGACCTGCGCCGCCAGGGCTGCAGCATCTGGATCTACACCTCCTCGGGGCGTACTCCGGCTTACATCCGCCGGTGGCTGATGCTTTACGGCATTCATGTCGATGGCGTGGTCAACAGCGATCGGCACCAGCACATCCTGGCCCAGAACGGGCTGGAAAATTCACCCTCCAAGCTGCCTTCGGCGTTTGATATTGATCTGCACGTGGATGATTCCGAAGGTGTGCGCCTGGAAGGTGTCGACCACGGTTTCCGCGTGGTGGTGGTGTGCCCGAAGGATGAGCACTGGGCGCAGAAGGTGAAGGACGCGGTGGTGGATGTGCAGGCCCGGCTGGCCTGGCAGCAACCGCACCGCTATGAGATGCCCGCTTGCCAGCGTTCGCAGGCACTGGCTTCCTGAACAGGCGCAATGCCAGCGACCGCGTGGCATCCTTCGCGGGTAAACCCGCCCCCTACAGGACGCTCGTCCTTCGGGTCTTGCACGGCATCTGTAGGAGCGGGTTTACCCGCGAATACGGTAGCGGCGGCGACGGTGAACGGCGGGTGGAAACTGGCCAGCGGGGCTGGCCTCTTCGCGGGTGAACCCGCTCCTACGACAGCCTGTGCCGCAACTGACCGGACTAACCCGCTCATGCAGCAGTACCGATACCTGCCTACCACTCATGTCTAAGTCCTAAGTCTCGAACCCAGGCCCAAACAGGTATCGGGACCAAATCACAGCGCCACACCTCCTGCCCTAAAGCACTCGCCACCCCACGCCAAAGCAGCGTTTCTGGCAATTAGCCCACTTCTGATAATCGCCTCCGACATCCCGTCCCCGTTTGGAGCGCGCCATGCACAACAACAATAAGCACCTGCCGCCTCGTTTTCTCGCAGCCGCCATCGCCAGCTTTTCTGCGCTTGGCCTTAGCAGCGTCGCCGAAGCCGAGATCATGCTGTACGACAAGGACCAGACGACGTTTTCCACCGATGGCTATATCAACGCCTTCTACGTCAACAGCAAGGTCGACCGCGAGGGCGAGCAGTTTGACCGCCGCCAGTCGCGGGTGAAAATGGGCTTCTTGCCCAACTACCTTGGCTTCAACATGGGCAAGCAGGTGGATGACCTGAAGCTCGGCGCGCGTGCCTCGTTCTGGGTAACCATCAACGACAGTGAAACCAACGGCACCGACACCGCCATCGACGTGCGCCAGTTTTATGGCACGGTGGCCAACCCCGAGTGGGGCGAGGTGCTGATCGGCAAGGACTTCGGGCTGTTCGCCCGTTCCAACATTCTGCTCGACGAACTGCTGGCCGGCTATGGCCAGGTCAGCGACACCCTGGGGCTGGTGGACGGCGGCGGGGTGTCGTTCGGCAACATTGGCAGCGGTTACCCATACCCGTTCCCTACCTCGCAGATCACCTACCGTACGCCCGTGATGGAAGGCCTGCGGGTGGCGGTGGGGATCATGGACCCGGTAGACACCAACGACAGCAGCCCGACCGGCAAGGCCTACCAGGAAAACCCACGCACCGAGAGCGAGATCACCTACCAGTTCGACCTGGGCGGGGCGCAGATCTACAGCTGGGTCAACGGCAGTTACCAGACCTCGGACAACACTGACTCCACCGTAGAAACCATCACTTCCAAGGGGGTGGGTTACGGGGTGCAGGCCAAGATGGGCGGCTGGTCGCTGACCGGCTCGGGCTTCCAGGCCAAGGGCATCAACCCGTTCTTCACCAACAATGCCGGCGAACCGGTGTTGCGCAATGTGGACAGTGATGGCTACCTGCTGCAGGGCTCGTACAAATTCGGCAAGAACCGCGTGGCGCTGTCCTATGGCAAGACCAAGGACGATGGCAATGGTGCGGTTGGCAGCGGCGCGGACTATGAGACCCGGGGGGTGGCGCTGTTCCGTGACATCAACGACAACCTGAAACTGGTTGCCGAGTACAACCAGTTTTCCATCGACGGGCACGACACCAGTGCGCAGAACGAAGACACCGATACCTTTGCGGTGGGCGCGGTGTTGACCTGGTAAGTGTCCGGGGCCGCGAGGCGGCCCCGAATGACACGGTTTTTTACGCCCATGGAACGGCCCACCCGCTACCCAAGTAGCATTCGTCACCCGTCACCCGCTCCTTAAACTGATCCCTCAGCCACCCCGCGCCGGAGACGACGATGCAGCAGGCTCATAACGACGGTGTGGTCAGTGCCATGTCTCAGGCCACCGACGCACGGCTGGCCGCTCAGGACCTGGCGCGGCAGTTGCTGCACCCGCATTTGGGTTTCGTGTTGTTCTTCTGCTCTGCCGAATACGACTTGCAGGCTTTAGGCGAAGCATTGGAGCAGGATTTTGGCGGCATACGCCTGGTCGGCTGCACCAGCGCCGGTGAAATCACCCCGTTGGGCTACGGCCGCAATTGCGTGACGGCGGTGGGCTTCGATCACCGGCACTTTTCGATCGCCACCGCGTTGATCGACGAAATGGAGCACTTCAGCCTGATCGACGCGCAGCAGATGGTCGAGCGGCTGGTCGGCACCTGCCGCAGCAATACCCTGGCACCGATCAAGGGCCACAGCTTTGCACTCACGCTGCTCGATGGCTTGTCCAGCCGCGAGGAGATGGTGCTTGCCGCACTCAGCGCAGCGCTGGGGGATATCCCGCACTTCGGCGGTTCGGCCGGTGACGACAACTACCTCAACCGCACCCATGTGTACTACGGCGGTACATTCCACAACGGCGCAGCCGTGGTGGTGCTGGTCAACACCTGGCTCGACTTCGAAGTGTTCACCACGCATCACATTCTGCCGCGCCAGGAAAAGCTGGTGGTAACCGGTGCCGACAGCGCCCAGCGCCGGGTTTTCGAACTGAATGCCGAGCCGGCGGCCGAGGAATATGCCCGCCATATCGGGGTGCCAGTGGCTGCACTCGATCACCGGGTGTTCGCCGCCCACCCGCTGGCCGTGCGCATTCATGATCAGTACTACGTGCGGGCGATCCAGCAAATGCATCCTGACCTCAGCTTGAGCTTCTATTGCGCGGTGGAGAACGGCATCGTGCTCACCGCCATGACCCCGGGCCCGCTGTTGCCGAACCTGCACCAACTGTTCGATGGCCTGCGCCAACGGCTTGGACCGTTGTTGCTGACCATCGGTTGTGATTGTTTCCTGCGGCGGCTGGAACTGGAGGCCAGGCACGATCTGGAGCCGGTCGGCGCGTTCCTGCGCGAGCAACGGGTGATCGGCTTCAACACCTACGGAGAACAGTTCAATGGCATGCACATCAACCAGACCTTCACCGGGGTCGCCATTGCCCGCAACCGGCCTCCTGTCGGTCGCTGAACTGCAGGCCGAGCTGACCCGGCTGCAGCACCAGAACCACAAGCTGCAGCGTATCAATGATGCACTGATCGAGCGTATCGAGTCGGGCGTGACCCGGGGCAACGACCCATACGCCGCGTTCCAGCATTCGGTGGTGCTGGCCGAGCAGGTGCGCGAACGCACCGATGCGTTGAACCAGGCCATGGCCGAGCTCAAGGCCGTCAACCGCCTGCTCAGCGAGGCCCGCCAGCGGGCCGAGACGGCCCACCAGCACCAGATTCGCCTGATTACCGACAACGTCCCGGCGCTGATCGCCTACCTCAACGCCGATCTGGTCTACGAATTCACCAACAAGGTTTACGAAGAGTGGTATTGCTGGCCGCACGGCGTGATGCTGGGCCAGAGCCTGCGCGAGGCCCACAGCGAGCAGCATTACCAGCGCCTGGAAGGCTACGTGGCGCGGGCGCTGGCGGGGGAGAGCGTAACGTTTGAATTTGCCGAGACCAATATCAACGGCCAGGAACGCTACATGCTGCGCTCCTACGTACCGAACCGCCTGGCCAGTGGCGAAGTGGTGGGTATCTTCGTGCTGATCCGCGACATCACCGAGCGGCGCAACACCGCACAGGCGTTGCACCAGGCCTATCAGCACCTGGAGCAACGGGTGCGCGAGCGCACGGCCGAGCTGACCAGCCTCAATGACCAGTTGCTGCGCGAAATCGAAGAGCGCAGCCAGGCTGAGTCGCGTCTGCGCGAGGCCAAGCGCGAGGCCGAGCAGGCCAACCTGTCGAAAACCAAGTTTCTTGCTGCAGTCAGCCATGACCTGTTGCAACCGCTGAACGCGGCGCGGCTGTTTACCAGCGCGTTGCTCGAACGCGACGACCCGCAAAAGGCTGCCCACCTGGTGCGTAATGTCAGCAATTCGCTGGAGGATGTGGAAAACCTCTTGGGTACCCTGGTGGATATTTCCAAGCTCGATGCCGGGGTGATCAAGGCCGATGTCGCCCCGTTCGCCCTTCACGAACTGATGGACAACCTGGCTGCCGAATACGCCCAGGTGGCACGTAGCGAAGGGTTGGCGCTGCATTTTGTGGGGTGTTCTGCCGTAGTGCGAAGCGACATCCAGCTGCTGGCGCGCATCCTGCGCAACCTGCTTAGCAATGCCATCCGCTACACCCACAGCGGGCGCGTGGTGCTGGGGTGTCGGCGCCAGCGTGGAGGCGTGCGGATTGAAGTATGGGACAGCGGCATCGGCATTGCCGAAGAACACCTGCAAGACATGTTCCTGGAGTTCAAGCGGGGTGATGTGCAGCGCCCGGACCAGGACCGTGGGCTGGGCCTGGGCCTGGCAATCGTGGAGAAGATCGCCGGCATCCTCGGCCATCGGATCCGCGTGCGTTCATGGCTGGGTAAAGGTTCGGTGTTCGCTGTCGAAGTGCCGCTGAGCGCCACTGCACCCAAGGCCCAGCCGAGCCAGGCGATCTGCGAGCCGATGCTCGAACGCCTGCGCGGGGCGCGGGTATGGGTGTTGGACAACGATGCGGCGATTTGTGCGGGCATGCGTACCTTGCTGGAAGGTTGGGGTTGCCGGGTGGTCACTGCGCTGTCGGAGGAAGACCTGGCGCGCCAGGTGGACAACTACCATGCCGAGGCCGACCTGCTGATTGCCGACTATCACCTGGACAACGACTGCAATGGTGTCGACGCCGTCGCGCGGATCAACGCCCGCCGCGCCCAGCCGCTACCGGCACTGATGATTACCGCCAACTACAGCAACGACCTCAAGCAGCAGATCCGCGAGCTTGGCCACACCCTCATGCACAAGCCGGTACGGCCGATGAAGCTCAAGACGGCGATGAGCCATCTGCTGGCCAGTGGCGTGGCATAGCGGTTGGCCGCTTCGCGGGGTTGCCCGCGAAGCAGCCGGAACAGGTCAACGGCGCAGATAATCAGCAAAATCGATATCGCCAGCACTGAGGATGGCTTGCACCCGGTTGTGCACATTGAGTTTGCGCAAAATGGCCGAAACGTGGGCCTTGACCGTGGTTTCAGCGATGTCCAGCGTGTAGGCGATCTGCTTGTTCGATTCGCCTTTGGTCATGCGCTCGAGCACCAGCAGTTGCTTGCGGGTCAGGGCCTGGAGCATTTCCGGCGGGAAGCTTGGGGCATCGTTATGGCGCCGGCTGGTATTGCTTTTCTGTGCGCGGATGATGTCTGGCGGCAGGTAGACATTGCCATTGAGGATCTGCTCGATCGCTTCGATCATCTGTGAGCGCGGCGACGACTTGGTGATGAAGCCCACGGCACCGTAGGTAATGGCCTGCAGCACGATCTGCTTTTCCTGCTCAGCCGAAACGATGACCACCGGTGTGGTCGGCGCCTCGTTGCGCAGGGTGATCAGGCCGTTGAGGCCGTGCATGCCAGGCATGTTCAGGTCGAGCAGGATCAGGTCGAGGTCGTCATGCACCTGGGTCAGGGCCAGGGCGCTTTCAAGGTCGGCGGTCTCCATGACCTCGCTGCCCTGGAAGCCATCGCTGATGACATTGTGAATGGCTTCGCGAAACAGCGGGTGATCGTCGGCAATCAGAATTTTGTACATGGCCTTTTCACCTTGTTTTTATTGGATGGAGCGGGGCACGCATACGCAGGCATTTCAGGGGAACGGCACCGGTTGCGCAGGCTGCAAGGGCAGGTTGGCTTGCTGCCAGGCATCCAGGCCGTCGCGGTACCAATACAGGTTGTTATAGCCCAAGGCTTTTGCGCGTTTTACCGCGTTCCAGCTTAACCAGCAATCGGAGCGGCAGTAAAAGACCAGTGGTTGGTCCGGGTGCCCGGCCGTGGCTTTTTGCAGGTTACGCACGAAGTAGTCCTGCCATGCCGGGCTCAGTTCGCCGTCGCCGGTGTTGGCCAGCCACAGGCTGCCGGGGAGGTTGCTGTGCGGCTCGTCTTCGATGAAGCGGCCTTGCAGCCATTGGCGGCGATAGACGTCCACCAGCACCGGCCTGGGGGCCTGGTCTAGCAAGCGTTGCAGCGTGGCGGTGTCGATGACCTGGCCACCTTCGACTTGTTGCGGGGTCGGGCTGCGGTAGAGCGTGGTGCGATAGCCTTCGGCGGAGAACAGTGGGGTGGTGTCGGCCTGGGCAACACTCAATGACAGACACAGCGAAAGGGCAGCCAGCAAGGGGCGCAGGGCACGTGGCATGGGGATTTTCCTTTTTGTTATAGGCCCATTACATGCCAGTGGCGCTGCTTTGTGAATGCGACGATTAGACAGCAAAGGCAGTACTAAAGTAGTAGCTTGCGGTTAAAAAGTGAGATGCCACTTCAGCCCTGACGCGGACGCTTGTAGGAGCGGCCTTGTGTCGCGATGGGCTGCGCAGCAGCCCCGGCAATTCAAACAGTGCAGCTGGAATCCTGAGGGCTGCTGCGCAGCCCATCGCGACACAAGGCCGCTCCTACACAGAGCAAGTAACATAAGCTCAGCGCGGCTTGCGCAGCGCTGCATGCTGGGGGTTGAAGGTGAGTATCGCCAGCAGGGTGAACACTGCGGTCAACCCCATGCACACCGCCAGCGCCAGCAGGTTCAGCCGCTCATACAGTGCAAACCGCACCAGCTCCACGGCATGGGTGAAGGGGTTTACAGCACACAGCCAGTACAACCACTGGCTGGCCTCGCGCATTTTCCACAACGGGTACAGCGCCGACGACAGGAAAAACAGCGGGAAGATCACGAAATTCATCACCCCGGCGAAGTTCTCCAGCTGGCGGATGGCGTTCGACAACAACAGCCCCAGGGCACTGAGCATGAAGGCCACCAGCAGCAACGCCGGCAGTGCCATCAGCAAGCCCGCAGCCGGTGGCTGTACGCCGTATAGCCAGGCGATGGCGAGGAAGGCATAGACTTGCAGCAGGGAAATCAACGAAGTTGCCAGCAGTTTGCTGCCCAGCAGGAACGGGCGTGGCAGCGGGCTGGTCAGCAACACGCGCATGCTGCCCATTTCGCGGTCGTAGACCATCGACAGCGAGCCCTGCATGCCGTTGAACAGCAGAATCATGCAGGCCAGGCCGGGGATGATGTACACCTCGTAGGGGATGTAGGTGTCGTAGGGCTCGATGATGGCAATGCCCAGCGCTGCGCGAAACCCGGCTGCGAATACCAGCAACCACAGCAGCGGGCGCACCAGGGCGCTGAGCAGGCGCGTACGCTGCAACACGAAGCGCAGCCATTCGCGCAGCATGATGCCGTTGAAACATTGCCAGTAAGCGTTCATCGGGCGTTGGCTCCTGAGGGCGCGTTGGTCAAGCGGGCAAAGGCGTTATCGAGGTCACCGCCGTGCTCAAGGCTCAGCGCATCGGCGGTGCCACTGGCCACCAGGCGCCCCTGATGCAGAATCAACAGGTCATCGCTGGGCTGCACCTCGTCCAGCAGGTGAGTGGCCCACAGCACGCTGAGTTGCTGCTCGCGACACAACCGGCGCAGGTGCTGGTTAAGCGCCAGGCGGGTGGCCGGATCGAGGCCGACGCTGGCTTCGTCCAGCAGCAGCAGGCGCGGCTCATGCAGCAGCGCGCGGGCAATCTCCACCCGCCGCCGATGGCCGATGTTCAGCTCACGCACACGATCGCGCCGGCGTTCGCCCAGGCCTTGGCGGGCCAGTTCGGCTTCGACCCGCAAGTTGCTTTGCTGCCGCGACAGGCCATGCAACGCGGCGTGGTAGCGCAGGTTCTGCTCAACGCTCAGGTCCAGGTCCAGGGTGCTTTGCTGAAACACCACGCCCAGCTGGCGCAAGGCCGGGCGTGCTGCATTGCGTAGCGAGCAGCCGCACACGCGGATGTCGCCATGCTGCAGGTCATACAGGCGCGTGAGCAGGGCGATCAAGGTTGACTTGCCGGCACCATTGGGGCCCAGCAATGCGGCGAAACGCCCGGGTGCCAGGCTGAACCCGACCTGCCTGAGTGCCTCGCGCTGGCCATAGGCAAAGCTCACGTCACTGACCTCGAGGGCGTTCATGGTGTCACCACCACACCCCAGGGGTAACGCCCGACCTTCACCGACTTGAGCACCTTGAGGTTCTGCGCATCGATGACCGAAACGTCACCGCTGACACCGTTGGTGGCCAGCAACTGGCGCTGGTCCGGGGTGAATGCCAGCTGCCAGACCCGCCGCCCGACCAGCAGGTAGTCAAGCACATCAAAGGTCTTGGCATCGATCACCGCCACGTGGTTGGCCGGGCCCAGGGCGACGAAGGCGTACTTGCCATCGGCGCTGAGCTTGATGCCCACTGGCTGGACTTTGTCCGGGTGCACGCCCTTGATCTGGAAATTCAGGGTTTTCAGCACCTGGCGGGTGGCCACGTCGAGTATGGTCACCGTGCCGCCGATTTCTGCCGAGGCCCACAGGCGCGAACCGTCTTTGCTGAACTCGACGAAGCGCGGGCGCTGGTCGACCAGCGTGCTGTCGGCCAGGGTCTGGGTGCTGGTGTCGATCCAGTGCAGCATGTTGGTGGTTTCACTGGTGTTGACCGCCCACTTGCCGTCGGGGCTGACCGCCATGCCTTCGGGTTCGATGCCGACGTCGATCTGCCCGAGCACCTGGTCGGTGACGGTGTCGATCACCGTCACCAGTGCATCGTCCTCGTTGGACACATACAGCCAGCGGTCGTTGGGGTGCAGGGCGAACTGCTCGGGGTCCTTGCCGGAAGGCAGCTCCTTGATGATCTTGCGGGTGGCCACGTCCATCACCTGCACCCGGTCCGAATCGCTGGCGCAGATGTACAGCAGCTTGTTGTCGTGTGACAGCAGCAAGCCCCGCGGGCGCTGGCCCACCGGCAGGGTGTCGGTGACTTCCAGCGTTTGCATGTCGATCAGGCTGAGGCTGTTGTCCTTCTCGTTGGAGACCCACGCGGTGGCGGCCATGACGTGACCGCTGGCCAGCGCCAGGGCGCCCGACAGCAGGCTGGGGTAAAGCAGGGCCCGGTGGAAGAGGGGGCGGCGCATGGCGAATTCCTTATTGTTGTGGTTGTCGGGTCAGGGGTAGCTACACGTCACTTCGGGCTTGTCGTAGCCCAGGCTGTCCATTTCGTTGAAGGGGTGCAGGAAGCCCTCCTGCGGCGAGGTGCTGACCAGGGCGCGGGGCTGAACCAGCGGGATTGGCTGGCGCAGTTCGCCGTTCCACGGGCGGTAACTGAGCTTGCGCCCCTTGAAACCGTCCAGCGGCAACTGCTCGCTGAGCAGCAGTTGCTGCAGTGCGCGAGGTTCGGCCTGGCGCAGCTTGCTGGCCGCGCTGGCGACGCTGCGCACGGCCATCCAGGCGGCGAAGTCACGGTCATTCATCCAGCGCCCGGCCTGGGCCTCGAAGCGTTTTTGCAACTGCGCCGCCCCGAAGGTTTCCACCGTCTTGTGCCAGCCCGTGGGGGTCAGGCCCTGGGTACCGGCCACCGGGCGCGGATACCACGTCTGGTAGGGCAGGTACTCGCCGAAGTCACCGCGCTCGTCTGCCACCAGCACCACGTCGTATTCGGCAGTCTGGGTGAACAGCGGCATGTCGGCCTGGGCGCTGCGGCGCTGGTCGTTATCGAAGGTCCAGGTTTTTTCCGCGACCAGTTGCACGCCAAAACGCTTCACCGCCCGGCGCAGGGCAGCGGCGTAAGCCTGGTCGTCCGGGGTCTGGCCGACCACCAGCAGTGCCCGTTGCCATTTGCGCAGTACCAGAAACTGCGCCAAGGCATCGGCCAGCATGGCCCGGCTCGGCAGGCTGTGCAGTACATTGCCCAGGCACTGGCTGCTGCGCAGGCTGTCGTCGGGGCTGCCGGCGTTGAACAACAGGCTGTCGGGCAGGGCGGTAGACAGTGCGCGCAGGCTGTCGGCCGGGGCATTCACCACGAACAGGCGCAGGCCTTGCTCATGCTGGGCCCTGGCGGCTTGCAGCAGGGCCTCGGGGCTGTCGACATTGGCGCTGGTCAGCTGAAATTGCTGCTTGAGGAAGCGCCCGGTGCTGTTGCTGTCGACAATGGCCAGTTCGGCACCTTGTAGCCCGGTGTCGCCGGGTTCGGGGATGACATTGGACAACAGCGGGCCAGTGGCGGGACGATAGCCCAGGTAGCCGATGCCGATGTGAAGGGGGGCTGTGGCCTGGCCCTGAGCGGCGGGCGCCAGGGGCGTAGCCAGCGTTGCGGCCAAGGCCAGCAGGCAGGTCAAGGCAAGGTGGGCAGGCTGGCGCATAACACACTCCACGGCAGATGGCGCCAGCATAGGAAGCCCGCCGGGAGGGGGAAATATGCAGAAAGTAGCGCTCGGCCGGTACCAAGGTAGTAATTCAGTGCGGGAGCCGCAGTTTTACGATGGCCCACAACGGCCTGAGGAGAACCACTTGTGCGCCTTGTCAACTTGTCGGCCCTGTGGCGTGTCAACCTCTGGGTCACGTTATGCTTCGCCTTGGTAACGCTGGCTTGTGCCGGGGTGCTGTTGCACCAGGCGGTGGCCGACGTCGAGCGTGAGTTGCAGTCAGCCGAAGCCGTGGTGGCTTACCTGGGCGACACCGCCGAACGCGACCCGGCGAACCTGCAGCCCGGCTTGACCAAGAGCCTGCGCCATGTGCGGGTGCATTGGCTGGCACCGGATGAGGTGCCAAGGCTGCCGCAAGAGGCCGGTATGGATGCCTGGCTCGGCCGCCAGTTGTTCGGCGAGCGCTACCACAGCAGCCGGCTGCTGGACTTGAGTGATGGCCGCCGCGTGTTGATTGCCGTGGATGCACGGGATGAAATCGATGAAGTCTGGGACTCCCTGCAACAATTGCTTGGCGTTTGTGGCCTGGCATTGTTGTTGAGCCTGTTGACCATCCGCTGGGCGGTGCGGCGCGCCATGGGCCTGCTGGATGAGCTGCTGGGGGCCTTGCATCAGGTCTCAGGCGGGCAATTGACGGCCCGCCTGCGCGAAGCCGGCCTGCCGGAAACGCGCCGGCTGGCCAAACACTTCAACCGCATGGCCGCCACCCTGGAGCAGGCCCAGGCCGACAATGCCCAACTGACCCAGGCCCTGTTGGCAGTGCAGGAGCAGGAACGTACCCAGCTGGCTCAGACCCTGCACGATGATCTGGGGCAATACCTGGCAGGCATGCGTGCCCAGCTATGCCTGCTGCGTATGGTGGCCCAACAGCCTGAAGTGGTGACGCAGACGGCGCACGCCCTTGAGTTAAACTGCGAGCGCCTGCAGCAAGGTTTTCGCGCACTGGTGCACAACTTGTATCCGGTGGCGCTGCACTACATGCCGTTGGCCGAGGCCTTCGGCCTGTTGGTGAGCCAGTGGCAGGCCAGCCAAGGCATCGAATGCCGGCTGCGGGTTGGCGAGCACTTGCCGGCGCTGCCTGAGGCGAGCAGGGCGCATTTGTACCGCTTGCTGCAGGAGGCGTTGACCAACGTCGCCCGGCATGCCGGTGCCAGCCAGGTGCGGGTGCGCCTGCAGCGCAGTACCAAGGGCTTGCGCCTGTTTATTCGCGACAACGGCTGCGGCGCGAGCCAGCCCCAGCGCCCAGGGGTAGGCCTGCACTCGATGGCCGAGCGCGCCCGTAGCCTTGGGGGGGAGTTACGCATTTTCAGCCGCCCGGGGGGTGGCTGGGCGCTGGCCCTTAACATTCCCGAGGAGGTGTGATGAATATCGTGTTGGTCGATGACCACGCCGTGGTGCGCCAAGGTTACGCCAGCTTGCTGCGGGCGGTGCTGCCATTGGTGCAGGTGCGTGAGGCCGCCAGTGGTGAAGAGGCGCTGGCCAGGGTACAGGAGCAGGTACCCAACCTGGTGATCATGGACTTTGGCCTGCCCGGTATCAGTGGCCTGGAAACCACCCGTCGCCTGCGCCAGCGCCTGCCGCAGTTGAGGGTGCTGTTTTTCAGCATGCACGATGAGCTGCCGCTGGTGCGCCAGGCGCTGGATGCGGGGGCCTCGGGCTACCTGACCAAGAACTCGGCGCCCGAGGTGCTGATCGAGGCGGTGCAGCGGGTGTTGGCCGGGCATGCCTACATCGAGCAGCCCCTGGCCACCCAGCTGGCTTGCCTGTCACAGCAAAGCACCAGTGACCCGCGGTTGCAGCGCATGACCCAGCGCGAACTGGAGATATTCACGATGCTGGCCAAGGGTACCCCGGCGCGGGTGATTGCCGAGCAGTTGTGTATCAGTGCCAAGACCGTGTCCAATCACCTGACCTTGCTCAAGAGCAAGTTGCAGGTCAGCTCACATGCCGAGCTGGTGCATCTGGGGATTGACCTGGGGGTGGTGCGGGTGGCGGGGTGAGGTAAGCGCCTGCCACGGCGAACCCTTCGCTCATTTGTCCCAGGTCTCAGGGCACCCCTTGCACCCCTCCATGTTGGCCTCCTGAAAGTTCCCGTAGTGTTGCCGCGCTCCGCGCAAATCGGCGCGTGCCAGGTTGCTCTGGCCAAACTTGGCCTCCTGCAGGTTGGCGTCGCCCAGGTTGGCCTCTTGCAGGTCGGCCTTGCTCAACCAGGCCATCTCCAGGTCCGCCGCCTTCAAGTTGGCCTGCTGCAGCTTTGCCCCGGACAGCCTGGCGAACTGCAGGTAGGCTGCGCGCAGGTCCGCCTTTTCAAACTGTGCGCCCTGGGCGAACAAGCCCCAGCCTTGAATGGCCACCAGCCTGCTGTTGCTCAGGTCAGCCAGGCGCAGATTGCTCTGTTGCAGGCTGGCGCGGGTCAGGTTGGCACCTTGCAGGCGGGCCTTTTCCAGGTTTGCCAGGTCCAGCTGGGCATGACGCAGATCGGCATCGCGCAGGTCGGCACCGGCCAGGTTCATCTTGCGCAGGTCCTGGTTGGCCAGGTTGGCGCCGCGCAGGTTGGCCCCCGGGCACTGGCTGGCTTCGGCAATCACGCAGCCGTTGATGGTCAAGGGGGTATCGTTGCCGACGTCGTCGGCGTTCACTGCCAGGGCAGGGGATAGCGCCAGCAGCAAGGTAAAAGGCAGGTAATTCATGGCGAAGGCCTCTGGGCAGAAGAAGGGCAGAAAGGGGGAGGGCCGGAGGCCGCTCCCCGCTGTAGGTCAACGCTGTGCGGTCTTGGTGTCCCAGCTTGGGATCTTGAACACCCAGAACGAACCACCCTGAGCCACCGGTTTGGTCAGCTCGGCCATGTCGCCGCCCCACAGTGGTACTGCACCGCCGTAGCCCACGGTCACGCCGATGTACTGCTCGCCGTCCTGTTCCCAGGTGATGGGCGGCGAGACGATGCCGCTGCCGGTCTGGAACTTCCACAGTTCCTTGCCCGTCTTGGCGTCGAAGGCCTTGAAGAAGCCGTCACCCGTGCCGGTGAACACCAGGTTGCCCTTGGTCGCCAACACACCGGCCCATAACGGCAGGTGCTCCTTGTGTTCCCAGACCAGCTTGCCGGTGGTCGGGTCCATGGCGCGCAACGTGCCGACGTGGTCGTCGTACATGCGCTTGATCCGGAAGCCCATGCCCAGGTAAGCCGAGCCCTTCTTGTAGTTCACTTCCTCGGTCCAGTATTCCTCTTTCCACTGGTTGCCGGGGATGTAGAACAGCCCGGTGTCCTGGCTGTAGGCCATGGGGTTCCAGTTCTTGCCACCCAGGAACGGTGGCGAGACTTCCACCGGCTTGCCCTTG
This sequence comes from Pseudomonas sp. JR33AA, assembly GCF_021378985.1. Classification (NCBI taxonomy): domain Bacteria; kingdom Pseudomonadati; phylum Pseudomonadota; class Gammaproteobacteria; order Pseudomonadales; family Pseudomonadaceae; genus Pseudomonas; species Pseudomonas sp. JR33AA. The sequence goes on from NZ_JAJSAW010000004.1 coordinate 69,528, forward strand.
GTTTCACCCGGCAGCGGCTTGGCCGGGCGTTGGCCGGGGTTTTCCACCGGGCGGCCGGTCTTCAGGTCGATATGGCTGGCCCAGGTGATGTTGTCGACGAAGGGGAAGGCGTTCTGCAGCTTGCCGTTGTTGCGGTCGACCACATAGAAGAAGCCGTTGCGGTCGGCGTGGGCGGTGGCCTTGACCACGTTGCCGTTCTTGTCCTTGTAGTCGAACAGCACCAGCTCGTTGTTGCCGGAGAAGTCCCAGGCGTCGTTGGGGGTGTGCTGGTAGAACCACTTGACCTCGCCGGTACTTGGGTCGACGCCGACCTGGCCGGAGGTGTACAGGCTGTCGAAGTCATGCGGGTTGCCGTCCTTCGACGTGCGCGCCCAGGTATTCCACGGGCCGGGGTTGCCGGCGCCGACAATGATGGTGTTGGTTTCGGGGTCGAAGCTCGCGCTTTGCCAAGGGGCACCGCCACCGTGGCTCCAGGCTTCTACCTTGCCGGTTTCGGTGGTCGGGTCGTCTGGCCAGGACGGCGCCTTGACGTCGCCGGTCGGGGTGCTGTCCTTGCCGTTCAGGCGGCCCATGTGGCCCTCGACGAAGGGCCGCATCCACACTTCTTCGCCGGTGTCCGGGTCGCGCGCGAACAATTGGCCGACCACGCCGAATTCATCGCCGGAGCTGCCGTGGATCAGCAGTACCTTGCCGCTGGTCTTGTCCTTGATCAGCACGGGCGCACCGGTCATGGTATAGCCGACGCTGTGGTCGCCGAACTTCTTGTTCCACACCACTTTGCCGGTGCGCTTGTCGAGGGCGATCACCCGTGCATCCAGGGTGCCGAAGTAGATCTTGTCGCCGTAGATCGCCGCCCCGCGGTTGACCACGTCGCAGCAGGGACGAATGTTGTCGGGCAGGCGGTGGTTGTAGGTCCACAGGCGTTTGCCGGTCTTGGCATCGAGGGCGAATACCCGCGAGTACGAGCCGGTGACGTAGATCACGCCATCGCTGACGATGGCCTGGGATTCCTGGCCGCGCTGCTTCTCGTCGCCGAAGGAGTAGGACCAGACCGGGGTCAGCTTGAACACGTTCTTGTCATTGACCTGGGCCAGCGGGCTCCAGCGCTGGGCATTGGTGCCCATGCCGTACTGCAGCACGTCCTGGGTGGTCAGGTGGTCATTGGCGATGTCTTCCCAGGTGACGTTCTTGCCGGCAGGTGCAGCGGGTGTGCTGGCCGCTGTTGCCACATTGCCCAGGGCCAGGCTACCGGCCATTAGCAGGACGCGCACGCTCAGGGCCAGAGGGGAAAGGGCGGGTAGCGATCTTATTGTCATGGTTGCAGTTCCCAGTGGAGGTTTTGGCCTGCACAGGGTGGGGCGCAGCGGCTGTCGCGGGATACGGAAAATGTCCCGCCCTTGCCGGGAATAGTTCCCGCACGGCACCTCAATTGGCCCTTCGCCACAAGCCCTACTACCAAGGGATTAAGGCCCGGCCACCAAAGCAGCATTCGGCCGCCCGCGGGCTGTTTCTAAGATGGCGGCACGGCCTCTGTGGTTGAGGCTTTGTGTGCAATGGTGAGGGCATAACAATGACAACAAAATGCAATGTGTTGCTTGCTGCCGGGTTGCTGGCCGCAGCCGTGGTGACCGGTACAGCCTGGGCCCATGGCAACGTGGTGCCCCAGGCAGTGGAGACCAAGGGCCTGACCCCGATCAAGGACACTGGCGTGAGCCTGGACGGCGACGGCTGGGCCGCGGTCAACCCGTACCGCAGCTCGCCCGAACACGACAAGGCGGTGGAAATCGGCGCCTCGGCCTACAACCAGAACTGCGCTGCCTGTCATGGCCTGGAGGCCAAGTCTGGTGGTATTGCACCTGACTTGCGCATGCTCGATGCGGGTGATGCCGGCGACGAATGGTTCGTTGAGCGGGTACGCCACGGCGCGGTTCGGGACGGCCGCGTATACATGCCGAAAATGGCCGATTACCTCAGCCAGGAAGCCCTGTGGGCGGTGCGCACCTACCTCGACAGCGTGCACGTCGAGGAGTGACGGCCATGCGTCTGTGGGCGGTGCTGTTGAGTGGCCTGCTGCTGTGTTGCGCGGCAGCCCAGGCGCAGGTGCGCAACTATGACGCGATCATCGCCGCCGGCGAGCTCAAGGTGGCGGTGTACAAGGATTTTGCCCCTTACAGTTTTCAGGACCACGGCCAGCCGCGTGGTGTCGATGTGGAGCTGGCGCAGGCCCTGGCCACGGCGTTGGGGGTACGTCTGCAACTGATCTGGGCACCGCCTGGAGAAAAGCTCGACGATGACCTGCGCGACTACATCTGGCGTGGCAGCCCGCTGCGTCATCAACAGTTGGCCGACCTGATGATGCGGGTGCCCTACGATCGCGCCTACGCGCAGCGGCGCAACGAGCTGGGTGAGCTTGAAAACGCCCAGGTGGTGATGTTCGGCCCCTATCAGCAGGAGCGTTGGCAGGTGGCCTACGATCGCCGTCGCCTGGCCTCGGTGGCCAGTGTCGCGGTATTCCAGCAGCATCCTATCGGGGTCGAGGTGGACAGCGTGCCGTCGTTCTACCTGACGTCGGTGTTCAACGGCATGCTCAGCGCCAAGACCCACCATTACCCCAGCGTGCAGCAGGCTTTCGCTGCGATGCAGGCCGGCCAGGTGGACGCAGTGATGGCGATGCGCGGCGAGGTTGACTGGCAGCTGCATCAGGCCGCCGACTCGCAACTGGCCCTGGCAGAAAACGCCTACCCGAACCTTGGCAAACAGGCCTGGGAAATCGGCATGGCCGTGCATGAAAGCAACCGGCAGCTGGCCTATGCCGTGGAGGAGGCCATGGAGGCGATGATTCGCGATGGCCGGCTCAAGGCGATGTATGCCGCATACGGCCTGCGTTACGAGGTCCCGGAGATGTATCAATAGGAGTGGCCATGAACTGGCGAGCGACTTTCCTGCTGGCCTGCTGGATGCCCTGGGCCGCTCAGGCTGCAACACAAGGCACCCAGACAGACCCGGTGCCTTCTGTGATGTGGGACTTCTACCACAAGCAGTTGCTGGGGCAGGCGGCGTTCGTGTTCGATGACCGCGTGAAGCTTCTGGCGCCTCCCTTTGCCGAGGATGCGCGGCAGGTACCGCTGGAGATCGACGCCCGGGCGTTCACGGGCGAGGTGGTGCGGATAATCGCCTGGGCAGAACTGAACCCTCTGCCGCGCATCGTCGACTTTCAGCCCGGCAAGCGCGTGTTGCCCTGGTTGTCTATCCGCATCCGCATCGAACAGGCCACACCGTTGCGCGCCGCCGTACTGACACGCGATGGCCTGTGGCACGTCGGTTCCACCCTGATCGATGCTGCGGGCGGCGGTTGTACCGCACCCAGCGTGGTGCGCACCCAGCCCGGCTGGGAGGAGCACCTCGGTGAGGTGCTGGGCGGGCGCTACCCGCGTGGCGACAGCAGCCGCCTGCGCCTGCAGGTGGCCCACCCGATGGATAACGGCCTGGTCAGCGGCATTCCTGAATTCTTTCTCAACCATGCCGAGTTGCAAGGTGCAGATGGCCAGCGCCTGGCCAGCCTGGAGCTGTACCCGGCGGTTAGCGAAAACCCCAACCTGGGCTTTGACATCCAGGGCCCTGGGCCAACACGGCTGCTGTTGCGGGACAACAGCGGCAACCAGTTCGAGGCGGCGCTGCCCTGAGCGCGTTGTCTGACTTCACTCTGACCCGAGGCACCGTCATGCGTTGGATCCTGTTGTTGCTGCTGTGCCTGGGGCTACCGGCCCAGGCTGATCTGGCATACCGGCTCACCCCCCGGCAAATCGCCGAGGGCACCTGGTTGCTGGAAGGCAGCACCGACAATTTCGCCAAGGCCAACGGCGGCAACGTGGTCAACACCGCGTTCATCGTCACCGACAGCGGTGTGGTGGTGATCGACAGCGGGCCTTCGAAGGGCTATGGCGAGGCGTTGCGCAAGGCAATTGCCACCCTCACCGACAAGCCGGTAGTGGAGGTACTGCTGACCCATCATCATCCTGACCATGTGCTGGGCAACCAGGCCTTTGCCGATGTGCCGATCGGTGCCTTGGCCGGCACCCGCGACCTGCTGCGCCAGCAAGGCGATGCCATGGCCGAGAACATGTATCGCCTGGTCGGCGACTGGATGCGTGGTACCGAAGTGGTACTGCCAACCCGGGTGCTGCAGCCGGGTGTGCATGAGGTGGGTGGGCACCGCCTGAGGTTGCTGGGGCTGGGCGGGCATACGGGTGCCGACCTGGCGATTTTCGATGAAAAGACCGGTGTGCTGTTCGCCGGCGACCTGGTGTTTTACCAACGCGCCCTGACCACGCCCAACAGCCCGGGGCTGGACGTGTGGCTCAAGGACCTGGATACCCTGCAGGCACTGCCCTGGAAGCAGCTTGTACCCGGGCATGGCCCGTTGGCCAGTGATGCGCAGCCGTTCGTACAGATGCGTGACTACCTGGGCTGGCTCGATGGCCTGATGCGCGATGGCGCGGCGCGCGGTGACGACATGGCCGAGATGATCCGCAGCCCCATTCCCGAACGGTTTGCCGGCATCAGCCTGACGCGTTATGAGCTGATCCGCAGTGTCAGCCACCTGTATCCGCGTTACGAGCGCCAGCAGCTACAGCGCTTGCCATGACGTTATAGTCCCTGTGAGACCCCGCGCCGCCTGCGCAGCGCTGTATGTCTGCCTCCATCCATCGCTCAGGCCCCTACCAAGGAACTAGAAAACTCCGCACTGCGGGCAATTGTTGGCAATCGGGTCGGGACCAAGAATTCCCGGCACACCGGGAAATTTTCCCGGGCACAACAAAAAAACCAAAGGTAGCCGTCATGACCCGATCCCCACGTCGCCCCTTGTTCGCCGTGAGCCTGGTGCTCAGCGCCATGCTGCTTGCCGGCGCGGCACACGCCGCTGTCAGCAATGAAGAAATTCTTCAGGACCCGAAGAACCCGCAACAGATCGTGACCAATGGCCTGGGCGTGCAGGGCCAGCGCTACAGCCCGCTGGATCTGCTCAATGTCAATAACGTCAAGGAACTGCGCCCGGTCTGGGCGTTCTCCTTTGGCGGTGAGAAGCAGCGCGGCCAGCAGGCCCAGCCGCTGATCAAGGACGGGGTGATGTACCTGACCGGCTCCTACTCGCGGGTGTTCGCCGTGGACGCCCGCACCGGCAAGAAACTGTGGCAGTACGATGCACGTCTGCCGGATGACATCCGCCCCTGCTGCGACGTGATCAACCGCGGCGTAGCGCTGTACGGCAACCTGGTGTTCTTCGGCACGCTGGACGCCAAGCTGGTGGCCCTGAACAAGGACACCGGCAAGGTGGTCTGGAGCAAGAAGGTCGCCGACCACAAAGAAGGCTACTCCATCAGCGCCGCGCCGATGATCGTCAATGGCAAGCTGATTACAGGCGTTGCCGGCGGCGAGTTCGGCGTGGTGGGCAAGATCCAGGCGTACAACCCGGAGAACGGCGAGCTGCTGTGGATGCGTCCCACCGTGGAAGGGCACATGGGCTATGTGTACAAGGACGGCAAGGCGATCGAGAACGGTATTTCCGGCGGTGAGGCGGGCAAGACCTGGCCTGGCGACCTGTGGAAGACCGGCGGCGCCGCGCCGTGGCTGGGTGGTTACTACGACCCGGAAACCAACCTGATCCTGTTTGGTACCGGTAACCCGGCCCCGTGGAACTCGCACCTGCGCCCCGGTGACAACCTGTACTCCTCCTCACGCCTAGCACTGAACCCGGACGACGGCACCATCAAGTGGCACTTCCAGAGCACGCCGCATGACGGCTGGGACTTCGACGGCGTCAACGAGCTGATCTCGTTCAACTACAAGGACGGCGGCAAGGAGGTCAAGGCTGCCGCTACGGCCGACCGCAACGGTTTCTTCTACGTGCTCGATCGCACCAACGGCAAGTTCATCCGCGGCTTCCCCTTCGTTGACAAGATCACCTGGGCCACTGGCCTGGACAAGGACGGCCGGCCGATCTACAACGACGCCAGCCGCCCGGGCGCACCCGGCAGCGAGGCCAAGGGCAGCTCGGTGTTCGTCGCGCCGGCCTTCCTCGGCGCCAAGAACTGGATGCCGATGGCCTACAACAAGGACACAGGGCTGTTCTACGTGCCGTCCAACGAGTGGGGCATGGACATCTGGAACGAAGGCATCGCCTACAAGAAAGGTGCGGCGTTCCTCGGTGCCGGCTTCACCATCAAGCCGCTCAACGAAGACTACATCGGCGTGCTGCGCGCCATCGACCCGGTCAGCGGCAAGGAAGTGTGGCGCCACAAGAACTACGCGCCGCTGTGGGGCGGTGTGCTGACCACCAAGGGCAACCTGGTGTTCACGGGCACGCCAGAGGGCTTCCTGCAGGCATTCAACGCCAAGACCGGCGACAAGGTCTGGGAATTCCAGACCGGCTCAGGCGTGCTCGGTTCACCCGTCACCTGGGAAATGGACGGCGAGCAATACGTTTCGGTGGTCTCCGGCTGGGGCGGCGCGGTGCCGCTGTGGGGTGGCGAAGTGGCCAAGCGGGTCAAGGACTTCAACCAGGGTGGCATGCTCTGGACCTTCAAGTTGCCCAAGCAGTTGCAGCAAACGGCAAGCGCCAAGCCATAACGCCTGCCTACTGCCGCTTGCTGCCGCTGATCGGCGGCAAGCGGCCCTACTACCAAATGACGAGAGCCCCGCTGCCAACGATGCATTCGCCCGGCACGCGGGGCTTCTTACCATCGGTGCATCGCCTGTCGTGGGACAGGCACCGACCCCCAGAGGCTCAGCATGATCTACGCACAACCCGGAACTCCAGGCGCCGTCGTATCCTTCAAACCCCGTTATGGCAACTTCATCAATGGCGAGTTCGTGCCGCCGTTGGCTGGCCAGTACTTCACCAACAGCTCGCCGGTCAATGGCCAGCCGATTGCCGAATTCCCGCGCTCCACGGCCCAGGACGTCGACCGCGCCCTGGACGCTGCGCATGCCGCCGCCGAAGCCTGGGGCAAGACCTCGGTGCAAGACCGTGCGCGGGTACTGCTCAAGATTGCCGACCGCATCGAACAGAACCTGGAAGTGCTAGCGGTTACCGAAACCTGGGACAACGGCAAGGCCATACGCGAAACCTTGAATGCCGACGTGCCGCTGGCAGCGGACCACTTCCGCTATTTTGCCGGTTGCATCCGCGCCCAGGAGGGTGGCGTAGGCGAGATCAACGAAGGCACCGTGGCTTATCACATCCACGAGCCGCTGGGCGTGGTAGGGCAGATCATCCCGTGGAACTTCCCGCTGCTGATGGCCGCCTGGAAGCTCGCCCCGGCTTTGGCCGCTGGCAACTGCGTGGTGCTCAAGCCCGCTGAGCAGACGCCCCTGTCGATTACCGTCTTTGCCGAACTGATTGCCGACCTGTTGCCTGCAGGCGTACTGAACATCGTCCAGGGCTTTGGTCGTGAGGCCGGCGAGGCGCTGGCCACCAGCAAGCGCATTGCCAAGATCGCGTTCACCGGGTCTACCCCGGTGGGCTCGCACATCATGAAGTGCGCGGCCGAGAACATCATCCCGTCCACCGTCGAACTGGGTGGCAAGTCGCCTAACATTTTCTTCGAAGACATCATGCATGCCGAGCCGGCGTTCATCGAGAAGGCTGCCGAAGGCCTGGTGCTGGCGTTCTTCAACCAGGGTGAGGTGTGCACCTGCCCGTCACGGGCGCTGATCCAGGAGTCGATCTACGAGCCGTTCATGGCCGAGGTGATGAAGAAGATCGCCAAGATCACCCGCGGCAACCCGCTGGATACCGAAACCATGGTGGGTGCCCAGGCGTCCGAGCAACAGTACGACAAGATCCTTTCGTACCTGGACATTGCCCGGGAGGAGGGCGCGCAGCTGCTCACCGGCGGTGGTGCCGAGCGGCTGCAGGGTGACCTGGCCAGCGGTTACTACATTCAGCCAACCCTGCTCAAGGGCAACAACAAGATGCGCGTGTTCCAGGAAGAAATCTTCGGGCCGGTGGTGGGCGTGACCACCTTCAAGGACGAAGCCGAAGCGCTGGCGATCGCCAACGACAGTGAGTTCGGCCTGGGCGCCGGCCTGTGGACCCGCGACATCAACCGCGCTTATCGCATGGGCCGTGGGATCAAGGCCGGGCGAGTGTGGACCAACTGCTACCACCTGTACCCGGCGCATGCAGCGTTCGGCGGGTACAAGAAGTCCGGTGTTGGCCGTGAGACCCACAAGATGATGCTTGACCATTATCAGCAGACCAAGAACCTGCTGGTCAGCTACGACATCAATCCGCTGGGCTTCTTCTAAGCCGCGTCGCGGCCTTCCCCCGGCTCGCCCGCGCCTACAGGTTCACCGCTGGTTCCAGAACCGGTGCAGAACCTGTGGGCGCGGGTTTGCCCGCGAAGAGGCCGGCACATGCAACGGTCTACCCCTACCAACGCACCCCGCAAGCTCGTTCCAAAGTAGCATTCGGTCTGGTCCGCCCCCGTGCATTAATGCTTCTACCGGAATCCTCCGGCACAAGAAGAGGACTTGCCCGATGTGGAACAAACCCGCCTATACCGACTTGCGCATTGGCTTCGAAGTGACGATGTATTTCGCTAATCGTTGATGAATGCCCGGCCATCGCCACGGTGGCCGGATCCTTCTGGAGCATGCGCCTGTGAACCTGATAGATCGCCAGCAGGCCCTTGCCTTGGGGCGAGGCTTGCGTCTGGACTGGGAGCCCCAGAAGGCTTGCCACGTACTGTTGTCCGCCGGGGGCATCATCGAGCTCAATGCCAGTGCCGGCTGGGTACTGGCGCTGCTGGACGGCCACAGTACCGTGGCAACGATCATCGACCGCCTGGCGCAACGCTTCCCCAATGTACCGGGGCTCGAAGAGGACGTACTGGCGTTTCTGGAGGTGGCCCGCGCCAAATCCTGGATAGAATGACCGGTAGCCCCGCTTTGGTCTGGTTGCTTTCGCGGTGGGATGCTTTACGCTGGCGGTTACCTTCCAGAACAATAAGAACAGGCTTACCAATGAGCCAGAGTTTCAGCCCCCTTCGCAAGTTCGTATCGCCTGAAATCATCTTTGGTGCCGGCTGCCGGCACAATGTGGCCAATTACGCCAAAACCTTCGGTGCGCGCAAGGTACTGGTGGTCAGCGACCCTGGCGTGATCGCGGCTGGCTGGGTGGCGGATGTGGAGGCCAGCCTGCAGGCCCAGGGTATCGATTACTGCCTGTACACAGCGGTGTCGCCCAACCCGCGGGTCGAAGAGGTGATGCTCGGCGCCGAGATCTATCGGCAGAACCACTGCGATGTGATTGTTGCCGTTGGCGGCGGCAGCCCGATGGATTGCGGCAAGGCCATCGGTATCGTGGTTGCCCATGGGCGCAGCATTCTCGAATTCGAGGGCGTGGACATGATCCGCGTGCCCAGCCCGCCGCTGATCCTGATCCCGACCACCGCGGGTACCTCGGCGGATGTGTCGCAGTTCGTGATCATTTCCAACCAGCAGGAACGCATGAAGTTCTCCATCGTCAGCAAGGCGGTGGTGCCGGACGTGTCGCTGATCGACCCGCAGACCACCCTGAGCATGGACCCGTTCCTGTCGGCCTGCACCGGCATCGATGCGTTGGTGCATGCCATCGAGGCCTTCGTGTCTACCGGCCACGGGCCGCTGACCGACCCCCACGCGCTGGAAGCCATGCGCCTGATCAATGGCAACCTGGTGGAGATGATCGCCAACCCCACCGATATTGCACTGCGCGAGAAGATCATGCTCGGCAGCATGCAGGCGGGGCTGGCGTTTTCCAATGCGATCCTGGGCGCAGTGCACGCCATGTCGCACAGCCTGGGGGGGTTCCTCGACTTGCCCCATGGCTTGTGCAACGCGGTGCTGGTGGAGCACGTGGTGGCCTTCAACTACAGCTCGGCGCCGGAGCGTTTCAAGGTGATCGCCGAGGTGTTTGGCATCGACTGCCGCGGCCTCAATCACCGGCAGATCTGCGGGCGGCTGGTGGAGCACCTGATTGCCCTGAAGCGTGCCATTGGCTTCCATGAAACCCTGGGCCTGCACGGGGTGCGCACGTCCGATATCCCGTTCCTGTCGCAACACGCGATGGACGACCCGTGCATCCTCACCAACCCCCGTGCGTCGAGCCAGCGTGATGTCGAGGTGGTCTATGGCGAGGCCCTCTGACGAGCAGCAAAGGGCGCTGGCCGGGCTGCTGGGGCTGGGTGACCACTCGGCGCGCAAAAGCCATTACCCAGAGCTGTCCGCCCGCCTGGATGAACTGGAAGCCGAACGCAACCGTTACAAATGGCTGTTCGAAAATGCCGTGCACGGTATTTTCCAGGCCAGCCTGCAGGACGGTATGCGTGCCGCCAACCCGGCGCTGGCGCGCATGCTCGGCTATGACGACCCGCAATCGGTGCTTTTTTCCCTGACTGACCTGGCCGCCAACCTGTTTGATGGCGGTGCCGAGGAGTTGCAGGCCATTACCGAGGTCCTCGCCCGTGAGCACAGCCTGCACGGCTACGAAACCCGTTTGCGGCGCAAGGACGGCAGCCACCTCGATGTGCTGATGAACCTGCTGCTCAAACCCGGCCATGAAGGGCTGGTGGAGGGGTTCGTTGCCGACATTACCGAACGCAAGCTGGCCCAGCAGCGCCTGCAACAGCTCAATGACGAACTGGAGCAACGGGTCGCTGCGCGTACCGATGAATTGCTGGAGGCGCGCGATGCTGCTGAAGCCGCCAACCGCAGCAAGGACAAATACCTCGCCGCCGCCAGCCATGACCTGCTGCAACCGCTGAACGCAGCGCGCTTGCTGATCTCGACCTTGCGCGAGCGGCCATTGCCAGAGGCCGAGCATGTGCTGGTGGAGCGTACCCATCAGGCCCTGGAGGGCGCGGAAGACCTGCTGACCGACCTGCTGGACATTTCCCGGCTCGACCAGGCCGCCGTCAGGCCGGACGTGGCTGTGTACCGCCTTGACGAGGTGTTCGCGCCGCTGGTTTCGGAGTTCAGCTCGGTAGCCGAAGCTGCAGGCCTGAGGCTGCATGCGCGCATCCCGGACTGTGCCATCAGCACTGACCTGCGTTTGCTGACACGCATTTTGCGTAACTTCCTCAGCAACGCTTGCCGGTACACCGACGAGGGGCGGATCCTGCTTGGGGCGAGGCGCCGTGGCGGCCATTTGCGGCTGGAGGTGTGGGATACCGGACGGGGCATTGCGCAGGATCGTCTGCAGGCCATTTTTCTCGAGTTCAACCAGCTGGACGTTGGCCGCGCTGCAGATCGCAAGGGTGTCGGCCTGGGGCTGGCCATTGTCGAACGGATCGCCAAGATTCTGGGTTACCGGATTGAAGTGCGTTCTTGGCCGGGGCGTGGCTCGGTGTTCAGCATCGAGGTACCTCTTGGCAAGGAAGTGCCGCTGGCCGTTCACCAGGCTGTGCCGCTGCCCAGCGCCGGTAATCCGCTGCCGGGCCGCCGCCTGCTGGTACTGGACAACGAAGTGAGCATACTCGAGAGCATGGGCGCGCTGTTGGGGCAGTGGGGGTGTGAAGTGGTCACTGCGACCGACCAGGAGGGCGCCCTGCTGGCGTTGCAGGGGCGAGCCCCGGAACTGATCCTGGCTGACTACCACCTGGACCATGGCGTAGTGGGTTGCGAGGTGGTGAGGTACCTGCGTGAGCATTTTGCGACTGCCATACCGGCAGTGATCATTACCGCAGACCGCAGCGATCAGTGCCGGCGGGGGTTGCAGAAGCTGGGGGCGCCGCTACTGAACAAACCTGTGAAACCCGGGAAATTGCGGGCAGTATTGAGCCAGTTGCTCTTGGTGCATTGATTGGGCTGCCGGGTGGAGGGCCCGACGTGTCTGACGTAATTCAGCACGGCGGGCGTGCAGCTCATCCATGGTCCGCTGCAGGACCGCTAACCGGCCCTCGCGGTGACACATATGTCTGCAGGCTGCGTCCTCTCGCCAGATAGGCGTTGAATTCATCGTCCGGCACCATGCTGCCACCCGTCCCCCAGACGAGGTGGGTAGCCTGCTGCAACTGGGCTGGGGTGAAGCCCTGGCGAGCCAGGTACTCGCCTGCTTGCAGCACCTGCAGCATACCGGGTACGCCGGCCAGGGCAGAGGGTTCCAGTTTGACCTTGTCCTGCTCATGGGCGATGACCATCAAGCGGTACAGTTCTTCGTCGGTCACGGTGAAGTAACCATCGATCAGGCGCTGCATGGCTTTGCCGACAAACCCTGATGGGCGCCCGACCGCCAGGCCGTCGGCGGCGGTGATGTTGTCGATGCCAAAGTCTTGCACGCAGGTTTCATCGTGCAGGCCGGTATAGACACCCAGCAGCATGCAGGGGGAATGGGTGGGCTCGGCAAAGATGCAGTGCACCGCATCGCCGAATACCAGCTTCAGCCCGAACGCAACACCGCCTGGGCCGCCCCCTACGCCGCACGGCAGGTAAACGAACAACGGATGATCTGCGTTAACCTGGATGCCCGCCTGGTCGAATTGTCGCGCCAACCGTTCGGCGGCGACGGCATAGCCGAGAAACAGCTGCGGGGAGTTTTCGTCGTCCACAAAGTAACAGCTGGGGTCTGATGCCGCCTGCTGGCGGCCTTGCTCGACCGCCACGCTGTAGTCGGAGGCGTGTTCGACCACTGTGACGCCGTTGGCCCGCAGCTTGTCCTTCTTCCATTGTCTGGCGTCAGACGACATGTGCACGCTCACCTGGAAGCCCAGCTTGGCGCTCATGATGCCAATCGACAGCCCCAGGTTGCCGGTCGAGCCCACGGCGATCGTGTACTGGCTGAAGAATGCGCGGGCCTGGTCGCTCGCCAGTTTGGTGTAGTCATCCGTTGGCGTGATCAAGCCGGCAGCCAGGGCCAGGTCCTCGGCGTGCTTGAGCACCTCATGGATGCCGCCCCGGGCCTTGATCGAACCGGAGATAGGCAAGTCGCTGTCCGCCTTGAGCCACAGGCTGCCCACGTTCTGCAGTGATCCCTCCTCGACAAGCCGCTGACGCAGCTGTGGCAGCGGGGTGATGTGCGACTCGATGACCCCGCCGGCCGCTGCCGTCTCGGGAAACACAGTGGCCAGGTAAGGCGCGAACCGCTGCAGCCGCGCGCTGGTGGCTTGCACGTCGGCCGCCGTCAGGCCGACGTCGTGCAGGGCTACTGCAGCCTTGGCGATGCCAGGGTTGAACCAGCTGGTGGGTTTCAGGGCCACCAGCTCGGCGATGATCGGGTGGCTTTGTTGCCAGGCTTCCAGGGTTTTTCCGTGAATCATGATTTCACCTGCATTGCAGTCTGTGGGCCGCCAGCAGCAGTCTCGTGACAGGGGGAAGGGGCAGGATAACCCACGGCGTCTCGAACATTACACATTGGCTTTACTGAGGTGTCGCCTGTACCGGCCCCTTCGCGGGCTTGCCCGCTCACCCCCGTAGGAGCGGGTTCACCCGCGAACACCGGCGCAGCCGGTGCCATGCTCCGCGTCGCCTGGTTGGCGTGTAAACCCGCTACGTCTACGGCGCATGTCTTGCACCGGGTTGGTTTCTTGGCGCATCACGGAGCTGAACAGTTTGCTTGTTCAGCCATAAGGCGGCGCTGGCAGTTCGGCCAGTAGGGTTTTCAAACCGTCGCTCCACTGCCTGCGAATCTGCTGGTAATAGGCATCGTCGCTGGTAATGCGCTTGCGGGTCATGCTTTCCAGGCTGTTGTTGCGGTACACCAGCAAGTCCAGCGGCATGCCCACCGACAGGTTGCTGCGGATGGTGGAGTCGAACGAAATCAGGCCGCAGCGCAGCGCTTCATCGAGCGGCGTGCGGTAATCCAGGTTGCGGTCGAGTATTGGCCTGCCGTACTTGCTTTCACCCAGTTGCAGAAACGGGGTGTCCGGTGTGGCCTGGAAGAAATTGCCTTGTGCATAGACGTTGTAGATGGCCATGGGGCCGCCAGCTATCTGGCCGCCGACGATGAACGAACTGCTAAGGTCGATATCGGCCGTGAGCTTGCTGCGGTCTCTTTTGACCACCTCACGCAGGGTGTCGGCGACTAGCACCGTTGCATCGTAGAGCGTGGCAACGTTCTGCAGGTGGGGGCCGTTGCCCTCGGTGCGTTGCTGCAGCAGGTTAACCACCGACTGCGAGGTCGCCAGATTGCCGGCGGTCTGCAGCACGATCAGCCGCTCGCCCGGTACGCCGAAGACGAACAACTTGGTGAACGTGGAGATCTGGTCGATGCCGGCGTTGGTGCGTGAGTCGCTGATGAAGACAAGCCCGTCCTCCAGGTGCATGGCGACACAGTAAGTCATGCGGTTTCCCTTGTGTTGCGTGTGGAAGGGTCTTGCCGCATTCGCGCGGCAAGACCGGTCTGAAGCCCGCCTGTCACTGGCGATGCACGTGGACGCTGGCCTGCATCGATTCGGCGCCGCCGCCGCGGCGTACGCCCCTGACCGGACAGGCATCGAGGTAGTCCAGACCCACCGCCAGCTTCAGGTGACGCTCCGGCCGGGTCAGGCGGTTGGTGATGTCGAAGCTGTACCAGGCTTCGTCGACCCAGGCTTCGGCCCAGGCGTGGCTGGCCAGGTGTTGTTCGTCCTCGGTGCACAGGTAGCCGGACACATAGCGTGCCGGTACCCCCAGGCTACGTGCGCAGGCCAGGAAGGCGTGGGTGTGGTCCTGACACACACCTGCGCCACCGTTGAAGGCTTCGATGGCCGTTGTGCCCACCGACGTGGCCCCAGGGCTGTAGGGCATGTGATCGGCCAGGCCTTGCATCAGCCCGATCAGTGCTGCCCGGTCGCGGTGACTGCCACATTGCCGGGCGGCAAAAGCAACCAGGGTGTTGTCGGCCAGTGTCAGGTGGCTGCCGCGCAGGAACGGCAAGGGCGACTGGCTCTCGGTTTCGTGTTCGCAATCCGGGTCGATCTCGACCTGACCGTGTGCGGTAAGCGCCAGGTGGCCATGGGGTTTGTCCAGTGTCAGCACATGCAGGATGTTGCCGTAAGGGTCGATCTGGCCCTTGACCTTGCAGGGCAGGTCCAGTTGCCATTGATTGATACGCTGGCGTTCGCTGCTGCGCGGCGTCAGGCGCAGGAACTGGATACTGTTGCACACGTCGCTGGCGTAGCTATAGGTCGTGTCGTGGCGAATGGACAGTTTCATACAACCTCCAGGTAGGAGTGATGGACGGCCTGGCCCAGTTGGTTGATGCGGCCGATGAAGTCGCTCAGCCAGGGATGCAACCCGGCATCGAGGATTTCGTCGATTGCGGTGTAGCGCAGGCGCGCGTTCAGTTCGGCGGCCATGCGCTGGGCGGCACGCCCGGTACTGCCCGGCAGGCCAGCCAGGATCAGGTCCAGTTCCTCGATGCAGGCATGCAGCGAGCGCGGCACGTCCACCCGCAACAGCAGCAACTCGGACACCGGCCGGGCACTGGGTGCGGCACGATAGAGCTCGTTGAAGGCTTCATACGAGGTCAGCGCGCGCAGCAGGGCGCTCCATTGGTAATAGCCGCGGGCGGAGTCGTCGCTGACCTCTTCGGAGGCCTCGCCGAACATTTCATAGCGCGCATCGAGCAGGCGCAGGGTGTTGTCCGCCCGTTCCAGGAAGGTCCCCAGGCGAATGAAGCTGTAGGCATCGTTGCGCATGATGGTGCCGGAGGTCGCGCCGCGGAACAGGTGCGATCGCTCCTTGACCCAGTCGCAGAACTGGCTGATGCCATAGCGGCCAAGGCCGTTGCTGGCAATGTTGCGCATTTCGATCCAGGTGGCGTTGATGTTCTCCCACATGTCGGCGGTGATCCGGCCGCGCACGGCATGGGCATTGGTCCTGGCGGCCTGCAGGCAGCAATAGATGCTGCTGGGGTTGGTGGCGTCGAGGGCAAAGAAGTGCAGCATGCGCTCGGTGTCGAGCTCATTGTGCCGACGCAGGTAGTCGTCCAGCATGCCCGAGGCCATCAGCGACATGGCCAGTTCGGCATGGCCGTCGCTGCGCCCGGCCTGGGGCATCAGCGATAGCGAGTAGCTGACCTCGAGCATGCGCGCGAGGTTTTCTGCACGTTCCAGATAGCGGGACATCCAGTACAGGTCGGAAGCGGTTCGCGAAAGCATGGTTCAGTCCTCCACCACCCAGGTGTCCTTGGTACCGCCGCCTTGCGACGAGTTGACCACCAGCGAGCCTTCCTTGAGCGCCACGCGCGTCAGGCCACCGGGCACCAG
Organism: Pseudomonas sp. JR33AA; assembly: GCF_021378985.1. NCBI lineage: Bacteria > Pseudomonadati > Pseudomonadota > Gammaproteobacteria > Pseudomonadales > Pseudomonadaceae > Pseudomonas > Pseudomonas sp. JR33AA. The sequence continues at coordinate 85,757 of NZ_JAJSAW010000004.1, forward strand.
GCGGGTTTCACTGCCCGACAACACGAACGGGCGCAGGTCGATGTGACGCGGTGCGATGCCGCTGTCGACGAAGGTCGGGCAGGTTGACAGGCACAGCGTCGGTTGAGCGATATAGGCGTGCGGGCGGGCTTTGATGCGCGCGCGGAAGTCCTCGATCTGGGCTTTGGTCGAGGCGGGCCCGACCAACATGCCATAGCCGCCGGAGCCCTGGGTTTCCTTGACCACCAGTTCGGGCAGGTGGGCCAGTACATGGGACAGGTCCGCCGGCTTGCGGCACTGCCAGGTAGGCACGTTGTTAAGGATGGGTTCTTCGCTCAGGTAAAAGCGGATCATGTCGTCGACAAAGGGGTAGATGGATTTGTCATCGGCCACGCCAGTGCCGACGGCGTTGGCCAGTACCACATTGCCGGCGCGGTAAACCGAGATCAGCCCCGGTACGCCCAGCATCGAGTCAGGGTTGAAGGACAGCGGGTCGAGGTAGTCGTCGTCCAGGCGACGATAGATCACGTCCACCTGTTTGGGGCCGGCCGTGGTGCGCATGTAGGCATGCTCATCACGCACGAACAGGTCGGCGCCTTCGACTAGCTCGATGCCCATTTCCCGGGCCAGGAAGGCATGCTCGAAATAGGCGCTGTTGAAACGGCCGGGCGTGAGCAGCACCGCGGTGGGGTTGTCCAGTGGGCTGGCGCTCTTGAGCGTGTCCAGCAGCAGGTTGGGGTAGTGGTCGATGGGCGCGATGCGCTGGGCGGCAAACAGTTCGGGGAACAGGCGCATCATCATCTTGCGGTCTTCGAGCATGTAGCTGACGCCGCTGGGGGTGCGCAGGTTGTCTTCCAGCACGAAGTAGCTGCCATCGCCGTCACGTACCAGGTCGACACCGGCAATATGCGCATACAGCCCACGGTGAAGGTCCAGGCCCTGCATGGCGATCTGGTAGCCCTCGTTGGCCAGCACTTGCTCTGGCGGGATGATGCCGGCCTTGAGGATGCGCTGGTCGTGGTAGATGTCCTGCAGGAACAGGTTCAGCGCCTGTACCCGTTGAATGCAGCCACGCTCGACCGTGCGCCATTCGCTGGCGCGGATGCTGCGCGGGATGATATCGAAGGGGATCAGGCGCTCGGTGTCCTGCTTGTCGCCGTACAAGGTGAAGGTGATGCCAGCGCGGTGAAACAGCAGGTCGGCCTCCCGCCGGCGCTGTTCCAGCAATTCCAGCGGGGTGTTGGCCAGCCAGCGGGCGAACTCCTGGTAATGCGGGCGGCAATTACCGTTCGCTTCGTACATTTCATTGAAAAAAGCCCGGGACATACCCACTCCTTGCCGCCGTTGCCGGCAGCTTCATTGCGGTTCATCTGCGTCTTTCAGGGTGCTGCCTTGCTGGGGTAAGTGGGCGCTGTGCCTCGTGTTAACCTCGGTTTCGGTAGATGGCCTGTGCGTTGAGCACAATCAGTCTGTGCAATAAAAGTGCCGAATACGCATGGTGGCTCTGGGGGGCGGGAAATGTGAGGGGCACACCCGATGTGAGCTGCCTGGCCGCAAGGGCCGGCGCATCAAAAAAGGGCGCTTTTGGTCCGGGCGCGGGTTTTGAACCGAAATGGGGCGCAGGACGGTGCCCGGCGGGAGAGAGTGGGGTGAGGCTCAAGCCACGTCATGCACGGCGAGGTTGCAATACTGCCCCTTGAAATACAGCAGCGGCTGCGTTGCAGCAGTTGCCTGCAGGTTCAACGCTTTGACTTCGCCAATCACGATCAGGTGATCCCCGGTGGTATGTTCGGCGTGAATCGCAATCAAGCCAGTGCAGGCTGCCGGCAATTATCGGGTTGCCTAATGGCGACGCTTGCCATTCGACGCCATGCCACTTGTTGGCGCCGCGCCGTGCAAACTGGTTGGAAATGCCGACTCTTTTCAACGTGCGTTAGCGAGTTCCTGGCGGACAATAGCCGCGCCTGCACTCAAGGCCTTGAGCTTGCCGCTGGCTACCTGGCGGGGCAGGGGCGCCATGCCGCAGTTGGTGCAAGGGTAGAGCTTGTCGGCATCGACAAATTGCAGTGCCTTGCGCAGGGTGGCGGCGACCTGTTCGGGTGTTTCAATGACATGGGTGGCCACATCGATGGCGCCGACCATGACTTTCTTGCCGCGAATCAGCTCGAGCAGGTCCATCGGAACATGGGAGTTATGGCATTCCAGCGAAATGATATCGATGCTGGACTGCTGCAGTTTGGGGAAGGCCTGTTCATATTGCCGCCATTCTGAACCGAGGGTCTTTTTCCAGTCGGTGTTGGCTTTGATGCCATAGCCATAGCAAATATGGACGGCCGTTTCGCACTTGAGGCCCTCGATGGCCCTTTCCAGGGTAGCCACGCCCCAGTCATTCACGTCGTCAAAGAAAACATTGAATGCCGGTTCGTCGAACTGAATGATGTCCACGCCCGCGGCTTCCAGTTCTCTGGCTTCCTGGTTGAGAATCTTGGCGAACTCCCAGGCCAGTTTCTCGCGGCTTTTGTAGTGGTTGTCATACAGTGTATCGATCATGGTCATGGGGCCAGGCAGCGCCCATTTTATCGGCTGTGTGGTGTGCTGGCGGAGAAACTTGGCATCTTCGACAAACACCGGCTTTTGTCGAGCGACAGCACCCATAACCGTTGGTACGCTTGCATCGTAGCGATCACGGATTCTGACGGTTTTCCGTTGTTCGAAATCAACGCCGCTGAGGTGCTCGATAAACGTGGTGACAAAGTGCTGCCGAGTTTGTTCGCCGTCACTGACGATGTCGATACCGGCCTGTTGTTGTTCTTGCAAGGCCAGACGCAAGGCATCCTGTTTGCCTTCAATCAGTTGCTCGTCTTGCAACTTCCACGGTGACCAAAGTGTTTCGGGTTGAGCAAGCCAGGCGGGTTTAGGCAGGCTGCCGGCCGTGGAGGTAGGTAGCAATGTGTTCATGAACAGTGACCTTGTGTTTTGAGTGTTCAACGTGCGTATTGAGCGGACCATTGCGCCAGCGTGGCCTGGTAGGGTTTGACAAATTGCTCCTCGGCAAATTTGCCCTGCTCGATCGCCAGGCGGCTGCGCTCTTCCCGGTCGTAGACAATGCGCGTAAGCGAGTAGTCCTGGTTCTGCAGGCTGGGCTGGTAGGCTTTGCCCGCGGGAGAATTGGCGTTGTAGATCTCGGGTCGGTAGATTTTCTGGAAGGTGTCCATGGTGCTGATGGTGCTGATCAGCTCAAGGTCGGTGTAGTCAGCCAGCAAGTCACCGGCAAAATAAAACGCCAACGGGGCGACGCTGTTCGGCGGCATGAAATAGCGCACCTTCAAGCCCATTTTCTTGAAGTATTCATCTGTCAGCGAGTGTTCATCCTGCTGGTACTCAACACCTAGCACAGGGTGCTGATTTTCGGTGCGCAGGTAAGTCCTGCTGCTCGATACGCTCAGGCAGATAACCGGTGGTTTGCTGAAATGCTCCTGGTACGTTTGCGAGTTGACGAAACACTTGAACAGGTTGCCGTGCAGCTCGCCGAAATGATCGGGAACGCTGAAGGTCGACCTATCCTTGTTATGTTCCAGTAACAGTACGCTGAAGTCGTAATCGCGCACATACGAGGAAAAGTTGTTGCCTACCATGCCTTCGAGCCGAGTATTTTTTTTGCGGTCGACAATATGGGTTTTCAATATTTCGATCAGTGGCAGGGCATTACCGTGCTGCGCGTTTTCAAGGTTCATTTCCACCGATATGATGTCCAGCTCCACGTGGTAGCGATCATGTTCGGGGTTGTCCCAGTGCGCCAGCGCATTGAAACGGTTATCGATCATCGTCAAGGTGTTGCGCAGGTTTTGCTGGCGGTTTGCACCCCGTGCCAAATTGGCGAAGTTGGTCGTGATTCGGGTGTTTTCGGCAGGGTGATAATGTTCGTCGAACGCAATGCGCTTGACGGTGAATGTTGGCGCTTTATCCATGGTGACGGCTTCCAGGTGCCTGAGTGTCAGCCATTCAGGCTGACGTAACTTTGGTGTTGTCTTTGAGTGAGGCGTATCGTAGGTGCGACGCTGCATGAATGATATTGAAGTTATTTCACAGGTTTTTTAGTTCCGCTCATGATGCGTTGCCTGGTCGAGTGCGGCATCATGGCTGCCAGGCCTTCACCTCACCCAGGACACAACGATGATCAAAACCGGCGATCAACTGCCCGACGTTACCCTTTATCAATACAACAATGACGCAGGCGCCTGCGCGATCGGCCCAATGGCCTTTTCCATTCGCGAGCGTTGCAAGCACAAGAAGGTGCTGATCTTCGCATTGCCGGGCGCGTTCACGCCGACGTGCTCTGAACGTCATGTTCCCGGTTATGTCGCGGCGGCCCCGGCGTTGTTCGCGGCTGGCATTGACGAGATCCTGTGCGTCTCGGTGAACGATGCCTTTGTCATGAACGCCTGGGGTAACAGCTTGCAGGTAGGTGATGCGGTCAAGATGATTGGCGATGGTAATGGCGAATTCAGCGAGGCGCTGGGCCTGACCCAGGACCTTGCGGCACGCGGTTTGGGGCGGCGCTCGCAGCGGTATGCGATGTTGGTCGACGACCAGGTAGTCCAGTACATTGCGGTTGAAAGCCCCGGCAAGTTCGAGGTCAGCGATGCGGCCAGCATGCTGGCTGTGTTGCGCTAGCCATACCTTTCAGGCCAGTCAGGACTTCCAGAACCTGCCGCAAAATTGACCAGCAGGGCCGGCCCTTTCGCGGGTGAACCCGCTCCTACAGCGGCCTGTGTCCAACATCCCGATGTGTGTCAACCACCTTGGTAGGAGCGGGTTTACCCGCGAATACGGTGGCGGTAGCAATGGTGAATGGCGGGTGGAAAATGGCCAGCAGGGCCGGCCCTTTCGCGGGTGAACCCGCTCCTACAGCGGCCTGTGTCCAACATCCCGATGTGTGTCCACCCCCCGTGGTAGGAGCGGGTTTACCCGCGAATACGGTGGCGGTAGCAATGGTGAATGGCGGGTGGAAAATGGCCAGCAGGGCCGGCCCTTTCGCGGGTGAACCCGCTCCTACAGCGGCCTGTGTCCAACATCCCGATGTGTGTCAACCATCTTGGTAGGAGCGGGTTTACCCGCGAATACGGTGGCGGCAGCAACGGTGAATGGCGGGTAGAAAATGGCCAGCAGGGCCGGCCCTTTCGCGGGTGAACCCGCTCCTACAGCGGCCTGTGTCCAACATCCCGATGTGTGTCAACCACCTTGGTAGGAGCGGGTTTACCCGCGAATACGGTGGCGGCAGCAACGGTGAATGGCGGGTGGAAAATGGCCAGCAGGGCCGGCCCTTTCGCGGCTGAACCCGCTCCTACAGCGGCCTGTGTCCAACATCCCGATGTGTGTCCACCCCCCGTGGTAGGAGCGGGTTTACCCGCGAATACGGTGGCGGCGGCAACGGTGAATGGCGGGTGGAAATTGGCCAGCAGGGCCGGCCCTTTCGCGATTGTTGGGTGAAGTGGGTTCAGGACTGTCTGCGTTGACCCGGCGTCATCTGCGCTGGAATGGTCTACGCTCTCAGCCGAAGCGCATCGTTACCGGCTTCACCCCGTTATCGTCGCTCTGGCGATTCACACCGACGGACCGGGCTCGGTCCAAAGAGGGTGCTGCAATGGCGACTATCGAAACCGAGAACCTTGCGAAGGGGCTGCAGCAGGTTGAGGCCTGCTGGCAGGCGTATACCTCGTCACAGCGACTTGTTGAAGGCCTCCAGGGGCGCGACCTGAGCAGTGCCATTGAAACCGCCAACCGCGATTTCACCAGGTTTCAGAACCAGTGCCAGCTTTTTTATGCCGAAGTGCGCAAGAGGGCAGCGGATGCGGACAAGCTGGAGAGCGACATGGCACTGTATCCCCATTACTTTGAGTGACGTCCTGATTGAACGTCGCGCTGTGCCCGGGTTCTGACAAGCAAAGGGTACAGCGAGGACGCTTTCATGAGCATCGAACGCAGCATTCCCGAGCTTGAAGCTTGGTACGCCCAGTACGACGACATCAGTTACCGGCGCGAGTCACCGGATGCCTACCACCATGAACTGCTTCGCACAGCCGAGGCCCTGCGCGACGACGGTGCCATCGACTGGGACGACTGGTTGACGCTCAAGGCGCTGGCCGATGAGGCGCATGTCCGCGCGCTGGAAGATGCGGTCCAGGCCCATGTGAGCGACCCGGACGCATGAAAGCGCTGAAGATTGCCACCTTCAACATCAATGGCATCCGCAGCCGTTTGCCGGCGCTGCTGGCCTGGCTGGAGCGGGAGCAGCCCGACATTGCCTGCCTGCAGGAGCTGAAGGCGGCCGATCAGCAGTTCCCTCGCGCGGCGCTGGAGGCGGCAGGCTATGGCAGCCTTCATCATGGGCAACCGTCATGGAACGGCGTGGCCATCCTGGTGCGGGGCAGCGATCCGCTCGAGGTGCGCCGCGGCTTGCCCGGCCTGGAAGAGGACCCCCAGAGCCGCTATCTGGAAGCTGCGGCACACGGGGTGTTGGTCGCTTGCCTTTACCTGCCAAACGGAAACCCGCAGCCCGGGCCCAAGTTCGATTACAAGCTGCACTGGTTCGAATGCCTGATCCAGCATGCGCGCAGCCTCTATGAAAGTGGCCACCCCACACTGCTGGCAGGGGATTTCAATGTCGTGCCCACCGACATGGACATCTATAACCCGCGTTCGTGGCTGAAAGACGCACTGCTGCAGCCTGAGTCGCGAGCGTGTTACCAACGACTGCTTGACCAGGGCTGGCTCGATGCCATACGCCATCTGTACCCGGACGAGCGTGTCTACACCTTCTGGGACTATTTCCGTAACCACTGGGCGCGCAATGCCGGGTTGCGAATCGATCATCTGTTGCTCAACCCCGAGCTTGCACCTTATCTGAAACGGGCGGGTGTCGATGCGTGGGTGCGTAACGAGGCCAAGGCCAGCGACCATGCACCCGTCTGGATCGAGTTGGGTACGCGTCGTGCTCGATCACCGTGAATTCAGCACACGAACGAGCGCCGGGCTGAGGCGCTCGGACAGTAGCCGACTTCAGATTGCATTCAGATTCGGCCCCGATAATTTCCTCCGTCGCACCCAGGCGGGGAAATTTCATGACTCAGACTCATCAATGGCACAGTTTGCTGCCGTTACCCATCGGTAGCCATGCCGATCATCAGGCGCATCTTTCGCTTCACCTCAGCGGCGATCATGGGCGCGAAGAGCTGGAGCACTTCATACACGAGCGCTTTGCCAGCGTGCACCAGGCGGATGTGCATCATTACCTGCCGGAGCTGCTTGCCTTGCAGGGTAGCCACGGTCGCCTGATCGCGGCGGCAGGCATGCGACCGGCCAGCGAAGGGCCGCTCTTCCTCGAGCGGTACCTGGACGAGCCTCTGGAGTCCGCGGTCTTGCGGGTAACCGGTGCCTCACCGGATCGCAACTGCATGGTAGAAGTCGGCAACCTGGCCTCGCTCAGCGCCGGCAGCGCTCGAATAATGATCATCGCCGTCACGTGGTTACTGGCCATGCGGGGTCTGGAGTGGGTCGCATTCACGGGGGCCGCGACACTGTTCAACAGTTTCCGGCGACTGGGGCTGGTGCCCACGGTTCTGGCCTCAGCTGATCCTGCGCGCTTGCGGGGTCAGGTGGACCAGTGGGGGACCTACTACGACCAGCGACCACAGGTATTTGCCGGCAACATAGGCTTTGGCTTCGATGCCCTGAAGCAAGCGGGCATGTTCGAGCGGCTCGGGTTTCCCATGTTAGCCCTGGAGACTGGCCATGCGGCATGAGCTGACAGCTTTCAAGGCACTGTTGCGCCAGCACGCCCAGGAGCGTCCTGACGCCGTGGCCGTCCAGGGCGATGCGCAGCGTTACACCTACCGGCAACTGCTCGATGAAGTCGAATCTCGTGCGGGCTGCCTGCACAGCCAGCCACCGGGAACCTTCGCCGTGGTGCTGGATAACGGCCCCGAGGCGCTGTTCTGGGATTTGGCGGCGCTGTTCGCCGAGCGCGCCAGTGTGATAGTGCCGTCGTTTTTCAGCGCGGCCCAGTTCCAGCACTGCTTGCAGCAAAGCGGAGTCACGGCGGTCGTGTGCGAGGCGCAGTGGGCCGAACAGCTTATGGCGCTTGGCTTTGACCGGCAGGCACCCGCTGGTGTCTGGCTGCGTGACAGTGTTGTCGCCCCGGCGCTGCCTGAGGGCACTGCCAAGATTACTTATACCTCCGGCAGCACCGGCACGCCCAAGGGCGTGTGCCTGAGCGCTGAAACTCTGCTGCGTGTGGCCCATGAGCTGGAGGCCGCCAGCCGCCCAACCGAGCCGCAGCGATACCTGGCGGTTCTGCCATTGGGTGTTCTGCTGGAAAACCTGGGCGTCTACGCCGCGCTAATGGCTGGCGCCTGTGTGCAGCTCTATCCGCAGCAGCAGTTGGGGATGGGAGGCGCAAGCCAGGTCGATTTCAAGCGCCTGTTGGGCGCAATCGCCCTCAGTGGTGCGCAAAGCCTGATCCTTGTGCCGCAACTGCTGATGGGTTTGGTTACAGCGATTGAACGTGGGCTGATGCGTGTCGGCTCACTGCGTTTGGTGGCGGTAGGCGGTGCTCGGGTATCGCCAAGCCTGCTCGCGCGGGCCGAGGCGGTCGGTTTGCCGGTGTTCGAAGGTTACGGCTTGTCCGAGTGCGCCTCGGTAGTGGCGCTCAACCGCACAGGGGCTGTACGCCATGGAAGCGTTGGTAAGCCATTGCCGCATGTGCAAGTGCGCATCGCCGACGATGGCGAAGTGCTGGTGGCCGGCTCGATATTGCTGGGCTACCTGGGAGAGCCGCCTGTCACCGGGCAGTGGTGGGCAACAGGCGATGTAGGGCACCTCGATGAGGATGGCTACCTCTACCTGGATGGCCGCAAGAAGCACCAGTTCATCACCAGCTTCGGGCGCAACGTCAACCCGGAGTGGGTGGAAGCCGAGCTGAGCCAAAGTGGTGTGATCGCCCAGGCTTTCGTGCATGGCGAGGCCTTGCCACGCAACCTTGCCTTGCTCTGGCCGCTGGATCCCGGCATCAGCGACGAGGCCATCGATCAGGTCGTGCAGCAATGCAACGCGCGATTGCCCGATTACGCCAGGGTGCACGCCTGGCGCCGCTTGCCAGTGCCTCTGAGCACGCTTGACGAAACCCTGACTGCCAATGGCCGCCCGCGACGTGAGGCGATCCTGCAGCGTTACCACACCCTGTTGTCCGACATTTCGTTGTGAGGTTCATAATGTCCTTTTTCGACACCCTGCAAGTACAAACCGCCCAAGAGCGTCAAGCGCTGTTCGCGGTACCGGTGATCCGCGAAGCCCTGGCCGGCCAGGTCAGCCTGGACAGCTACGTCGCCTTCCTGACCCAGGCCTATTACCACGTGCGCCATACCGTGCCGCTGATGATGGCCTGTGGGGCCCGATTGCCACTGCGGCTGGAGTGGCTGCGCGGCGCGGTCTGCGAATACATTGAAGAGGAGTACGGCCACGAGCAGTGGATCCTCAACGACATCAAAGCGTGCGGCGGTGACTGGGAGGCCGTGCGCGATGGCCAGCCGGTGCAGTCCATCGAGCTGATGGTCGCCTACCTGTACGACCTGATCGCCCGTGGCAACCCGGTCGGGTTGTTCGGCATGGTCAACGTGCTTGAAGGCACCAGCATCGCCCTGGCCACCCAGGCGGCGGGCGTTATCCAGCACACATTGGCACTGCCAGACCAGGCGTTCAGCTACCTCAGCTCGCACGGTGCGCTCGACCAGGAGCACATGGTGACCTACAAACAGTTGATGGATCGCCTGGACGATGCCGGTGACCAGCAGGCCGTCCTCCACGCGGCCAAGGTCGTCTACCGCTTGTACACCGATATGTTCCAGGGCTTGCCGCGTGCCGGGCAGCAAGAGGTGCACCATGCGTTTGGCTGAGTCCGTGGTGATCCTCACCGGCGCCAGTGGGGGCATAGGCCTGGAGCTGGCTGAACAGCTCTGCGCTGCCGGTGCCCAGGTGTTGGCCGTCAGTCGGCATATGGGCAAGCTGGCTGGCCTGATGAATCGGTACCCTGATCGTCTGCGCTGGCAGGAAGCCGACCTGCGCAGCTCGTCGGGGCGCGAACATGTCATCGAGCGGGCTCGCGAGATGGGGGCTGTCAATGTGCTGATCAACGCTGCTGGCGTGAATCGCTTCGCTCTGCTCGACCAGCTGGATGAGCATGCACTGGACGAGCTATTGGACATCAACCTGAAGGCACCCTTGCAACTGACACGCGCCTGCCTGCCGTTGCTGCGCGCTCAGCCCAAGGCGTTGGTGGTCAATGTCGGGTCGACCTATGGGTCGATCGGCTACCCCGGCTACGCCACCTACTGCGCCAGCAAGTTTGCGCTGCGTGGTTTTTCGGAAGCGCTGCGCCGCGAGCTGGCCGACACCACGGTGAACGTGCTGTATGCCGCCCCCCGGGCGACCCGCACAACGATGAACAGCAGCGCTGCGACTGCGCTCAATCAAGCGCTGAAAGTTGGCATGGACGACCCTGCGGACGTCGCCCGTGCTGTGCTTCAGGCGGTGCAGTCGGAGCGTACCGAGCTTTACCTGGGGTGGCCCGAAAAGCTCTTCGTGCGTATCAACGGCATGTTGCCGGGCATGGTCGATCGCGCACTGCGCAAGCAACTGCCTGTCATTCGCCGTTATATCGGCAGCCACTCCAAGGAGTCGAACAAATGAAGCGTCTGTTCATTGCCAGCTTGCTGGCATTCGCACCCTTCACCTGGGCATTGGACCAGGCCGGCAGCCAGCGCCTGAGCGATCTGCAGCAGCGCTGGGCGCAGATTCAGTACCAAATGCCTAAGGACAAGCGTGCCGACGCCTTCGAAAAGCTGGCGGGCGATGCAGCAACGTTTGTTCATCAGTATCCCGGCACACCTGAACCCTTGATCTGGGAGGGCATCATCAACAGCAGTTGGGCGGGGGCGACGGGAGGCCTCGGTGCGCTGGGCAAGGTCAAGGCGGCGAAAGCCAGCCTGGAGCAGGCCATGAAGCTGGACCCCAACGCACTGCAAGGTTCGGCCTACACCAGCCTGGGCACGCTGTATGATCAGGTGCCAGGCTGGCCTGTCGGTTTCGGTGATGCCGACATGGCCGACAAGATGCTGCGCAAAGCCTTGCAGATCAACCCCGACGGTATCGACAGCAACTATTTCTGGGCTGATCATCTGTATCGGCAAAAGCGCTACCCTGAAGCGACCGCAGCCCTGCAGAAAGCCTTGCAGGCACAACCCCGGCCGGGGCGTGAGTTGGCTGACCAGGGCCGGCGTGCCGATATCGATGCTTTACTCAAGGCCATCAAGGACAAACAGGACTGAACATGCGGCTGCTGCTGGTTGAGGATGACATGGCACTGGGGGAAGGGATCTGCGATGGCATGCGCCAGGAGGGGTACACCCTCGACTGGTTGCGTGACGGTGTCAGTGGCTTGCATGCGCTGCAACACGAGTCCTTCGACCTGGTGATCCTGGATCTTGGATTGCCGCGTATGGATGGCATCGAGCTACTCAGGCGATTACGCGCCGGCGGCGACAGTTTGCCGGTGCTGATCCTCACCGCGCGGGATGCCCTCGAGGATCGCATTGCCGGCCTGGACGCCGGCGCCGATGATTACCTGGTCAAGCCTTTCGACCTCAACGAGCTCAAGGCACGCTTGCGCGCCTTGCTGCGGCGCAGCGTCGGGCGCGCCAAGGTACTGATCGAGCATGCCGGGGTCAGCCTGGACCCGACCACCCAGCAAGTGCATTACCACGGCGTCGAAGTTGTGCTCACCCCCAAAGAGTATGTGCTGCTGCATGAGTTGCTGGCACATCCCGGCAAGGTATTCACGCGTGAGCGCCTGACTCAACTGCTGTATGGCTGGGATGAAGAGCCGGAGAGCAACACGCTGGAGGTGAACATCTACCACCTGCGCAAGAAGCTGTTCAACGGCCTGATTCGCACGGTGCGCGGCATTGGCTATCTGGTCGAGGTCAAGGCATGAGCTCGTTACGCCAGCGTACGCTGTGGCGCGTGATGCTCTTGCTGCTACTGGGCACCGGCCTGCTCGCGCTTTATAACTACCATGACAGCAGCCACGAAATTAACGAGGTGTATGACGCGCACCTGGCCCAGAACGCGCGTTTGCTGCAAGGTGTAATGAGCATGCCGGTACAAGAAGGCTCGCGTGAGGCGCTGTATCAGGCCTTCAACGATGCCTTGGGCAAGGCGGGGCGGCATCAGGTGGGCCACCCTTACGAAAGCAAGCTGGCGTTCCAGGTCTGGGGTGAAGGCATGGCGTTGCTGGTGCATACACCCAGTGCGCCGCCCATTGACCCGCCACCCACTGCCCCAGGGTTCTACGACTTTTCCAGTGGCGGTGAACAATGGCGCGGTTTCGTTTTGCCGGTGCCGGAAAAACACTGGCTGATCTGGGTGGGTGAGCGTGATGATGTGCGCTACGACCTGATCGACCGCATCGTTCGCCACACGCTGTTGCCGTTCCTGCTTGGCAGCCTGGCGTTGGCACTGCTGGTGTGGGCTGCGATCGGCTGGGGGCTACGGCCACTGCAGAACATGGCCAATGTCATCCGCAGACGCCATGCAGATTCGCTGGAGCCGCTGCAACTGGTACCGCTTCCCACTGAGCTGGAGCCCATGCAGGCCGCCATCAATCGCTTGCTGGCGCAGATCGACGATTTGCTGCGACGTGAACATCGCTTCATTGCCGATGCCGCCCACGAAATGCGTACGCCGCTGGCCGTACTGCGGCTGCACGCGCAGAACGCACTGGCCGCCAGCAATGATGCCGAGCGCCAGAAAGCCCTGGGCTTTCTTGTGGGCGGTGTCGACCGGCTGACACGGGTGGTCAACCAGTTGCTGACATTGGCCCGTGTCGAGCCAAGACTGGGGCTGCGAGCCAGCACCCGGATCGACGTGGACGAGGTTGTCACCGAAACCCTGGCTGAGCTGACCCCATGGATACTGGACCGTGGCCTGGAACCCTCGCTGGACATGGACGAAGGGGACCATCACCTGCAGGTCGACGCTGGCGCGCTGGGCATTGCGCTACAGAACCTGGTGTCGAACGCGGTAGAACATTCACCGCCTGGTGGGCGCATAGCCGTGTCACTGAGGCGCCTGGCCAGCAGTGTCGAACTGGTCGTCGAGGATGAAGGGACGGGTATCGCTGAGGAGAACCTATCCCGTGTATTCGAGCGCTTTTATAGCCGAAATAGCCCAAATGGTGCTGGCCTTGGGCTCTCCATCGTCGCGACCATCGTCGACCGTATGGGGGGGCAGATACGCCTTGAAAACAGAGCGGGTGGCGGGTTGGCGGCTACTTTGTCGTTTCCACTGTCTTGAATCACGTTTGCTTCAGGCTTGTGCGCTTGCAGCTCACCCATGGCCACGCCCTTCGGTCGACAAAAGCAGGGTTTTGGCAGGCTTCAGACGCTGATGGCAATGCAGGGTGTATAGTGCCTGCTCGGGTGACTGTCGTTCAGTGGCTCATAACCGAGATGCCAACATGTCCCAGACGTACCCCAGCGCGGCCCACAAAGCCCATGTGCGCATCTGCGAGCAGGTCGAAGCTTTCCTTCAACATGGCGGTCGCATTCAGCAGGTAGCGATCGGTGTCACCGGCTATGTTGACGGTGTCTCCAGGGCGCAGTGGAAAAAAGGGCGAACGGTCAAGCCTTGAGGATGCCGGCCGTGTTTATCTGCCTGCATGGGCCACACCATCCGAGCGCCGCGCGCGCTTGCCTGCCAGGGGCTCTGCCGTGGACGAAGCACCAAGCGATTTTTCGGTAGCCGTGCGCATCGGCATTTCCGAACAGCAAGTCACGTTGTACCGCCGTGAAACGTTCCATTTAGGGGATGGTTCATGGCTTGTGCATTTCGCGTTCTCCATGCCCAAAGAGCTGCGTCAGCAGCTGACCGGCAGCTTCACATTGTTGTTGAAAGCCCAGCCAGCGTCCGGTGACGTGCGTTGGACCGATGACGCTTGAATAGCGCAGCAGGGTACTGGCGGATTTTCACTGCCCAACCCTGTATGAAAACGCTTTCTGGCAAGGCGCGCTTCGAGGTCCAGGTTCGATTGCGCGCTGCCAGAAGCACCGGGGCCCGCGTATACGGGTCTCTGCAGCACGTTCAAAGGATAGGTTTGCCCCCCGTCACGGCGTAACGCGAACCCGAGATGTAGCTGGCTTCATCGGACCCCAGCAAGACATAGATTGGCGCTACCTCCACAGGTTGTCCCGGCCGCCCCATGGGGTAGCCGGAACCGAAGTTCCTCACGGCCTCATCAGGCATGGTGGCCGGGATCAGCGGTGTCCAGATCGGGCCGGGCGCGACGCTGTTGACGCGAATGCCCTGCTTGCCCAGCAATTGCGCAAGGCCTGCTGTGAAATTGGCAATGGCCCCTTTGGTCGCGGCATAGGCCAGCAAGCTGGGGGACGGGTCGTCGGAGTTGACCGAGCTGGTGTTGATGATCGAGCCGCCTTTTGGCATGGAGGGCAAAGCACGCTGGCAAATGCGGAAAATGGCGGTGATGTTGGTATCGAAGGTCTTCACCCATTCATCGTCGTCGATGTCGTCCAGGCTTTCATGGGCCATCTGGAACGCAGCGTTGTTGACCAGGATATCGATGCGACCAAACTGCGCCACGGTCTTGTCGACGATGTCATGGCAATGCTGTTTCTGTGCCAGGTCGCCGGGCAGCAGCAGGCACTGGCGGCCAGCCGCTTTGACCCAGCGCGCGGTTTCCTGCGCATCCTCGTGTTCATTCAGATAGGCAATGGCAACGTCAGCGCCTTCTCGGGCATAGGCAATCGCTACTGCACGCCCGATGCCGCTGTCGGCACCGGTTATCAAGGCGATCTTGCCTTCGAGGCGATTGTTGCCGGTGTAGCTCTGCTCACCGCAGTCCGGATACGGATCCATCTTGCGCTGGGAACCTGGAACGCTTTGCGGTTGGGAGGGGAATGGAGGGGTAGGGTAGTCGCTCATGCTGGAATCTCCTGCAGGTTTGGAACGCTCATTTCCGTTCGAAAGGCGCGACAAGCCAGTGTTGAAGTGGATCTTCGTGGTGAGCGACGAGCGGTTGATGCACCCAATCCCAATGAATTTTTACCCACCGCATCGCTCTACCGCTGACGGGGCTTGCTGGCATGGGTGAGGCCCACGTTATCAAGGAGCCTGCTGTGCCTCGAATCATCACGCCTTCGACACCGGAACATGAGATCGATCAGACGAACGAGAGGATGTTCGGTACGCCCAAAGAGCGGCTGGATTTCTATCGACGCGAAATTCAGTATGAAACCACCATCCTGGCCAACCGTACCGACGCGTATCTTACCGCCCAGTCGTTCCTGGTAATCGCCTACGTGTCATCGATGGGCAACCTGAACCAAGGCTGGGGCGAGATGTTCACCCTGATGGTGCCGGCTTTTCTCGCACTGCTCGGCGTGCTCAGTACACTGAATGCCTGGCCTGGCATCCGTGCGGCCTTCCGGATTATCGAGCACTGGCAGATGAAGCAGAGCCACTTGTTGCGCAGCGAGCCGATAATGGGCCTGGCCTACGATGAGTCGCCGTTGTTCTGCGAGGCTGAAACCTCCCAGGCGGGGCACCGCAAATCGTTGCTGTTTTCCTTGCGCACGCCTTGGATTTTCCTGTGCTTCTGGGTTGTGCTGGGCAGCTATTCGGTTTTCATTCAGCTGGCGTGATCAACGCGTGCTGGTCGGCGCAATGGGCGACCAGTACGCGCTGAAGAGCAGCAGGCTCAGCCTGCCAGCGCCTTGATCAGTTGCTCATTGAAGGCGGGGATATCATCCGGCTGGCGGCTGGTGATGAGATTGCCATCGACCACCACTTGTTCATCCACCCATATACCACCCGCGTTGCGAATGTCATCCTGCAAGGTCTTGTAGCTGGTCATTCGCTTACCTTTGGCCAACCCGCTCGATATCAGCAGCCACGCGCCGTGGCAGATAACCGCCAGCGGCTTGCCGGCCGCCTCATGGCTTTTTACCAGCTTCTGCGCGCCGGGGATCATGCGAATTGTGTCGGAGTTCTGCACACCACCCGGCAGCACCAAGGCGTCGTAGAGGTCAAGCTGCGCGCTGTCGAAAGTCGCATCCACGCGGAACGCGTCCGCGGGTTCGTCATGGTTCCAGCCACGTACCGTGCCTTTTTTCTCGCTCAGGATATCGACCACCGCGCCGCTGTTTTCCAGGGCATCACGCGGACCGGTCAGTTCCACCTGTTCAAAGCCGTTGGTGACCAGAAAGGCCACGCGCTTGCCGTTCAATTGTGCACTCATCATTGCTCTCCTCGTACTGATAGGCCTCTCATAAGGGCCTGCAAACAGCAAGCAAAGTTCCTGCTCGATGCTTGGCGGTAGAGGAAGAACAGGCTAACGGTTGCGTACAGTCTCCAATGCAGGTGACCACACGGTATGACCGCAACGTGGACACGCCAGGGTATCGTGAGGCTCGTGGTAGGCCGGAAAACCACAGCTCACGCAGCAATGCAACCCGGCGCCGGGCGGCGATGTGTATTCTGGGCGATGCTCGACCGGCAGCACTGACAGGCCGGGGCGCGTGTCTTGCTGGTCATAGAAATACAAACTGAGGTCGCCATCGGTTTCCAGAAGGCCAAGACGAACCTGGCCCAGGTGCTCGACACCTTGTTGGCGTAGCTCCATGAACAGCTCATTCGGTGAAATGTTCATGTGATGCAGTGAATGGATTTCGTACATGCCGTCTTTTACTACCGTGACCGGCACGCCATCGATCCAGGCCTCGCAGGTTCTGTTTCGCCTCATGAGGTAAACCGTTCCTCGGTAAAGCATGAACAGCGTGAGGAAAACCAAGGCCACCGGAAGCAGCGGCACATCTTCATAAAAGGTCACATCGCCAGCCGCTGAGCCCAGGGTGAGAATGACCACGAGCTCGAACCGGGACAGCTGTCTGATACCGCGCCGCCCACTGAATTTCAGAAAAAAGAACACGGCCAGGAAGGCTGCCGATACTCGCACAGCAACCTCCAGAAGAAAGGTAAAAGGGAAGTCACCTAGCAGCATCCGTTGCAGATCAAACGAAACCATTCGTTCCACCCTTCTTTCCGCTGTTTTCTGATAACGGGTTGACCATTCTCGCTCATGCCTGGTTCATCGACTTGGCTGGAAGCCCTCCATGCGCGTTACCAGGGAATCGGCGTGCCATCCCACGCCCAGAACGTTCCGCTCTGCGCCGGGCCGTGACGGCTCACAAGCGCCAGGATGCAGGTGGCGGCAAACGCGGGCGAGAACAGTTTGCCCGGCGCCACGTTGCCCTGAAAGGGCCGGGAAAGCTGGGTATCAGTGGTCCCGGGATGCAATGCAAGTACCGTGGAAGCCGGGTTCAGTCGCTTCAGCTCGATGCTTGCAGTGCGCAGAAGCTGGTTGAGCGCGGCTTTGCTGGCACGGTAGCTGTACCAACCGCCCAGGTGGTTGTCACCGATCGACCCGACGCGCGCCGACAAGGCGACGAAGGCCATCGGTTGCCGACGCAGCAGCGGTAGCAAATGCTTGAGCAGCAGAACGGGGGCGAAACAATTGGTTGTGAAACTGCTCAGCAACCCCGCCATATCAAGCTGGGTCAGCGCTTTTTCAGCCCGTGCGGGGCCTTCTTGCAGCACGCCAAGCGTGCTGAAGACCAGGTTCAGCTGGTCGCAGCAGGCGCCCACCTGCGCGGCCAGTGTTTGCAGTGCCTGCTCGGATCGGGCGTCGCAGTCGAGGCGAACCAACCGTTGCGCGTGCTCGGTGAACAAGGTACTCAGCGCAGGGCTGGTGGTGGCGCGTCGCGAAACGGCGAACACCAGCCCGATGTCATTGCGCGCCAGCAACTGCGTGCACAATGCAAGGCCAATCCCTTCACTGGCCCCGCAGACCAGCACGTTGGCGGGTGTGTGAAGGTCGTTTATCAGGCTCATCGGCGTGTCCTCTTGGCTAGGCACTGGCGCCTCGTCCAGTGGTGCCGGCCAACGTTGTTACAAGGCAGGGGTAAGCTCACAGCAGGATATAGTCGCTGTACTGCCGTAAGCCGGCATGGGGCCCTTCGATCAGGTGCACGTAACAGCCGTTCACCCAGTCGATCGGCAGGCAATCGTCTACGTCCAGTACCGCGTCGGTATGCGGCTTGAGCCAGTCTGCCTGCAGGCGCTGCTTGCCCAGTTGCCTGGCCTCGGCCTTGTCCCTGGCCACCACCAGCAGGTAGCGGTGTGCCTCGCCAAACACCCCGGGCTCGTAGCCGCCAAGGTTGATGAAGAACAACCTGGGATCATGTGGGCCAGGCGCTACCTGACTGAATTCGACGCGGTAGCGGTCAATACCGTCGACTTCCATCCACGCGTCGATGTGCAGGCCCGTTCGGCTCCCGAACCAGGCTTGGCGCAGATGTGGGTAGGCCTGTTCAAGTGAGTCCGCCTGCGCGAACAACACGTCGTGGACCTCGATATTGGCCCGTGGGTGGCGTCCACCGAGCATGACGACGTACAGCATGAGCAAATCCTTCTATCTCGACTTTCATGGGGGTTCGATAACGGGACGCGACGCTTGCAGAAATGTGCATGCCAAGCATAAAAAACTGTACATGTATCATCATAAATGTGTACAAGCGTCTATTATTGTATAATATTTTCTGAAGTGCTCGAGGTCAGAATGGCGCACCCCGCACGTTGGACCTGTCTGTGCCTGCTGCTAGCCGCCATGTCGTCGGCAGCAGACTGGCGAGCAGAACTGCCGGCGGCGCAACGGCTGGGCGCAGGTGATTTCACCTGGTTTGGCCTGCGGCTGTATACCGCCCGGTTATGGGCAGTGGGCCCGGTTCAGGACTGGAACCAGCCGTTCGCCCTTGAGCTGCTCTATCACCGATCATTGTCCAGGGACACGCTGGTCAAGGCCAGCCTCGAGGAAATGCAACGCCTGGATGGCGGCAGCATGACGGCACAGCAACGCGCGGCATGGACCAGGGCGATAGAGCAGGCATTCGTGGACGTGAGCCCTGGCATGCGCATCACGGGCTTGTACCTGCCGGGGCAGGGTTGCCGCTTTTACGTGGACGGCAAACTGAGCCACGCGATCAACGATCCGGTGTTCGCCCGGGCCTTCTTCGCCATCTGGCTCGACCCGCGGGCCAGAGACCCACAATTGCGTCAGCGGCTGCTTGGGCTGGCTGGCGATGACCGAGGAACCTGAACATGTACAAAGCGCTGTTGCTGGCTTCCTGCCTGCTGCTGGGCAGTTGTGGCAATGTCGGTGTCGAGCACTATGCCCAGGAGCAGCCGAAGCTGGACCTTGCGGCGTTCTTCTCGCGCCCGGTTCAGGCGTGGGGGATGTTCCAGAAGCGTTCCGGAGAGGTGGTCAAGCGCTTCCACGTGCGCATCGACAGCCGCCGCGAGGGTGAGCGGCTGATCCTCGACGAACATTTCCTGTATAGCGATGGCACACGCCAGCGGCGTACCTGGACGCTGGTGCCGAACGGCCCCGGGCGCTGGCGGGGAACAGCGGGGGACGTGATCGGCGAGGCGCGTGGCGAAGTGGCGGGCAACGCGCTGCGATGGCGTTACCAACTGGACCTGCCGGTCGACGGGCGGCACTGGCAGGTAGACCTGGACGACTGGATGTACCTCATGGATGAAGACACCCTGATCAACCGCTCGAGCATGAGCAAACTGGGCGTTGAGATTGGCCAGATCACCTTGTTCTTCCGCCGCCTGCCAGAGGGCACACCATGAACCTGATCGCGCTGACCCAGCTGGTTTCGACCGGCGAAGCAAAGGAACTTGAACTGCTGTCGCTAGAGGGGGGCTTCTACCTCCTGCGCGCCCTGACCGACGCCGGCCCCGTGACATTGAGCGATGCCCAGGGGCAGCCCGTGCGCGTGCGCTCCACGACCGAACTGCGGCAGCTGCTGGCTGACCTGCCACCGGTGCCGTGCATGCTGGTGCAGCAGGTGGTGCACGATGAGATGTGCGGGCAACGCGACGGCCCCATCGCGCCGCTGCGCGTACCGGTCACGCTCACTAGCCAGTGGTAGCCCGAACGATGCGCCTGGGCCTGGTGCTGGGTGACCAACTGTCGTTCGACCTGGCAAGTCTGGCGTCCCTTGACCCTGATCGCGATGCGGTCCTGATGGCGGAAGTGGAAGGGGAGGCCCGATACGTACCGCATCATCCGCTGAAGATCGTGCTTATCTTCAGCGCCATGCGGCACTTTGCCCAGGCCCTGCGTGAACGGGGTTGGCAGGTGCACTATGTCGAGCTGGACGCCGCAGGTAACAGCGGCAGCATCGTGGGTGAGCTGCGTCGATGGCAACACACCTTGGGCGCCACCCACATTCACCTGACCGAGTGCGGTGAGTGGCGCCTGGAGCAGGCCTTGCGTGATGCCGCACTGCCGCTTGTGTGGTTTCGCGACACGCGTTTTCTGTGCTCGCGTGAAGCCTTCGGGCGCTGGGCCACAGCACGTCGCCAGCTGCGTATGGAGCACTTCTACCGTGGCATGCGCAAGCGAACCGGCCTGCTCATGGAGCCTGACGGCAGCCCGGCAGGTGGGGCCTGGAATTTTGATCGCGACAATCGCAAGCCATTGCCACGGCAGCTGCGTGGCCCGTTCGCCGCGCATTTCGCGCAAGACGACATCACGGCAGCGGTGGTGGCCTTGGTGCGTCAGCGCTTCAGCGACCACTATGGGGATATCGACGGCTTCGACTACCCCGTGACCCACGCCGAGGCACAACAGCTCTGGCAGCATTTTCTGGATTTCGGCCTGGCGGCATTCGGTGACTACCAGGACGCGATGGCCGAAGGCGAGCCGTACCTGTTCCATGCGCGCATCAGTGCGGCGCTCAATATCGGGCTTCTGGATGTGCGTCGTCTGTGCGACGACGTCGATAAAGCCTGGCGCGAGGGGCGGGCGCCGCTCAATGCCGCCGAAGGCTTCATTCGCCAGTTGATCGGCTGGCGTGAGTATGTGCGCGGCATTTATTGGCAGCGTATGCCGGAGTATGCCGGGCTCAATCACCTGAACAACGACCGGGCGCTGCCCGAATTCTACTGGACCGGGCGCACCCGCATGCGCTGCATGGCGCACGCCATCGGGCAGACCCTGCGGTTGGGCTACGCTCACCATATCCAGCGGTTGATGGTGACCGGCAACTTCGCCTTGCTGGCCGGTATCGTGCCAACCGCGATTTGTGAGTGGTACCTGGCGGTCTACATGGACGCCTTCGAGTGGGTCGAACTGCCCAACACGCTTGGCATGGTGATGCACGCCGACGGCGGCTACCTAGGGTCCAAGCCGTACTGCGCCAGTGGTCGTTATATCCAGCGCATGTCCGATCATTGCAAGGCGTGCAGTTACAGGGTCGACCAGGTGACCGAAGAGGATGCCTGCCCGTTCAATGCCTTATATTGGCACTTTCTCATTCGCCATCGCCCCCAGCTTTCGGCTAACCCGCGCCTGGCCCTGGTCTATCGCAGCCTCGAAGGCATGCCCCCTGGGCGTCGCGATGCCGTGTGGCAACGTGGCCAGTCATTGCTGGCGCGGCTCGATGCGGGGCAGGCGTTATGAAAAAGAGCCTTCTGCCGAGCAAGGTGTGCGTGGTGTGTGGCCGGCCGTTCAACTGGCGCAAGCGCTGGGCACGCTGTTGGGAGCAGGTGCGCTACTGCTCCGAGCGATGTCGCCGGTCAGCGCCGCGACGCGACGCGTACCAGCAGGGGGAGGGCCAAAGCCCATATCGGCATCAGTAGCAGGCTGGTTTCCAGCGCGCCGAATGGCAAGGCGACATCTGCCAGCCTGGCGCCGCCTACATAGGCCAAAGGGCCGCCAATCGCCCCCAGCAGTACGCCGCTTCGCCAGTGCCTGCCGGCCCATGCCAGGCTGTGACGCATACCGCTGGCCAGCACCAACCACAGCAGCGCCAGCCACAGCGGCAGGGGCCAGGCATCGAAACCAAACACCCCCAGTGCTCCCAGCACGCTGTCGAGCGCGCAGCCGACAACCGTCACCCGCAACAGCGCCTTGACCTCGGCATTGATGTCCGGGCAAAGGCGCAGGTGCACTGCCACGCCCGGAATCACCAGCAGCAACAGCAAGGGGCGCTCGGCGCCCAGCACGCAGACCCACCAGCCGGCTTGCAGCCAGAGGGCATTGGCGATCAGCCAGCGGCTGCGCATCAGGCACTGCCAGGCAAGGGCGCGCGGCGTGCCTGGGGGGCTGCCCAGAGCAGGTGTGCGACACCGATGGCGCGTTCCTCGAAACCGCCTTGGCAGTAGCAGAGGTAAAACTCCCACAGGCGCTGGAACATCTCGTCGTAGCCAAGCTCCGTCAGCGCAGTGCGTGCCTGACGCAGGTTTTCGCGCCAGTGTCGCAGGGTGTGTGCATAGTCCAGGCCGAAATCCTCCATGTGCACGAGGTTGAGGCCAGTGTTCCGGCTGGCGGTGTCGAGCAACACGCTTAGCGAAGGCAGGGCGCCACCGGGGAAGATGTAGCGCTGGATAAAGTCGACCGAGCGCTGCGCTTGGGCATAGCGCTGGTCGCGGATGGTGATCGCCTGCAATAGCATCAGGCCCTCAGGCTTGATGAGCGAAGCACACTGGCGGAAATACACCGGCAGGTAGCGATGGCCGACTGCTTCGATCATCTCGATCGAAACCAGTTTGTCGAACGTGCCTTGAAGGTCGCGGTAGTCTTCGCGCAGCACTTGCACGCGCTGCCCCAGCCCCAGGGCCTGAACACGCGCCAGGGTATGGCTGTACTGCGCCTCGGAGAGCGTCGTGGTGGTGACCCTGCAGCCGTAACGGGTGGCTGCGTGGATCGCCAGGCTGCCCCAGCCGCTACCAATTTCCAGCAGGTGATCGTCAGGGTTCAGTTCGAGTTTCTGGCAGATGCGCTCCAGCTTGTGCAACTGCGCCTGCTCCAGCGTTTGCCCAGGGTGTTCGAATTGCGCGGCCGAATACATCATGGTGGGGTCCAGTAGCCGCTCGAACAGGGCATTGCCCAGGTCGTAGTGCGCCAGAATGTTGCGCCGGGCGCCGCGCTTGTCGTTGCGGTTGAGCCGGTGCAGCAGGCGCAGGGCTGGGCGGCCCAAGCGGGCCAGGCCGCCCTCGAGCGCATCGAGCACTTCGAGGTTGGCGACGAACAGGCGGGTCACCAGCGCCAGGTCGGGGCTGCGCCAATAGCCGTGAATGTAGGCTTCGCCAGCACCGATCGAGCCATTGCCGGCGATCAGGCTCCAGGTGGCGTCATCGAGGATCTCCACCTCGGCCTGCAACGGGCTGTCGGCATCACCGAAACTCCACTGCTGCCCGTGGCTGAGCAGCCGCAGGTGGCCGTGACGCAGCTTGCCCAACTGGGTCAGCACGGCGCTTCGTGCCAGGCCGCCAAGCAACGGCGCAAGGCCTGCGAACTTGCTAACGCTCAGGGTGGGATTCGACATCATCAAGGTCCTCGCAAGGTTGGCCGAGCGCCAGGTCACCCTGGCAGGTGGTGTGGTCATGCACGGGGGTGCGTTTGAGTAACAGGCGCAGCGCTTGCCAGTAGATGGCCGAGACAGTGCGCAGGCTCATCCATGGGAAGTTCAGGACATACCGACGTAGCGCTGTGCCATCCAGTGGCGTGCGGCGCAGGGCGAGGTCGGCCTCGAACACCTTTGTGCCGCCTTGCCAGTTCTGCATGTGAATGCGTACATGGTCCGTGTCCAGGAAGAAGCGCAGGCGATAGTCCATGTCCAACGGCATGAACGGCGACACGTGGAAGGCCTTGGTCACGCTGAAGGGCCTGGCAAGGTTGCCTTGCACCGGTAGCACGTAATGAAAGCGTTCACGCCAGGGCGTGTTGCGCACTTCCATCAGGATCGCGGTCAGGTGCCCGTCGCGGTCATGGCAGAAATAGAAACTCACCGGGTTGAACGACAGCCCCCAGCAACGCAGTTGCGTGAGCAACTGTACCCGGCCCTCGGGCAGGCGCCCCGTCGCCTGCCCGACCAGCGAGCGTGCAGCCTGGGCCAGCGATTCGCCTTGGCGGGTCTGGGCGGGCAGGTAGTCGGTCTCGCGCCAGCACAACGGCGCCAGGCGCCAGCGCCCCAGCCAGCGTGACAGGCCCAGCAGCCAGGGTTGTTCGTCCAGGTCCAGGTAGAACATGCCGATCCGGTAGCGGAACGCGTGGAGCCGCGGCGTCAGCCGTCGGTGGCTGATCCAGCCCAGGCAAAGGCTGCTGTTCACAGTTGCTCTCCGAAGTGCGCGGCCACCTTCAGTGCGCTGACCACCCCGTCTTCATGAAAGCCATTGCCCCAGTAGGCGCCACAAAAGTAACTGTGCTGCTGACCCTGCAGTTGCCCCTGGCATGCCTGGGCGGCCGACGCTGCAACGCTGTACTGGGGATGTGCGTACTGGAAGCGGGCGATGACCTGCGCCGGGTCTATCAGTGCGGTCTGGTTGAGGCTCACGCAGAAGGTTGTCGGTGCCTGGATACCTTGCAGAATGTTCATGTTGTAGGTCAGCGCGGCGGGAGCGTGCTCAGGGCCGCCCAGGCGGTAGTTCCAGCTGGCCCAGGCGCGCTGGCGGCGTGGCAGCAGGCGAGTATCGGTGTGCAGCACCACGTCGTTGCTGGCGTAATCGATGGCGCCGAGTACGGCGCGCTCCTGGTTGCTGGGGCTTTCCAGCAGTGCCAGGGCCTGATCGCTGTGGCAAGCGAACACCACATTGTCGAAGCGTTCGGTGCCGGCCGCACTCACGAGGGTCACCCCACCGTCGTCGCGGCTGACGCGGTAAACCTTGCAGTTGAGGCGGATACGTTCGGCGAACGGTCGGCACAGCGGCGCGACATAGCTGCGCGAGCCGCCTTTGATCACACGCCACTGTGGACGCTGGTTGACCGACAGCAGGCCGTGGTTGCGACAGAAGCGCACGAAGAACTCAAGCGGGAAGTGGAGCATGTCTGCGCGAGACATCGACCAGATCGCCGACCCCATCGGGACGATGTAATGTTCGATGAAGCGCTGCCCATAGCGGTGCGTCTGAAGGTAGGCGCCCAGCGTGGTGCTGGCATCGATACGCTGGTGGTCCAGGTCGGTCAGTGCCTGACGGTTGAAACGCAGAATGTCCCGGATCATCCCCCAGAACCCTGGAGACACCAGGTTGCTGCGTTGGGCGAACAGGGTGTTCAGGTCGTGGCCGTTATATTCCAGGCCCGTGATCGGGTCATGCACGGAAAAACTCATCTCGGTCGGCTGTGACGGGACCTTGAGCTGGTCGAGCAAGCGGATGAAGTGCGGGTACGTCCAGTCGTTGAAGACGATGAAACCGGTATCTATTGCATGGCGCTGGCCTTCCCAGACCACATCAAGGGTGTGCGTGTGGCCACCGACCCATTGCTCGGCCTCGAAAACCGTGACTTCGTGTTTGCGTGACAGCAAATGGGCGCAGGTCAGCCCCGCGATGCCACTGCCGATGATTGCTATACGCATGGGTCATCATTCCTGTTCATGACGGGCGAGGCGTTGGCCCAGCGCCAGGCGCAGGCGCGCGGGCAGCGCCCCGAGCAGGCGCAACACCAGGGTGAAAAGAACGGGGAAGTTGATTTCCAGGGGGCGGCGGGGCAGGCGCCTGGCGATATGCCGAGCGGCACGCTGCGCAGACCACAGCTGTGGCATTGGGAAATCGTTGCGACGGGTCAGTGGCGTGTCCACGAAGCCTGGGCTTACCAGGGTGACCGCGATGCCCTCGCGAGCCAGGTCGATTCGCTGTGACTCCACCAGATAGCGCACTGCGGCCTTGGACGCGCCATAGGCGCCAGCGCGGGGCAAGGCCAGCCAGGTCACCGAACTGCCCATCACCACCAGATGGGGGCGCTGGCCGGCGCGAAGCAAGGGCAGAGCCGCCGCCAGGCAGTAGCTGACGCCCAGCAGGTTGGTGCGCATGACGCGCTCGACCAACGCCGGATCGAAGCGCTCAGGCTCCAGGTATTCGCAGGTGCCGGCATTGAGAATGGCCATGTCCAGGCCGCCCCAGGCCTGCTCGATATGCGCAGCGATGCCGGCGACCTGTTCCGGGTTGTCAAGATCGCCGATGGCCAGCAGTACCTGCCCGGGAAACCGTTCGGCCAGCGGGGCAAGGCGATCGGCGCGACGCCCGCCCACGGCGACCTGGTGGCCTTGCTCCAGGAGGATTTGCGCGAGCGCGGCACCGATACCGCTGCTGGCGCCGGTCAGCCAGCAGCGGCTCATGCCAGCCTGCCTTTGAGCCAGCGGATCGCAGTGCCCATGACGGGAAGGTGCTCATAAAGCAGGGCACCGGCGTCGAAATAGTCCTGGTGAAAATGCACACGGTCGCGCCACTGCAGGCAGCTGCACCCTTGCAGCGTGATCGGCTGGCCGCCAGCCAGGCGCGGGTGGCAAAACTGCAGCGTCCACCGCAGGTAGCCCTGGCCGGGCTTTACCTCGTCAGCGCTGGTGAAGGCGTAGCGGATATCGGTGGCGTTGGCGTACAACTGCTCGAAGTAGGCGCGCAGGGCCTGCAGCCCCTGTATCTGGTGCAGGGGATCACGAAAGGTGACATCGTCGCTGTACAGTTTATCCAGCGTGTCGAGGCTAGCCCCGTCAAGGCGGGCGAAGCGCTCGGCAAAATGCTGTAGGTACGCTGACATACTGGGCTCCAGGCAATCCTGTACAAAATTCGATTGTTGTACAGGTATAACTGAAGCCTAAGCTTTTATCTATACAAGTCAACGGTCTTGTATAGGTTTTTTGTCAGCGCTTGGGCTGGCCCTGCTGCCGGCGCAGTTCCGCCACTTCAGCCTCCAGCTCGCGAACCCTTTCCTCGGCGAATATCTGCGCGGTGACATCGCGCTGGATGCCGATGTAGTAGGTCAGCTGGTCCGCCTCGTTGTGCACGGGGGTGATGGACAACTCGTTCCAGAACAGGCTGCCGTCTTTGCGGTAGTTGCGCAGCACCTGGCAGCAGGGGCGGCCTTCGCGTATCGCTTCGCGGATGTTTGCGATGCCCGGCTGGTCGTGGTCCTCGCCCTGAAGGAAACGGCAGTCCTGGTAGAGGATATCGTCGGCGCTATAGCCGGTCAGACGTTCGAAGGCCGGGTTGACGTAGATAAGGATGCTCTCATTGCCTTCCTGTTCGGCGACGACGATGCCATCGTTGGAATGCTCGACCATCAGTTGCAGGAGTTTTGCGTTGATCATGGGGCTCACCTACAGACAATTCGTATGCGATGTGCGCCAAAGGCTTGCGTGCAGCAGCGTTTGGCGCCGTTTGTTGCATGATGAACCAAGGAGGCTCGCCGCAGAAGGTGCATCTGGGTTTAGAATGTATCACCCCCTGGATGACACCTCGTTATGACTGACGCCACCCCACCCGAACTGCTACCCATGCGCGATGTGGTCAGCCTGACCGGCATCAATCCGGTGACCTTGCGTGCCTGGGAGCGGCGTCATGGGTTGATACGCCCGCAGCGCACCGAAGGCGGCCATCGCTTGTACACGGCCCAGGATGTGCAGCGCATACGCGACATCCTGCGCTGGACCGCCAATGGCCTGCCCATCAGCAAGGTCGGTGACAGGCTCGCCAGCCAGCCTGAAGCGCCAATGCAGCAGCCCTCGGCCTTTGACGATTGGCGCGCCGCCGTCGCGCGCGCTTCCAGGGCATTCGATGCGCAGGCGCTGGAAGCGATCCATGGGCAGCTGTTCACACTCTTGCCAAAGGCCACGGTGCTGCGGGAAGTGCTGATGCCGGTTTGGCATGAGCTGGCTTCAGGCACTGCCCCGGGCCAGCGTAGCCAATGGTTGTTTCTTGATACGTTCTTGCGCGCCCGCCTGCTGCTGCGCTTGCAGATGAACCAGGCCGATGGGCCACGGGTGCTGCTGGCAGGCACCGAAGGGCTAGCCGAATTCCAGGTGTTGTGTGCGGGGCTGCTGTTGAGCAGTGAGCAACACCGCATCGAAGTGCTCGGCTGCGGGCAGCCGCTCGAAGAGCTCCCGCTGCTGTGTGCGGCGATGCAGCCTGCAGCCGTGGTGATAGCGCTGCAGCCGCCGGTGAGCCCTGCCTTGGCCAAGCGCCTGCGTTCCCTGCAGATGGACATTGCGTGTCCGCTGGCCTTGACTGGCGAAGGGCTGGCCGGTGTGCAAGCGGCCTTGCACGGGCTGCCGGTGTGCCTGCTGGACGAGCATGGTGCTGACGTCGCGCGTGTGCTGGACGCCTTGCTCAGGGGCATGCTGGACGTTTGAGCCTGGCCCTGCCCGATGCTCAAGGGGGGCGCAGTGTGGCCTGCTCCTTGGGCACGGGGTTTCCGGGGTTTCGTACAGCGCTCAGTTCGCGGGCAAGAGGATCACGAATTTCTTCTTCATGTCTTCCACTACGGTCCATTTGCCCTTGGCGCCCGGTTCGATAATGAACGTGTCGCCAGCGGCCAGTGTGACTGGGGCACAACCCTCAAGCTCGATGACGCAGCATCCACTCAGGACATGGCAGAACTCCCAGACCTTGTAGTCAATGCGCCACGCCCCGGTGCTGGCTTCCCATTCTCCGCAAATGCGGCCTTGCTGTTCATCGTGATAATACTTGGACGTCAGCGTGTGAGGGCTGCCTTCCAGGACTTCTTCAAAGAAGGGAAGGTCGCGCAGCGGTTGAATATCCAGTTCGCGGAACACGGTCAGTTTCTGGTTCATGGCTGTTTCTCGAGCACGTTGTGAGTAGGGCGATACATTAAATAGGCTTCACCGGTTACGCCCAGCATCGGGTGCGGAACGATCTGGCAGGTTTTAACAATTTGAAACCCATGACGTTCGTAGAAGCGGCGTGCACCGTGGTTTTCTGCGTAATCGATCAGGCACAACCCATCAAGGCCCGCGTCGTCAGCGCGCTGCTGGGCGTGGCGAAGAAACTGGGCGCCCAGCCCCTGGCTCCGCCAGGCCTCATCCAGTGCCAGGCTGGATATGTACAAGGTATCGGGTATTTCCATGTCGGAATAAGGCGCGAGGACGGGGTCGGTCTCGACTGGCCTGTCAGGCGTTGCACGCAAGGCATAGCTATGCATCATGCCGATGACGCGCCCCTCGAAAGTGGCCATCAGGCAGTTCTTGTATGAAAAGTCGCCCTGTTCTCTGGCATAGCGAGACGCACCGACACTCAGCAATGATTCTCCAGGTGCGGCGAGCTTGCTCCATATGTAATCGGCCATCCCCTCCGATGTCAGTTGAAAGAAGCGCGCAATATCATGCGCGTCCGAGACTCGAGCGGGTCTGAAGTCGATAGGCATGTACAGTGCTCCCAGGGTGCCAGGTGTCAGTTTTCAAGGGTTACGCCTTTGGCTGGGAGGCAGGGTAGACGGTTGAAGCGGTTCCCATGATGCTCTGCGCGAACACCATCGGCATGGCGTGCGACACAGCACTCATGCCCAAATGCACGTGGCTTTAACAGGCTCGGGATGGCGTGGGTACTCAATCGAGCAGTCGCCGCAGGACATGAAGCGAAAAGCGGGCGGGGCAGCGCGGTGGCTGCCCCGGGTGCTGCTGCAGCGGCGCTTCAGGTCAGGTCGAGGCGATGGATGACCTGGGTCGGATCATCCGGGTCGGTACTGGTGGTAAACCCTGCCGCCTTGGCCAGGTCGCGCATCGCCAGGTTGGCGGCTGAGTCGATCGAGTACATCTGCCGCAGGCCCTTGGCCCGGGCATGGTCGGTAAGGTGCTTGAGCAACAGGCGGCCAAGGCCATGATGCTGCCAGCTATCGAGCACCGTGACCGCGCACTCGCATTCATCCTTGCCGGCCATGGCGGCGTAACGGGAAATGCCCACTTCTTGTAGCTCACCGTCCACATGGGCGAGGGCAACGAAGGCGGCTTGTCTGTCCTGGTCGATTGCCATCAACTGGTCGAGCATGGCCTCGCCGGGCGCCTTGATCTGGCACAGAAAGCGAAAATGCCGCGACTGCGGTGACAGTCGCTCGATGAAGGCCCTTTCGCGCTCCCTGTCCTTGGCTTGCAGTGGCCTGATCAGTACGTGGGTGCCATTGTCGAGGGCTTCGATCCAATGCTCGCCCGCAGGCTTGGGAAACGAGGGGGCGGTGTGTTGACGGGAAGGGTCCGTAGGAGCCATGGCAGTCATCCTCGTGTGTTGGAAATGAACAATGGAGGCTTAGTTTCGGCACTCGGCCCTGCGCCAACTTGACAGTTGTCAATTCCACGGTTGACGGATGTTGTCATCGGTCAGGCGGGGATCGAAAGCGGATCGTCCAGGATCAGGGTCGCTCCGCCGTTGCCTGTGCCGTAGGTCAGGCCATTGTCGGCCTGCATGACCGGGTCGCAGCGCTCGGCATGGTTCTCGCTGCGCATCAACACTGTTTGCTGTTGTACAGCTGATCAGCAGTAATGTCGTCTTGCAGGCATTGAAGCTGCTTCGAGCAATCTCTATGCCCTTGTAAATAAAGAAAATATTTATTGGCATGAATTGTGTTGATAGAGCATTGAAAGGCGCCGAAACAGGGTGCCGAGCCTATCGAGCAGGAGCCCCCATGCCACGTGAAATTCGTTTGAACGCCTTCGAGATGAACTGTGTCGGCCATCAGTCGCCCGGACTCTGGAGGCACCCCAGGGATCGCGCCTGGCAATACAAGGATCTGGAATACTGGACGGACCTGGCCAGGTTGCTTGAGCGCGGTAAGTTTGACGGCATCTTCATCGCCGACGTGATCGGCATCTACGACGTGCTGGGCGGCAATGGCGATGCGGCCATCCGCCAGGCGACCCAGGTTCCGGTCAATGACCCGCTGGCGCTGATCACCCCGATGGCGCTGGTTACCGAACACCTGGGTTTTGGCCTCACCGCCTCGCTGACTTTCGAGCACCCTTATCCGTTCGCCCGGCGCCTGTCGACCCTGGATCACCTGACCAAGGGGCGCATCGGCTGGAACATCGTTACCTCCTACCTCGACAGCGGCGCGCGCAACCTCGGGCAGAAGGCGCTGAGCGACCACGATGCGCGCTACGACTACGCCGATGAATACCTTGAAGTGCTCTACAAGCTGTTCGAAGGGAGCTGGGAAGAGGGCGCTGTGCTGCGGGATCGCGAGCGCGGCATTTTCAGCGATCCGAACAAGGTTCATGAGATCCGCCACCAGGGCAAGCACTTTCAGGTGCCCGGCATCCACCTCTGCGAGCCTTCGCCACAGCGCACACCGGTGCTCTATCAGGCGGGGGCGTCGAGCCGTGGCAAGGACTTCGCAGCCGGGCACGCCGAGTGCGTGTTCGTCGCCGCACCGTCCAAGGTGATCCTGAAGAAAACCGTGGCCGACATCCGCCGTCGCGCTGCCGAGGCCGGGCGTGATCCACGCAAGGTGCTGATCTTCAACCTGCAGACGGTGATCGTCGACGAGACCGACGCCAAGGCTCAGGCCAAGTGGCAGGAGCTCGCGTCATATAGCAGCTACGAAGGTGCGCTGGCGCTTATCTCGGGATGGACGGGTATCGACTTCGGTCAGTATCGGCCCGACCAGGTGCTCAAGCATATCCATACCAATGCCATTCAGTCGGCAGTGGAAACCTTTTCCACCGCCGACCCCGACAAGCAATGGACGGTGCAGGAACTGGCCGATTGGGTCGGTATTGGCGGCTTCGGCCCGTTGATCGTCGGCAGTGCGCAGACCGTCGCCGACGAGCTGCAGGCCTGGGTCGAGGAAACCGACGTGGACGGCTTCAACCTGGCTTACGTCCTGGCCCACGAAACCTTCCGCGATGTGGTCGACCTGTTGGTGCCCGAGTTGCAGAAACGCGGCGTGTACAAGACCGAATATCGTTCCGGAACCTTGCGCGAGAAGCTGTTCGGTGATGGCCCGCGACTGCCCGCCAACCATCCTGGCGCCGGCTATCGCGACCTCAATCAGCAACGCGAATACGTCAGTGTCGGCCCGGCAGTGCCGGCCTGAATCGGCAGAGGAGTCATCGCATGAGCATACATGAACGCTATCCGCCGTTGCCCGACATAGTGGCCGACAGCGCCCTGACGGCGCTGCAACGTTGGGCCAGAGAACGCCCGACACAAATCGCCCTGCGTCATCGCCGTCTCGGTGCGTGGAAGGCCTGGCGCTGGATCGATGTGCTGCGCGAGGTCGATCGGGTTGCCGATGGCTTGCGCCAGCAGGGTTTCACCCCTGGCGCGCGACTGGCATTGAGCGGTGCCTTCGAGCCGAGCCTGCTGATGCTGGCGTTGGCCGCCCACCAGCTTGGCGGCCAGAGCCTGGTGATTGGCCGCGACAGCCGTGGCGATGACCTGCAACGGCAACTGCGCCAGGCACATGCGTCGTTCGCCTTCGTTCAGCGCCGTGAAGACGTGTCGCACTGGTTGGGTAGCGGCCTTGCCGAACTGTGGCCACTGCGTTTGTTTTCCGCCCAGGCCAATGCCGTGAGCAACGGCTTGTGGCAGGTGCAGCCGCTGTCGACGCTGTTTGTCGGCGAGGCGCCGGTGGCGCAGCGCCAGGGTTGGGCGCAGGTCGCAGGCGATGACGTGCTGTGGATCGTTGAGGGCACCGAATGGAGTGAGGGATTGGGGCATTTGCTGCGCCGCTGGTTGCAACATGGCGAAGCTCTAGCCTTCCCGGAGACTAGCGAGTCTGCTGGTCGCGATCGCCGCGAAATCGCCCCGACCGGGTTGTTGTTGTCCGCTGCGGGAGCCCAGGCGCTGGCTGACGAAATCGATGCCCGCCTGGCGCCACCAGGCAGTTGGCGACGGCGTCTGTGTGACTGGACGCTGGAGAATCCACACCGGGGCTTGCGTCGCTGGCTGAAGCAGCGGGTGCGGCGTCTGCTCGGCTTCCATCGCGTGCGTCGGATCGAGGTGCCAAATACATCTGTCAGCGTGGCGCTACAAGGCCCGGCACGCTTGTCATGGCTGCACGAATATCAGGAGCGCGCGGCATGAGTGCTTTGCTGGAGGTGCGCAACGTGTCGCTGTCGTTCAAGGGCGTGAAGGCGATTTCCGACTTGTCCTTCAGCGTCAGGCGCGGCGAGATCTGCGCCCTGATCGGGCCAAATGGCGCCGGCAAGAGCTCGCTGCTGAATATCCTCAATGGCGTCTACCGGGCCGATGCCGGCCAGCTGTTCTTCGCCACCGAGCCGTTGCGCCGGCCGCACCCGCTGCAGGCGGCGCGGCTGGGGATCGGCCGTACCTTCCAGAACAATGCGCTGTTCAAGAAAATGAGTGTGCTGGACAACCTGCTCACCGGTCTGTCGCGTTTCCAGCGCAGTTTCTTTCTCGAACAGGCGCTGGGCCTGCCACGTGCCCGGCGCGAGGCCCGGGCTTTTGCCGAGCGCGCCGAGCAGGTGCTGGCGTTCCTCGAGCTGCAACCCTGGCGCGATGTTGCCGTGGGCAGCCTGGCCTATGGCCTGCAGAAACGCGTTGAGCTGGGGCGTGCGCTGATCGCGCAGCCGACCCTGCTGCTACTCGACGAGCCGATGGCGGGGATGAACGCCGAAGAGAAACAGGACATGAGCCGCTTCATCGCCGATATCAACCGTGATCTCGGCACCACGGTGATTCTCATCGAACACGACATTCAGGTGGTCATGGGGCTGTCCAGCCATGTGGTGGTGCTGGACTACGGGCGTAAGGTCGGCGATGGCACACCGGCCGAAGTGCAGGCCAATCCCGATGTGATCGCCGCCTACCTGGGAGCGCCGCACGGATGAACTTCTTCCTGGAGACCTTGATCGGCGGCTTGCTCGCCGGGACCCTGTATTCGCTGGTGGCCATCGGCTTCGTGCTGATCTACAAGGCCAGCGGCGTGTTCAACTTCGCCCAGGGCGCGATGCTGCTGTTTGCTGCGCTGACCTTCGTTAGCCTCCACGAGCAGGGCCTGCCGATCGCCCTGGCGTTGGCCCTAACCGTACTGGTGATGATCGTCGGCGCGCTGTCGATCGAGCGCCTGGTGCTGCGGCCCCTGGTCAATCGCTCGCAGATCACCCTGTTCATGGCCACCCTTGGCCTGTCTTTCATCATCGAGGGCCTGGCCCAAGGCTTGATGGGCGCCCAGGTACGTGCGCTGGATCTGGGCATCGAGGACGTCCCGCTGTTCGTCGGCGAACTGATGATCAGCCAGTTCGACCTGGTCGCCTCTGGCGTTTCCGCCTTGTTGGTGGCGGTGCTGGCGTTGCTGTTCAACACAACCCGCATCGGTGTGGCCTTGCGTGCGGTGGCTGACGATACCCGCGCGGCGCTGTCGCTGGGCATCAACCTCAACCGCATCTGGCAGATCGTCTGGGCCGTGGCCGGCATGGTCGGGCTGGTGGCCGGGCTGCTCTGGGGGGCGCGCCAGGGGGTGCAGTTCTCGCTCTCGCTGGTCGTGCTCAAGGCGCTGCCGGTGCTGATCATCGGCGGCTTCACCTCGATTGGCGGAGCCATCGTCGGCGGGCTGATCGTCGGCGCCGCCGAGAACCTCGCCGAAGCCTACATCGGCCCACTGATCGGCGGCGGCATCACGCCCTGGTTCGCTTATTTCCTCGCCCTGATATTCCTTTACATCCGTCCGGCCGGCCTGTTCGGCGACCGGGCCATCGAACGGGTATGACGCAATGACCGCTACCGTTTCACGCTTGGGCGCCGGCTTCGACGAGGCGCCGCTGACCCTGGTGCGCCGTCGCTGGCCAGTGGGCCTGCCGTTGTTGCTGCTGGTGGCCTTTGTCGGCTTGCCCTGGCTGGGCAACGACTACTGGCTCAACGCGATCCTGATACCCTTCCTGGTGCTGTCGCTGGCCGGGCTGGGGCTGAACGTGCTGACCGGCTACACCGGGCAGACCTCGGTCGGTGCCGCCGGCTTCATGGCGGTGGGCGCCTTCGCCACCTACGGTCTGCTGCTGCGGGTGCCCGGGCTCCCTTTGCCGCTGGCGCTGATCGGCGGTGGGCTGATTGCCGGCCTGGTCGGCTTGCTGTTCGGCATTCCCAGCTCGCGGATCAAGGGTTTCTACCTGATGGTCACCACGCTGGCTGCGCAGTTCTTCCTCGAGTGGGTGTTCGCCAAGTTTCCCTGGTTCTACAACCATGCCTCGTCCGGCACCATCAGCGCACCGCGCCTGGAGTTGTTCGGCCACAGCCTGGCCTCGCCGGTCGGTCGCTACCTGCTGACCCTGAGCTGCGTGGTGCTGCTGACCTGGGTCGCGGTCAACCTGGTGCGCAGCCAGGTTGGGCGCAACTGGATGGCGATCCGCGACATGGACACCGCCGCCTCGGTCATCGGCATTCCAGTGGAGCGCTACAAACGCCTGGCCTTTGCCGTCAGCTCTTTCTACCTGGGCATCGCCGGGGCGCTCTGGGCCTTCGCCTACCTGGGCACGTCCAGTGCCGGCAGCTTCGATATCAACCGCTCGTTCCAGATCCTCTTCATCATCATCATCGGTGGCATGGGCAGTATCGCCGGCAATTTCATCGGCGCCGCTTTCATCAGCCTCACACCGATTCTGCTCAGCCATGCCGGGCAGTGGCTGTTCGGCGGCAACGTCGATGCCGGGCAATTGCAGAACCTGCAGAAGATTCTCTTCGGCAGCCTGATCATCTGGTTCCTGATCAAGGAGCCGGAAGGCCTGGTACGCCTGCTCGGCAACCTGCGCGAACGTATCAGGGTCTGGCCGCTGCGATTCTGAGCACGACCGCCGCTTTCCATCAACCTTGACCCGGCCGCGGGAAAGGAGGTTTTCACCCCAGCACAAGAAGCTCACACTATGCGCAAACCCTTGCATCGCCACCTGCTCGTCAGCCTCTTCGTGATTGGCGTCCAGGCCCTGTCGCCGGTCGTCACCCAGGCCGCCGACAACCAACAGTTCATTCCCATGGCCACCTACCGGGTCGGCGCCTATGCCTCCAGCGGGATTCCCTGGTGGGCCGGGGAGATCGACTATTTCCGTTACATCAACGAGGTGGAAGGCGGCATCAACGGCGTCAAGCTGGTCTGGCAGGAGTGCGAGACCGAATGGAACGTCGACCGTATCGTCGAGTGCTACGAGCGCTACAAGGATGGCAAGGATGGCGCACCGACGGCGTTCTTCTTCACCCACAGCACTCCGGGGTCCTATGCGCTGATGGAGAAGGGCGCAGCCGACCGCATCCCGCTGATCGATGGTGCCGGCGGGCGCACCGAGTCTACCGACGGCAGCGTGTTCCCTTATGCCTTCCCACTGCTGCTGAACTACTACGGTCAGGCCTCGGTGGGCATCAACTACATCGCCGAGCGCGAAGGCGGCTTCGACAAGCTCAAAGGCAAGAAGATCGTCACCGTCTACCACGACTCGGCGTACGGCCGGGAAACCCAGGCGCCGATGAAGCTGCTGGCGGAAACATACGGCTTCGAGAACATCCAGATTCCGGTGGCCGATCCGGGCAATGAGCAGTCGGCGCAGTGGCGCCAGGTGCGGCAGATCAAGCCAGATTGGGTGTTCCTGCGTACCTGGGGCGTGTCTACTCCGGTCGGCATAAAGACGGCCGCGCGCTTCGGCATCCCGGTGGAGCGCATCATCGGCGACGTCTGGGCCGGCTCCGAGGCCGACGTGCTTCCTGCCGGCGCGGCGGCCGAGGGCTATCAGGCCCTGGCGCCGTTCCCCGGTGGCGATGGTTTCGAGATTCACGAGCGCCTGCGCCAGCACATCCTCGATGTCGGCAAGAGCGACCTGAAGGATAAGCGCTACTTCGGCAAGGTGTACTACAACATCGGCCTGATCAATGCCGCGATTGCCGTCGAGGCGCTGCGCACCGCCCAGGGCAAGTTTGGTCACCGCCCGCTCACTGGTGAGGAAGCGCGCTGGGGCTTCGAGCATCTGAATATCGACGCCGCGCGCCTCAAGGCCAGTGGCTTCGAAGGGCTGCTGCCACCGCTGCAGCTGTCCTGCTCCGATCACGAGGGCGGTGGTGCGGCCCGCGTTCAGCAATGGGACGGCGAAAAATGGGTGCTGGTGACCGACTGGATCCAGGCCGACCGCACCACCTTGCGTCCGCTGATCGAGGCCAAGTCCGCCGCCTATGCCCAGGAGAAGGGCATCACCCCGCGTGATTGCGCCAACGAGCAATAAACCCCTATGACCTACGCTCGGCCACCGTCGCGTGGGCCGGGCGGCTGTGGAGAAAGACCATGCATGCAACCCTGAAACGCAGTATCGCCGCCTTCGGCCTGGCGCTTGCGAGCTACGCCGCGCTGCCGGTGGCGGCCCAGGCGGCCAATGAACAATTCTTCCCGCTAGCCACCTACCGAGTCGGTGCCTATGCCTCCAGCGGCATTCCGGTGTGGGCCGGGATGATCGATTACTTACGCTACATCAACGAAGTCGAAGGCGGCATCAATGGCGTGAAGCTGGTCTGGCAGGAGTGTGAGACCGAGTGGACGGCCGAGAAGGGCATCGAGTGCTACGAGCGCTTCAAGAACGGCCTCAACGGCGCTCCGGTGGCGGTCTACCAGCCCAATGGTGCGCCGGCTGCCTATGCCCTGGCGGACAAGGCCGAGGCCGACCGGATTCCGCTGATCACCCTCGGCTATGGTCGTACCGAGGCCACCGATGGCCGCGTCTTTCCCTACAACTTCCCGGTGATGCTGACCTTCTACAGCGAGGCTTCGGCATTCATCAACTACGTGGCCGAGCGTGAGGGAGGGCTGGACAAGCTCAAGGGCAAGAAGATTGCCACCGTCTACCACGACTCCGCCTATGGCCGGGAAACCCAGGGGCCGCTGAAGCTGCTGGCGGAGAAGTACGGCTTCGAGAACATCCAGATTCCCGTCGCCGACCCGGGTAACGAGCAGGCCTCGCAGTGGCGCCAGGTGCGCCAGCTCAAGCCGGACTGGGTATTCCTGCGCACCTGGGGCGTGTCCACCCCGGTGGCGATCAAGACCGCGGCGCGCTTCGGCTTCCCGGTCGACCGCATCATTGGCGACATCTGGGCCAGCTCCAATGAAGACGTGCTGCCAGCCGGCGAGGCGGGCAAGGGTTATCTGGCCCTGACGCCCTATCCGGGCGGTGCCGACTTCGACATCCACCAGCGCATCAAGGAACACATCCTCGACAAGGGCAAGAGCGACCTCAAGGATCCGAAGAGCTTTGGCAGCGTCTACTACAACTCCGGCCTGGTGAATGCCGCCATCGCCGTCGAGGCGATCCGCGCCGCGCAGAAGCACTTCGGCGCACGCCCGCTCAATGGCGAGGAAGGGCGCTGGGGCCTGGAGCACCTCGACCTCGACGATGCGCGCCTCAAGGCGATCGGTTTCCTGGGGCTGATGCAGCCGCTGAAGCTGTCGTGCAGCGACCACGAGGGTGGCGGTGCCGTCAAGGTGCAGCAGTGGGATGGCCAGCAGTGGAAGCTGATCACCGATTGGGTGCAGGCCGATCATGCCACCCTGCGCCCCCTGATCGACACCAAGGCTGCCGAGTACGCGAAAGAGAAAGGCGTGACGCCCCGCGTGTGCGACGCGCCGTGAGCGCGCGCTTTCCAGCTGTGGCAGGGGCTTTGGCCGCGACCGGGACGGGCAACGCATTTCAAGGCTTGGGGGCGGCAGGCGCCGCCCGCTGAACGACGACCAGAGGGCAATAATCCATGACCAATGCGACGCTTCCAGCCGCCGTCAGCAGCGAACTGCTGGCAGTGGAGGACATCGAGGTGATCTACGACGGCACGATCCTCGCCGTGGCCGGTGTATCCCTGCGGGTCGGGCAGGGCGATATCGTCGCCTTGCTAGGCGCCAACGGTGCTGGCAAGAGCACCACACTCAAGGCTATTTCCGGCCTGGTGCAGGCTGACCGGGCGCAGGTCAGCCGTGGCCATATCCGTTTCCAGGGGCAGGACACCGCAGGTGTCGCGGCCAACCTGCTGGCACGCCAGGGTATCGTCCATGTGTTGGAGGGACGGCATGTGTTCGCCCACCTGAC
This sequence comes from Pseudomonas sp. JR33AA, assembly GCF_021378985.1. NCBI lineage: Bacteria > Pseudomonadati > Pseudomonadota > Gammaproteobacteria > Pseudomonadales > Pseudomonadaceae > Pseudomonas > Pseudomonas sp. JR33AA. The sequence goes on from NZ_JAJSAW010000004.1 coordinate 124,717, forward strand.
CATTGAGGAGAACCTGCGCAGTGGCGGCTTCCTGCGTAACCCGACGCGGCGCCAACTGGAGCAGGATCTGGAGCGCATCTATGCCTGGTTCCCGCGCTTGAAGACCAAGCGCAAGACTCAGGCTGGGCTGACTTCCGGTGGTGAGCAGCAGATGCTCGCCATCGGCCGCGCGCTGATGACCAAACCGCGCCTGGTGCTGCTCGACGAACCCTCGATGGGCTTGGCGCCGATCATCGTCGAGGAGATTTTCGCCATCGTCGCCCAGCTCAATGCGCAGGAGGGCGTGAGCTTTCTGGTGGCCGAGCAGAACATCAACGTTGCCCTGCGCTATGCGAGCCATGCCTACATCCTGGAAAACGGCCGAGTGGTAGGTGAGGGCAGTGCTGCCGAGCTGGCCGCGCGGGAAGATATTCAGCATTTCTACCTGGGCGGCAAGGCTGACTGAGCGGTGGCGACGGCTGTGGAGCGGCGCAGTCATACCGCCTTTTACTGAGTAGGTGATGTTCCATTCAACGCGGCCCAGGCCGCGTTTTTTTCGCCCTGACGAAAGCGCTGTGGCGCCGGCAACAGCAGTTGTGCAGATTGCTTCGCAGACGGTGCGTCATAGTGTTGAGGAAGTTGTTCAATTGCTTGAATAACAATGGTTTTTTCTGTTGGCATGGTTGTTGGAACAACGGGATCTGCAGCGCCTGGAAAGGCGCCTACCTCGTCATTCCAAGGACCACTGCCATGCGCTCTACCGCTTGCTACAGAACAGCTCTTTCTCTGGCCATCCTGCTGGCCAGCCCCGCTTTTGCCGACAGCGATGATGAAGGCTTCATCGACGGCACGCGGGTCCATGTGCTCAACCGCAATTTCTTCTTCAGCCAGGACTATCGCAACGGCGACTTTACCCTCAACCCCAATAATGGCGAGCGGCAGAGCCTGCATCGTGAATGGGGCCACGGCATCATCGCCAATCTGCAATCCGGTTTCACCCGTGGCACTGTCGGCTTCGGCGTGGATGTGCAGGGGCTGGTCGGGCTCAAGCTCGATGGCGGCAATGGGGCGGTCGGCAATGGTGTCGGTGTGCCTGGCATCGTGTCGCGCTCGGGGAGCAACTTCGATGGCGAGCCGAAGGACAGCTACGGCAAGGTTGGCACCGCGCTCAAGGTGCGCGCCTTCGACACCGAGCTGCGCTATGGCGACGTCAGCCCGACCAGCCCGGTGCTGCACGCCAGCGACATTCGCCTGCTGCCGCAGACGCTGCGCGGCTTCATCTTCAACAACAACTCGCTGGATGGCCTGAGCCTGCAGGGCGGCAAGCTGGAGTCGAGCAGCGACCGCAACGCCAGCAACCACCGTGGTGATCTCGGCACCGTCTATGCCGGGCGTATCAAGGGGGCCAACGATGTGGTGTACCTGGGTGGCGATTACCGGTTCAACGACCAGCTCACCTTGCGCCTGCACAGCAGCCGCCTCGACGACGTATGGAACCAGTCGTTCTTCAGCGTCGACCATGTGCAGCCGCTGGGTAGCGAGCTGAGCCTGAAGACCGGCCTCAATTATTACCGCACCCGTGACAGCGGCCAGGCGCTGGCCGGCCAGATCGACAACGACTCATGGAGCGTGCATGCCGGTCTGGCCGCTGGCGCTCATGGCTTCAAGCTGTCCTACACGCGCATCGATGGCGACACGCCGTTCGACTACGTGTGGAACACCTATGACCTGCAGCTGGATGCCGCCTCGCAGGTTTCCGACTTCAACAACCCCAATGAGCGAGCCTGGGAAGCCCGTTACGACTATGACTTCGCCCCGCTTGGCGTCCCTGGGCTGAGCCTGACGGCCCGCTACGTACGCGGTACCGACATCGACGGCACGCGCGCCGGTGGCGCTTACAGCTACTTCAATGGAACCGAGGACGGCCGCCACTGGGAGCGCAACCTGTGGCTGAAGTACGTGCTGCAGAGTGGGCCGGCCAAGGACCTCTCGTTCAACCTGATGCAGGCCACCCACCGCGTCGGTGGCGATCACGTCGCCGAGTCCAATGTCGACGAACTGCGGCTGATCGTCCAGTACCCGCTGGATATCAGCCTCTGAGCACCAGCTAACGGTCTCGCGAGATACCGCCATGCAACACCGATGGCGGCCTGGCAAAAACAGGCGAGGAGCGGTCGGCAGGTTCTGAGGCAAGTGTCCGCCCGGCAACAGCCAATCCACAGTTTGCCGCCACAGGTGCTTTTCCGATTATCTGGATTGCACGTCAACCCATTGAATATGAAGGATTTTCCTGGTTGGTACGGGCTGTGCACTAGCCCTGGGGAATCCATCACGCTTGGAGCAACACATGACCCAGTCACAACCCGCCGATCTGCGTGAGCAGGTCAGCTCGGCGCCACGGCGCCCGGCACAGATCATCCGTAGCGACGCCGAAGCCATCGAGGTGGCGCAGCGCTTGGCCGAGGATTTTGCCCGTGAGGCGGCCTGGCGTGATCGCGAGCGGCGGCTGCCCTGGGAGGAACTGGAGCGCTTTTCCGAAAGCGGTCTGTGGGCGATCAGTGTGCCCAAGGCGCACGGCGGCGCCGGGGTGTCTTATGTCACCCTCAGCGAGGTGATCGCGACCATCTCCGCCGCCGACTCATCACTCGGCCAGTTGCCGCAGAACCACTTTGGTGTGCTCAGCAACCTCGGCCTGACCGGCAGCGAGGCGCAGAAGCGCCGCTACTACGCCAAGGTGCTGCAAGGCTACCGTTTCGGTAACGCCTTTTCCGAGGCGCGCAGCCAGTACGTCACCACCTTCCAGACGCAGATCCGCTTCGACGGCGACAGCGCCGTGCTAGATGGCGAGAAGGCCTACTGCACGGGGGCGCTGTTCGCCCACATCGTCCCTGTCGCAGGTGTCGACGAGGAGGGCCGCCCGCACATCGCCTTCGTGCCACGCGATGCCGCTGGCCTGACGGTGATCGACAGTTGGGATGGCTTCGGCCAGCGCACTACAGCCAGCGGCCAGGTGCGTATCGAAGGCGTCCGGGTGCCAGCGAGCGATGTGATACCGGCCTGGAAGGCCTACAACCAGCCAACCGCTGATGGCCCGATCTCGCAGATCATCCAGGCCGCCGTAGACACCGGCATCGCCCGTGGTGCCTTTGCCGAAACCCTGCGCGTGGCGCGTCAGGCACGCCCCTGGGTCGACAGCGGCTTGCAGCATGGCTGGCAGGATCCACTTGGCCAGGCGCTGATCGGCGAATTGGCCTGGCGCCTGCAGGCGGCCGAGGCGATCTTGCAGCGCGCTGCCGAGGCCGTCGATCGCGCCGTCGCCGAGCCTAGCGAAGAGCACGTTGCTGAAGCCTCAGTGGTGGTCGGCCAGGCCAAGGTGCTGTCTACCGAGATTTCCCTAGAGGCGTCCAGTCGCCTGCTGGAGCTGGGCGGCACGCGCAGCGTTTTGGCCAGCCAGGGGCTGGATCGCTTCTGGCGCAATGCGCGCACCCACACGCTGCATGACCCGGTGCGCTGGAAGTACCACCTGGTCGGCAATCAACTGCTCAACGGCATCAAGCCGCAACGTCATTCCTGGAACTGAGGTCACGCCATGTCCAACACCCATTCCCAAGGCCGGGGCGACCTGGCCCATGCCCGTCATGTCGAGGCCGCTCTGCTTGACTACCTGCGCGGGCAGAGTGCACGCCATGAAGCGCTGGTCATCGCTGCAGTCGGCGAATTGCGCATCCGTATCGATGCCGCCGACGCGTTGCTGGCACGCGCCGACGCCTCGCAGTCGGCCGCCATCGCTTTTCGTTTGGGCGCCGCCGAGGCCGCGCGCCTGGCCGCGCAGACGCATTTCGAACTGGTCGGCAGTAGTCTGCCGCGTCCACAGCCGGGCAGCGCCGAACCGGCACTGCCCACTCAACGGCGACTGCTCGGCGACCACTACCTCAACGGTGCCGCCTTGGCAGATCAGCAAAGGGCGCAGGCATGAGTCGAATCCTGACGTTGCTCACCGCCCTGGTGCTGGCATTGCGACTCGGCGCTGGATAGTTCTGGCGTTCCGGGCGGAACGCCAGTGTCATGACGAGGCCTGGGGGTGTGCCCCAGGCCATGCTTTCAGGACTGCTTGGCACCGCCACCGATCTGCCAGACATAGGGCGGCTCGCTGCCATTGACGTGCCAGTCGCCGATGATGCGTTCCTTGTAGATCACCGGGTTGTGCGAGGCGGCAGTACGGGCGTTGCGCCAGTGGCGATCGAGCTGTTTGGTGGTGCTGGTACCGGAGGCGCCGAGGGTGTTGAACAGGTCGCTGGTGGCACGTAGCACCGCTTCGATGGCCGCCACCTGGGCCTGGGCCGATTCCAGTTCGGCGGCGATGTTGGCCTTGCGCTCGGCGTTTTCGTCATTGCCGAAACGCGCCAGGTAGGCTTGCTGCGCGGCCTCGCTGGCGCGCAGGGTGCCTGCCTCGGCGGCATAGATCAGCCCGGAGGCCCTGCCGATAACCTGCAAAACCTGTGGGTCCTCGCTTACCGCTGCGCCATTGCCATGGCTGAACACGCGCGTGCGCTTGCGGGTTTCCTGGCTGAAGTCACGCACGGCGGCGCGGCCGGAACCGACGATGACGGCGAGCAGCACCAGTTGGTAGAAGGCCGTCTGGTATTTGAAGCGGGTGGCGAAGTCGATGATGTTCTCTTCCTCGACCACCGCGTTCTCGAACACCGAGGTGCCGCTGCCGGTGGTTCGCTGGCCAAAACCATCCCAGTCGTCGCTCTGGGTGATACCGGGCTGCCGGGTGCGGATGGCCGCGATCACGTCAGCGCCGGTGTCGTCGCGGCGGGCGAACAGGTCGATCCAGTCGGAGAAGAGGCTACCGGTGCTGTAATACTTGGTGCCGTTGACCACCCACTGGTCGCCCTGGCGCGAGACTCGGGTGATGACGTCGCCGATCTTCACCGAGCCCACCTCCGTCCAGGCGCAGCCTACCAGGTCGCCTTCGACGAAGCGTTTGAACCAGACATCCTGTGGCGCACTGGCATGGGCGTTGAGACGATCCTCGACAAAGGCGAAGTGCCCGCGCAGCGCCTGCGGCACGTTGGAGTCTGCTTCGGCCAGTTCGATCAGCAGTTGGAACAACTGGGGCAGCGAGGCCCCCGCGCCGCCGTGCTCGACGGGCACGCGCACGGCGCCGAAGCCGGCTTCCTTGAGCCACTGGATGGGCTCATGGGGCAGGGTGCGGTTGCGCTCTCGTTCCACGCTGGATTCGGCGATGCGGGTAAAGATGGGGCGGAAGCGGGCGGCAAGGGATTGGTACTGGGTACCGGTAGACAGATGGGGCAGCTGGGCTTGGGCGGTCATCGCAGTTCTCCTCGATTGATGCGATTGCTGACGGCGATGCTCTCGCAAACTTCGTGCCTTGCAGTGAATGTCTTTTAAATCAATGGGTTGTGAAATTTCTGGTGGGGCTGGCTGTTCGCTTGCCGACAGCTTGCTGAATGACTGTTGGTGGGCGGGCAGTTGCGTTTTCCCGGGCAACTGTTGGTGGAGGGGCAGTGGTTCAACAGCTTGCTGGCCAAAAGACAGTTCAGGCTGTTGGCGGTAGCGAGCAAGTATTTGAATTTAATGGTTTTTATGGGTTGGCACGGTTGCTGCTGAATCTCCCTCAGGCAATGCCCGCTGGGCGAGGAGGGATGAGCATGAACGCACGTGTTATCAGGATCGTGGTGGTGTCCGGCAGCCTGCGGGTCCCATCACGCACCCATGGTCTGCTGCAGGCCCTGGTGGAGCGGCTGCCGGCCGTGTTGCCGAAGCTGGAGGTGCACTGGGTGCGCATCGCCGAGCTGTCCGCCAGCCTGGCCGGTTCGCTGGAGCGCGATAGCGCCTCGGCTGACCTGCGGCCGCATTTGCAGGCCATCGAACAAGCCGACCTGCTACTGGTCGGCAGCCCGGTGTATCGCGCGTCCTACACCGGTTTGTTCAAGCACCTGTTCGACCTGGTCGATCACCAGTCGCTCAAGGGCGTGCCCGTGGTGCTTGCCGCCACCGGTGGTAGCGAGCGACATGCCTTGATGATCGATCACCAGTTGCGCCCGCTATTCGCTTTCTTCCAGGCCCACACCCTGCCGTACGGCCTGTACGCCAGTGCCGAGTCTTTCGACGATCAGCGCCTGGCTGACCCTGCGCAGTTCGAACGGATCGAGCGGGTACTCGATACCGTCGGCGCCTTCTTTCATATCCCGGTCGCCCGCGCGGCCTGACTTTCCGAGTTACAGGAGACATCGCCATGAGCCAACCGATCAAATTCGCCTACTGGGTGCCCAACGTCAGCGGTGGCCTCGTCGTCAGCAAGATCGAACAACGCACCCATTGGGACATCGATTACAACCGCAAGCTGGCGCAGATTGCCGAGCGTTCCGGGTTCGAGTACGCGCTTTCGCAAATCCGCTTCACCGCCGGATATGGCGCTGACAACCAGCACGAGTCGGTCACCATTAGCCACGCGCTGCTGGCTGCCACCGAAAAACTCAAGGTGATCGCCGCCATCCTGCCCGGACCCTGGACGCCGGTGTTGGCAGCCAAGCAACTGGCAAGCATCGACCAGTTCACCGCGGGCCGCATCGCCATCAACGTGGTGTCCGGCTGGTTCAAGGGCGAGCTCCGCGCCATCGGCGAGCCATGGCTGGACCATGACGAGCGCTACCGCCGTTCCGAGGAGTTCATTCGTGCCCTTAAGGGCATCTGGACGCAGGACAACTTCAGCTTCCACGGCGATTTCTACCGTTTCAACGACTACACCCTCAAGCCCAAGCCGCTGCAGCAACCGCACCCGGAAATCTTCCAGGGCGGCAGCTCGCGGGCCGCGCGCGACATGGCCTCGAGGGTTTCCGACTGGTACTTCACCAATGGCAACAGTGTCGAGGGCATCAAGACCCAGGTCGACGATATCCGCACCAAGGCAGCGGCCAACGGGCATTCGGTGAAGATCGGCGTAAACGCCTTCATCATTGCCCGCGACAGCGAGGAAGAGGCCCGTGCGGTGCTGGCGGAGATCATTGCCAAGGCCGACCCGGAGGCGGTCAACGGCTTCGGCAGCGAAGTGAAGAACGCCGGTGCGGCCAGCCCCGAAGGCGAGGGCAACTGGGCCAAGTCGACCTTCGAAGACCTGGTGCAGTACAACGACGGCTTCAAGACCAACCTGATCGGCACGCCACGGCAGATCGCCCAGCGCATCGTCGCGCTCAAGGCGGTCGGCGTCGACCTGATCCTCTCCGGCTTCCTGCACTTCCAGGAAGAGGTCGAGTACTTCGGCAAGCATGTGTTGCCGCTGGTGCGCGAGCTGGAGCAGGAGAAGCATGCATCCCTCGCTGTGGCCTGAGGTGCGCTGCCATGCATGAGGCGTTCGCCGACAACCTGCCGGCCAGCTTGCTGGCCCAGGCACATCAACGCGGGTCGGAAATTGCATTGCGCCACAAGCGCCTAGGCTTGTGGCAGGCGCGCAGCTGGGCACAACTGCTGGGCGAGGTGCAGAGCCTGGCCACCGGGCTGCGCGAGGCCGGCTTCGCGGCCGGCGACAGTCTGCTGATCGTCAGCCGGCCGCGCCCTGAGGCGCTGCTGGCAAGCCTGGCGGCGCAGTGGCTGGGCGGCGTCGCAGCACTCCTCGATCCGCTGATGCCGGACGCGGAGCAACGGATGCTGTTGCGTGAACTGCAGGTCGGTTTCGTCTTCGCCGAAGGCCAGGAGGAGGTCGAGCGGGTGCTGGCGAGCGGTCATGTGCCGGCGTTGCTGTTCTACGCCGATGGCCGTGGCCTGGCGGAGTCCGGCGTGCCGAATTACGCTCGTCTGGCCGCGCAGTTGCCCGATCCTGCCTTGGCGGTCCAGGCGCACAGCGAGCGCCTGGCGTTCAGCTTTCACCGGCTGGGTGCCGGTGGCCAGGTTCAGCAGCACGGGCTTAGCCATGCCGAGTTGCTGGCCGAGGGGCGTCGGCTGGTCGAACAGGAGCACCTGACGGCGGCCGAGGAAGGCTTGGCCTCCCGCAACTTCGCCACCAGCGGCCAGGCCCGCTACCTGCTGGCGCCTTGGCTGCTGGCAGGCTTCCGGATGAACTTTCCGGAGAGCCTGGCGACCCGCGACACCGACCGCCGTGAACTCGGCCCGACCCTGGTACTCGGCACCCATGACAGCTACGGCCGCCTGTATGCGCTGGCGCAGCAGCGCCTACCGCTGCCGGGCAGCCTGCTGCGTCGCTGGCTGGACTGGGCACTGGACGCGCGCGGTGGGTTGCTGCGCAACAGCCTTGGCCACGTGTTGCTGCGTCGGCCGCTGCGTGATGTGCTGGGCCTGAGCCGTACCCGGGTGCCGCTGCTGGTCGGTGAGGCCCTGCCTGGCGAGGTGCAGGCGTTTTTCGCCGTGCTTGGGGTGGCGCCGCGCATCTGGCTGGAGGCGCCCTGCTGGCAGGCCGTGCGCAGCCCTCGTTCATCCCTCGCTGCTCGGTCGCAAAGCCGGGCTCAGTCCGTCTGAGGAGCGTTCATGTCGAATTCCCCGTTGCTGGAACTGGAGGGCATCAGCCTGTCGTTCAAGGGCGTGAAGGCCATCAGCGACATCAGCTTCAGCGTCGCCGAAGGCGAGATCTGTGCGCTGATCGGGCCCAATGGCGCGGGCAAGAGCTCGCTGCTGAACATCATCAATGGCGTCTACCGGGCGCAGCAGGGGTGTATTCGGTTCGCCGGGCAGCAGCGTCGGGTGATGCACCCACATGCAGCGGCACGCGGCGGCATCGCCCGCACCTTCCAGAACATCGCGCTGTTCAAGGGCATGAGCGTGCTCGACAACGTGCTCACCGGGCGCAACCTCAAACGCCGTAGTGCCTGGCTGGAGCAGGCGTTGCGCATCGGCCGCGCACCAGGCGAGGACAATCGCCAGCGTGCTGCCGCCGAGCGGGTGATCGAGTTTCTGCGCATCCAGCCGTGGCGTGACGAAATCGTTGGCACCTTGCCCTATGGCCTGCAGAAGCGGGTCGAGCTGGCCCGTGCGCTGGCCGCCGAGCCGCGCCTGCTGCTGCTCGACGAGCCGATGGCCGGGATGAATGCCGAGGAGAAGCGCGAGATGAGCCGCTTCATCGTCGAGATCAACCGCGAGTTCGGCATGACGGTGGTGCTGATCGAGCACGACATCGGCGTGGTCATGGGCATTTCCCACCATGTGGTGGTGCTCGATTACGGCCGCAAGATCGGCGACGGCTCCCCCGAGCAGGTTCGCCGTAACCCCGACGTGATCGCTGCCTACCTGGGTGTCCGCCCGGCAGCCGACGCGGGGCTGTTCCCACACAGGAGCGCTACATGGAATTCTTTTTCGAAGTGCTGATCGGCGGCCTGCTGGCGGGGGTGATGTACTCCCTGGTGGCCATCGGCTTCGTGCTGATCTACAAGGCCAGCGGTGTGTTCAACTTCGCCCAGGGGGCGATGGTGCTGTTCGCCGCGCTGACCTTCGTCAGCCTGCTGGAGCGCGGCGTGCCGTTCTGGCTGTCCTTTCTCGTCACCCTGGCGACGATGATCGCCCTGGCGCTGCTGATCGAACGGGCGGTACTGCGGCCATTGGTCGGGCGTTCGCCGATAACCCTGTTCATGGCCACGCTCGGCCTGGCCTACATCATCGAGGGCGCCGCCCAGGCCTTGTGGGGGGCCCAGGTTCACGGCCTGGAGCTGGCCATCAGCGACGCGCCGCTGGAGCTGGGCGGTCTGCTGCTGTCGCAGTTCGACCTGTTCGCCGCCGCAACGGCGGCGGCCCTGGTGGTGCTTCTGTCCTTGCTGTTCAACCGCACGCGCATCGGCCTGGCGCTGCGTGCGGTGGCCGACGATCCCCGCGCGGCGATGAGCGTCGGTATCCGCCTGCCGAGGGTGTGGGCGGTGGTCTGGGCGGTGGCCGGGTTCGTCGGGCTGGTGGCCGGGCTGCTCTGGGGCGCACGCCTGGGGGTGCAGTTCTCGCTCTCGCTGGTGGTGCTCAAGGCCCTGCCGGTGCTGATCATCGGCGGCTTTACCTCGATCAGCGGGGCGATCGTCGGCGGCCTGATCATCGGCGCTTCGGAGAAGCTCGCCGAGGTGTATTTCGGGCCGCTCATCGGCGGCGGCATCGAAAACTGGTTTCCCTATGTGCTGGCCCTGCTGTTCCTGCTGGTGCGTCCGGCTGGGCTGTTCGGCGAGCGCGCCATCGAGCGAGTCTGAGGAGCGTCGATCATGCTGTATCGAGAAGCGGGTCAGTTCAGCGTGCGTTACGCCGACGACCGTCGATTCTTCCGCCTGCGCCAGGATCGGCTGGGCTTGGCGGCCTTGGTCCTGTTTGCCTTCATCGGTGTGCCACTGCTGGGCAACGATTACTGGTTCAGTGCCATCCTGATTCCATTTCTACTGTTGTCGCTGGCCGGCCTCGGGCTGAACCTGCTGACCGGTTATGCCGGGCAACTGTCGCTGGGTTCGGCGGCGTTCATGGCAGTAGGTGCCTTCGCGGCCTATAATCTTGAGCTGCGCGTGGCGTGGCTGCCGCTGCTCGCCAGCCTGCTGCTCGGCGGCCTGGTGGCGGCGCTGGTGGCCGTGGTGTTCGGCCTGCCGAGCCTGCGCATCAAGGGTTTCTATCTGCTGGTGTCGACACTGGCGGCGCAGTTCTTCGTGCCATGGGCGCTGACCCGCTTCAGTTGGTTCAGCAACGACAGTGCCTCGGGGGTGATCAGTGCGCCGCCGCTGCTGATGGCCGGGTATGACTTTTCGTCGCCGGCCGGGCGTTACCTGCTGACCCTGGCGGTGGTCAGCGCGCTTTTCTGGCTGGGCGCCAACCTGGTGCGCAGCGAGCTGGGGCGCAACTGGATGGCGGTGCGCGACATGGACACCGCCGCCGCAGTGATCGGCATCCCCCTGCTGAAGACCAAACTGCTGGCTTTTGCCATCAGCGGCTTCTACCTCGGCGTGGCCGGTTCGCTCTGGGCCTTCACCTACCTGGGCACGGTGGAGCCACACGGCTTCGACCTGAACCGCTCGTTCCAGATCCTGTTCATCATCATTATTGGCGGCCTGGGCAGCATCCTCGGGAACTTCCTGGGCGCCGCCTTCATCGTGCTGTTCCCGGTGCTGCTGTCGAACCTGGCCGGATTGCTGCCGACTGGGCTGATCGACGCCGGGCAGATAGAGAACCTGCAGAAGATTGCCTTCGGCACGCTGATCATCATCTTCCTGATCAGGGAACCGGAGGGCCTGGCGCGCCTCTGGCAACGCTTTCGCGAGCGCGCTCGGCGTTGGCCGTTGCGCTACTGAGCGAACCTTCGCACCGGGCTTCGCCCGCCTTATGTCACTGCCCACTGATTTGTAAAGGATAACCACGATGTCGACCCGATCCGTCCTCGGCCGCCTGGCGCTGGCCGTAAGCTTAGCTGCCGGCGCACTCAACGTGCACGCGGCCAACGAACAGTATTTCCCCCTGCAGAGCTACCGCGTTGGCCCCTATGCCGCAGGTGGTACCGGTTTCTTCGGTGGTTTTATCGATTACCTCAAGTACGTCAACGCCGAAGGCGGCGTGAATGGCGTCAAGCTGACCTGGAGCGAGTGCGAGACTGAATACGTCGTGGAGAAGGGGGTGGAATGCTACGAGCGCCTCAAGGGTGGGCTCAACGGCGCACCGGCTGCCGCCACCAATCCGCTGTCGGTGGGTATCGCGTATGCCACCCTGGAGCGCTCCACGGCCGACAAGCTGCCGCTGATCACCATCAACCATGGGCGTACCGACTCCACCGACGGCAGCGTATTCCCTTACGTCTTCCCGCTGCAGCTCAATCCCTATTCCGAGGTATCGGCCATCGTCAACTGGATCGCTCAACAGTCAGGCGGCGAGCAGGGGCTCAAGGGCAAGAAGATCGTCACGCTCTTTCACGGTTCGCCCTATGGCAAGGAAACCAACGAGGTGCTGCAGGCCCTGGCGGACAAGTACGGTTTTGAGTTGAGCCTGCTGGAGGTACCGCACCCCGGCAACGAGCAACAATCACAGTGGCTGAACATCCGCCGCCTGAAGCCGGACTGGGTCATCCTGCGCGGTTGGGGCGTGATGAACCCGGTGGCGCTGAAGACCGCGCAGAAGGTCGGTTTCCCTGCCGACCGCATCATTGGCAATATCTGGAGCAATTCCGAGGAAGATGCGGCGCCTGCCGGCGCTGCAGCCAAGGGCTTCATTGCCATCACCACGCATCCGTCCGGTACCGAGTTCCCGGTGCTGCAGGGCATCAAACAGGCGGTGGTGGACAAGGGTCAAGGCGACCTGGCCGATCCGAAGCGCTTCGGCACGGTGTACTACAACCTCGGCGTGGTCAACGGCATCCTCAACGTCGAGGCGTTGCGTCTGGCTCAGGAGAAGTTCGGCAGGCAACCGCTGAGTGGCGAGCAGGTGCGTTGGGGCTTCGAACACCTGAACCTGGACGATACCCGCCTGCAGGCACTCGGCGCCAAGGGGCTGGTGCAGCCGCTGAAACTGTCCTGCTCCGACCATGAAGGCGGTGGCGCGGTGCGCTTCCAGCAGTGGGACGGGCAGAAGTGGAAACTGATCAGCGACTGGGTACAGGCCGACCGCGCGTTCTTGCGGCCGATCATCGAGGCCTCGTCGCATCAATATGCCAAGGAAAAGGGTATTACCCCGCGTGATTGCAGCCAGGAAGGCTGAGCGTGCCCGCAGGGCCGGTGGCGTCCCCCCGGCCTCTCAGATTGATAGTTGTATCGCCCGCTCAGGGCGCGTCTGGGGCTCTGGCCGGCGCCGGTTGACCACCAGTTCGCCGATGGCGATCAGTCGGGCGCGGGTGATGTTGCGGCTCAGACCCAGCAGACTGGCCGTGTGCACCTGGTTGCAGTGGCAGAAACGATAGGCACTGCGTAGCAGGCTGTCCTCGACCTTCTCGTGCAGGCCGCCGGCCTGCTCCTCGAACAGGCGCTGAAAGGCTCGCAGCAACTGTTCTTCGGCGCTTTCGGCGGTGCTCACCGGCGACTTGTCCTGGCGCTCGATGCGCAGGTGCGACAGGCGCAGGTCGTCGTCCTGCACAAGGCCATTGCGGCACACCAGCAGGGTGTGGTGGATGACGTTTTCCAGCTCGCGGATATTGCCGGGCCAGTCGTAGCTCAGCAGCTTGCGTTCGGCCTCGGGGGACAGGCGCACTTCGCCGTAACCCAGGCGGTTGCAGTAGGTCTTGATGAAGTGTCGGGTCAGCGGCAGGATGTCGCCCGGGCGCTCTCGCAGCGGGTAGAGTTGCAGGCTGACCACGTTGAGGCGGTAGTACAGGTCTTCGCGGAAGTTGCCGGCAGCGATGGCCTTGTCCAGTTGCACGTTGGTGGCGGCGACCACGCGCACGTCGATGGGGATGCTCTTGCGCGAGCCCAGGCGCACCACTTCACGCTCTTGCAGCACGCGCAACAGCTTGACCTGTATAGCCATGGGCAGGTCGCCGATTTCATCGAGGAACAGCGTGCCGCCGTTGCCCTCCTCGAACCAGCCGGCCTTGGCCGCCAGGGCGCCGGTGAAGGCGCCTTTCTCGTGGCCGAACAGCTCGGCCTCCACCAGCGACTCGGAAAAGGCGCCACAGTTCACCGCGACGAAGGGGCCGTTGCGCCGTCCGCTGAGGTTGTGTATGTGGCGTGCGACCAGCTCCTTGCCGGTGCCGGTCTCGCCAATGATCAGGACGCTGGCCTCGCTGGGGGCGACCTGTTGCAGGTGGGCGAGCAGCGCCTGCGATCTAGCGTCTTCAAAGACCTGTGCGGTTGCCCGGATCGATGTCGCCAGTGACGGCGAAGGGGGGAGGGTCAGCAACTGCATGGCGATTCCTATGAGTAGAAAGATGGGGTGGGTCGCGTGTGGCTCAGTGCCCACTCACCCAGCTCGTGGAGTTTGTAGTCCAGCGGGTCGTGCAGGCTCTGGGTACGCAGGTTGCGCCAGTAGCGATCGAGGCGTAGCGAGGCGTGGGTCGCGCGTGCGCCAGTGACCTCGAACAGGCGGTTGCAGATGTCCAGGCCAGTGCGGGCCGCCGCCACCTTGGCCGTGGCGATGGCCAGCGCCAGTTGCGCACGCTCTTCGGCGCCGAGCGCCTGCTCCTTGTGCCAGGCCGCGTCGAGTTGCGTCGCGGCGCGCTCCACCAACAGGCGCACGCCCTCCAGACCGACCCAGAACTCGCCGTAGTGGCGCAGGATGTAAGGGTCTTCGCTGACATGTCGGGCTGTGGAGCGGAACCACGGGCGGCCTTCCTTCAGGGTGTAATGGCGAGCCTCTTCCAGAGCGCCTTCGGTGATACCCAGGAACACGTTGGCGAAATGCAACTGGGCGATCAGCGGGCGCAGGCTGGCGAAGGGGGTGCTCAGCGGGCCGGGGTCGAGAAGCATCTCATTCTCTTCGACGCGCACGCGCTCGAAAGTCGCGCTGCCGCTGTCGGTCTGGCGCTGGCCCATGTTGTTCCAGTCATCATGCAGTGTGATACCGGTGCGGCCGCTGGGGATGGCAGCGATCAGCAGCTTGCCGCCAGCGCTTTCATCGACTGCCGAGGCAATCAGCATTTCCGAGTCGCTGGCGCCTGAGCAGAAACTCTTCTTGCCGGAAAACTCGTACCAACCATCGAAGCGTGTGAGTACGGTGCGGTTGTCCAGGGGGTTGAGCGCATTGCCCCAGAACCAGTTCTTGCGTGCGGTCTGCTCGAACCAGGGTTGCCACTGATCGCGGCGGGAGAACAGGCGTACGGTTGCCAGCATCAGGTGTTGAAAGCCGAAGACGTGGGCAATGGAACTGTCGACCCGGGCAAATTCGCGCACCACCTCCAGGGTTTCGCTCCAGCTAGCGCCGAGGCCGCCAAACTGGGTGGGTATGCTCAGGGCCAACAAGCCGCTCTGGCGGATAGCGTCGCGCTGGGCCTTGGGGGTGCCGCCGGCCTCGTCCCGCTCGACGGCGGTTTCGGCGAACTCCGTCGCTAGGCGACGTGCAGTCTGCAAGGGGGTGAGCACGGCAGGTCGTAGAGGGGTTGTCACTCGGTATTCCTCGCTGGCGGGTGGGGAGGGCGGATAAGGGGGGCATAGCGGCTCCTCAGGCAATCTTGCTCAGCACATACGCTTGGGGAGTCGCAGAAGTCGGCCTTGCTGGCGTATACGCCGGAGGCAGCGTCAGCGCCTGGAAGAAACTGAACAGCGGGTGCAGCGGCAACAGCACCAGAGATCGGCCGTAGGCAGGCAATGACGTTGGCATCAGAAATGTCTACCCTCCAACACTGTCACTCCGATCCATCGCGGGTCTGATGAAAGTATAAAAGTCGATTTATATCTCTAAAAATAATAAAAAATAATATTTATATTCTTTCTAGTAATATAAATCGGCTAAGACCGCAGGCTTGTTCATCGCTGTTTCCCACGCAACAGCAGCCATGCAACGTTGCTGCCTCCTCAACACCATGCCGTCTGGGTAAAACCCCATCCCGCGCTTGATTCCGCGGGGTTTGGCCGATTGGCATGGAGCCTGCTTCGCTGCCCTGGAATCCATTGAACGCCAGGGGGCGACGTGATCGCTGATAAATACCCACAAATTGCCAACGACCCTTTGGAAACCACTGCGCGGGTCAGCGCAGACGCCCTTGGCTCTGTATCGATTCACGATATTGCGCTGGAATTTCGCGCGGTCACCAAACGGTACGAGGGGAGCCGGTCAGACTCCACCAACGCGGTTGAGCAAGTGAGCCTCGCGGTGCGGCGTGGCGAAGTGCTTTGCTTGATGGGTACATCCGGCAGCGGCAAGTCGACTTTGCTGCGCCACGTCAACCGGTTGATAGAGCCGAGCAGCGGCGAGGTGCTCATCGACGGTGAGGTCCTGAGCAGCTTGACGCAGCCTACGCTGCGCCAGCTGCGGTCGCAGCGCATCGGCATGGTGTTCCAGCATTTCGGTTTGCTGCCGCATCGAAGCGTGCTCGACAACGTGGCCTTGCCCCTGGAGTTGCGCGGTGAGCCAGAAAGTACCCGCCGCGCAGCGGCACTACGGCAGTTGCAGGCGGTGGGGCTGAAAGCGTGGAGCGAGCGTTTTCCCCACGAGTTGTCTGGTGGCATGCAGCAACGTGTCGGGCTTGCGCGGGCGTTGGTCACCAATCCTGACATTCTGCTGATGGACGAACCTTTCAGTGCACTGGATCCCACCATCCGCCGCGATTTGCAGGGGCGCTTCATGCAACTGGTACGCGAACGGGGAATCACCACGCTGCTAGTGACCCACGACCCGGGCGAGGCGTTACGTCTGGCAGACCGTATCGCCGTCTTGCGCGGTGGTCGGCTGATTCAGGTCGGCACCCCGGGTGAATTGCTTGAACACCCGGCGGACGAGGGCGTGGCGGATTTCTTCGACGAGCGGCCGCATATCGGCCCGAGCATTGCGTCGTCTAGCGACGAGGTGCTCAGCGAGCCAGCGTCGGCCGAGCTGCCAGCGCGATCGACAATCCATTGGATTCGCCAAAGCGTGTTGGGCCCGGCAGCGCTCGCTGCCGCCGGACGAGGTGGTTGGTTCTGGCTGGCGCTGCTGGTGGAGTTGGCGGCCCTGGCCATGCTTGCTGGCGCTTGGCGCGAGGGGGCGGGGTGGCTATCGGCCTCAGCACTGGCAGTGCTGCTGGTCAATCGCTTGGGTTGTGCTTGGGTGAGCCTGCACGGCCACGGCCGTGACTCTCCGGGTGTCGCTTTACCCTTGGCGCTGCTACTGGTGAGTCAGGCACTGACCGTATGGCGCGCCCTGACGCCGGAGGCTGCCGGAACACTGGTGCAGTTCCCCGCCGATCGCGACAGTATGCTGGCGGCCGCTGGTGCCATCGACGCGTTGATTGGCTGGTCTCAGGTAACCTTCGAAAGCGCATTTGTCGGGGTGATCGTGGCGGTGCGCACCGTCATCGATGGCGTCGAAGGTGCGCTGGGCTGGATTCCGTGGCCGGTACCGGCGCTTGCGTTGGTCTACCTCGCCTGGCGCTCCGCCGGTGCAATCCTGGCCCTGACGACTGCGTTAGCCCTGGGCTATATCGGCCTGTTCGGTTTCTGGGAGCGTACGATTTCTACCATCGCTCTGGTCGGTGCTTCGGTGCTGCTGTCGCTGCTGATCGGCATTCCCACCGGCATTCTTCTTGCCAAGCGGGCGCTGGCTCGGCGCCTGGTCACGCCGCTGTTGGATGTCATGCAGACCTTACCGACATTCGTCTACCTGATTCCAGCGGTGGCCTTCTTCTCGGTCGGGAAGACGCCCGCGGTGATCGCCACGGTGATTTTCGCCCTGGCACCGATGATCCGTCTCACCGCCCTGGGTATTCAGGAGGTGCCCAAGGCCGCGGTGGAGGCTGCGCTCGCCCATGGCGCAACGCCCTGGCAGACGCTCACCCGGGTCGAGTTGCCATTGGCCTCCGGCTCTCTGTTGCTGGGGGTGAACCAGACCATCGTGATGAGTCTGTCCATGGTCGTCGTGGCAGCACTGATTGGTGCCGGAGGCCTTGGCTACGACGTCATGACCGCCTTGCGCAACATCAAGGGTGGTGAGGGCGTCCTGGCGGGTATTGCCATTGTTTTTTGTGCCCTGGTGCCCGACCGGATCATTCAGGCATCCCTTCGCAAACGTCATCATTCTACTCAGGAGTAACAGGTTCCATGACCCGATTCCTTTCCCGCGGCCTTGCCGGGTTCGCTCTGCTGGCCGCGCTGGTGCCGGCGACAGCAAGCTTCGCCAAGGACAAGATCGTTATTGGCGAGCAGAACTGGACCGGCGCCATCGCCATCCAGCACATCCTCGGCGACATCATTTCCAATCGCCTTGACGGCGAGGTTTCCTACCTGGCCGGTGATCTGCCGGTACTGTTCGCCGCCGCTGCCAAGGGTGACGGTTCGGTGGACGTACTGACCGACATCTGGCTGCCGAACCAATCAGCAGCCTTCGCCAAGTATGTGACCGGCGGTACCCGGTCGCTGATCCCCAACAAGCAGCCCTATGTCGGAGTGCAGGGCTTCTATATTCCGGGCTACATCCAGGACAAGTACAACGTCAAGTCGGTGTATGACCTGAAAAAGCCAGAGGTCGCCAAGTTGTTTGCTCCGCTGGGCGGTGGCAAGTCCCAGCTATTGGTCGGGCCGGCAGGCTGGGAGTCGACCTATATCGGTCAGATCAAAGCCAAGGATTTCGGTTTCGACGGCAACTTCGAGTCGGTCTCCACGGAGGCCTCGGTGACTTACGCGAAGCTGGATGCTGCCTACAAGGCCGAGCGTGGGGTGATTTTCTACGCCTACACACCGGACTGGATCTTCTCCGCCTATGACCTGCGCCGTCTCGATGAACCGCCATTCGATGGCTATGCTCAGGACAACAAGAAGGGCGACCCGTTGTACAAGGCTGACGGCTGCTGGAAATTCATCAGCCCGACCGTGGATGCCGACTGGCTGAACAAGAGCAGCATCACCTGCGCGTATCCCGATGCGAAGGTGCACATCCTCGCGTCTTCTGCGCTACGCCAGCGCGCACCGCGGATTGCCGCCTTCCTGGAGAACGTGAGTATCGACCCGGCCTCCCTCAACGACCTGATCCTCAAGATCGAGCGTGAGAAGCAGCCGGCGGATGCTGCGGCCAAAGCCTGGGTCGCCGCCAATCAGGCGACCGTCGATCGTTGGTTGAGTGCCACTGGCACCCAGGTGGCAGCCCAATGACTCGGCGTGCATGGACGTTGCTCGATGGTGGGATGGGACGAGAACTCAAGCGGATCGGCGCACCCTTCCGGCAGCCGGAATGGTCGGCACTGGCGCTGTTCGAAGCGCCCGAATACGTGACGCAGGTTCACCGAGCGTTCATTGCCGCCGGGGCCAGGGTAATCACCACCAACAGCTACGCGGTGGTGCCGTTTCACATTGGCGAGGAACGCTTTGCGCGCTCCGGGCGGGCGCTGGCTGAACTGTCCGGGCGGCTTGCCCGTGGTGCTGCCGACGAGGCGGGTGCTTCGGTACAGGTCGCCGGCTCACTGCCGCCGGCGTTGGGGTCGTATCGCCCGGACCTTTTTGATCCAGCCCGTTCCCAGGCCATCCACCGTGAATTGATCTGCGGGCTGACGCCCCATGTGGATTTCTGGTTGGCGGAAACCCAGAGCTCCCTGTCCGAAGCGCGCGCCGTGCACGCGGCCCTGGACGGCGATGGCAAGCCGCTCTGGCTGTCCTTCACGTTACTCGATCCCGACACAGAGCACGCGGTGCCTTTGCTGCGCTCGGGTGAAAGCGTGCAGCAGGCAGTTTTGCTGGCGCTTGAACTGGGGGCCAGCGCCTTGCTATTCAATTGCAGCCAACCGGAGAGCATGGGCGCAGCGCTGCGCAGTGCCCGGCAGGTATTGAAGCAGGAGGCTCGCGAGTTAGCGCTGGGTGTCTATGCCAATGCCTTTCCTCCAGTCCGTGAAGATGCCCAGGCCAACGATACGCTGCTCGATATTCGTGCCGACCTAGGGCCCGAGGCGTACCTGCAGTGGGCGCAGCAGTGGGTCGAGGAGGGGGCTGGCATTGTGGGCGGCTGCTGCGGCATCGGCCCGGAGCACATCGCCCGACTTGACGAGCATCTGCAAGCCGGCGCTCGTCGAGGCGGTTGAGTTGCCTGTCAAGGCGTTTGTCCTGGCAGCTCTCGATAATCATTGACCAGGGCTGCTACCCAACTATCAAACAACTACCCACCGCTGGGTCATCTGGCTGTTGCCTTTGGTCGGCTTTGCATCGGGGCTGGTCCATCACCTGATGGGCACGCCGGTGAACGCGGGCAATAACCTGCTGATCGACGACATTCACGACCCGAAAAAGCCGTTCCGCTGCGCAGGGTGCCTCTGGGGCTTGCGGGCACGGTGACACCCATTTCTGGAACTATCGTGCTGTTTCAATCAATCGTTTTTGTCCTTTTACGATCCCTCTCCAAGCCCCATTGAGCTGCACGAATCAAAGGTTTCAGGGCGCGTCGGGATTTCTCACAAAAAGCAATGATGGCGCGTTGACTCTCCCCTTAAGGGGAGACTTTAGACTCCCGGCCCTCGATAGATCTGGCCTGAAAACCGCTTTTTTGGCCCGATGAATTTATTCGTTCAATGCGGCTTTTGTAGGGAAACAATCAATGAACAATCCGTTGGAATTGGACAGCGTTATCAGCAGTACACAGGAGATTCTTGCGCAGTTGCTGGTGTTGGACAGGGGCGACGTGACAGAGCACAGCAGCATCGTTGACGACCTCAGCGCCGACTCGCTGGACATCGTCGACCTGAGCTTCCAGCTGGGCCGTCAGTATGGTTGCACCTTGCCAAAAACCAGCGTGCTGGATCACGCGGTAGCGGTGTTCGGTGACGCCACCCGGTTTGTCGAAAAAGGCCGAATCACGCAGGACGGCGTGGCCTTGCTGGAGCAGAGCCTCAGCGCTTATGCGCCGGGCCAGTTGCATGCGGGCATGCAGCCGGGCGATGTCTTCTCGGCCACCACCGTGCGTAACTGGGCGCAGCAATGCCATAACGTGTTCAACTACCTCCCCGAGACCTGCCCTGAGTGTGGCGCGGTTCATGCTCAACTCAATGAACGCAAACAAGTGGTGTGTGGCGGTTGCAGTGCTCGCCTGACCCCTTTGGACGGTGACTCGATCTCACGTCTGTTGGTTGAGCAGTACGCGGCCACCCAGTTGAAGGCTTCGGCGTAGGGGTTGCCTTGATGCAGGTCCGAGAGGTTCTGGTCACGGGCTATGGCCTGGTGGCTCCCACGGTACTGGATGCGACCTCGCTGTTCACGACGATCAGCGAAAACCGTTCCTGCATTCGCCAGCACCCGGCGTTTGTCGAACTGGGGTTTGCGAACCCGGCGGCCGGATTTATCGATGAGCAACAATGGCAGGTCATCGCGGCGGCCTTTCCGGGCGACCTGCAAACCACCTCCCGCCAGGAATGGCTGGCGCATTACGTGGCCCGTCAGGCGCTGGCCCATGCCGGGTTGGCCGACGGCGCATTTGCCCGCGTCGCCAGCGGTGTTTTCGTCGGGGCCAACAAACATTGCGTCAGCGGTGATTTGCGGGACGCCAGCCGTTACATGGACGATCATGGGCGGGTCGATCTCGACCAGTACCTGGATAACCACACCCTCAGCGGTGGTGCGTTTGCCCGGCGGGTTGATCAGCAAACCCGCCATCTCGCCGAATGGCTGGGTGTACGTGACCATATCTCCACACATTCCGATGCCTGTGCCGCCGGCACCATGGCCATCGGCAGCGCCTATCGAGCGATCGCCCGTGGCGAGATCGACCTGGCGTTGTGTGGCGCGGTGGAGTTGATGGCCCATGAATTGTCCTACTACAGCTTTGATGGGCTGGGCGCACTCTGCCAGCGAGTTGACTTTTCCCCACAAGAACAGAGCCGGCCGTTCATGCCGGACCGCTGCGGTTTTGTGCTGAGTGAAGGGGCGGCGCTGTTGGTGCTGGAATCCCGCGAGCATGCCGAGCGTCGTCAGGCCCGTTCGCTGGCCCGGGTGCTGGGTTACGCGAACCTGTGCGAGGCAGAGAAAATCACCTCCAGCAGCCGCGACGGCAGCAAATATGCCGCCTGCATGACGGCGGCCCTGGCCGATGCCGGACTGACCGGTGCGGCTGTGGACCATGTAAATGTTCACGGCACTTCGACACAGGCCAATGACCGTTGCGAGGCCCTGGGCCTGGCGCAGGTCTTCGGCGAAAGCCTGGAGCAGATGACGTTCACCGCCAACAAATCTGCCGTAGGGCATTCGCTGGCCGGCAGTGGTGCCATTGAGGCAGTGCTGTCGTTGATGAGCATTCAATTGGGCGTGGCCTTGCCGACCCTCAATTTTCAGCCGGAAAAATCCGAATTTCCGGCGTTGAAATTCCTTTGCGAACCGTTGCAGCAACCGATCAATGTCGTGCTCTCCAACTCCTTCGGGTTTGGTGGCGTGAACAGTTCGTTGGTGCTGGGCAGGGCATGACATGACCAGATCCAATTCACTCGCTGTTTATATCACTGCTGCGTCGGTGCTCAACGCCGCCGGTACTGAATGTGCGTCTCGTGACAGCCAACCTCAGGCCGCGCAGCCGCTGGATTTCGACCCGGCACTTCGGGCCCATTGTGTCGCAGCGCCCGCCTTGCCGGCGGGTGTGTACGACCGCAAACTGTCCCGCAGCCTCGAGCCTCAGGGTGCGCGACTGCTGTACTGCGCCGGCCGTCTCGCCGAGACCTTGCGTGGGCTGGAACTGCCCGACGAGCGGATCGCATTGATCGCTGCCATTCCGGAAGTGGATGGCCCCAGCTCCTGCTGGGATGCAGTGCAGGCCATTGGCGCACAACCGGCAGATCTGTTGGCGCAATTCTTTGCCCACACACCGCCGCTGCATGCGCTGATGATGCTCAACAGCAGCGTCATGGCCCACGCGGCTGAGGCCTTGCGTTGCAAGGGGCCCATGGGCGGTTTCTGCTCCCAGGGCAATGCGGGGCTGGATGCTTTGATGGACGCCGCCGCCCATCTGAGCGAAGGCCGTGCCGATGCTGCCGTCGTCGTCAGTAGCAGTCCGAACATCACCCCGGCGTTGTACCTGCGTGACGCGACTCACCCCCCTGTGAACCCCGGCCCGTGGGTTTTCGGCGAAGGTGCTGCGGCACTGTTGCTGACGACAACCCCGGGCAGCGGTGCTCAACCTGCGTTGCGTATTGCCGGGTTTGCCCGTGGTTACAGCGCGCAACCCGAGCGTGGACTGGCAGTTGGTCGCGACGTCATCGAGCGTGCTTTGAGCAACGAAAAACTGCGCCTGAGTGATATCGGGCAAGTCGTCGCCGATGCACAGGATCCGCAGATTGCCGCGTTGTTCACCCTATCTGGGCACACCCTCGAACACTCCAAGGCGTTGGTAGGCGACTTGGGCGCCAGCGCCTTGCTCAGCGAAATCGCTGTGACCTGGGCACTGGATTGCAGCCGTTACACGCTGTTGCTCGAACATAGCCGAGGCGGACATTGGGGCGCGGTGCTGCTGGCCAGAACGTCGTCGGACACAGAGACAATGGAGAGTTACCCATGAGCCCCACACGGATCGTGATCACGGGCATGGGCGCCGTCACCGGCTTCGGTTTCGAGTGGCAGTCCATGTGGCAAAGAATGTTGGCCGGCGAGCATTGCATTCGGCCATGGCAACCGGAAGGCGTCGAGGCGGGTGCGTTCCCCGTGCGTTACGCAGCGCCCGTGGATATGGGCCTGATGCCGGCACACTTGAAAGACCATCCGGCCTGGGGATTGTCGCTGGAAAAACGCACCCGCTTTGGTTGGGTCGCGGCCACCCAAGCCATTGCCGATAGTGGCCTGAGCCCTGAACAGTTGCGTGGCGCGGCGGTATTGTCAGCGTCCGGCGCGCCTGCTCATCGTTTGCAGGACATGCTGCTCGGCCTGCCGGATAACCCGGCGCAGGCGCCGTCCTGGGCTCAATTGATGGCACGAAAGGCGCAGGTCGATCCTGACAGTTCACTGTGTCAGAGCAACGACCGACTTGCGCGGGTGATTGCCGATGGCATCGGCAGTGAAGGCCCGGTGATCAATATCAGCAGCGCCTGCGCGGGAGCGTCCCAGGCCATCGGCAATGCATTCCAGATGATCCGTCGCGGCGAGGTCGAGCTGGCCATTGCCGGGGGCGCCGATTCGGTGCTGAGCCTGGACACCATGACCGCGCTGTATCTGCTTGGCGCTGCCAGCAGCGAACAGCGTTGGGGCACCGAACTGTGCCGGCCGTTCGATCGCCATCGCAGTGGCTTGATTGCGGGTGAGGGCGGTGGTTTTGTCGTGCTCGAAACCCTCGAACGGGCGCTCGCCCGAGGGACAACGCCGTACGCCGAAGTGCTGGGTTTCGGCAGCAGCCTGGATGCCTACAAAATCACCGCACCCGACCCGCAGGGCCGGGGAGCGGTGCTGGCGATGCAGGCGGCCCTGACAGATGCGGGGCTTGCGCCGCAACAGGTCGATCTGATCAATGCCCACGGTACGTCGACACCCCTCAACGATGCCGCCGAAACCCTGGCGATCAAGACCCTGTTCGCCGAGCGCGAACATTATCGGCGGTTGCTGGTGACGGCCAACAAATCCCAGTTCGGCCACCTGATTGCGGCCGCCGGAGCACCGGAGTTCATGCTCACGGCCCTGGCCTGCCGGGATGATCGGGTTACACCAACCCTGAACCTGCATGATGCCGACGAACAATGCGACCTCGACTACTGCGCCCATCAAGCGGTCAAGCGCAAGGTCGACGTTGCCCTGAGCAACTCCTTCGGTTTCGGCGGCCTCAACACTTCCCTGGCGCTGGGCAAGTACCGGGAGGCGCCGCGATGAAACAGGCGGTCGCGATTGCCGGTGCGGGTTGCGTGTTGCCCAGCGGCTGGGGTGTCGAGTCTTTCTGGGCGGCCGCAACCGAAGGGCGCAGTGCAATTACGGCGCTCAACGCCCGACGGTTCAGCAGTGAACGCGTGGTGGCGTTCGGGCAAATTCAGGATCAGGACCACCAACGCAGCCGACAAGACCTTGCGCAAAACCTTCAGCGTTACTGCACGCCGGCAGTAATCTGGGGTGTCAGCGCGGTTCGTCAGGCGTTGGAAGAAGCAGGCCTGGCCGATGATCAGCCGGATGTCCGTTTCGGTTTGTATTGCTGCCAGGGCGGCTACACCCATCCGTCTCTGGAATCCTACGCCGAGTTGTTGCTCGGCTGTCGGCAGGACGGCGTCGCCGACATGGCGGCGTTCGCCAAACGGATCCTGCAAGACCGTGCCCAGGACCCTTTTCTGGTGCTCAAAGGCTTGAGCAACTGCTTGCTGGGTGTCACCAGCCTGGCGCTGAAACTGGTGGGTGAGTGCAACGCCTATATGCAAGGTGTCGCCGGCAACCTGGCAGCCTTGCGTGAGGCTACGGCCGCTTTGCAGGATGGCCGAATTGACGCGGCAATCGTTGTCGGTGCGGGCAGCGAGCTGGATGCCCTGGCGCTGTCCGGGTTGGTCCAGGCGGGTGTCATCAGCGCCAACGGCTCGAACTCTCTGCTGCCGTTTGACCTTCGGGGCACCGGCGGCATTGCCGGGGAGGGCGCGGCGGCACTGGTGCTGCGCCGGCGCGAAGACCTGCCGGCCGGTCCTCAGGTGTGCCTCGCCGACATGACGGCCCATGCCGCCCTCGGTCACTTGAGCCTGCCCGACAGCCCTACCGATATGTTGGTGTGCAGCGGCACCGGCGATGCGCACAAAGACCGCGTGTTGTGCAAGACGCTGGCCCTTGCGCGCGCCTCGCACATTACCAGCGGGTTGGCGATCAACGGCATTCTCAGCGCGGCGCCGAGCCTGGTGGATCTGATGCTTGCGCGTTGCGCATTGCAGGCCCAAAGCGTGCCGCCGATTGCCGGTTTGCAGCAGCCAGTGGCAAACCTGCCGTTCATTAAGGGCGCGCCCCACACCGCGAGCCTTGCGCATTGCCTGGTGCTGAACCGCGACGACAACGGATTCAGCGCCGCCTATCAGGTGCTTTACAGCGCAAAGGTCACTCGGGACTGCCGCTGACTACCGCCTCTTTTTTACTTTCAAGGGATATGACTGTCATGGATTATCGCGATTTCGTTCGGCCCAAATTCGTCGGCCTGCTCCAGGCACTGGGCCTGGAGTGTGAATTTCAGCGCGCCCTCGGTAGCCAGTTGTTCTACCGCAACCCCAAGGGCGACATGGTCACGGTCACCGACTTTCTCGGCGGTTACGGTGCGGCTCTGTTCGGCCACAACGACCCACAGTTTGTCGATCAGCTATGTGCGCTGCTGCGCAGCGACGTGCCGTTCAACGCACAAATGTCGATCCGCGGTGCGGCCGGGCAATTGGGGCGGGCGCTCAGCGACGCCTTCAATCGCGAGCTGAAGAACACCGAACGTTATATTTCGACTTTTTCCAACAGTGGCGCGGAGGCGGTGGAAATTGCCGTCAAGCACGCGGAGTTCCGTCGCCAGAAGAACCTGCAAAAGCAGTTCGACGACATCGATTTCACCCTGGCCAGCCTGACCGCCAGCGAGCGCGCTTACCGCGAGCTGGATGTGGCCGACCTCGACCTGCCTGCAGGTGTCCTGCCGGCCACCCTGAACAGCGTGACCTTGCGTCAGGTAGTTGAAGCCGTTCGCCAACACAACCTGGCGCAGTTGCACATCGAACCGGTATTCATCGCCCTGCGCGGCAGTTTCCACGGCAAATTGGTCAATACCGTGCAACTGACCTATGGCCGTCAGTACCGCGCGCCGTTTGCCCGTTTTGGTCTGAACGTCGAGTTCATCGACCCACAGCAGCCCCATCAGTTGCAGGAGTTGCCGGCCCGACACACGCACCATTGGTTGAGCCTGCAATGGGACGGCGACCACCTGAACGTGCTGCAACTGCCGTTCAGTGCGATTACCGCCGTGTTGGTGGAACCGATTCAGGGCGAAGGCGGTATCAACGAGTTCGCGGCCGAGTTCTACCTGGGGCTGCGCAAGCTGTGTAACGAGCAACAATGCCCGCTGGTGGTCGATGAAGTGCAGTCGGGTTTTGGTCGCGCCGGGACGTTTCTTGCCAGCAGCCAGTTCAACCTGCAAGGCGACTATTACTGCCTGTCCAAGGCCCTCGGCGGCGGCTTGATGAAAATCGCCGCGACGGTGATCCGCAGCAGCCACTACGAAGGTGAGTTCAGCTACATCCACAGCTCGACCTTCGCCGAGGACGATCCGTCCTGCCATATCGCGCTGTCGGCATTGCGCCGGTTGTTTGCCAATGACGACGCGATGCTCAAGGACATACGCACCAAGGGCGCCTACCTCAAAGCTTCGCTCAATGAACTGAAGATGGCCTACCCGGATGTGATCGCCGATGTGCGCGGGCGTGGCTTGCTGGTGGGTTTGGAACTGCACGACTTGAGTGTCAGCAGCTCGCTGGTACAGGCGTCGGCCCAGTACAACGATGCCCTGGGTTACTTGATCGCCGGTTACCTGTTGCAATTCGAGGCGTTGCGGGTAGCACCGTCGGGCAGCAACTCCAACGTGATTCGCCTGGAGCCACCAGCCTGTATCACCCT
Organism: Pseudomonas sp. JR33AA; assembly: GCF_021378985.1. Lineage (NCBI taxonomy): Bacteria > Pseudomonadati > Pseudomonadota > Gammaproteobacteria > Pseudomonadales > Pseudomonadaceae > Pseudomonas > Pseudomonas sp. JR33AA. The sequence continues at coordinate 151,776 of NZ_JAJSAW010000004.1, forward strand.
GAGCGAAATCGACGGGCTGATCGGTGCCCTGCAACGGGTCTGCGACATGCTGCGCCGTGGCGATGCGTTGCCGTTGGCGGCGGGTATCTGCGCGGACTCGATGCCCGCCGTGCCAGCCCGTCAGGACGATTTTCGGGTGGCTGAGCCCGTTGAAAACATCGATGCCAAAGTCGAGGTCGTCGCTCGGGTAGCGTTCATCAACCACCTGATCGATGCCGATATCCTCGGTGACGTCGATCCCTCGCTGGCAGCCCTGAGCCCGGAACAAAAACGCACGTTCATCAACCGCACCAAGCCTGAACGCCGCGCTGTGCCAGTTGGCCCGGTGATCATTCGGTCGCGCCTCGGTATGGCGGTGGAGTTCACGTTGTACCCGCTGTGCATGGATTCGGATGCCATGGCCGAATACATCCGCAGCGGTGACCTGGACAGCATTCGCGAAGAAGTCGGCAGACGTGTCACCGATGCCCGCGCCGATGGCTGCAACATCGCCGGCCTCGGGATGTACACCTCGATCGTCACCAACAATTGTCAGGCGCTGAAGATTGCCGACATGGCGCTGACGTCCGGCAATGCCCTGACCATCGGCATGGGGCTCGAAGCCATCGAGCAAGGCTGTGTACAGCAAGGTCTGGCACTGCGCGAGCAAACCGCTGCCGTTGTCGGTGCCGCCGGTAACGTTGCGTCGACCTATGCCTCGGTGCTGTCCGCCACCGTCGCTCACCTGATTCTGATCGGCAGCGGTCGTGACGGCTCGGTTCGGCGCCTGGAGAAAACCGCGCAGCAGATTTATGCCGACGCGGCCCGTTCGATCCTCAAAGGCACGGCCGAACACGACCGGTTGGCGCAGCGACTGCTGGCACTTGAGGGTTTTGGTGGTTTGTTGCACTCACATGGACAAAAAGCCGACCTCGGTTTGCACATCGCCCGTCTGGTGGACGAGCGCCTTGGCGCGAACGCCTTCATCACGGTCACCAACGATCTCGACGCCCTCAAGGGCGCACGGATTGTCCTGTGCGCTGCCAATGCGCCTCAGCCGTTCCTCGGTGCCGAACATTTTGCCGAGCGCAGCGTGATTTGCGATATCGCCGTGCCGCTGAACGTCCACCAAGACCTGCCGAGCCAACGCGAAGACGTGCTCTACATGCACGGCGGTATCGTCCAGACGCCGTTCGACGACGGCCTGGCGCCAAACGTGCGGGCCTACCTGAAAAAAGGCCAGCTGTATGCGTGCATGGCCGAGTCGGTGTTGATGGGCTTGTCTGGCATGAGCCAGCACGGCTCCTACGGCGATATCAGCCGTGAGCAAGTTCAGCAGGTCCGCGCACTGGCCGCGACCCACGGCTTTACCCTCGCGCAATTCAAAACTCAAAACTCACTTTAAGGAGCGGTCATGACTCAGAAAATAGCTGTCGTGACCGGCGGCAGCCGCGGCATTGGCAAGTCCATCGTGCTGGCCCTGGCCGGCGCGGGTTATCAGGTTGCCTTCAGTTATGTGCGTGACGAGGCGTCAGCCGCTGCCTTGCAGGCGCAGGTCGAAGGGCTCGGCCGGGAGTGCCTGGCCGTGCAGTGTGATGTCAAGGACGCGCAGAGCATTCAGGCGTTTTTTGAGCGGGTCGAGCAACGTTTCGAGCGTATCGACTTGTTGGTCAACAACGCCGGTGTTACCCGTGACGGTTTGCTCGCCACGCAATCGTTGAGCGACATCACCGAGGTCATCCAGACCAACCTGGTCGGCACGTTGTTGTGCTGTCAGCAGGTGCTGCCCTGCATGATGCGCCAACGCAGCGGGTGCATCGTCAACCTCAGTTCGGTGGCTGCGCAAAAGCCCGGCAAGGGCCAGAGCAACTACGCCGCCGCCAAAGGCGGTGTAGAAGCATTGACACGGGCACTGGCGGTGGAGTTGGCGCCACGCAACATCCGGGTCAACGCGGTGGCTCCCGGCATCGTCAGCACCGACATGAGCCAAGCACTGGTTGGCGCCCATGAGCAGGAAATCCAGTCGCGGCTGTTGATCAAACGGTTCGCCCGGCCGGAAGAAATTGCCGACGCGGTGCTGTATCTGGCCGAGCGCGGCCTGTACGTCACGGGCGAAGTCTTGTCCGTCAACGGCGGATTGAAAATGCTATGAGCCAGGCACGCACGATTGTGATTACCGGCGCGGCCAATGGTATTGGCCGCGCCGTCGCGGAAAATTTTGCAGCCCAGGCCGAGCACCTTTTGATCTTGCTTGATCGGGATCTGGCAACCTTGCAGAGCTGGGTCACCGAGGGCGCGTTTGCCGCTCGCATCGAAACCCATCAAGCGAATATCGCCGATCTCGCCAGCCTGCAACTTCTGTTCAAGGGCCTGGCCAACCGGGTCGGTTTTGTCGATGTGCTGGTCAACAGCGCCGGGGTCTGCGACGAGAACGAACCCGAAGACCTCGACAACTGGCACAAGGTCATTTCGATCAACCTCAACGGCACCTTTTACGTCACCTCGTTGTGCCTGCCACTGATGGCGGATGGTGGGCGAATCGTCAACATGTCGTCGATCCTCGGCCGAGCGGGCAAGGTTCGCAACACCGCTTACTGCGCCTCCAAGCACGGCATCATCGGCATGACCAAAGCCTTGGCGCTGGACCTGGCGCCACGGCGAATCACCGTCAATGCCATCCTGCCCGCCTGGATCGACACACCGATGCTGCAAGGCGAATTGGCGGCTCAAGCGCGCATCGCCGGGATCACCCACGAGCAAATCCTGCGCAATGCCAAGAAGAAGTTGCCCCTACGGCGCTTCATTCAGGGCGACGAAGTGGCGGCCATGGTCCGTTATCTGGCGAGCCCGCAGGCGAGTGGTGTCACGGCGCAAAGCCTGATGATCGACGGCGGTGCCGGGTTGGGAATGTAACCATGGCTCGACTGGGATTGAACCGCGGCCTTTTGGCCGCGCTGGTCAGCCTCGGCTCGCCAGTGGCGATCGCCGAGTGGTTGCCGGAGCATCATGAAGCGGAGATCGGCGTTGCCACGGCCGTGCGTCTGCACGGTGACGACAAGGTCACGCAAAAGGCCGTGTACCTGAAGTTCAGCCTGGAGGATGCCTGGGACAGCGGCTACTACAAGGCCAAGGGCCGAGCCCGTTACGACTTCCGTTATGACGGCAACAACCCCTACAGCGCGCAAGCCCGGGACGATTACCGGGCCACTGCCGATTGGCGGCACCTTTACTGGGGGCTCTACGTCGGTGACGGCGAACTGACGGTGGGCTGGCAGCAGGTGGTGTGGGGGCGTGCAGATGAATTACGGGTGCTCGATCAGATCAACCCGCTGGATTATCGCGAGGGTGTGATCGGTCTGTTGGAAGACAGCCGCATTGCCGTGCCGATGATTCGCATGGTGCAGCCGGTCGCCGAGTGGGAGCTGGAAGCGCTGGTGATCACTGATTTTGTGAAAAACCAGGCGCCGGCCGTCGGCAGCGAGTTCGATGCACCGATCTTTGCCACACCCGATCCGCAGATGTTTGTGGTCGATTCGCGGCCCGGTTATGACGGTCACAGTGGCTTCGGTTACGGCGCCAGTGCCAACGGCCGGATCGGCACGGTGGATGTCAGCTTCGTTGCCCTCAACGCCCGCCAACAGGACCCGGTTTACGCCGTCGAAGGCCAAACCGAAGAGGGCCTGATTCGCCTCGAACGGCAATTTCCGCGCTATTCCATGGGCGGCGCCAGTGTGGCCATCGATGCCGGCCACAGCATCGTGATACGCAGTGAAGTTGCCTACTTCGACAATTGGCGCGTCACCAATCCTTACCGCGCTTACGGCAGCGACCAGACGGCGATGACCAAGTCGCTGCTGGGCGTCGATTACCTATTGCGGGACTGGCTGATTTCGACGCAGTGGCAACACCAGCGGCTGCTCGACTGGCAGCCCGGCATGGTCCAGGACAAACGCGACGACCTGTTCACCGTGTCTGCCGAGGGCTCGCAGCTCCAGGATCGTCTCAAGACCCGTCTGGTTTTCGGCATGTCGCCGCCAGCGCAGGACGACAGTTTCGTTCAGGGGATCTTCACCTACAAACCGGTGGACTGGCTCAAGCTGGGGCTCGAAGTCGATGTGTTCTTCGGCAAGCCCGACCGCCAGTTCGGTGCGTACGCCAACCGCGACCAGGTGCGCTTGTCCGCCGGTTATCTGTTCTGACCACACCGGTGCGGTGTGCGAACCACTCAAACCATGAAAAGGAAATCGCGATGTTGCCCATCTTCAAGACCCTGACTGCAAGCGCACTGCTGCTGAGCGCCGCTGCCGCCATGGCAGCTGAAACACGCACGGCCGACGATATCATCCGCCAGGCCCGGGACCGCGATGACGGCAAGAGCTTCATGTCCCAGGTGTCCCTGATCCTGATCGACAAGCAAGGTAACAGCCGCATCCGCGAGTTCAGCTACCTGCAAAAGGATTATCCGGACAGCGACAAGTTCACCATGTATTTCTCCGCGCCGAGTGATGTGCGTGACGTCGCCTTCCACATCGAAAACCCGCGGGAGGCCCTGGGCCTCGAAGACAGCCAATGGATGTATTTGCCGGTCAGTCGACAGACCCGAAGGATTTCCACCACCGACAAACGTGGGGCGTTCATGGGTAGCGACTACTCCTATGCCGACCTCGACAAGATTCGCGCCGAAGACTATCGCCAAACGCTGGTTGGCGAAGAGCAGTTGCAGGGTCGCGATTGCTACGTGATCGAGCGTGAGCCGGCGACGCCAGCCGTGCTGGCCAAGACCGGCTACAACAAGCTCAAGGTCTGGATTGACAAGAAGAACTCACTGGTGCTGCGCCAGGACTTCTTCGATGTAAAAGGTGTGATGTTCAAGCAGATGCGCACCCTGAAGACTGAAACCATCGACCAGATCGACAGCATTACCTTCAGCGAAACCGAAGATTTCATCGCCGGTACGCGCTCTCAGCTGCGCTTCAACCAGTTGCAGTACAACGTCGCGCTGGACGACCGCCTGTTCACGCAGACCGCGATCAAGCGCGGGCTGAAAGCCGGCGACTTGCCGGAATACGCCGTGTCTGCCCGCTAAGCGCCGCTTTCGTTTCATCTGGAACCCTCATTCATGGAAAGATACCTGAACTTCGTCGAGCGCTATGCGCGGGCAATTGTGTTCGTGCTGGTGGCGATCACCGCCTACTTCACCTACACCCTCGGCGCGCTGATGTCGGACACCAATCCGTATCTGCTCAAGGACACTCACCCGGCGCGCAAGACGATCATTGACTTGCAGCGCGAGTTTACCGGCACGTATGACTCGGTCATGGTGGCGCTGAGCAACCCCGAGAGTGTCTTCAACACCACGTCGCTGAACGCTCAGTTCGAACTGTCCCAGGCCATACGCCGGTTGATGCTGGCGAACGATGAGGACCGTGTCGAACTGCAGCGCATCGTCGGCCTCCACAGTGGCGACCATGAGGCCCAGGGTTTGCTGGTGCAGATCCTCGCCGAGGGTTTTTCGCAGAACGATTATGCTGCCGCCAAAGCGCTGCGCGACCATGCGATTGCCCGGCACTGGGACAGCCATGACCTGCAGTTCCTGAGCTTTCTTGCCGAGCGGCTCAACCCGATCCAGGAAATGGCCTCGATGGCTGACCTGGAGAACATCAGCTTGAGTGCCGATGGCGAGTTGTGGATCCACAAGACCCTGCACGCCCTGGATATGGACCCGATCAAGGTCGAAGCGCAGATCATGGGCAACGAGCAGATGGTCGGCGGCGTCGTCTCGGCGGACAAGAAAGTCGCCATGGTCGTCGCCGAACTGGGCACCAAACAGGATGACGCTCAGGCCCAGTTGCGTGCCTATCACCAGGTCCGCGAGATCATCGCGAAGTACCAGGCCGCTCACCCGGAGTTCACCGATGAGGTGTTCATCGCCGGCATGCCGATTTTCATTGCGGCACAGCAGGAAATCATCGATCACGACCTGGCGATGCTGTTCCCGATCGTGTTCCTGTTGGTGACCTCTCTGCTGGTTTTCTTCTTTCGCAAACCACTTGGCGTGGTGCTGCCGCTGTTCAATATCCTGTTCTGCACCATCTGGACCCTTGGCCTGATGGCGCTGCTGCGTGTGCCGATGGACTTGCTCACCAGTGTCTTGCCAGTGTTCCTGTTTACCATCTGTTGTGCCGACGCGATCCACGTGATGGCCGAGTATTACGAACAGCTCAATGCGGGTAAGTCTTTCCGCGAAGCCAACCGTGAAACCCAGCGCCTGATGGTCACGCCCGTCGTGTTGACAACGGTCACGACGATTGCGACGTTCCTGATTTCCACCACCAACAACATTGTCAGCATCCGCAACTTTGGCGTGTTCATGTCCATCGGCCTGACGGCGGCGCTGATCATCTCGTTGCTACTGATTCCGGCGTGGATTTCGATCTGGGGCAAAGATGCCGTCCCGCGCAAAGTGCAACTGAAAGAGTCGCTGATCTCCCACTATCTGGTGGTGTTCTGTGCCTGGCTGATTCGCTGGCGCAAACCGGTACTGCTGGTGACCCTGCCGTTGTTGGCGATGATGACGGTGTTCACGTTCAAGGTGGATATCGAAGATTCGGGCATTGCCTACTTCAAGAAGGACAGCCCGGTGCGGATGTCCGACGAGTTCATCAACCGGGCCGGAGTCGCGGGTACATCGCCGGGCTGGATCGCTTTCGACACCCATACGCCGCGTGGCGCGCTGACCACTGAAACCGTGCAGTTCCTCGAACGTCTGGACCAGTTCATCAAGGCTCAGCCGAACGTGAGTTACACCTATTCGGTGGCGACCTACATCAAGCGCATGAACCTCGTGCTCAACGACATGAACCCTGCTTTCCTGCGGGTGCCGCAGGCGGTGGAGCAGGTGACGGTGGTCGATGATGACGGGAAACCGGAGACCTTCGATGTCGATGGCAACTCGCTCATCGAACAACACATCATGATGTTCGAGAACGGTGGCGGCACTGACTTGCAGAACGTGCTCAATGCCGATTATTCGAAGGCGGTGACGCTGTTCACCATGACTTCCTCTGTGGCGGGCGACTACCAGGCGATGCTCGATAAACTGGACGCCTGGCTGGCCATCAACAAACCGGCCAACCTGCAAGTCACCCACGCCGGTACGCCGTACATATGGACCGGCGTGTTGCAGGAAATCACCCAGGGTCAGGTGCTGAGCTTCTCGCTGGCGTTGCTGGCCGTGACCTTGATGATGATGTTCTGGCTCAAGTCAGTACGCCTGGGCATCCTCGGCATGCTGACGTTGCTGACCACGTCGGTGACGGTGTACGGCAGCATGTACCTGTTGGATATCGAGTTGAACATCGGTACCACACTGGTGACGTTCCTGGTGGTGGGCGTGGTGGATTACGCCGTTCACCTGCTGTCACGGATCAAGATGCTGGTGCAGAAGGGCATCGAGATCGACGAGGCCATCCTGGCGGCGATGCAGGGCGTTGGGCGCTCGACGGTGGTCAACGTCGTGATCTTCTCGATGGGCTTTGTCGCGTTGCTGTTCTCCGCCTACAAACCCGTCATTGACCTGGGTGTATTGGTGATACTGGCGCTGTCATCCAGCGGCTTCATGACCATTTTGTTGGTCACGCTGATTTCGCCGTGGTTCTTTGCCTCGATTGTGCCGCAGCCAGCAGTGCAAGAGGGCGAGCAGCCGAGGGGTGGGGCTGTGCCAGGCTAAATCGCCGGGGCGCCTGCGTGCTGGAAACGGCACGGGGCGCCATGGCCGTTCAGGGGTGGCGGTGCGGATTCAGCGGGCTTTTTCCAGGTGTTCGAACTGGCATTGCATCTGAGCATCCTTGAGGCTCAGCTCAAACTCAACCAAGCCGTCATGCACTTGCTGCAAGGCCTGGATCTGCCCCATCAATTCCTGCTTTTTGTTATCGATGGCCTGCATGGCCAGATCCCAGGGCAGCTCCTGGCCGCGATGATCCTGCAGAATGGCCTGCATTTCCTTGAGCTTGAAACCCAGTTGCTGAGCGCATTTGATGAAGGTCAGCAGCTCTACGCTTTGTTGGCTGTAGATGCGGTACTTGCCTTCGCGTTGCGGGGGAGGCAACAGGCCGATTTCTTCGTAATGTCGAATGCTCTTGACGGTGGTGCCCGACAGCTGGGCTGCTTTGCCGATGTACATGAAAATCCCTTTTTTTGACGCAGCAGAAGCGAAAAGATGTCGCGCGCTCGTACAGGCGCGCGACATCTTTGCACAAGCGTCAGGGGCTGGGAAGCCACGTTCGACGAGGTGTCACGGCAGGGAGGCTCGGCTGGGCTGCGCAGGGCAGGGCCCGACCGGGGCCGATCAGTGACTGGCGACTGCCTGGACCTGTTTTAGCCAGGCTTCACGCTGTTTCGGCTTGGAGCCCAATACCGGACCGAAGGTCAGGGTTTTCAGGGGTTTTATGCCGCAGAACTCCAGGGTGGTCTTGCGCATTTGGTGCAGGCCCGGCATGCGATACACCCACCGGTAGTACCACGGCGGCGTGTCCATGGTCACCAAAAGGTGAGCCGTGCGGCCCTTGAGCAGCTTATCCGGGAAGGGCGAGCCCTTGCGGTACTTGAAGGCAAAACCGGGTAGAAACACGCGGTCGAAGAACCCCTTGAGCAACGCCGGAATGCCGCCCCACCAGATCGGGTACACCAATGTCAGGTGTTCGGCCCAGGTAATGTCGTTCTGTGCGTCGATCAAATCGGGTTCAAGCAGCTGGATCTGGTTATAGCCATCGTGCAACACCGGATCGAAATCCAGAGTGTCCAGGCGCAGCAGGCGCACCTCATGGCCTGCTTGCTTGGCGGCCTCGACATAACGTTCGGACACAGCGCCGCAAAAGCTGTCGTTCGAAGGGTGGCCGAGGATTACGAGCATGCGTTTGCGCTTCATGACAAACTCCAGGTAATGAAGTGCCAAGGGTAAAGTCTGCCCCTTACGGTAGAGTCAAGCCTTGTCGGATAGCGGTAGAGACAAACAGTCCCGCAGCGCTCGGGTGTAGCCCGGTAAACCGTCGAATGAGCGGGCGCAGAAATGCAATCGATGCCGACGCAGTGGACATGGCAGTGTCCGGCAACAGGACTAGAGCATGTCAAAGCCAGAAAACCAGGGGACTGCCCTGGTGTTCAATAATCCTCGCCTGCAAATCGAGCTTTTCTAAGCCTAGAAGTCAGCCGTTGCCGGGTGCTGGGTGATTTGTTTGGAGTTTCCCTAAAGACTGTCAGGGTCGCCGGAGAACGGGTCGTTCTGCTCGGCCCGGTCGGCGGCTTCTTGCAATTTGCGTAGCTCTAAAGTCACACCTTCATGGAACAATGGTGTCCAGCTATGTCGCAGCATCAGATCGCGACCTCACCGTCGATATCTTCGTCCAGATTTACAGCGTGGCCCGCATTGGCGAGCATGGTTTGCGCCAGGTCTTCTGGCAGGGTGGTGAGGTTGCGCCCGCTTCGGATATCAGCCTCCAGCAAATTCGAGGTCAACGTGGCGATTCCGTGGATAGCAGGCATGAGCGTACATCCCAGATGTATTGATTGAATGGTAAGGAATAATCCCTACGTGGCCGATCCTGGTTTTCTGCTGGTAAAGCATAGGCGGGGAGGACGCTCAGTAATGCCGTAGTATGATTTACACCACCTCTCGGGACACGATCCTCTAAAGACTCTCAGGGTCCCCGAAGAACATCTGTATCCGCGACCGCAGCCACCGCTCCGCCGGGTCATTGTCCTGTGCCCCGCGCCAGGCCATGTGCAGTTCGAAACTGCGCACGGGTATCGGCAGGTCCTCGGCCCGCAAGCCGCCGGCGGCCGTCAGTGCATCCGCCGTGTAGTCCGGTACCGTTGCCACGATATCGGTGCCTGCCAGCAAGCTCCCCAGCCCGTTGAACTGCGGCACCGCCAGCACCACATGGCGCTTGCGGCCGATTTCTTCCAGGGCTTCGTCGATGAACCCGGACAAATCCCCGGCAAACGACACCAATGCATGGGGCCGGGCGCAGAAGTCATCCAGGGTGATGCTGCCGGGTACGCTGTCGGCGCGCAGCAGTTTCGGTGTGCTGCGGCGCAACACCTTGCGCTTGGCGTTGGCCGGCAGTTCGCTGGTGTAGCTGACCCCCACCGATATCTCGCCCGAGGCCAGCAGGGTTGGCATCAGCAAGTAGTTGACCCGTCGCACCACCAGCACGATACCGGGCGCCTCGGCGCGAATGCGCTTGAGCAGTTGCGGCAGCAAGGCGAACTCGGCGTCGTCCGACAGGCCGATGCGGAACACCGCATTGCTGGTGGCTGGGTCGAATTCGGCGGCGCGGCTGACTGCAGTGGAAATCGAATCCAGTGCCGGTGACAGCAGGGCGAAGATCTCGTGGGCCCGTGCCGACGGCTCCATGCTACGCCCTGTGCGCACGAACAGCGGGTCGTCGAACAGGTTGCGCAGGCGCGACAGCGCCGCGCTGATGGCCGGCTGACCGAGAAACAGTTTTTCTGCGGCACGGGTCACGCTGCGCTCGTGCATCAGCGTTTCGAACACGATCAGCAGGTTGAGGTCTACACGACGCAGGTCGTTTCGATTCATCGGTGCGCTTCGCCTAATGTGGGGCAGAGGTGAATCTTAAGGCCAAAGGCTGTTACCCTGCACGGGTTTAGGGGGACCAATCGCAGGGAAAGTCAGGTGCCCAATCGATGACAAGCATGTCGACTATTAATGACCACTGATGGTCTAACGGGTAAAGCCCGGATAGAGTCAGTGGTAATTAGAGGTTCACAAAGGCGAGGTATGCGATGTCCCGCATGATCCGTTTCCACAAGTTCGGCGCTGCTGACGTGCTCCGTTGCGAAGAGCAGGCCGAGCCGTCACCCGCTGCCGACGAGGTGCAGATCCGCGTCGAAGCGGTTGGCGTCAGCTGGTATGACGTGCTTTGGCGCCAGAACCTGGCACCGTCCCAGGCGCGTCTGCCAGCGGGGATCGGCCACGAAATGGCCGGGGTGGTGACAGCGGTCGGTGAAGGGGTCGATGACATTGCCATCGGTGACCGGGTCGCCAGCTTCCCGGCCACCAGTGCCAACGACCACCCGGTGTACGGCGATGTCATCGTACTGCCCCGTACAGCCATCACTCGCTACCCTGATGTGCTCACCCCGATCGAAGCCAGCGTGCACTACACCCCGCTGCTGATCGCCTACTTCGCCTATGTCGACCTGGCACGGGCCAAGGCCGGGCAGACAGCACTGGTCACCGATGCCAGCCACTGCGCCGGGCCTGCCTTCGTGCAGCTGGGCAGGGCCCTGGGGTTGAAAGTGTTCGCCGCCACCAAGGAAGCGGAGCAGCGTGACTACCTGCTGAGCCTGGGCGCAGACAAAGTGATCGTGACCGAAGAGCAGGACCTGCTGCTGCAGATAGGCAAGTACACCGATGGCCGCGGCGTGGACATGGTGCTCGATGGCATGGGCGGCCCACAGATGTCGCTGCTGGGTGATGTGCTGGCGCCGCGTGGCAGCCTGGTGCTGTACGGGCTGCAAGGCGGCAACCAGACGCCGTTCCCGGCCTGCGCGGCATTTCAGAAGAACATTCAGTTCTATGTGCACTGCATCGGTAATTTCACCGGCAAGCCAGAGCTTGGCATCAGCCAGGACCAGGTGGCACTGCAGCGTGCCTTGCGCGATATCAACCAGTTCACCGCCGACCAGTTGCTGACACCACAGATCATCAAGGTGTACCCGTTCGAGCAAGTGGTTGAGGCGCATCGCTACATGGACCAATGCCCGTGTGGTGGGCGCGTCGTGCTGGACATGGCGCAACACTGACGGTGGATGGCGCAAAGTGACATACCCGGGCAAGCTCCCGGGTTTTTTATGCGCGAGGTAAAGTTATTCAACACTTAAAAGTAGGATTGTTCCTACAATAAATCCCGATACGGACTACATATAAGTCCGTATCTTTCGGGTTGTCAGAAATATCCCGCCAAATAATCAGCCTTGAACGCTTTTGCATTGCGAGTCACTGTGAGCTGACACGGATGCTGAATGGTTTTTTTACCCTGAACTGTATCTTCAATTCGCGCTGCCTCCCTATCGATAATGGCCCAATGATAGTTTGTGCAAGGAACGTGGGATGAGCATGGCTATGCCTGATATAGAGCAGCATGTGACAGCGACAGGCCATCGCAGCGGTGGTTTTTTCTCGATGGCTTGGCGACAGTGAAGGGTTACGTCATTACTTTCATTTTGTTGTAGGAAATTTCTTCTAGGTAAGTTTGGCGCATGCCCACGTTCATATGTTGGGTGCCGCATGCGCTGGCTGCATGAAGTTGATGAGGTGATTGCGTGACTGCTATTCACGACCAGGCGATGCATTATATCTACCAGCAAGTTCTCGAGCGCTTGTTGAACCACATGTCCCAGGCGCAGCGCGCCTCCCTGCAGTTGCTGATACAACGCCTGTTGGTCGCTGCGGGCGGGCCCGAGTACATCGGTACTTTCAGCTTGCAGGTATTGCAAGGCAGCGACCGCCACAGCAGCCGGCTGCTGGCCATGTTGCGTGCCGCGCAACTGAGCATTGCCTTGCGTTCGCCAGTAACCTTCCAGCTACGGGTACTGGTGGTCAGCCTGCCGGTAGCCGATAACGCCACGCTGGAAGCTCACGAGCGCAGTTTTAGCGCGTTGTTCATGCAGGATGACCCGCGGGTGCAATTGCAGATGATCGAGGGGCGCGCAGTGGTGCCGTTCAGCCGTCGGCTCTCGGTAATGCCTGAGCGCTGGCTGCTGGCGAGGGACGCGATGTTGGTGTTCGGCCACATGATCGATGCCAGGCCTGAAGCCCTGCTGGGTTGTCGCCTGCACCTGGAGCTGGCGGCGGCCGTGGTTCAGGCGCTGCAGGCAGCGGTGCCTCCCGATGCGTTGGTCACCGCCATGCCCGGGCTGCAGCGGCGCCGATACCTGGCGTGGGCCCGGCGTAGCCTGCGCCTGGCGGGCGTAAGCGGCCCGCATGCAGTGCACCAGTGCCTGGCGGCGCTGGCCCAAGGGCTGAGCCGATTGCACGGTGCTGTCGGGGGCGCACCGGGTGGTCAGCACGAGCCGGTTCCAGGCGCCGTACCGGAGCGTGCGCCGGTGCGGCTGATTGCTATTGATGACCTGTTGCCGCACTTGCTTGAAGAGCAGCAGCTTGACGCCATGTTGGGTTGTCACTTCGAGACGGCTGCGGATGCTTTGCCGCTGTCCGAATTTGTCGACTCGCTTGCCACCGCACAGCTGCATGAACTGCGCGTCCGCAGTCTGGAGCCGCTGGCCGGGCGCCCAGCGCTGAAGCTGGCTGGGCAGGCGGGTGGCAGCAAGCAGAGTGACGTCGCGCCGTTGTTGTTTGGCAAAGCCTACGGCCTTAACCAGGCCCAACTGGTGTGCCTGCTGTTCAGCCCGTTTGCCAGGCAGGGGAAAAACCTCGAGCGGTTCTTGCAGTGTCGGCACGCCGACATGGTGGTGGCGTTGCCGTACCTGCACAGGGCCTTGCAAGGCAAACCCTGCCCCGATGCAGTCAAAGCCTGGCTGGTAAATACCAGTGGCTTGCCGTTGGGGCAACTGCGGCAAATTTATGATGGACAGTTGCCGTTGGCGGGATGGCGCCTGCTTAATAACCTGGCCCGCCGCGATGTACACCTGAGGCTTCTGCCACAGCTGGCGTTGGGGCGGCGGCGTGGTGCTGCGGGGCTGCCCTGATGGGGCGAGCGGTCCCAGGCGAGTTCGCGTATCGCAAGGTGTATCGCTACCTGGAAGCGTTGATCGAACAAGCTGCAGGCGTTGGCACATGCCGGTTGCCGTCATTGCGTGAGCTGTCCCGGCGGCTGCGGGTGTCGTTGGCCACGGTACAAAGTGCCTACAGCCTGCTGGAAGAGGAGGGCCGTGTACACTGCCTGCCGAGGTCGGGCTATTACGTACAAAACGATGGCAAAGATCAGGCTGTGGCCGTGGCCGTGGCCCGGCAGCCTCCCTTGCCAACGCAGCCACTGTTGGAGCGCATGCTGCTTGGTCACGAACGGCGTTTGGCCCGTCAGCGTGATCGCAGCGTTGCGTCCTGGGGAGCGCTTGGTAGCGCCCGTTTGCGCAATGCTGTGGCTGAGCGATACACCCGCTGCTCCAATCAGTACTGGCATGCCGATGATGTGCAGCTAGCCCCCGATGTGCTCGCGTTGCTGGAGACGCTGCTCGCGGCGCTGGCCATGCAAGGTGGTACGGCATTGGTGCACTTGCCCTGTTGCTCGCAAGTGTTGCGGGCATTGGCGCGTGCCGGCATGCGCGTGCTGGAGGCACCAATGGATGCCCGCGGCAACCCCGAGCTGCACGCCTTGGCCAAGCTGCTGGGTAGCGAGCCGGTAAGCCTGCTGGTCATGCCATCTTGCCTGGGCATGCCACAAGGGCGGCTGGTTTCACCGTATTACCAGCAGCAGCTTGGGCTTTTGCTGGGCCAGCACCCTGTATGGCTGCTGGAAAACGACCTGGACAGCGAACTCTGTTACGACGGGCCGCCGAGCACCCGTCTGCGTGACTGGATCGACCCGCGCTGGCTTTTGGTGATGGGCACGTTCGAGGCCGCAGTGGGGGCAGAGGCACCGTATGCCTATTTACTGAGCCGTGACACGGTGTTGGCCAAGGCATTCGCTGAACGGGCGTTTCGGCTTGCGCCGCTACGTTTGCAGGCGCTTGCTCACATGCTCGGCAAGGGGGAAATCGAAACGCAGCTCGTACAGCAGCGCACAGACTTGCAAAGGCGTACGCAATACCTGGCGCATGTGCTGCAGTCGCAATTCGGCCAGCAGGTGGTCTTCGAGATGCCGAAAGGTGGGCAAATGCTGTGGGTGAGCTTTTCCCAGCCGCTGGCGTGGGACGGTATTGCCGCAGCGTTGGCAGGGTCTGCATTGCACGCACTAGCGGGCGAACAGTTCGGCCTGCAGGGGCTTTACCCTCAACACCTTGCGCTGATCTGGCTGGGGGGGAGCCCGGATGAACTGCAACTGGCGGTAAGGCGACTGGCGCAGGCGCTTGAGGTGCGCTGTGGGCGAAACACCCGCTTCTCTGGTTGAAATGGCGGGCGGGATGGCTGGCACAACTGAACAGGCGTGAACGCTAAGGGGCTGCAGTGCAGCCCCTGAACCCCTGGCTGATCGTGACGCGACCTGCGGCGCTTGTCATGGATGGGTATCTGTATGTATAAACAGTGCCTGTTGCCGCCATCTGACTTTCGCCCGTGATCGCCCATTCCGTCGACGACCCGTTCTACTACCTGCATAACTTCCGCCAGGTCGTGCTGTGGGTCGAACAGCGCTATCAGGACCTGCTCGATGACCAGGAACTGGCCTTCATCCGTGCCTTCAGCCAACTGCAAGCGCCAGCCCAGGCCTTGATGGTGCGCATGGTCATGCGCAAGGGCGAGTTGTTTCGCAGCGATCGGCTCGACTACGCCGAAATCGGCGATACTGCGCTGGCGCTGCAGCCGTTGCTGGCCCTCGGCTGGGTACGGGAGCCCGAGCAACTGGACCTTGAACAGCTGTTCGCGTTGCTGCGCAAGGAAGAACTGGCCCGCTGCTTCGCCCGGCAACTGAGCCGCCCGCGCGCGGCCAAGCATGAGTTGTTGGCACAGCTGCAACCCCTGGCGTTGGCGGCCCGGTCACTGGTCGAGTGGTTTCCTGGCAGCGAGGTGCGCATCCTCCAGTGGTGCCTGCAACCTCTGTGCGACCGCATCCGTCTGCTGTTCTTTGGCAACCTGTACCAGGACTGGTCAGACTTCGTCCTCGCCGACCTGGGCTTGCTGCGTTACGAGCAGGTGCCGTTCAGCGCCGATTCGCGTGCCTTGCAGCAGCGTGACGATGTCGACCTGGCCATGGCCCTGCA
This sequence comes from Pseudomonas sp. JR33AA, assembly GCF_021378985.1. Taxonomy (NCBI): domain Bacteria; kingdom Pseudomonadati; phylum Pseudomonadota; class Gammaproteobacteria; order Pseudomonadales; family Pseudomonadaceae; genus Pseudomonas; species Pseudomonas sp. JR33AA. The sequence goes on from NZ_JAJSAW010000004.1 coordinate 167,658, forward strand.
CCGGTGCGCCGAGCGCCTGGAGCAGGGCGGCGACCCCCTGCCGATCCTTGCCACCCTGCAGGGCCTGCACAGCAACAACCCCTGGCTGGCCCGGCGCCATGCGCGGCTGCAATTCGCCGTGGGCCAACAATGCGAACGCCTGGGGGAATGGGACCTGGCCACGGCTGTGTATGCGCAGTGCAACCATCCCCAGGCGCGCATTCGCCAGGTGAGGGTACTGGAGCGCAGCGAACAGTGGCACCAGGCCCATGCACTGGCGTTGCAACTGGCTGCGGCACCTGCCAACGCGCTGGAGGTGCAGGCGCTGCAACGCATGCTGCCACGCCTGGCGCGCAAACTTGGCGGCCCGCCACAGCGGCGTCAGCGCACCAAGCCGCTGGAACTGATCGAGCTCGAACTGCCCCGCGGGCACGCTGCGCTGGGCGTTGAAGAAGCCGTGCGTCAGCACCTGATGCAAGAGGGGGGGCAGGCGCATTACGTGGAGAACACGCTGTTCAACAGCCTGTTTGGCCTGTTGTGCTGGGAGGCCATCTTCGCCCCGGTGCCCGGTGCATTCTTCAACCCGTTCCAGGCCGCGCCACAGGACCTGCACGACAGCGACTTCCAGCAACGGCGCAGTGCACTGTTCGAACGCTGCCTCGGGAGGCTCGACGAGGGTAGCCATCGCCAGGCGATTCTCGACTGCTACGTGGCCAAACAGGGGCTGCAGTCGCCGTTCGTGTTCTGGTCCATGCTCAGCGAGGAACTGCTGGAGCAGGCCCTGGCTTGCCTGCCGGCCGCTGTGCTCAAGCAATGTTTCCTGCGCCTGTTGCAGGACATTCGCAGCAACCGTGCCGGCATGCCCGACCTGATTCAGTTCTGGCCCGAGCAGGGCCGTTATCGCATGGTCGAGGTCAAAGGCCCCGGTGACCGGCTGCAGGACAATCAGCTGCGCTGGCTGGAGTTCTGCAGGCAACACGGCCTGCCGGTCGCGGTGTGCCACGTGCGCTGGAGCGAAACGCCTTGAGCTACAGCGTAGCGGTGCGCGCCTTGTGTGAGTTCAGCGCCAAGGTCGGCGACCTGGACCTGCGCTTCACGCCATCGCCCACCGCCCAGGAGGGTATCGAAGGGCATCAGCGGGTGGTGGCACGGCGCGCTGCTGGCTACGAGTCGGAAATCACCCTTGAAGGCCAGTTCGAAACCCTCAAGGTGCGGGGCCGTGCCGACGGCTATGACCCTGGCAGCAATCGCCTGGAAGAGATCAAGACGCACCGTGGCGATCTGGCGCGCCAACCGGCCAATCACCGTCAGTTGCACTGGGCACAGGCCAAGGTCTACGGCTGGTTGATGTGCCAGGCTCGACAACTGCCCGCCATCGAGGTGGCGCTGGTGTACCTTGACGTGGACAGCGACGGCCAGACGCTGTTCACTGAGCACTGTTCGGCTGCCGAGTTGCGGGCTTTTTTCGAAACCCAGTGCCAGCGCTTTCTGGGCTGGGCCCGAGGGCAGCAACGACGCCTGGCCGAACGTGACCAAGGCCTGCTGGCGCTGAGTTTCCCCTACCCACAGTTCCGAAAGGGCCAGCGGCAGTTGGCTGAAACCTTGTACAAGGCGGTGAGCACCGGCCGTTGCCTGATGGCCCAGGCCAGCACCGGCATTGGCAAAACCCTCGGTACCTTGTTCCCGCTGCTGAAGGCCATGGTGCCGCAGCAGCTGGACAAGGTGTTTTTTCTCACTGCCAAGACACCTGGCCGGGCGCTCGCCCTGGATGCCATGCGCCAGATCACCGATGCCGCGCCGCAACCTGCCCTGCGCACACTGGAGCTGATCGCCCGCGATAAAGCCTGTGAATACCCGGACAAGGCCTGTCATGGTGAGTCCTGCCCGTTGGCCGCAGGTTTCTACGACCGTTTGCCGGCTGCGCGCGAGGCCGCCGCTGCACTGCCGTTGCTCGACCGCGCCACCCTGCGCGAAGTGGCCTTGGCGCACCAGGTGTGCCCGTACTACCTGGGCCAGGAGATGGCGCGCTGGGCCGATGTGCTGGTCGCTGACTACAACTACTACTTCGATGCGCATGCTTTGCTGTTCGGCCTGACCCAGCTGAACCAGTGGCGAGTGGCAGTGCTGGTGGACGAAGCGCATAACCTGGTCGAGCGTGGGCGCGGCATGTACAGCGCCAGCCTTGACCAGGGCCAGCTGCTGGCGTTGCGCCAGAGCAAACCGCCTGGGCTGGTCAGTGCGTTGGACCGCCTGAACAGGCAGTGGAACGCGCTGTATAAAGAGCAGCGTGCGCCGTACCAGGCCAGCGAGTCGCTGCCTGAAGGGCTACTGCGCGCCCTTCAGCAGTGCGTCGGGCTGATCCAGGAGCAGATGAACCAGACACCCACGCACATGGACCCCCAGGTGTTGCAGTTCTACTACCAGGCCCTGCAGTTCTGCCGGGTTGCCGAGTTGTTCGACGAGCACTTTCTGTTCGACATCAGCCAGCGCCAGGGCCCGCGCAAGCGGCGGCTGGCCACGCTGTGCCTGCGCAATGTCACCCCGGCGCGGCTGCTGGCACCACGCATGCAGGCGGCGCGCAGTGTGACGCTGTTTTCCGCCACGCTGAGCCCACGGCACTTCTACAGCGACCTGCTGGGCATGCCAGCCGATACCGCCTGGCTGGACGTGGCCGCGCCGTTTCGTGCCGAACAGTTGGAAGTGCGCATTGCTAGCCAGGTGTCCACCCGTTACCAACAGCGCCAAGCCTCCCTGGCGCCGATCGTTGACCTGATTGCCCGGCAGTATGAGCGCATGCCGGGTAACTACCTGGCGTTCTTCAGCAGCTTCGAATACCTGCAACAGGTGGCGGGGCTGTTGGCCGAGCAGCATGGCCAGATTCCGCTATGGTCACAGGCGCCGGGCATGGACGAGGCGGCCCGCCAGGCATTTCTCGATCGCTTTGTCGCCGATGGCCGAGGTGTGGGCTTTGCCGTATTGGGCGGTGCTTTCGGCGAAGGGGTGGATTTGCCCGGCACGCGGCTGATTGGCGCGTTTGTTGCCACGCTGGGGCTGCCTCAGGTCAACCCGGTCAATGAGCAGTTCAAACAGCGCCTGGGGCGGCAATTTGGTGCGGGTTTCGATTACGCGTATCTCTACCCGGGCGTGCGCAAGGTGATCCAGGCGGCGGGCCGGGTTATTCGGGGTGACCAGGACCGTGGCGTACTGGTGCTGATCGACGAACGCTTCGCCGAGCCCCGGGTGCAGCAGATGTTTCCGGGGTGGTGGGCGGCGGCTATTGTCTAGCAATACTTTGGCTCTGGCGATCAGTCGTAATTGGGGGGGATCAAACCACCCACCAAGCGCCCCTCACGGCACACTGATGCAAGGCGGCCCAAGCGCGTCAACCGGGCATTCCGTCTGCCCGGGGCCGCAGCAGGATGGGCAGGTAATGGCGCAGGAACAGCAACAACGCCAGGCTCCAGCACAGTGCCGAAGCGCTTACCCCCAGCGATGTGAACAGCGGCAGAATCACCCGGGCCAAGGTCGCCAGTTGCATCAGGGCAAAGGCCCAGGCAATGCTGGTCGGCACCTGCAATGGCCTGCCGGTGTGGCCCAGGCTGACCCGCGCCATCATGGCCAGGATCAGCCCGGTCATCGCGCCAACGGTCAGCGCGTGGGTCACCAGGCTCGGGCTCAGGGTCACCCCGCTATGCCACAGCGCCATGCCCAGGCAGGCCAGGGCGATCCAGGCGTAGGCCAGGTGTAGCGACCACAGCAACGGTACGCGCCACAGGCCACGGTCGTGCCACTGCACCAGCCGGGTCGCGTGCAGCGCGAACAAGGCAAAAAACAGCACCGCCAGACTTGGTTGCGGCGTATCGGCCAGGCCGGTGGCAAACGCCAGCGGTACTGCGACGCTGAGTAACAGGCAGGCGCGGTCCAGCCATGGGCGGGCAGGGGCCGCGTCAAGGTTACCCAGGCCACGGCGGGTAAAGAAGGGTATGACCCGGCCGCCGAGCACGGTCATCATCGCCGTCACCAGCCACAGCCCGGCAAATATTCCACGACGCTGCCACAGCTCGTCCTGGTGCAACCAGCCGGCCAAGGTCAACCACTGGCAGGCGGCAATCAGCAGCACCAGTACGACGATCGGGTAGTTGTTGTGCAGGCGCCGTTGCATGATCGGTCGTGCCAGGCTCAATGCCACCAATGGCAGGAAGCAGCCTTCGACCAGTACCAGCAAGCTTCCCGGTAGTGGCATAAACCAGCTTACCCGCCCCAGCAGCCAAAGCAGGAACAAACCCTGCAGCGCACGCCCGCTCAAGCCTGGGATGCCGCTCCAGTTCTGCACGGCGGTCAGCAGAAAACCCGCGATAATGGCCGCGGCGAAGCCGTAAAGCATCTCGTGGCGGTGCCAGGCGAGCATGCCGCCGGGCGGTGCAGGGGCCAGTACCCCGGCCAGTACGCCGGCCCACAACAGCAGGGCGATCAGCGCAAACAAACTGCCACCCAGGAAGAACGGGCGAAAACCCAAGCTCCAGACGGCTTGGCGTGGGCGTGAAGCAGTGGGTTGCAAGAGCATGGGCGGTCCTTGGTTCGTTCAGTAGGCTGCAATTGGGGTAAGATCACGATCCGTGCCAGTCGCAAAGCCCTTGAATATCAAGGTGATGGCACTTCTCAGGGTCCGAATGACTCGCGCGTCTTGCAGTCATTCGGACTTGCTTGTATGTCGTTTTGACTCGCTTCAGGGTTCGCCTGGTTCACTGCCGGCTGACGCTTCGCTACAGGATTCACGTTTTGTCCGACCTCTCGAAAAATCCGCTGCTGCAGTACATGGCCCGTCTGGCCCCGTCCAGCCAGCAAACCATGCGCTACATTCTTCAGGACGCCGCCGACCGGCTGGGCTTTGTCGACTGCAACATTGTCGATGTGCCTTGGCATCGGCTCGAGCCGGGCCATGTGATTGCACTGGTGGCTGCCTTGCGTGCCGATGGCTACGCGCCCAACAGCTCGTCGCTGTATGTCAACGCGATTCGCGGGGTGATGAACGAGGCCTGGCGTCAGGGCCTGATCGACCACGAGCAGCTGTTGCGTATTCGAGAGGTCAAACCGGCCACGGGCACCCGCCTGCCGCCAGGGCGCAACCTGCGCCGCAGCCTGATCCGCGAGCTGATGGATGTGTGCGCAGCCGACCCGCGGCCACAGGGGGTACGTGATGCGGCGATCATTGCCTTGTTGTACGGCACCGGCATGCGCAAGTCGGAGTCGGTCGACATCGACCTCGACCAGGTCGACTTCGAGGCGCGCAGCCTGCAGGTGGTGGGCAAGGGCAACCACCAGTTGGTCAAGTACGCACCGCCGTGGGCGTTCGAGAAGCTGAAGGCCTGGCTTGAACTGCGCCGCCAAGACCTGCCCGCCGGGGCGGAAGATGACCCGTTCCTGTTCAACCGCATCCGCCGCGGCAGCCACATCACCCGGGCGCGCATTACCAAGCATGCGATCTACTACATTGCCCGCCAGCGCGGCGCGCAGGTGGGGGTGAAGATCATGCCTCACGATTTTCGCCGGGCATTCATTACCCGGGTGATCGAAGAGCACGACCTGTCGATTGCGCAGAAGCTGGCGCACCATGCCAATATCCAGACCACGGCCATCTATGACCGGCGTGATGACAACGAGCGTCGGCGTGCCGTGGACCGCTTCGATTACTGAGGCTTGATATTGTGGGGCTCAAAGCAGCCCCATTTTCACGTGTGCCGGCACCGAAACAGGGCCGACTCACGCCCCTGCTTTGTGCGCCATTCCCCCGCATGCCCGATGCCAGAGCGGGCACAGCACAGGTTTCATCATCGTTCACCTGCGGAGTTGGCCCGCAACCTGCTACATCCAGCCTGAGAATTTGATCGAGTGGTCAGGCCGTGCGCGCTGGCAGGCGCCCGCGCCGGACCCTCTAAACGGCCAGCAGGCCACGGATTTCAGGGGCCGCAGGATGTCGCTCGCGGAGCAGATCGAACAACAGCAAGACGATGCGGGCTGGAGTGCTCACCTGCAGTTGCGCTTTGTCCAGCGTGACGGCGTGACCCGCCTTGGTGCGTGGAAGCATTTCGGACCTCTTTTGGTGCAGCGGCCTTTCTATCCTGAAGGGGCGCCGTGCCATGTCTATGTCCTGCACCCGCCGGGCGGCATCGTTGCCGGCGACCGCCTGGAGCTTGACATTCACCTGGAGCCGGGTAGCCACGCGCTGCTGACCATGCCCGGTGCCAGCAAGTTCTACCGCAGTATCGGCCCGACCGCACGGTTGGCCCAACGCTTCCACCTCGCCACGGGCAGCACCCTGGAGTGGCTGCCGCAGGACAGCATCTTCTTCTCCGGCGCCCGCGCCAGCCTCGCCAGCCGTTTTACCCTCGCGCCGGGCGCCCGCCTGCTGGCCTGGGAAACCCTGTGCCTGGGCCGACCGGTCATGCACGAGCGTTTCGACCACGGCGCCCTCGACAGCCTATTGCACATCGCACTACCTGACGAGGTTGGCCTGCATGAGCGCCTGCGTCTTGAAGGCGGGCACCTGGACAAGCTGGGTGGGCATCCGCTACTCGCCACCTTCTGTGCCGCACCGGCCGATCAGGCAGTGCTGGAGCAGGTTCGCCCGCTGCTCGAAGAGCTGGGCAACCCGGCCGGTGCGACCCTGCTCGGGTCGTTGCTGGTGATCCGCCTGCTCGACCATGACAACCAACACCTGCAACGCACCCTGCAACGCCTGTGGCATGTGCTGCGCCCGGCCATCCTCGGCCTGCCAGCCTGCCCGCCGCGTATCTGGGCTACCTGAGAGAGCGCCATGGAGCTTACCCCGAGAGAGAAAGACAAACTGCTGCTGTTCACGGCCGCGCTGCTGGCGGAGCGGCGTCTGGCCCGTGGCCTGAAGCTCAACTACCCGGAAGCCGTGGCGCTGATCAGTGCCGCGGTGCTTGAAGGCGCACGCGATGGCCGCACAGTCGCCGAACTGATGAGCCTGGGGCGTGAAGTACTGACCCGTGAGCAGGTGATGCCCGGTATCGCTGAAATGCTTCACGACGTGCAGGTCGAAGCGACCTTCCCGGATGGCACCAAGTTGGTGACCGTGCATGACCCCATCGTCTGAATCCGCCAAGGAGCGTCGCATGATCCCAGGTGAAATCCAGGTCGCCACGGGCGACATCGAGTTGAACAGTGGCCGAGAAACGGTCAGCGTCAGTGTGGCCAACCATGGCGACCGGCCGGTGCAGGTCGGCTCGCACTACCACTTCTACGAGGTCAACGACGCGCTGGTGTTCGACCGTGCGCCAACCTTGGGCTTTCGCCTGGACATCCCAGCCGGCACTGCCGTGCGCTTCGAGCCGGGTCAGGCGCGTACCGTGCAACTGGTGGCGTACGCCGGCAAACGTGAAGTCTATGGTTTTCAGGGCAAGGTGATGGGCGCGCTGGAGGGCAGGGCATGAGCCGCATTTCCCGTCAGGCCTATGCCGACATGTTCGGCCCCACGGTTGGCGACCGCGTACGCCTGGCCGACACTGCGCTGTGGGTGGAGGTCGAGAAAGATTTCACGATCTACGGCGAAGAGGTGAAGTTCGGCGGCGGCAAGGTCATTCGCGATGGCATGGGGCAGGGCCAGATGCTGGCGGCCGAGGCCATGGACCTGGTGTTGACCAACGCGCTGATCATCGACCACTGGGGCATCGTCAAGGCCGACATCGGCATCAAGCATGGACGCATCGCGGTGATCGGCAAGGCCGGCAACCCCGATGTGCAGCCGGGCGTGAACGTGCCGGTCGGGCCAGGGACCGAGGTGATCGCGGCCGAGGGCAAGATCGTCACCGCCGGTGGTGTCGATTCGCATATCCACTTCATTTGCCCACAGCAGGTGGATGAGGCCCTGAACAGCGGTGTCACCACGTTCATCGGCGGTGGAACCGGGCCGGCCACTGGCACCAATGCCACCACCTGCACGCCCGGCCCCTGGTACCTTGCGCGCATGTTGCAGGCCGCCGACAGCTTGCCGATCAACATCGGGCTGCTTGGCAAGGGCAATGCCTCGCGGCCGGACGCGCTGCGCGAGCAGATTGCCGCAGGTGCTGTCGGGCTCAAACTGCACGAAGACTGGGGCTCTACGCCCGCAGCCATCGACTGTTGCCTGGGCGTGGCCGAAGAGATGGATATCCAGGTGGCGATTCACACCGACACCCTCAACGAGTCGGGCTGTATCGAAGACACGTTGGCGGCCATCGGCGACCGCACCATCCACACCTTCCATACCGAAGGTGCCGGTGGCGGCCATGCCCCGGACATCATCCGTGCGGCGGGGCAGGCCAACGTGCTGCCATCCTCGACCAACCCGACCCTGCCTTACACGATCAACACCGTGGACGAGCACCTGGACATGCTCATGGTCTGCCACCACCTGGACCCGAGCATCGCCGAGGACGTGGCCTTCGCCGAATCGCGCATTCGCCGCGAAACCATCGCTGCCGAGGACATCCTCCACGACATGGGCGCCTTTGCCATGACTTCGTCCGACTCGCAGGCCATGGGCCGGGTTGGCGAGGTGGTGCTGCGCACCTGGCAGGTGGCGCACCAGATGAAGCTGCGTCGCGGGCCGCTGGCACCGGATACCCCATACAGCGATAACTTCCGGGTCAAGCGCTACATCGCCAAGTACACCATCAACCCGGCACTCACCCATGGCATCGGTCACGAAGTGGGCTCGGTGGAGGTCGGCAAGCTGGCCGACCTGGTGCTGTGGTCACCCGCGTTCTTTGCCGTCAAGCCGGCCCTGGTGCTCAAGGGCGGGATGATCGTCACCGCGCCCATGGGCGATATCAACGGCTCCATTCCCACCCCCCAGCCGGTGCACTATCGGCCGATGTTCGGTGCGCTGGGGGCGGCGCGGCATGCCACACGCATGACATTCCTGCCCCAGGCGGCAATGGACCGCGGGCTGGCCGAGTCGCTGAACCTGCGCAGCCTGATTGGCGTGGTCAACGGCTGCCGGCGGGTACGCAAGCCGGACATGGTCCACAACACCTTGCAGCCGCTGATCGAAGTCGATGCGCAGACCTATCAGGTGCGTGCCGATGGCGAGCTGCTGGTCTGCGAACCGGCCAGCGAACTGCCGCTGGCCCAACGTTATTTCCTGTTCTGAGGAGCCCCCATGATTGTTTTGAGCCGCCGTATCTCCGAACCCGGCACGCGGGTTGTCAGTGGCACTGTCACCCTTGACGTGGACAGCCGTATCAAGAGCCGCCTGCGAGTCACCCTGGACGACGGCCGCGAAGCCGGGCTGATGCTGGAGCGCGGCCACCTGCTGCGCGGAGGTGAATTGCTGGCCGATGCCGAGGGCACCCAGCTGATCCGCGTGCTGGCGGCGCCCGAGGCGGTGTCCACGGTGCGCTGTACCGATCCACACCTGTTGGCCCGCGCCGCCTACCACTTGGGCAACCGCCATGTGCCGCTGCAGATCGAACCCGGGCTGTTGCGCTTCCAGCACGACCATGTGCTGGACGACATGCTGCGGGGGCTGGGCCTGACGGTAGAGGCCGAACAAGCCCCGTTCGAGCCTGAGGCGGGCGCTTACCAAAGTGCACCGCATGGCCACAGCCACAGTCATACCCATGGCCACGATCATCCGTTCGTACGCCTGCCTGCCCATTCCTGAACTGCCCTGGAGCAACCGATGAAAAAGACTTTCGCCCTGTTTTTGTTGATGCTGGCACTGCCAGCCTTCGCCCATCCAGGCCATGACAGTAACCCGCTGCAGGACGGCCTGCTGCACCCGCTGACCGGGCTCGATCACCTGCTGATGCTGCTGGGCACCGGCGTGCTCGCTGCGTTGACCCGGCGCAACCTGGCATTGCCCCTGGCTACCTTGGCGGCCATGTTTGGTGGCGCCGTGTGCGGTCATCTGTTCGGCGATGTGCTGGGCATGGAAACCCTGATTGCCGTGTCGCTGCCGGTGGCTGCCGGGGCGGTGCTGCTGCCGAGCCGCCAGTCGCTGCTGGCCATGGCCATGCCGGTGTTTGCCTTGTTCCATGGCTGGGCACATGGCGTAGAAGCTACGCCGAGCGCGTTCTGGCAATTCAGCGCAGGGTTTGTCGCGGTCAGCGGCCTGCTGCTGGCGGCGGGCTTTGCAGTCGGTTGCCTGCTTCGCCGCCACAGCGGCCTGCAGAAAGCCTTTGGCGGTGGCCTGTTGGCCGGCGCCGCGTTGGTACTGGCCGGTTGATGAACAGCGACCTGGCGCTACTGCGCCTGCTGCAGTTGGCCAGCCCCGGCTTGCCGGTGGGTGGTTTTACCTACTCGCAAGGCCTGGAGTGGGCGGTCGAGGCCGGCTGGGTTCGGGGCGTGGACGGTTTTGCCGCCTGGCAGCGTGAGCAGGTTTACGACACCCTGGCCTGTCTCGACTGGCCGGTGCTGGCGCGGCTGTACCACGCCTGCCAGGCTGAGGACGCCGAAGCGTTCGGCCACTGGAGCCGGTTCTTGCTGGCCAACCGCGAAACCGCCGAACTGCGCCTGGAAGAACAGCAGCGCGGCGCAGCGCTGGCGCGGTTGCTCGATGGTTGGCAACTGGGCCAGGCACCGGCCTGGCGCGCCAGCCTCGAGCTGACCCAGTTGGGCGGTATGGCCTGGCTGGCTGCACACTGGGCCATCCCGCTGCGCCAGCTGGCATTGGGCCATGGCTTTGCCTGGCTGGAGGGCGCGGTCATGGCTGGCGTCAAGCTGGTGCCATTCGGCCAGCAGGCGGCCCAGACCTTGCTGCGCGACCTGGGCGCCGACTTGCCCGCTGCACTGGACCAGGCGCTGGCTCTGGGCGATGAGCAGCTCGGCGGCGGGCTGCCGCTGCTGGCCATCGCTTCATCGCGTCACGAAACCCAATACACCCGTTTGTTCCGTTCCTGAGGATTGCCTGCATGCAAAGCTATCAACAACCCCTGCGCGTCGGTGTCGGCGGCCCGGTCGGCTCTGGCAAGACCGCACTGCTGGAAGCGCTGTGCAAGGCCATGCGCGATCACTACCAGATTGCCGTGGTTACCAACGACATCTACACCAAGGAAGACCAGCGCATTCTCACTGAGGCCGGCGCCCTTGAGCCGGAGCGCATCGTTGGCGTTGAAACCGGGGGCTGTCCGCACACGGCCATTCGTGAAGATGCCTCGATGAACCTGGCGGCGGTCGAAGCGCTGGCGCGCAAGTTCGGTAACCTCGAAGTTATTTTCGTGGAAAGCGGCGGTGACAATCTCAGCGCCACCTTCAGCCCGGAGCTGGCTGATTTGACCATTTACGTGATCGACGTGGCCGAGGGCGAGAAGATCCCGCGCAAGGGCGGCCCAGGCATTACCAAGTCGGACTTCCTGGTGATCAACAAGACGGACCTTGCGCCTTATGTAGGGGCTTCACTGGAAGTGATGGCGCGCGACACCCAGCGCATGCGGCCGCAGCGGCCCTGGACCTTCAGCAACCTGAAGAAAGGCGAGGGGTTGCAGGCCGTGATCGACTTTATCGTCGAGCGCGGGATGCTGGGTGTGCGAGCCTGACAGATCGAGGTCTCTGTGCGGGCATGCCCGCGAAGAAGCCAACGCGGTGGATGGCACCGGCTCTGCCGGTGTTCGCGGGTGAACCCGCTCCTACAACCGGCTGTGTCCAACCCTCGATGTGTGTCCACCGCCGATCTGTGTGTAGGAGCGGGTTTACCCGCGAATACGGTGGCGGCTGCGACGGTGAATGGCCAGGGAGATTGGCCAGCAGGGCCGGCCCTTTCGCGGGTGACCCCGCTCCTAAGGGCGACCGCGCAGCAATTGCCTACAGAGGTGTGTATTGCCTGCATCATTTGTGACAACAGTGAGGCTTGTCCGGTTGCCCTTCATAGCGGTCATGGTGCCGAACCCAGTCCATGGTCCCACCTTCATTGCGCCCCAGTGGCGCAATGTCGAGGAAGTTGTAGGTGTTGACCAGAATGTCCAGCCCGCGGGCGTAGGTTGAGTAGGTGTGGTAAACGCTGCCGTCACCTTCGCGGAAAAATGCACTCAAGCCGGGCAGCTCGCTTTCATTGCCCTCATACGGCTCATAGTTGTACTGCCGCTGACCTTCGCTGCCGATACTTACGCCAAAGTCCTCGTTGAAATCGCTGCCATTCGACGAGTACCACGGGAACTGCCAGCCCATGCGCTGGCGAAATGCCTGAAATTCCGCATACGGGGCCCGTGATACCGCCACCAGCGAGACATCGTGGTGGGCCAGGTGCAGGTTGGCGCCGTCAAAGTGGTCGGCCAGAAAAGAGCAGCCGGGGCAGCCCTCGCTCCAGCCCTCGGCGAACATGAAGTGGTAAAGCAGCAACTGGCTGTGGCCTGCGAACAGGTTGGCCAGGCTCAACGCGCCATTTGGCCCGGAGAAGCGGTAATCCTGCTCGACCTTTACCCAAGGCAGGGCGCGACGGGCTGCGGCTAGCGCGTCGCGGTGGTGAGTAAACGCTTTTTCGTGCAGCCACAGTTGCTGGCGAGCCGCCAGCCACTGGCTGCGGGAAACCACCGGGTGCCTGCTTTCGCTGGTGCTCATGGTGCTGTCTCCTCGCTGGGGGATTCACACCCTTGTCGAGTACGACCAGGTCGATTCGACAAGCACCGGGGGCCGGGCGATGAGCGGTACCTGCTCAGCCCGAATGGGCGACATGCCCCTCGGCCAGCTCATCGGCGCTGTCCTCCTCGCCAGGCAGGGCGGTGATCACGCTGAAGTCGCTGACTTCTACCTTGCCGCCGCCATAGCCTAGCAAGTGGAAGGAAAACGCCTTGCGCTCGGTCGGGTTGTCGAAGCTGAACTCCATCTCCAGTGGTGCGTCGGCGGTGACCTTTACCTCTTCTGGCAGGCCCAGCGGCACGTCCTGTTCCAACTGCTTGGCCTTGAGCCGGATGTAGGCCGCACGTTTAGGGTCCAGCGAGCGTACCTTGACCCGCACGCGGGTATGCGAGCCTCCGGGCATTTCCAGATACTGGGCGCCAATGAGGTTGTCGGCCCAGTCATCGTCAATGCGCTTTCGCAACTTGATCGGCGAAGGGCCGCCGAACTGGTAACGTAGGTTGAGCGGGGTTTGCAGCAAGGATTGGTCGAGCACTCCGGCCAGGGCTCCGATCTGCTGGCCCAGCAGGCTGTCGGCCGGCCCGAGGTAGCGGGCCTGGTCGGCGATGAAGCCTTCGCTGGCATAACGCCGGCAGCGCTGTTGGAAGTCACATTCGGTGAACAGGCCCTGGCCGTTGTGGTAGCGCAGCATCCCGTTGGTGTAGGAGATCATCTCGCGACCGCTGTCGTAGTCGCGGTACAACGAGCGACCGCCAAGCGCGACGGGAATGGGCAGTGCGAAGTAGTCCAGCAGCGAGGTGGCCAGGTCGATATGGCCGTAGGTGCCGCGCTTGATGGTTGGCAGCTGGGCCTGCTCCGGCGCAAGGGTAAGGTTGAAGCCCCAGGACGAGGCCAGGCGCACGCCATCGATGCCGTGGGACTCGTCGGAAGTCACCACCACCAGTGTGTCCTTGAGGACGCCCTGGCGCTCGAGATTGTCAAGAAATGCCCCGACTGCGTCATCCAGGTAGGCGACCGCTGCCTGCTTCGGTGTGGCGTAGCGCTCGAGGTACTCGGCCGGCGCCGAATAGGGTTGATGGGTGCCCACGGTGAGCAGCGTCAGCATCCATGGCTTGTCCTGCTTCTGCAGCTGGCCCACATAGCCCAGGGCACCTTCGAAGAAGGCGCGGTCATCCTTGCCCCACGGGAATTCCAGGTAGTTCTTGTTGCCGAACCACTCCTGGCCATGCACCGAATCGAAACCGATGTGCGGCATGATGCGGTCCTTGGCCATGAAGCGCAGGCCCGCGCCTTGCAGGTAGTGGGTAGTGAAGCCGGCCTGGCGCAATTGTGCCGGCAGACAGGCCTGGTTGCGTTCGTTCTGGGTCAGCAGTTCCACGCCCTTGGGTGTGCCGTTGGCCAGCTTGTCGTAATCGCCGCACAGCATCGCATACAGGCCACGGATGGTCTGGTGGGTGTGCAGCACATAGTCTGGGGTGTTCATGCCGCGCTCGGCCCATTTGCTGAGCTTGGGCATCAAGTCCTCGTTGAAACGGCTGTTCAGCGCCTGGCGGTTAGCCAGCAGGTAGGCGCCTGGGATGCCTTCGAGGGTAATCACCAGCAAGTTGCGGGCGCTTCCCGGGCCGGCAAGCAACCTTTGCCCATGCAGGTCGGACTGAGTCAGGCCGCTGCTGGCCAGCGGGGTGAAGGTTTGCGTGCGGCCCATCCAGTGGTCGACCTGGCGTTGCAGGTTACCGGCCCCGGCCGACATCAACTGGTGGGGGAGGTTGTATTGCCGCCACTGGTCGGCATCGGAAGGTACCAACTGCTGGCTGCCCCAATGCGCGCCGAACAGTAGTATGGGTATGGCCCAGGCCTTGCGCGGCAGTGGCTGGCTGGCCCGTGCACGGCTGCGCCACGCACACGCCAGCCAGGCCAGCAAGCCGCCGCCCAGGGCCCAGGGCAGCCAGGTGTGGGCCAGGCTGCCACCGGCCGAATTCTCCATGAATTGCGGATCGGCCAGGTAGTTCAGGTCGGCGCTGGTGGGCAGCCGGCCCACTGCGCTTACCAGTTCGGCCGAGGCCACCCACAGCGCCGCCCAGGCCAGCAGCACCGGCAGCGCCAGCCACCACGGCCTGCGGTGTAGCAGTAACAGCAACAGGCTGCCAAGGGCGAGATCGGACAGGTAACCGAATGGGTTGGACCAACCCAGCATGGCGCGCGTACCCAGTGGGATCACCAGCACCAGGGCCGCCAAAGCGGCAAGCCGGGTGTTCGGGTGGTCGGACAGGTTCTTCACAAAAACTTCCCTTTTGCCATTAAATCGTCATGCATCTGTGCTTGATGATAACAGGCCAAAGCAGGGAAGGCGGCCGGTTACAAGGCTTGTAACCAAAGCCGGGCCCGTTCGCACAGGCCCGGCCGATGGCAACTATCAGAAGTAATAAGGGAATTTCAGGCTGAAAGAAAAGTCAGGCGCGTCATCGGTCAGACCAATGGACAGGTTGGGCACGATGGTCAGGTTGTCAGTGGCGGCGAAGGTCAGGCCGATGTTGAAGTTGGCGGCGTTGTAGTCACTGTTGGAGATCGATTGCCAGTCGCCGCCATCCGGTTTGATCTTGCTCTTGCGGGCGAACTGGTCGGACACCGAGAACGACATACTCATCTTTTCGTTAAGGGCAAAGGCAATGCCACCGCCGATCTGCCACGAGTCACCAAGCTTGACGTCACCCGGCACCTTGCTGTTCACCTGGGGACTGATGTCGCTGAACGAGTCTTGCATGTTGTAGGTGTAGGACAGGCTGCCGAACAGCACGGCCGGGTCGAAGGTCTTGACAAGCGAGATGCCCGGTGTGATCGACCATACACCGTTGCCGGTCGGTAGGCTTTCCGGTACCGCGAGGTTGTTGTTGCCGTCCACCTCGCGCAGTTTGATGCCATAGGGGTCTTTGCCGGTGGGTGCCTTGATTCGCAGGGTGGCCACTGCGTCAGGCCAGGTTTCGTCCTCGTCGAGGAATTTATAGGCTACCCCAACGTTGATATCGCCGATTTCCGGGTCGCGGGTCACGCTAGCATCGGAAGTGGTTGCCCCGGCGCCCCCCGCACCGCCAGACGAGTAGGTGGACTCGCGGTAAACCACGGGGACGTTGATATCGAACTGCCAGCGCTGCGCCAGGTTATAGCGCGCGGTCATGTCCAGAGTCCAGTTGTCAGCCTTGATCCGGTCGAGGTTGATGCTGCCGAGGAAGATCGAGTCCAGTGCCAGAAAACCATTGAGGGTCAGCGCACGGGTATCGTAATGGGTATAGGTGACGCCGGTTTCGAAGCTGAACTTGCCCCCGCCAAAGAATCCGCTGGCTTCGTCATACAGGTTGGAAACGCTTTGCGCTGGCTCCGAATCGGCCGTCAGCGCCTGGCCGTAGGAGCTCCCTGTAGTGCCCGGGGCGCCAGAAGCGACGGTCTGCGCACCTTTCACCCCCTCCGCCGGAGACTTGACCAAGCGTTTGGGTTGCGCGGCAGCAGGAGCCTCCTCGACCTGACGCACACGTTGCTCCAGCACCATCAGTGCCTGTTGCTGTGCCTCATAGCGGCGTTTGAGTTCAATCAGTTCCTGTTTCAGCGCTTCGACTTGTGGGTCGGCGGCTGCGTAAAGTGCGGTGGCGGGGGCCAAGGTAGTCAAGCACACAAAAGCTCTGAGCGTAAAAGATCGGTACATGGAGTTGCCGTCCCTTCCAACTACTTTTGATGAGACTGAGCGTAGATCAGTATCCGAAGGTGCGAAGACCTTTGAGCTGGTCGAGGCTACCGTTGAGCGAAGCGGCTGTCGGCACGCTCTCGCGCATGACAACGTTCAGGGTGGTGACGTTGTTGACCAGGTTGCCGTTGCCAAGCAGCGTCGAGTTCTGCAGCAGGCCACCTTGGGCCAGGCGTTGCACGCTGCTGCCCTGGTTGTTGCTGGCATTGATGTTGAGCTGCACGCCCACACCGCTCGAGGACACGCTGAGCGCGCCGGCGCCATTTTCCCCGACCAGGGTCTGGCCGGCGGCCAGTACCTGGCCTTGCTGTTGTGCAGCGGGGGCCTGGTTGGCTTTGGTCACGTTGATATCGACGTTGTTATAAGCGGCGTTGTTGTCACCGGCTGCACGGACCACCTGGGTCACACCTTCGGTGGTGGTCAGGCCGTTGCCGCCCGTTACCACGCCAGTCCCGGCAGCAGATGCGCTGCTCGAGGCCGTACCTGCGCCTTTTCTATCGATCATCGATACATAGAACTGGGGTTTGATCGTCGATTGCTGAACCTGCAGCGTGGACGTTGCCCCGATCACATCCCCTTTTGCATTTTGCCAGGTGCTGGACATGACGATGCCGAAGCTCACGATTCGCCCGGGCATTACATAGCGGCCCCGCAGGTTGGCCAGCTCCTGGTCTTTCAGTTCAATGGGTTTCAACGCCTCTGCGTGGCTGGGCAAGCTGGCGGCCAGGCAGGCGATGGCCAACCACAATGAAGTCTTCATGAAATGCTCCCTGGAGCCTCATGCTCCTTGTCATTAGAACAGTCGTTAGAAGAAGTCGCTTCTGATGAAGCCGAAGTCCAGCAGCTCTGCGTCTTGCACGGGGGTGAAGTTGTTCACCCGGCCCTTGGCGGTCAGTGGCAGGGGCGGGTCGAGCAGGATGTTGTTCTTGTCGTAACCCTGGCCGATCACCGCGAAGATGATGCCGTTCCAGCCCTTGAGGAAATCCTCGACCTTGTATCGCCTGTGGCCCAGCACCGGATCACCGATGTACACCCAACCTTTGTCGACTTTCTGCATGACCACGAAGTGCTTGTAGCCGCGCACATCCATCAGCACCACGACGGGAATGCGCACGCTGTGCAGGGTTTCGGGTGCCACCCGGTAACCGCGGGCACGCATCCCGAGGCTTTCGACGTAGCGCTTCATGTCGAGCATCGAGAAGCCTTGCGTGCGCACAAGGTCCTCGTCGGCGTGGGCCAGCATGCCTTCGATGATCTGATGTTCGTCCACATCCAGCCAGTACGCCTGGCGCAGGATGGTCGCCAGCGCAGCGGCGCCGCAGCTGAAGTCGGTTTTTTGTTGCACCAGGTCGGCGAACTTGCGCTCACGCAAGCTCTGGATCGGCTTGAACACCACAGCGCCGCCCGGCAGGACGGACAGCGGCATTTGTGCAGCTTCGCTCACGCTGGCCAGGCACAGCACAAACGCCAAGGCGAAAATACGCATGATCGGGCGCCTTACGGTGTGTTTAAGAAAGGCCCCCCGAAGGGGGCCTCAAGCACAGCGGTCAGAACGAGGTGTTGGAGATGGCCAGCGAGTTGCTTTGCTGGTTGCCCACACCGGCTGCTACGTTCACGCCCAGGTTACCGCTGCCACCGTTCACCGAACCGTTAAGGGTTGCAGTGTTGGTAACTGGGTTGGCCCAGCCGGTCGGGGTCAGCACTTGGAAGGACACAGTATTGCTCAAGTCGTAGGCGCTGCTTTCGCTGTAGCTCTTCGAAACGTCGTTCGAGGATTGTTTTGATTGCTCGCCAGACTTCGAGAACTCGGACGCCGAAGCATTCTCGTACGAAGAGTCGTGAGACTTGGTGTATGAAGAGTCTTTGGACTTGTCATACGCCGATTGATGCGACTTGTCGTAGTTGGAGTCGAATGCTTTCTCGAACGAGGAGTCGTATGCACTTTCGCGCGACTTGTCGACCGACACATCCAGCGACGCACTCAGCGAACCATCGAAGGTGCTGGAGCGAGTGCGCTCGCGACGGCCATCATCGGTGGTAAAGGTACGCGTGGCGTTGGCTGCAGCGTCCAGTGAAGCAGTCAGGCTGGCGCTGCTCGAGGCGCTGTTGCTGCCGCTGGCAGAGCCACTGGCACCCCAGCCGAACGAGCCACTTGCGCTCGAACTGTTGGAGCCGCTGGCATTGCTGGATTGCGAGCCGCTGGCGTTCCAGCCACTGGAGCCGCTGGAGCTGGCGCTTTGCGCACCGGCGACGCTGAAGCTCGAAGACGAGCTGCGGTCGTCGGTCGAGTTGAAGGTGCCTTCCCGCGAGCTTGAACCGCTGGCCGACTTGGTGATGGTAATCGTATCCACCCGGTAGGTGCGGTCAGCGCTGTTGTTTACAATCAGGCCTGGGCCGTCCTGATTGGCCGAAGCCGTGGCCGTGGCGTTACCCAGCGGGGCTCCGGTGTTGGCGATGGCCATGGTGTTTTTCTGCTGGTTGAGGTCACCACCGGCAATGTTGATGCCAATGTTGCCCTCAGCCCCGCTGGCCGAGCCGCTCATCACCGCCGAAGACTGGGTCGAGTAGTTGTCGACCCGGTTGTTTCTGCTGGTTTGCACAACGTCAGCCGTGGCACTGGCCATGCCGAACACGAAGCTGTTGTCCAGGCTCGAGTCGGAGCCGGCGTTGGCAATGGCAGCGGCGTTGTCTTGCTGGTTGCCGTTACCGGCCGCCACGTTTATGCCAACGTTGCCGCTGGAGCCGGTGCCAGAGTCACTCATCTCGGCTTCGTTGATGGTGCCTGCATTGGAGATGCGGTTGCCAGTGCTGGTTTGGGTATCCAGGGCATTGGCCGTAGCATACACAGGGATCTTGGTGGGTGGAGGCGTGTGATGACCATTGTTGTGGTGGCCGTTATGGTGGTCATTACGCCGATCATTTTGCCCAGCTTGTACAGCAACAGCCATGACCGCAGCAATTGCGAAAACCAGAGGCTTGATTGCCATCGAGGGTTTCATGGTGATTCTCCGTACGCTATTAGGTTAAGTGTCGTTCTTAACTGCAGGGTCAATCCGCGACCCGGATGCTCAAGGTGTTGGCCATTCGGTTTCCCACCCCGGCACTCTGGTTCAACTGGATCACCCCTCGGCTACCGGTGAAGGCCTGGTCACTGGTGGTGACCTGGCGATAGCCTGCTGGAATGTCAGTTGCTCCGGAGTTGTTGATCAGCGCCACGTTCTGTTGCATGAGGACGCTGTCGTCGATGCTTTGCGGCTGTGTACCAATGCTGATGCTCAGTGCGTTGGCTTGCTGGGTGTTGGCACCTGCGCTCTGGTTGACCCCCAGGGCGCCGCTGCCGTTGCTGAAGGCGTTGCCCTGGATGGTGGAGCGGGCGTCCATCGCGGGATCGGCGGGCGTGTTGAGCCGTTGCCGGATCTGGGTGCTTGCATTGGCTTCGGGGCCGACGGCAATGGCACGCGCATTGACTTGCTGCTGTTTGTCCCCAGCGGCCTGGTTGACAGAGAGGTTGCCCTGATAGCGGCTGCCGGAGCTGTCGATATCGGCGTTGTTGATGACAGGAACCAGCGATTGCGCGAAGGCCGGTGCAGTGCAAAGGGCGGCCAGCATCAGCAGTGTGCACTTCATCTCACTTGCCCCCGCCGGTCAGAATCTGCAGCGGCGCGAGGCCACGCTGCACGCTTGAGTTGACCATGTTCGAGATACCGTTACCCGACCCCGTGCCACGTCCGCCCGCCAAGTTGGGAAGCTGGTTCTGGTTGCCGAGGTTGCCGCCCAGGTTGTTGGTTTGTTGGGTGATCAGGTTGCTGATGCCTGCACCACTGCTGATGCTGGCGAAGTCGCCATCACTCAGCTCGTTGGTTTGCTTGAGCACGTGGGCAGAAGGGTTGGCATTGACGGTGGTAGGGCTCGGGTCTGGGATCAGGGGGGGGATGGTCGCGTTGCGCACCTGCACATCGCGCTTGATGATGATGATCCCCTTGTCTGCCTGAGCCGTCAGGCTGAGTGACCCCAGTACACAACCCACCAGTAATAGGTGATAGAGGCGTTTGTCAGGTTTCCTCACGACGGCAACTCCTTCTTTGAGCGCTGGCCCTGTTCAGCGATGCGAACGACAGAGCAGAAGGTGTGCCGCTTTTCAGAATCTTTTGCAGATCAGACAGTTAGGGCAAGAGCCTGACAAGATGCGACGTATGCTGTCTCAGGCTTGAAACAGCTTGCCTCGCGCATTGCCGGCAAAGGCGGCTGTGGCCTTGATTGGAAGGGTTTTTGCAGGTGTGTTTCACGGGCTTGACACTGCCCCCAGGACAGGGGGAAGCCCCGCAATTTCGGGGGCTTTGCCGCACCGGGTTGTGTCAGTGGTTTAACACTCGGTTGGGCATGATGGCGCATCGCTACCGATTAGCATAGCAACCGATTGCAAGGCCAGCAATTGGCGCTGCGGCCAATTGCCATCAAGTATTTGGTGCGGTTGGTTGTGTCGCTTCAGCCACGCCAGGCTGTCGTCGAAAAAGCGCTGACGATCGCTGAGGTCGGGTTGGCAACGCTGACCATCGGCAATCCAGTCAACCCCTTGCGGGCTGAGCAACAGGTGCAGGTCGTAACGCCGTGCCAGCAGCGCCTCTTCCAACCAGGTTGGGCAGTCGTCGAACAGTGCGTGGCTCCAGAGCATGTTGCTCAGCAGGTGGGTGTCCAGAATCAGCAGCGGTGGCGCCTGCTCACGCGCACGGTCCTCCCATGCCAGTTGCCCGCGGGCGATGGCGGGAATATCGGCGTAGCAGGTGTCACGGCATTGCTGGTCGATGAAATGACGCACGTACTCACCCACCACCACGCCACCAAAATGTGCCTGGATTATCCCACTAAGCCAGCTTTTGCCACTGGATTCAGGGCCGCACAGTACCAGCACTTTCATTGCTTGCTGCGCACTCATGGCTGTACCAACGCCGGGTCGCGGCGCCATTCCAGCCAGCCGCGTACAGCAATCAGGGTGAGCACGGCGAAGAAGCCTGCGGTGAAATACAACTGCTGATGCAGGTATTGGCCCACATAGATGATGTCGACCACGACCCACAGTGGCCAGCACTGCAGGCGTTTCTGTGCCATCCACAGTTGCGCCACCAGGCTGAATCCGGTCAGGGTGGCATCCAGCCAGGGCAGGGCGGCATCGGTCCAGTTGGCCATGGCCGCGCCCAGGGCGGCGCTCAGCAACACCCCGACGGCCAGCCCGGTGAACAGTGCCGGGCGCTGCAGGCGGGAGACCTGACGGGCGTCTTCAGTGTGGTCGGGGCGTTTCCATTGCCACCAGCCGTACAGTTGCAGGATGGCGTAGGCCACTTGCAGCAACATGCCTGAGTACAGTTTTACCTCGTAGAACAGCCAGCCATAGATCAGCACCATGACCAGGCCGATCGGCCAGCACCAGGCGTTCTGCTTGACCGTCAGCCAGAC
This sequence comes from Pseudomonas sp. JR33AA, assembly GCF_021378985.1. Classification (NCBI taxonomy): domain Bacteria; kingdom Pseudomonadati; phylum Pseudomonadota; class Gammaproteobacteria; order Pseudomonadales; family Pseudomonadaceae; genus Pseudomonas; species Pseudomonas sp. JR33AA. The sequence goes on from NZ_JAJSAW010000004.1 coordinate 189,397, forward strand.
AGCGGTTACGCCGAGGACGGCGGCAATGAGTTCAAGGCCGGACATCGGCGATCCTTGGAGGCTACGGGGAAGGGGCGAGATTGTACCGGGTCGGCCGGTGAAGGTGTAGGGCGCAGCGGTGTGATACCCCTTTGTAGGAGCGGGTTTACCCGCGAATACGGTAGCGGCGGCAACGGTGAACGACGGGTGGAGATTGGCCGGCAGGGCCGGCCCTTTCGCGGGTGAACCCGCTCCTACGACGGCTTGTGCCGAACCACCGATGGACGACGTAGGCTCAGACCCGGAACTGCCGCAACAACTGCTCCAACTCTTCGCTCAACCGCCCCAGCGCCGCCCCGGCATCGCTGGACTGTCGCGCCGCATCGGCGGTCTGCTGCGACAGCCCGGCAGTATCCAGCACATTGCGGTTGATCTCTTCGACCACATGCGACTGCTGCAAGGTGGCGCTGGCGATGGAGGCATTCAACGCGGTGAGGTTGTTCAGCACCTGGTTGATGGCGTCCAGGCTGGCGCCGGCCTCACGGGCTTGTTCGACAGTCTGGCGCGATGCCTCGCTGCTGGTGTCTATGGCCTTGACTGCAGCGTCCGACTGACTCTGCAGGTGCTCGATCATGGTATGAATCTCGGCCGTCGATTGTGCTGTACGCTGGGCCAGCAGCCGCACCTCGTCGGCGACCACGGCAAAGCCTCGGCCTTGCTCGCCAGCCCGAGCCGCCTCGATGGCGGCATTCAGCGCCAACAGGTTGGTCTGTTCGGCAATGGAACGAATCACGTCCAGTACGCCGCCGATGCGCGTGCTGTGCCCGGCCAGGTCGCGGATCACCTGTACGGCCTGATCGATGGTCAGCGACAGGCGGTCGATCTGCGCCAGGCTGCCGTGGATGGCTTGCTGGCCGTGCGTCACCTGTTGTTGTGCCGTACGCATTTCTTCGGCGGCCTGTTCAGCGGTCTTGGCCACGTCCTGCACGGCGTAGGTCACCTCATTGACTGCAGTGGCCACCTGGTCCATCTGCAGCGATTGCTGGGCACTGCGCTGTTGTGCGGCACCGGCATTGTCACCGACGTGCCCGGCGGACTGGGCCAATGCGTGGGCCGCGCCTTGCAGCTGGCCGACGACACCTTGCAGTTTGCCGTTGAAGCGGTTGAAGTGTTCGCCCAGGTGGGTGATCTCGTCGCTGCCACGGGTGTCCAGGCGCCGGGTCAGGTCGCTTTCGCCGCTGGCGATATTGCCCATCGCCTGCACCGCTTCCTGCAGCGGGCGGGCGATGCTGCGGGCAATCAGCATGACCACCAGCGCCATCAGCAGGGCAATGCCCACGCCAACCAGCGAAGCGTCGCGCAACTGGCGAGCGAACTCGGCCTGCACGTCATCGACGTACACGCCCGAACCGATGATCCAGCCCCACGGCTTGAACAGCTGAATATACGAGGTCTTGGCTACCGGCTCACTGGCGCCGGGCTTGGGCCAGCGATAGTTGACCGGGCCGGCGTCCTGCTGGCGGGCAAGGGCGACCATCTCGTTGAACAGGGCGAAACCATCGGGGTCGCGGATGGCTGAAAGGTCCTGGCCGTCGAGCTTGGGGTTGGCCGGATGCATGATCATCTTCGGCCCCAGGTCGTTGATCCAGAAATAGTCGTCATCGTCGTAGCGCAGCGCGCGCACCACCTGCAGTGCCTGTTGCTGGGCGGCTTCGCGGCTGAGCGTGCCGGCAGCTTCCAGGCCTTGGTAATAGGCCAACACACCCGCAGCGGTCTGCACCACATGGCGGGTTTTCTCCGCCTTGGCCTGGTACAGGTCACCGTGGATCTGGCGCAGCATCAGCAGGCCCAGCACCACCAGCATGGCCACCGCCACCACAAGGATCAGCCACAGGCGCCGACTGATTGACATCGATCTCAGAGTGTTCATCCATCAGCTCCCGCATTGTTCTTTTTATTGAGGTGCATCGAAACATGCTTTGCAGCGAGCCCACACTCGACTAATGGCTAAGTGCTATGTTGATGATAGTCTGCAACGGGTCGTGCAAAGCGATTGCCAGGGGCTCTATCAGGTTTTCGGCCGCGCAAGATGAAACCTTTAGCAGGGGTGAACTTTTCCACTGGCGTTGCGCCCAACAGTCGCTGTAAAACAGCCGGGCCGTGTAAGGCGATCTCAAGCAAATCAAGAACAAGGGGCCTGCGACAAGCAGAGCTCCATCCGGGGGAATGATGGATTTTTGGACTGCCTTCCAGGCAATCATCTTAGGCGTGGTCGAAGGGCTGACGGAGTTTCTGCCGATCTCCAGTACCGGTCACCAGATTATCGTCGCCGACCTGATCGGTTTTGGCGGCGAACGGGCCATGGCTTTCAACATCATCATTCAGCTGGCGGCGATCCTGGCGGTGGTGTGGGAGTTTCGCAGCAAGATTTTCGAAGTGGTTTTCGGCCTGACCCGTCAGCCCAAGGCGCGCCGCTTCACGGGCAACCTGCTGTTGGCGTTCATGCCGGCGGTGGTACTGGGTGTGCTGTTCGCCGACCTTATTCACGAATACCTGTTCAACCCCGTTACCGTGGCGGCGGCACTGGTGGTGGGTGGCGTCATCATGCTCTGGGCCGAGCGCCGTGAGCACCGCGTGCAGGTGGACCATGTGGACGACATGCGATGGAGCCATGCGCTGAAAATCGGCTTCATCCAATGCCTGGCGATGATCCCGGGCACGTCGCGCTCCGGTTCGACCATTATCGGTGGCCTGCTGTTCGGCCTGTCGCGCAAGGCAGCGACCGAGTTCTCGTTCTTTCTGGCAATGCCGACCATGGTCGGTGCGGCGGTGTATTCGGGCTACAAATACCGTGACTTGTTCCAGCCCGGCGATCTGCCGGTGTTCGCGATCGGCTTCGTGACCTCGTTCATCTTCGCCATGATTGCCGTACGGGCATTGCTCAAGTTCATTGCCAACCATAGCTACGCGGCATTTGCCTGGTATCGCATTGTGTTCGGCCTGTTCATTCTGGCGACCTGGCAGTTTGGTTGGGTCGACTGGTCCACGGCACATGGCTGAGGCGCTGCGTGGGCAACGGGCTGAAGGCGTGCGCAATGTGCGCCTGAAGCTGCTGCTGTTGGGCGTGCTTTGCCTGTTGCCCGGCCTGGGGGCGGCGCGCATGGCCTGGAACGATCAGACCTGGTGGCCGTTGGCGTTGTACCCGGCCATGAGCCTGATCAGCCTGTTGTTGTATTGGCAGGACAAGCAGCAGGCACGTAACCAGGCCTGGCGTACACCCGAGAAAGTGCTGCATGCCAGTGAGTTGCTCGGTGGTTGGCCGGGGGCGCTGTTGGCGCAGCAGCTGTTTCGGCACAAGACCCGCAAGGTTTCGTTCCAGTTGGTGTGCTGGGGGATTGTGCTGCTGCACCAGGTGTTCTGGGCAGACTGGCTGTTTCTTGAAGGGCGTTATCTGCCCCTTGGTTGATGTGCAGTTGTGCCGGCCTGTTCGCGGGTAAAGCCGCGAAAGGGCCGGCACAGGTAGATCACAGGACCAGCCCCACCTGCAACCGCTTGGGCAACCGACGCACGACCAACTGGTGCGACCGCTGCAACACGTCACACAGTTCATCACGCCCCATGGGGTAGGGCGGCGCCATGCTGACCCATCGCGCCCGCGCCAGGTACGGCGCCGGCCGTATCCCGGGGCGATCGCAATACCCCAGAAACAGCGCGTCGGCTACCTTGAACGACAACCCGGCACCCGCCAGGTCGAGCACCGCGAACATCTTGTTTTCTGCCACCGAAAACACGCGGATGCCGCCCCATTTGTAGTCTTCCCGCGCCCCCGGCAGGCTCAGGCAAAATGCTGCCACCTGGGCTTCGTTCATCTTCCGTTCAGACATACCGCTCTCCGCACGCCTCGAATGACGCCGCCAGGTGATCGATCCACACCCGAACCGCAGGCAACAGGCCGCGCCGGTGTGGGTAAACTGCCTGCAGGTAGCCACCCGGTAGCGACCAGTCTGGCAGCAGGCGCACCAGTTCGCCGCGTTCCAGTTCCGCTTCACAGAACATGCTGGGCAGCGCAGTGAACCCCAGGCCGGCCCGTACAGCAGCGTTACGTACTACGAAATCATCGATGGCCAAGCGTGGCTCCAGCGCGATTTCCTGCTGCTTGCCATGTGGGCCGAACAGGCGGAAGTGTACCAGCCGGTCTGCTTCGGCTGCGCCCAGCACTGGCAATGATGCCAACTCGCCCGGTTCGCGAATGTGGTCGGCAAAACCGGGGGCGGCCACCAGTTGCATTTGTGCCTGGCGCAGGCGGCGGGTCACCAGGGCCGGGTCTTCGTCGCCCAGGTCGCGTACGCGCAACGCAACGTCAATGCCTTCGGAAATCAGGTCGACCCGGCGGTTGAGCAATACCATGTCCAGTTGCACCAGCGGGTACTGCTCGAGGAAGCGGCTGATCACATCCGGCAGGAAGGCGTGTGCCAGTGCCACCGGACAGGAAACCCGTAAACGCCCGCGCGGCTCACTGCTCATGCTGGCCACGGTTTCGTCGGCGGCTTCGGCCTCCAGCAGCATGGCCTGACAATGATGCAAGTAACGTTCACCTACTGCGGTCAGCTTGAGTTGCCGTGTGGTGCGCTGCAACAGGCGTGTGCCCAGGCGCTCTTCAAGCTCGGCGATACGCCGCGACAGGCGGGACTTGGGGATACCCAGCTGGCGCCCGGCGGCGGCGAATCCGCCGGCTTCGACAACGCGCGCGAAATAGAAGAGGTCGTTGAGGTCTTGCATGGGAATGTCTCACTGTTCCATCTGTGGGACAAACTAACGCATTTTTGCTTACTTATCAGCTATTGATCACTTCGATAGGATTCTCTCCATCGTGATCGCCCACAGATGCGGTCTTCAATCACAGGAGAGTCCCATGAAACTGTTGCACATCGATTCGAGCATCCTGGGCGACAATTCCGCCTCGCGCCAGTTGAGCCGCGAAGTGGTCGAAGCCTGGAAGGCTGCAGACCCAAGCGTTGAGGTGGTTTATCGCGACCTGGCTGCCGATGCCATTGCCCACTTCTCCGCTGCCACCCTGGTCGCTGCAGGCACCCCTGAAGACGTACGCGACGCGGCCCAGGCTTTCGAAGCCAAGCTGAGCGCCGAGACCCTCGAAGAGTTTCTGGCTGCCGATGCCGTGGTGATTGGCGCGCCAATGTACAATTTCACCGTGCCGACCCAGCTGAAAGCGTGGATTGACCGCGTGGCCGTCGCCGGCAAGACCTTCCGCTATACCGAAGCCGGTCCCGAAGGCCTGTGCGGCAACAAGAAAGTGGTGCTGGTTTCCACCGCGGGTGGCCTGCACGCTGGCCAGCCGACTGGCGCCGGGCATGAGGACTTCCTGAAAGTGTTCCTGGGCTTCATCGGGGTTACCGACCTGGAAATCGTCCGGGCCCACGGCCTGGCCTATGGCCCGGAGCAGCGCAGCCAGGCGATCGATGCTGCACAGGCGCAGATTGCCAACGAGCTGTTCGCTGCTGCCTGATCAAGGGAGCGATTGGTTGCGAGAGTGGCCCTGTCGAGGCATAGGGCCGCTTGCTGGTGTGCTTCAGAATGTAGGCGGCGTGATCACCCAGATCACCACGGCATCCACTTCACCGGGGTTGCCGTAGCGGTGTGGTTCCTGGCTCGAGAAGCTGAAGCTGTCGCCTTCACTCAGCTGGAAATGCCGCTCGCCTACCCACAGCTCAAACGTGCCGCTCAGGAGGTAGCCCGCTTCTTCACCGTCGTGGCTGTAGCTTTGCTGGCTGTAGGTGCCCGGGGGGAAGCGTGAGTGCAGCATCTCCAGCTGGCGGTTGGGCTGGGGGGTGAGCAGTTGATCGACGATGCCGTCTTCGTAATGCACGCTCAGACGGCTGTTGCGCCGCACCACATAGCCTTGGTCTTCGGGCGCGGTGGTGGCTTCGCTGGCGAAGAACCACTGGATGGTCACGCCCAGGCTGCGGGCGATGTTGAACAGCGCCGGGATCGACGGGTAGGAGAGGTTGCGCTCCAGCTGGCTGATGTAGCCTGCGGTCAGTTCACTGTGTGCGGCCAGCTCCGCCAGGGTCATGCCGCGGCGCTTGCGCAGGCCGCGGATGCGGGTGCCGAGGAACTGCGGCGCGGCGCCCCCGGGTTCGCTGGCGGGGGGCTGGGAGGGTTGGCTCATGCGCGTCGGTCCGTCGCAAAAGCCGCAGTATGTACAGCCTCAGAGTGCCCAGGCAACCGTCAGGCCATCGTGAATCGCTTCTTCGGCCGTGCGCGGCGCCAGGCAGTCGCCAATCCGACGTACGTCGACCACACCTGCCAGCTCGGTGGCCAGGCGGTCTTGCGGTTGATGCCCCATGCACAGCACCAGGGTGTCGATGCCTTCGAAGATCATCGGATCACCGCTGGCGGTGTGCTGCAGGTACACCGTGTTGTCGTCGCTGCCATACAGGCGTGCGTATGGGGTGACAGGGATGCCCAGGCGATGCAGCTCGCCGGCCAGTTGGTCACGTACATAAAGCGGCAGGCTCTCGCCGCAATGCGTGCCGTTGACCGCCAACTGGACCTGATGGCCTTCGCGCACCAGGCGTTCGGCGATACCGGGGCCGATCCAGTCACAGCGCCAGTCGATCACCAGCACCGAACGCCCCGGTTTCACCTCATTGCGCAGCACTTGCCAGGCGTCCACTACCTGAAGCTCACCGGTACGCTCGAACGCGGGCCAATAGGGGGTGGCGCCGGTCGCTGCAATGACCAGGTCAGGGCGCTCACGCTCGACCAGCGCGCGGTCCACCCGGGTGTTGCGCACCACTTGTACACCCGCCAGGGCCATTTCCCGTTGCAGGTTGGTGCTGGCACCACCGAACTCGCTGCGCCGTGGCAGTAGCTGGGCCAGCAGCACCTGCCCACCGAGCTGCGGGCCCGCCTCGTACAGGGTGACCTGGTGCCCGCGCGCGGCGGCCACGGCAGCGGCCTTCATGCCGGCAGGGCCGCCGCCGGCGACCATTATGCGCTTGGGCGAGGAAGTGGGCGTGCGGTGCCCGTACTGCAACTCACGCCCGGTTTCCGGGCGCTGGATGCAGGAAATGGGCAAGCCACGATGGAAATGGCCGATGCATGCCTGGTTGCAGGCGATGCAGGCGCGCACGTCTTCGACCTGGCCGTGTTCGGTCTTGCTCGGCATCGACGGATCGCAGATCAGCGCCCGGGTCATGCCGCACACATCAGCCTGGCCGCGGGCCAGGATCAGCTCGGCTTCCTGGGGCTGGTTGATGCGTCCGGTGACGAACAGGGGGATAGCCAGCTGTTGCTTGAAGGTACCCGCCTCGCGGGCCAGGTACGCCGGTTCGATGGCCATCGGTGGCACGATATGCACCGCGCCACCCAGCGAGGCCGAGGTACCGGCGACGATATGCAGGTAGTCGAGCTGGCCCTGCAAGGCCACGGCAGCAGCCAGTGACTCGTCTTCACTCAGGCCCTGGCTGTCGCGCTCGTCAGCGCTGATGCGCAGGCCAATGATGAACTGCTCATCGGTGGCGGCGCGCACCGCGGCCAGCACTTCGCGCAAGAACCTCAGGCGCTGATCCAGGTCGCCGTTGTAGCCATCACTGCGCACGTTCACCCGCGGGTTGAGAAACTGCGCGGGCAGGTAGCCATGGCTGGCGACCACCTCGACGCCATCCAGGCCGGCCTGGTGCAGGCGGCGGGCGGCGCCGGCATAGCCTTGGACGATTTCGTCGATCATTGCCTGGTCCAGCGCCCGGGGCATCACCCGGAAGCGCTCATTGGGCACCGCAGAGGCCGAGTAGGCGACCGCCAACAGGCCGTCTGCCGACTCCATGATCTCTCTTCCGGGGTGAAACAGTTGCGACAGCACCACGGTGCCGTGCGCGTGGCAGGCCTCGGCAAGCTGGCGGTAGCCGTCGATGCAGGCATCGTCAGTGGCCATCAGCACATGCGACGTGTAGCGGGCACTGTCGTGCACCCCGGCGACCTGCAGCACGATCAGGCCGACGCCGCCAGCAGCGCGGTCGCGCTGGTAGGCGATCAGTTTGTCGTTGACCAGGTTGTCGGTGGGCAGGCAGGTGTCGTGCCCGGTGGACATGATGCGGTTTTTCAAACGTTTGCCGCGGATCTGCAAGGGCTCGAACAGGTGTGGGAAGGCGGTCTGCATACAGGCGGCTCCGGTACGTTGTTGTTATTTTCCTATCAAAGTGTAGCCATAGTAAAAAATCAACTTGTTTTTTTACTGATGCCTGTCTAGGTTTTCCTCACTCGCAGGACGAGGGTGTGACCTCACAACAACAAGAAAACGGGCCCGTCGGGCACCGGCAGGAGGAAACTACGATGCAGCTATTTCCACGTTTGACTGGCCTTTGTACCGCCTTGATGGCCCTTGGCCTGGGCACAGCGCAAGCTGCGCCGCAAATGGTCGTGGTCGGTTATGGCGGCGCGGGCCAGAAGGCCCAGGATGAGGCGATCTTCAAGCCCTTCAGCGCCCAGGACGGCAGCCAACTGATCCAGAGTGAATACAACGGCGAAATGGCACGAATCCAGGTCATGGCTGACACCGGCAACGTCGATTGGGACGTGGTGCAGATCGAAGGGCCTGACTTGATGCGCGGCTGCGACGAGGGGATATACGAGCACCTGGACTGGCAGCGTCTCGGCCATGCAGCCGAACTGATCCCGGCAGCCGCACAGGATTGTGGGTCGGCCGCGCTGGTCTGGAGCGTGGCCATTGCCTACGACCGCAGCAAGCTGGCCCAGGCACCGGCCTCGTGGGCCGACTTCTGGGACGTCGACAAGTACCCTGGCAAGCGCGGCCTGCGCAAGCGTGCGGTGTACAACCTGGAATTCGCACTGTTGGCTGACGGGGTCAAGGTCGAGGACGTTTACCGGGTATTGTCCACCCCGGCAGGCGTCGACCGGGCCTTCGCCAAACTCAGCGAACTCAAACCCCATATCCAGTGGTGGGACGCCGGCGCTCAACCTGCGCAATGGCTGGCAGCCGGTGACGTGGTCATGACCTCCACCTACAGCGGACGAATTGCGGTGGCGGCGCAACAGGGCAGCCCGTTGGCCGTGGTATGGCCTGGCAGCCTGTACGGTATGGACTATTGGGCGATCATCAAAGGCTCGCGGCATGTCGACCAGGCCAAGCGGCTGATTGCCTATGCCAATCAACCGGATACCCAGGTGCGGTATGTACAACAGATCCCCTACGGACCGACCAATACCCAGGCCGCGGCCAGGCTTGACCCGTCCCTGGCGAACTGGGTACCCACTTCGCCCCAGAACCTGCAAGGGGCGCTGGCCATGAACGTGGAATTCTGGGTCGATCATGGCGAAGAACTGGAGCAACGCTTCAATGCCTGGGCCAGCAAATAGCGTTCAGTAAAGGGGCAACAAGATGACTGCAACGGAACTGAGCCTGCGTCGGGAGCTGGCTGCCTGCTACCGGTTGATCGCGCATTTTCGCATGAGCGATCTCATCTTCACGCATATCTCCCTGCGCCTGCCTGGGCCGGAGCATCACTTCCTGATCAACCCGTATGGCCTGCTGTTCGACGAGATCACTGCTTCCAGCCTGGTGAAGATCGACCTGCAGGGACGGCCGGTAGAGGCAGCGCCTCACCCGGTCAACCCGGCCGGTTTCGTCATTCACAGTGCCATCCACACCGCCCGCGAGGATGCCCAGTGCGTGCTGCACACCCACACCCGCGCAGGTTGCGCGGTGGCCGCACTGGAATGTGGCCTGCTGCCGGTCAACCAGATGTCCATGGAGTTTTACGGCAATGTGGCTTACCACGCCTACGAGGGCGTTGCCCTGGACATGGATGAACAGCAACGGCTGGTGGCCGACCTGGGCAACAAGCCGGTGATGATACTGCGCAACCATGGGCTGTTGACCACGGGGCGCAGTGTGGCGGAAGCCTTCCTGCGCATGTACTACCTGGAGAGGGCTTGCGAGATCCAGCTGGCGGCTCAGAGTGCTGGGCAATTGATACTGCCATCGACCGAAGTGTGCAGGCATACCGAACAGCAGTTCAATGCGCCGGGGAGGGGGTTGAAGCAGGGGGAACTGACCGACCCGGATGCGCTGCAATTGGCGTGGGCGGCGTTGTTGCGAATGCTGGAAAAGGTGGCGCCTGGTTATCAGGATTGAACCTCTACTTGCTGATCAAGCAACGTAGATGTCCGGTCCGGCAGCGGCGGACGAAACAGACACTGTAGTGCAACCATTGGTTTCAACTGTGCGGGTCCCTTCTCAAGGAATACCGTTATGCTGTAACGAAATATGTCTAAAAGCCTGCAGAAGGAAGTCGCAATGCCACTCAAGGACCTGCTTATCGCCCTGGTGGTGATTGTTGCCTGGGGCGTCAACTTTGTGGTTATCAAGGTTGGCCTCGACGGGCTGCCACCGATGTTGCTGGGGGCATTGCGTTTCTTGCTGGTGGCGTTCCCGGCCATCTTGCTGGTCAGGCGGCCCAAACTGCCGTGGCGCTGGCTGATCGCTTACGGTGCGACCATTTCACTGGGCCAGTTCGCGTTCCTGTTTCAGGCCATGTACAGCGGCATGCCGCCAGGGTTGGCTTCGTTGATCCTGCAGTCGCAAGCCTTTTTCACCCTCGGTTTCGCTGCATTGTTTCTCGGTGAGCGGTTGCGCCTTGCAAGCGTGCTGGGGCTGCTGGTGGCGGCCGGCGGCCTGGCACTGATCGGCAGCGAAGACGGCGGCCATGTGCCCATGTTGGCGCTGGTGCTGACACTGTGTGGCGGTGCAATGTGGGGCCTGGGCAACATCATTACCCGACGGTTTGGCTCGGTTGACCTCGTAGCGCTGGTGATCTGGGGTGGGCTGATACCGCCACTGCCATTCCTGGCACTGTCCTGGTGGCTGGAAGGCCCCGAGCGCATAGGCCATGCGTTGGCCAACATCAGTTGGAGTTCGGTGCTGGCCCTGGCGTATCTGGCCTTTGTGGCGACCATGCTCGGCTACAGCCTGTGGAGCAAGTTGCTGTCGCGTCACCCGGCAGGCAAGGTGGCGCCGTTCTCGTTGCTGGTACCGGTGATTGGCCTGAGTTCGTCGGCTTTGCTGCTGGGAGAGCGCCTGACCGCTACGCAGGGCTGGGGCGCATTGCTGGTGATGGCCGGCCTGCTGGTGAATGTTTTCGGGGCGCGAATCGGTCAGCGTTTGCGGGCTGCCAACGCATAAAGCGCGCCAATCTGAAGACCTGCGCTCTGTTAGAATCGGCCTTTTTGCCAGGCCAATGGAGCGCACCCATGATCATTTCCACCACCAGCCAGCTCGAAGGTCGCCCGATTGCCGAGTACCTGGGCGTAGTCAGTTCCGAATCGGTGCAGGGCATCAACTTCGTGCGCGATTTCTTTACACGGTTTCGCGACTTCTTCGGTGGCCGTTCGCAAACCCTGGAAAGCGCGCTGCGCGAGGCCCGGGAGCAGGCCACTGAAGAACTCAAGGCCCGGGCACGACAGTTGCAGGCTGATGCGGTAGTGGGGGTGGATTTTGAAATCAGCATGCCGTCGGTACAGGGCGGCATGGTTGTGGTATTTGCCACCGGCACGGCAGTACGCCTGAAGTAGCCTTCTGCCATTGGTCGGCTGCAAAGGTTCTTGTCCGGTCGGTCTGCAAATGACCAGCTAGTCTCACTTTCACAGGCCGCGTTTCCTGGGCAACTTGTCTGGTTGCCGACGCGACCGCCACTGGAGGGAGACTGGGCATGAGCGAATCCTTTTTCGAAGACCTGAACGACGCGTTCCCGATCAACAGCCAGGTGCGTTGCGGCCAGGCGGCATTTCGCCTGGGTTTCGCCCACATGACACTGGATGATTCCGAACAGCTCCAGCCTGCACATCTGCAGCGCAGCAAAAAAGGCCGCTTCATGCCGCGGGTACCGCTCAAGAAGTGATCCCGCGCCCGTACACGCCCCGCCCAACGGCGGGTTTTTTATTGACATTCGTTGATCCGCCTCATGGTATTGCCCGGTAGCGCTCGCCGGATGGCCCGGCCTGTGGTTTTCTGACGCGGCATTCCAGCAACGGAGGATTGAATGCTCATGCGAGTCAGGGAAGAAACCTATTGGCAGTGGGCCGACGCACAGTTGCACAGCCGCTGCCACGACGAAGCGCTCAGCGACGGCACCACACTGGACGTGCAGGTGCGCTTGTCGCGCCTGGGGGCGACGCAGCTGTTTCTGGGGTTGTACGCCGGGGATGGGCGGGCGTTGCTGGAAGAGTATTACCCTGCGCTGCCGGGCGAGACCATGACCCGTGCGCTGGTGTGGGGTGTCGACCGCGCCCGGGCGATGGCAACGGGCGCCTTGCCTCTGCCGGAAACACGCCTGCAGCGGCGTCAGGCATGAAAAAGCCCGGCCTATGCGGGACGGGCTCTGATAAGGGTGCGAACCCTCAATTTAGCGGTTCGATCACCTTGACTGCCTGCTGCTCACGGGCAGCGGGCCATTCTTGTTGCAGGGTCTGCAGCACGCGGCCAACGAATTCGGTGTCGGCGGCGGCTTTCTTGCCGACGTAGCCTTGGCCACGGCGGTAGACCTTGAAGCGGGCACGCATGCTGGGCAGGTGCTCTTCAAATTCATCTTCGACGGTGTTCGGTGGCAGGCGGTCGAGGCGCACTTCACCGGTTTGGCTAACCCACAGCAGATGGTCGTCAAGGCTGTCCTTGCGCACGGCAAACAGCTGGGCCAATTGGTCGATAGTCGGATTGTTGTTCAAGTTCATCATAAAGCCCCCATTACCCATTCATAGGTGATTTTCACAGTTGGCGCTATCACGGTGTAGCGCACTACCAAGGCTGCTACAGCAGCATCGCAACAGGGGCTTTCTCACGCTGCCTTTTGGACAGTTTCCCTCTCCACGGACGGCCTGCGTTACCGCGCAGGCCGTCTGGAACACCCTTGCCACCGCTCCCGATCGGGGAGACGGCTTCATCATGCCCAAGCGTGATGAACGGCGTCAACCATTTTGTAGTGAATATTTTTGCTCACTACATTCTGTCGTTTTGTCCGACAATCAAAGCTTGCGTTATAAGCCGGAAAGGATGTCGAAGGCGGCTTGTACCCGCGCTTGGTTGGGGTAATTCCGATTGGCCAGTAGTACGACTGCCAGCTGTTCTGCCGGCACGAACGCGGCGTACGCGCCGAAGCCGTTGGTGGCGCCGGTCTTGTTGTACCAGGCTGCTGATAGCGCGGGCAGGGCCGGCTGCAAGCGAGTGGTGGCCTGCGGTTCGCGGATCAGCCGTGGGCTGTTGCCATCGATCAGTGTGCTCAGCGTGACCGGGTAGGGGTAGCGTTCCCAGCCCAGGCCTTGCGTCATGGCGCCAACCTGGAAATAGCCCTGCTGGGTAATGGCGGTGGCTTTCACCAGGGCCGGTGGCAAGCCCTGCGGCTGCATGTGCAACCGCACGTAGCGCAGCAGGTCGCTGGCGCTGGTTTTGATGCCGTAGGCCTCATCGGCGTAGGGGCCGGGCCCTACACGCACCGGCTTGTCGTCGGCGTCATACCCTTGGGCATAAAGCCCCTGGGCGCTGGCCGGAACCTGAAGGTAGGTATTTTTCAGGCCCATCTTCGTCAGCAGGCCCTCACTCATCAGCGTGGAAAACGCTTGATGCTGCGCACGGGCGGCCAGGTCACCGAACAAGCCCAGGCTGGGGTTGGAGTAGCAGCGCTGGGTGCCGGGCTTGGCGCGAGGTTGCCAGTGGCGGAAGAAATCGACTACCTGCTGCGGTGTTTGCACAGTATCGGGGAACTGCAGTGGCAGGCAGTCGGCGCTATAGGCGCCCAGTTCAAGCACAGTCGCGTCGCCGATGGGGACGCCGGCCAGTGCCGGATGATAGCGCTTGGCCGGGGCCTCGAGATCAAGCTTGCCCTCTGCGGTGGCCAGCGCGGCCAGGGTGGCAGTGTAGGTCTTGCTTAGCGATCCGATTTCGAACAGCGTATCGCGGCTGACCGGTACGTTGTCGGCCTTGCTGGCCACGCCGTAGCTGAAGTAATGCGCGTGGTCGCGTGCATAGATGGCCACAGCCATGCCGGTAATGCCTTGCTCCTGCATGAGCGGGCGGATGATCTGGTCTACCTTGGCCTGTAACCGGTCGTCGGCCTGGGCGCTGGCATGGCCCAAGGCAAGGGTGATGGCGGCTGCAAGTGCAGCCAGACGTGGGCGAAGCATGGCGAGTCCTTTTTGTGGAACGTGTCCGTTGAGCGATACCGCTCGGGGTTCCGGCGTTAGTGATGGAGAGCCAAAGACCTTATCGTCTGCCCAGCAACCCTGACAAGATGGATACAGTGATGAAGTATTTGCGCATGTTATTTGACAATTTCACCTTGGCCTTGCTCGGTGTGGTGCTCATCGCCACCGTGCTGCCTTGCTCGGGCGATGGCGCGGTGTATTTCGGCTGGATGACCAACCTGGCCATCGGCCTGTTGTTCTTCCTGCACGGCGCCAAACTGTCGCGTGAAGCCATCATTGCCGGTGCCGGGCATTGGCGCCTGCACCTGCTGGTGTTCTCCTGCACTTTCGCATTGTTCCCGCTGCTGGGGCTGGCGTTCAAACCACTGTTCGTACCGTTGGTGGGTAACGAGCTTTACCTGGGTGTCCTGTACCTGTGTGCTTTGCCTGCGACTGTGCAGTCGGCCATTGCCTTCACTTCGCTGGCCCGCGGTAACGTGCCAGCGGCCATTTGCAGCGCGGCGGCCTCCAGCCTGCTGGGTATCTTCCTCACACCGTTGCTGGTGATGTTGCTGCTGGGTGCCAGTGGTGATACAGGTTCCGGACTGGATGCGGTGTTGAAGATTACTTTGCAGCTGCTGGTGCCGTTCGTTGCCGGGCAGATCGCGCGGCGCTGGATCGGTGCCTGGGTCAAGCGCAATGCGCGCTGGCTCAAGGTGGTGGACCAGGGTTCGATCCTGCTGGTGGTGTACACCGCCTTCAGTGAGGCCGTGGTTACCGGGCTGTGGCACACCGTATCGCCGCAGCACCTGGCTGGCTTGTTCGTAGTGTGCGGGATCCTGCTGGCGGTGGTGCTGTTCGGCACCCGCTTGCTTGGCAAGGCGCTGGGCTTCGACCTTGAGGATCGCATCACCATTCTGTTTGCCGGCTCCAAGAAAAGCCTGGCTACGGGTGTGCCCATGGCCCAGGTGTTGTTCGTGGGCAGTGGCATTGGCGCGATGATCTTGCCGCTGATGCTGTTCCACCAGATACAGCTGATGGTGTGTGCTGTGCTGGCGCAGCGTTATGCAAGCCGTGAGCAGGAGGTGGAGGCTTCTGCGGTGCCTTGAGCCCCTTTGTGTTCCTATGTAGATGTACTGTTGGCGGTCAAGCTTTTCTGCGGTGCTCAGAGCTGAAAAGCCTGCTGGCCAATTCCCACCCGTCGTTCACCGTTTCCGCCGCTACCGTATCCGCGGGTAAACCCGCTCCTACACAGATCGGGGGTGGACACACATCGGGGGTTGGACCCAGGCCGCTGTAGGAGCGGGTTCACCCGCGAAAGGGCCGGCCCTGCGGGCCAATTCCCACCCGTCGTTCACCGTTGGTGCCGCTATTGCATTCGTGGGTAAATGAATTTTGCGCCTGGCAAGACATGCGCTGGAGCGCGATGGCAGCGATCAGCGGGCCAGGCCTGAACGACGCTCGCGCAGCGCCTTGTCGACTTCGGCCTCGATCTTGTAGGCCGGCCCCTCCAGGTCGTCGAAGTTGCGCGTATAGCGTCGGGCAAATTCCTCCACGCCCAGTTCCTGATACTGCTGCACATGCTTGAGCTCGTGCGCCCACAAGGCCACGTTGTCCTCGGCATCGCCGGCTCGGCGGAAAATGATCGTGTCGATCAGTGTAACGGCGTTCACGTCGGGGTTCTGCAATAGCGCATTGGCTGCGCTCATTTGTTGCTCATCCCCCACCCGGAAGCGCGCCGCGTCGAGCACGGCAAAGTCATACCAAGGTTCCAGCTGCGCCCGAATATGCAACGGAATAGGCTGCACGCCACTGGCCGTGGCTTCGTCGCGGGCCTGGCGCAAGGCGTAGGTCAGGCTGGACGAGGCCATGACCTCCACATCCTTGAGGATCTGCCCGGCCTGGCCTGGGTCGATCGGGGCGCAGAAGCAGCCCATCAGGCACACCTGATACTGACCAGGCGGGCAGGCCTGTTCGGCAAGCGCTGGCAGGGCCAGTAGCAAACCCAGCAGGGCACTAATCCGCCTCATGCAGGGCCTGTTCGACAAACTGGCGGCTGGCGCCCAGTACCTGCGCTTGCACGCTTTCACTGGCCAGCATGCGCCCGACCAACAATGCCCCTACACACTGGCTTATCAGCACCCAGGCCAGATGCTCATCCTCCAGGGTTGTGCTCCAGGCCTGGTGCAGTTCTACCAGCCAGTGCTCAACCCCTTCACGCACCGGGGTGTCGGCCCGGGCGATTTCCACACCCAGCGGCGGCAACGGGCACCCACCTTCGGCGTTGTGCAGGTGGGCCAGGCTCAGGTACTGCTGCAGGCAGCGGCCCAGGCGTTCGCGGTTGGCGCCCTGGCAGGCCAGGCGTGCCAGAGGGCTGTTGCTCAGCTCCCGGCGTACCACCTCGGTAAACAGGTCGTCCTTGGACGGGAAGTGGTTGTAGAAGGCACCGCCGGTCAGCCCGATCGCTTTCATCAACCCGGCCACGCCGGTGCTGGCAAAACCCCCGCGTTTGGCCAGCGCGCCGCTGCTGGCCAGCAACCGTTCGCGGGTTTGCTGTTTGTGTTCGTTGGAATAGCGCATTCACATGCCTCGGCAGACAGGCTTGACGATGACCGCGATCATAACATAGCGTTCATTTACTAAACGATCATTTACCCATGGAGGCAGGCATGTCAGAACAACAAAAAGTCGTGCTGGTGATCGGGGCGGGCGACGCCACGGGGGGCGAGATCGCCAAGCGCTTCGCGCGGGAGGGCTATGTTGCCTGCGTAACCCGTCGCCAGGCCGACAAACTGCAGCCGCTGCTGGAGGAAATACACGCTGCTGGCGGCCAGGCCTACGGTTTTGGCTCTGATGCGCGCAAGGAGGAGGAGGTGACGGCGCTGGTCGAGACAATCGAGCGTGATATCGGTCCGATCGAGGCATTTGTCTTCAATATCGGTGCGAATGTGCCGTGCAGCATTCTCGAGGAAACCCCACGCAAGTACTTCAAGATCTGGGAAATGGCTTGCTTTGCCGGTTTCCTTACCGCACAGGCGGTGGCCCGGCGCATGGTTCAGCGCGAGCGCGGCACCCTGCTGTTCACCGGGGCTACAGCCGGAACCCGCGGCGCAGCCGGTTTTGCTGCCTTCGCCGGGGCCAAGCATGGCTTGCGTGCCCTGGCTCAGAGCATGGCGCGCGAGTTGGGGCCACGCAACATCCATGTCGCCCATGTGGTGGTGGACGGTGCCATCGACACGGCTTTCATCCGCGACAATTTCCCCGAGCGCTATGGCCTCAAGGACCAGGAGGGCATCCTTGACCCGGCGCACATTGCCGACAGTTACTGGTTCCTGCACGCCCAGCCTCGCGACGCCTGGACGTTCGAGCTAGACCTGCGCCCCTGGATGGAACGCTGGTAAACCCCCGTTAACACGCAAGGACCGTCACCATGCACACGTCTGTCGATTTCTATTTTGACCTGGGCAGCCCGGCCAGTTACCTGGCCTGGACCCAACTGCCGAACCTGTGTGCCCGCCACGGCGCTACGCTGCGCTACCGGCCGATGCTGCTAGGCGGGGTTTTCCAGGCTACCGGCAATGCTTCGCCGGCCATGATCCCGGCCAAAGGGCGCTACATGTTCACCGACCTGGCACGCTTTGCCGAACGCTACGGTGTGCCATTCGGGATGCCGCCGGGCTTTCCGGTCAATACCCTGACTTTGATGCGCGGCGTCACAGGTACCCAGTTGCGTTCACCGGATCGCTTCGAGGCATTGCTATCGGTGTTGTTCACTGGGCTGTGGGTACAGCGCCGCAACCTGAGCGACAGCGCTGTGCTGAATGAAACACTCGCGCAGGCAGGCTTCGACCCGCAGGTTTTTCATGCCCTGGCCGCTGAAAGTGAAGTAAAAGCAGCGCTAAAGCAGGCGACCGAGGCCGCTGTGGCGCGCGGGGTGTTTGGCGCGCCCACCTGTTTTGTCGGTGATGGCATGTTCTTCGGCCAGGACCGCCTGGACTTTGTCGAGGAGGCGCTGCGTCAGGGGGCCAGCAACCTCTCCAGCTGAGTGCGCTCCCACAGGCTGAGCAGGTCGGTGGGGTTGGTGCCATAGCGCTGCCAATGCTCGAGACCAGCCTGTTTGCCGCCGGGGGCTTGGCAATGAACACAATGCGCCAAGCCTTCAGTGTCCAGGGCCAACGTCAGTTGCCAGCCCTGGATACCGACATCAACCAAGCCGCCCTCGCGGCGTGCGACCACCTCAAGGTGATGCACGCCAAGGGCAACATTGCGCAGGCACTGATAGACATCCCGGGCGCTCAGTGAACCTCTGTGTGTCAAGATCAGAAATTCGCCGGCGTGTTGGCGCTGATGATCTCGGCCTCATCCGGGCCGATGTTCTTGAAGCTGTGCGGCAGGGTCGTGGGGATGTAGTAGCCGTCGCCCGAATTGAGGACGCTGACCTGGCCGTCGACCCACAGCTCGACGGTGCCACGGGTGACCAACCCGCATTCTTCGCCTTCTGCGTGCACGATTGGCTCGCCAGAGTCGGCGCCGGGTGCGTACAGCTCACGCAGCATGCGCATTTGTCGGCCTTCGACGCTGGCGCCGACCAGCAGCATGCGCAGGCCATTGCGGCCCAGGTCGGGTTGTTCGCCACCACGGAATACGTAGCGTTCCTCACGCACCGGCTCGTCGAAGCTGAAAAACTCCGCCAGGCTCATGGGAATGCCCTCGAGCAGTTTTTTCAGGGAGCTGACCGAAGGGCTGACGCGATTCTGCTCGATCTGCGAGATCGTCGAATTGGTCAGCCCGCTGCGGCGGGCCAGTTCCCGTTGGGAGAGGTTGTTGCGTTCACGCACCAGTTTGAGTCGCGTCCCCGTGTCCATAGCCGCCTTGTAATCAGAGGTGTCAATAATAATGAGCGATGCGCATTAAAACACACTCTGCGCCCTTGCGCGCTGTGCTTGTCAAACCCGCTGCTCACGGGGCATTGGCCACAACCCGACCAGCAGCAACAGCACGGCCACGGCGAGGAATGGCAAGCGCGGATCAAGGGCATACACCAAGGTACCGGCCAGCGGCCCGATCACCGCGCCCATGCCCTGGGCGGCGCCAATGGAACCGGCCGTGGCACCTTGCTCTGAGGCCTGCATGGCATTGGCCGCCAGCGCTGAAAACGCCGGAAACACGAAGCCCATGCCCGCCGCCGCAACAAAATAGCACGCCCACAGCCAGGGGGCCGTGGTGGCCAGCGAGCCACAGGCAAAGCCCAGTGCCGATACCGTGGCACCTACCCGGATCATCTTCAGCGGTGGCCACTCCAGCTGGCGCAGTATCACCTGGGCCAGTATCAGTGCCACACCCACGGTGGTCAGGGCGATGCCAGCCGCCTGGGCCGCTTCGGCAGGGCCCAGATGCAAGCGGTCAAGGGCAAAGAAACCGACGATGATCTGCGACACGGTCACGCTGAGCATGGCGCTGAATGCCACCAGCAGCGGCCGGCGCAGGCGCGGGTCGTTCAGCCGCACCGGGCTGGGGGCGTGACTGTGCGGCAGCGCCTGTGGTTTGAGGGTGAACAACAGCACGAGGAAGGCAATGGCCGGCAGCAGCGACATGATGTGGAACGGCAGGCTCAGGCTGTGCCGCGCCAGCAGTGCAGCCAGCGCCGGCCCGACCACCAGACCGACGGCGTTGGCTGCCCCCAGTGCGGCCATGGCCCGCGCCCGGTGTTGCGGCTCGACATGGTCGGCGATCAGCGCATTGCAGCCTACCGGGATGGCGGCATAAAAGGCGCCGATGCAACCGCGCGCGATCATCAGGCCGATGAACGCCAAGGTTGCCCCCGGCAGCCAGCGCAGTGCGCCTTCGACGAACAGGCACAGCAGCCAGTAGGCCAGGGTAAAGCCGGCGCTGCCCAACAGCAGGATGCGCCGGCGGCCCAGGCGGTCTGCCGCGCGGCCCCAGGGCCGCGCCAGCAGCACCCAGACCACGCCAGCCACGGTCACAGCGGCGCCGGCTTGCCAGGTGGCCATGCCAAGCTGGCGGGCTATCGGGCCGATCAGGGCGACGAAGGCCATCATCGACATGGTGCAGGCCATGTTGGCCAGCAGCAGCGGGCGCAAGTTCAGGGTGCTGGCAGGCAGAAGGGTTGCAGGGTCCTTTGCGACGTTCATGGGCAGTCCAGGGCAGAGTGGCAAACAAACCGATAATATTAGGAATCATTATCGATTATCGAGCCCCGTGCTGCTACCGTCATTCGCTGCGGTGCAAGGGGCCAGGCCACATGCTACGCAACACACCGTCGCGGCGCACCCACGCATGCATCAAGGCTGCCCCCACATGCACCAGCACCGTGGCGAAAAGCAGGTAGCCGGCCCAGCCATGGGCCAGGCGCAACACGGCATACAGCTGCAGGTTGTGGGGGGCGATGGCGGGCAAACCGAGCGGGCGCGGGTAATCGCCTGCCGACAGCATGGCCCAGCCCAGCAATGGCATGGCCAGCATCAGGCCATAGAGCAGCAGATGCGAGGCTCCGGCGGCCCAGCGCTGCAGTTTTGGCAGATCGTTCGGCAGGGGCGGGTGAGGTAGGGTCAGGCGCACAGCGATGCGCAGTACCACCAGCACCATCAGGGCGAGCCCGGTGACCTTGTGCAGGCTGATCAGCACCGGGTGGCGTAGCGACAGGTCGGCGACCATGCTCACGCCGATGAACAGCATGGCCAGAATCAGCACGGCCATCAGCCAGTGCAACAAGCGGGCGAAAGGGTGGAAGGCTTGAGGTTTCATGGCTTGGCTCCGGTGCTGAGCGATTCGCGGCTACGGCGGTTGAACGATTCCGAATAGGCGGCCGAGCGGGCGGCGAGGATCGGATCGGCCGACGCCTCTATGCCGCGGGGCAGGATCAGCGGGTCGAAGTTGAGATCGCGGCAGGCCCCTTGCTCGGGGGCGTCTACCTGTTCCAGCACCAGAGTGCCAGCGTCCACGCTGCGTCGCTCGGCGGGCCACGGCCGGGCAGGGTCG
Source organism: Pseudomonas sp. JR33AA (assembly GCF_021378985.1). Lineage (NCBI taxonomy): Bacteria > Pseudomonadati > Pseudomonadota > Gammaproteobacteria > Pseudomonadales > Pseudomonadaceae > Pseudomonas > Pseudomonas sp. JR33AA. The sequence goes on from NZ_JAJSAW010000004.1 coordinate 210,586, forward strand.
TCCACGGCATCGCCCGGTTCGGCCAGTACCAGGCGCAGCTTCCAGCGCAGCGGGCCTTGGGCAAGGCGCTGCTGCAAGTCGTGTTGCAGGAATTGCTTGTCATCAACCTGCGCGGGCAATGCTGTAAATGCCGTTTGCGGCTCAAGCTGCCAACGCACCGGGTGGGCCGCGCCAGTTGCGTCGATCAGGCGGAAGGCATTGATGCTGTGGTACTGCGTGCTGGCAAAGCTGTCGCTGGGTTTGTAACTTGCCGCCCATTGTCGAAACGCCGCAGTTTCCGGGTGGGCGGCGAAGAACGCCTGCAGCTTGCCAGGGTCGGGTTTGCCGGTAGCCGGGTCTGGTGCGTTCGCCAGTACTTGCTGGTAGAACCCTTGCGGCGTGCTGACTGCCAGCACCGGAGGGTTGTTCATGCCGGTCCGCCAGACCTGGCCGTCGTCGGTGCTTAGCTCAATCGCCAGGCTGCGTACGGGTATACCCGTATCCGGGGCGAACGGGTTGGCACCGCCAATGGCAAAACGGCCAACCACCGGCACCCGTTGCTGGCTAAAGGCGCGCGCCGTGGACAGGTTGGCGGCCTGCCCGCTGGCCTGGAAGTAGCCGCTCACGCACAAGCCCTTGGCGTGGTTCTTGCGGTAGCCGGGGTAATGCCCGGCCTGGGCTTCGAAGGTGTCGATGATGCGCTGTGGCGTCAGTCGGGTTTCGCCGAGCCAGCCGGCGGCATAGGCAAAACCGGCACCTGCGGCCAGCAGCGTGCCGCCAATGGCGGCCAGGCGCAAGGCTTTGGCCGGGCCGTGCAAGGGTGTGTTCATGGTCATCGTCCGGTTCAGTGAAGATGCCAGTACGACGTATCAGAGAAAAAGTTATTCCCTCATCGGGAATAGAATGTGTTCACAGGCGTCTGCCCTTTACACTGACGACCCAGAGGCCGGGACCTAGCCATGCATGATTTGGACGACCACCAGTGGCGCGAGCTGCTGGCTCGCCTGCGCCGCTTTGCCGTGTGGCTCACCCGTGAGCCGGGTAGCGCTGACGACCTGGTGCAGGCTACGGTCGAGCGGGCCCTGAACCGTCGCGACCAGCAACGGGACGCCGATGCTCTGCGTGCCTGGCTATTCACCATCCTTTATCGGCAGTTCCTCGACGGTAAGCGCCGCGAGCGATTGCATGCGCGCTGGTTGTCCTGGTTCGGCCGTAACGAGCACGACGAGGAGCCGGTCGGTGACAACCTCGAAACCATCATTCTGGCACAGGCCGACCTGCAGGCGTTTGCCCAGCTGACGGCGGAGCAGCGTGCCTTGTTGTTGCTGGTCAGCATCGAAGGCTTGAGTTACAAGGAGGCCGCCCAGGCCTTGGGCATCCCCATCGGCACTGTGATGTCGCGCCTGTCGCGCGCGCGCGTTGCCTTGCGCGAACTGACCGAGGGCAACCCCCAGCCCCCGGCCTTGCGGAGACTGAAATGAAGCGCCTGATCCCCAGCGATGACGAATTGCACGCTTACGTCGATGAGCGCCTGGAACCTGTGCGCCGGGCCGAAGTGCAGGCCTGGCTGGCGGCCAATCCGCAAGCTGCGGCACGGGTGGAAGGTTGGCGTGCCGATGCCCGGCGGCTGCGCACAGCGCTGGCCGGATTGGGCGAGCTGCCCGGTGCGGCGCAGCTGGATCTTGGCCAGTTGCGTACGCAGTTGCGCCAGCGTCGGCAGCGGCGTTGGGCTGCGGCGGCGGTGGTGATGCTGGCGTTGGGTGTGGGGGGCTTGGGCGGCTGGCAAGTGCGCGATGCAACCTTGGCGCGGGTCGACCTGCCCATGGCTGATGCTGTTCAGGCGCACCGTTTGTTCGCCAGCAGTGAAGCACTGGATATCCAGGTCAGTGATCCTGGGCAGTTACGCGACTGGCTGGGGCGCCATTTCAGCCGGGTGGGCCAGTTACCGGACCTGGCGGGCTATGGCTTCAAACCGGTGGGCGCGCGTTTGCTCAGCAACGAGCAGGGCCCAGCTGCATTACTGGTGTTCGAAGATGGCAAGGGGCAGCGCATCAGCCTGTTCCTGCGTTCTCCGGGCAACCTGTATCGGCGCATGCCGGACGGGCAGCGGGTCGATGGCCAGCTGGAGGCGCGGTACTGGTCGCATGGGGCTTATAACTTTGCCTTGGTCAGCGCGGCGGACGATGTGCGTGGGGCGGGGGTGGGGGAGGCGTTGAGGTTGGGGTTATGAGTGTGGGCCCAAGGGGTGCGCCTTGGGCCCGTGATCAGAATCAGCTCAACTCCAGCCAGATCGGCGCATGGTCCGACGGCTTTTCCATCCCGCGCAGCTCATAGTCCACGCCTGCTGCCTTGATGCGCGGCACCAGCTGCTGCGAGGCCATGATCAGGTCGATGCGCAGGCCGCGCTTGGGCTCGTCCTCGAAGCCGCGGCTTCGGTAGTCGAACCAGCTGAAACGGTCGGTCACGTCCGGATGCAGGTGGCGGAAGCTGTCCACCAGCCCCCAGCCTTTCAAACGTTCCATCCACTCACGCTCCTCCGGCAAGAAACTGCACTTGCCGGTCTTCAGCCAGCGTTTGGCGTTGTCCGGGCCAATGCCGATATCACAGTCTTGCGGCGAGATGTTCATGTCGCCCATCACCAGCACTGGCTGGTCGTTGCGGAACTGGCTTTCCAGCAGTGCCTGCAGGTCGCTGTAGAAGCGCTGCTTGGCCGGGAACTTGGTGGGGTGGTCGCGGCTTTCGCCCTGGGGGAAATAGCCGTTCATGATGGTGATCGGGCTGCCGTCGGCATCGGCGAAGGTACCCCAGATGAAGCGGCGCTGGGCATCTTCTTCGTCGGTGGCAAAGCCCTTGTGCAGGCTCAGCGGCGCCTGGCGCGACAGCAGGGCCACGCCGTAGTGGCCTTTCTGGCCATGGTAGTGCACGTGGTAACCCAGTGCCTGCACGTCGGCCAGCGGGAACTGATCGTCGCTGACCTTGGTTTCCTGCAGGCCGATCACGTCCGGCTGATGCTTTTCGATCAGCGCCGCCAGCTGATGCGGGCGGGCCCGCAGGCCGTTGATGTTGAAACAGACGATCTTCATGGAAAGACAATCCCGGTAAAAAGGCGCGATGCTAGCCGACATCGACCTTCATCACCAGCATGGCGGCCAGGCGAGCCTGCTGCTAACGTGCTGTTGGGGGTGAACGAAGCGCGCAGGGGCACCTCCAAGGCACTGAACGCCCATTCCAGGAGGTCTGCCCGCAATGCCCGAAACCATAGCCGCCCCGGCCCGTGTCTGCCTGCTCGACGACGGTTACAGCCGCGAGGCGCGTTCGCTGTTGTACAACGCCTACCGCCACGAGCCCACCTTCGCCTATATCTTCGAAGCCCAGCGCACGGGGTATGAGCGGCGCCTGCGGGTGATGGTGCGTGAATGGGTGCGCCAGCACTTCTACCTGCAGCTGCCCGCCATCGGTCTGCTGGTCGAGGACCGCCTCATTGCCCTGGCCCTGATCGTGCCGCCGCTACGCAGGCTGGGCGTGGCCGACAGCTGGGCCTGGCGCCTGCGCATGATGCTGGGTACCGGCCTGCGCTGTACGCGTCGCTACATGGACTACCAGGCCGCCCTGGCCACCTGTCTGCCCACTGACCAGGTGCATGTGCTGCCTTTGCTGGGGGTGCATCCGCAATTTCAGGGCAAGCACTACGGCGAGCAATTGTTACAAGCTGTGCACGACTGGTGCGCGGAGGACCCAGGCACCCAAGGGGTGGTGCTGGATACCGGTAACGAGCACTACCTGGCTTTTTACCAGCGTCAGGGTTATGAGGAAATTGGCGAAGTAGCTGTAGGACCGATCCGAGAGAGGGTGTTCTTTCATCCTAATCCAGTCTCTTCAAAACCCGCTTTTGCCTGAACAGGCCGCCGGGCGGCTCCCTTGAGCGCCTGGCTCTGGTAGCATGCGCCGCATGACGTATTCAGGAAGATTGACCTGGGGCCTGGTTTTCTGGGTCGCCAGTTTCGCAGCATGGGGCCAGAGCGAGTTGTTGGTGAAGGTGAAGCCGGCCAACAAGGCGCTCAAGGCCAATGTCGAAGGCTATATAGGCACATTGGGTGACCGCGACGAAGAAGCACTTTTGCGCTTCAGTCGCGGGGCTGAGGAGCAGGCGCGCAAAGCGGCGCAGGCACTTGGCTACTATCAAGCGCAGATCGATACCGAGGTCAAGCCCGCCAGCGACGCCGACCATCCCCCGCAACTGATCATCAATATCGACCCGGGCGAACCGATCCGCCTGCGCAACGTGACCGTGCGCATCGAGGGCCCTGCCAGCGAGATGAAGGCCTTCCGCGTGCCTGACAGCAAGGCCCTGCGCGCGGGTGAACAACTCAATCACGGCCATTACGAGGATGCCAAGCGGTTAATCCAGAACCAGGCGTCGCGCTATGGCTTCTTCAGTGGGCGCTTCAGTAGCCAGCGCCTGGCCGTCGACCCACAAGCCGGTGTGGCGGACATCGAACTGGTCTACCAGAGTGGCCCGCGTTATCGCCTGGGCGCCGTCACCTTCGGTGGCGATACGCCGCTGGACGAGGACCTGCTGCAGCGCATGGTTTCGTTCAAACCGGGCACCCCTTACGACTCGGAACTGATTGCGGAACTGAACAACGACCTGCAGTCGAGCGGCTATTTCGAAGGCGTGCGTGTGGATGCGGCGCCCACTGCTGCTGTGGGCGAAGACGTCCCGGTGGATGTTCACCTGGAAACCCGTAAACCACGCACCATGGGCCTTGGCCTGGGCTTCTCGACCGACGTCGGGCCGCGCGGCAAGGCCAACTGGACCCGCCACTGGGTCAACCCGCAAGGTCACAGCTATGGCTGGGAAACCGAACTGTCGGCCCCGCGCCAGAACGTGGGCCTGTGGTATGACATTCCGCTCGATCCGCCACTGACCGACAAGCTGCGCTTCGCCGGTGGTTACCAGAACGAGGAGCTTGCCGGCACCGACACGCTCAGCAAGCTGTTGACGGTCGGCCCCGAGTGGCACAGCAAGCTGCCCAGTGGCTGGCAGCGGGTGATTTCGCTCAAGTACCAACGCGAAGAATATCGCCTGGGTGACGACTCGGGTTTGAGTAATCTGTTGATGCCTGGCATCAGCTATTCCTTCCTGCGCAGTGACAACCGCATCGATCCGCACAACGGCTATCGCCTACAGTTCGATGTTCAAGGGGCCAAGGAAGGGCTGGTTTCCGACACCAACCTGCTGCACGGCAACGTTTTGCTCAAAGGCCTGACCACGCTTGGCCACAACCACCGCTTTCTGGGGCGGGTACAGTTTGGTGGCAGTGCAACCAATGGCTTCAAGAACAACATTCCGCCGTCGCTGCGTTTCTTCGCGGGTGGCGACCAGAGCGTGCGCGGTTACGACTACCAGACCCTGTCGCCGAAGAACAGCGACGGTGACCGTATTGGCGGGCGCTACCTGGTGGCAGGCAGTGTCGAGTACCAGTATTCGCTGACCGAAAAATGGCGGGTGGCGACGTTCGTCGACCAAGGCAACTCGTTCAACGACCTGGAACTGCCCAGCCTCAAGACCGGTGTCGGCTTTGGTGTGCGCTGGGTGTCGCCGGTCGGGCCGCTGCGTCTGGACCTGGCCAAGGCGCTGGATGACGAAGGGGGCATTCGCCTGCACTTTTCCATGGGGCCTGAGCTGTGAAGCGCGTAATCAAATATATTTCACTGGGCCTGCTTGGGGGCGTGGCGGGCATGGGCCTGGTGCTCGGCTTGCTGCTGGGTACCCAGGGCGGCAGCCGCTGGGTACTGGGCAAGGTACCCGGGCTTGAAGTGGCCGACTTCCAGGGTCGCCTGGCGGGCAGTTGGCAGGCCAGCCGGCTGAGCTGGGCCGACGGTAGCAGCAAGGTGGAGATGCAGGCGCCATTGCTGGCCTGGTCGCCTGCTTGTTTGCTGCGCGCTACCTTGTGCATTGATCGGTTGCAGGCACACCGCATTGACATGGCCTTTGCGCCAAGCACCGAACCGACCGAAAGCGCCCCGCTGCAATTGCCAGCCCTGCGCTTGCCGCTAGCCATCGAACTGGGCGAGGTCAAGGTCGGGCAGCTGCGCCTGGATGGCAGCGACCTGCTTGGCGATTTGCAACTGGCTGCGCACTGGACCACCCGCGGGATACGCATTGACAGCCTGCGGTTGCTGCGCGATGACTTGCAATTGAACCTGCAGGGCGACCTGCAACCCGAAGGCGACTGGCCGGTGCAACTGCAGGCGCAATTGCAGTTGCCTGCGGTAGACGCAAAACCTTGGCAACTGACACTGACGGCCAGTGGCCAATTGCAGAAGACGTTGGCACTCGCCGGCACCAGCAGTGGTTACCTCGATGCCACATTGAGCGGGCAGTTGCAGGCATTGGCCGAGCACCTGCCGGCGACCTTGCAGATCCGCTCCGAGGCGTTCAAACCGGCAGGCGCGTTGCCTGATACCTTGCAACTGAACCAGCTCAAGCTCGATGCCAAGGGCGATCTGCTCAATGGCTATCAACTGTCTGGCACGGCCAGCCTGCCGGCTGAGCAGTCACCCATCGCCTTGGCCCTGTCCGGGCTGGTCGACAGTAAGGGCGCCCGGCTTGACGCCCTGGACCTGACCGCCAGCGACAGCCAACGGGTCAAGCTGCAAGCCACGGCTGACTGGCAGCAAGGCCTGAGCGCCGATGCGCAGCTGGACTGGCAGGACTTCCCGTGGTTGCGTCTGTTCCCACTGGAGACACCGCCCGAGGTCACCCTCAAGCGCTTCAACACCCAGGTGCATTATCGCGATGGCAATTACCAGGGGACCTTCACGGGGGACCTGGACGGCCCGGCGGGAGCGTTCAGCCTGGCCAGCCCGTTCGAAGGTGACCTCGCCCAGGTGAAACTGCCGCAGTTGGCGCTGACCGCCGGCCAGGGCAAGGCAGCCGGCAGTGTCGCCGTACGTTTTGCCGACACCCTGGCCTGGGATGTCGACCTGCAGCTTTCCGCGCTCGACCCGGCCTACTGGCTGGCCGAACTGCCCGGTACCCTGGCGGGACCACTGCGCAGCAAAGGCGAACTGAAAGGCGATGCACTTACCCTCGATGCCCAGCTTGATCTCAAAGGCCGCCTGCGTGGTCAGCCAGCCATGCTCAAGGCCGAGGCCCAAGGGGCAGGGCAAAGCTGGACCCTGGGCGCGCTGGCTATCCAGCTAGGTGACAACCGCATCAACGGCAGTGGCAGCTTGCAACAGCGCCTGGCTGGGCAAATCGACCTTGACTTGCCGCGCCTGGGCCAGTTGTGGCCAAGGCTGCAAGGCCGGGTCAAGGGGCGGCTGGATGTCGCCGGCACCTTGCAGGCCCCGCAAGGTACGCTCACCCTGCAGGGCCAGCGCTTGGCCCAGGGCGAAAACCGCCTGCAGCAGCTGGACCTGGATGCCCGCCTGGACAACGCCCAACGCGGTGTAGTCGGGCTCAAGGCAACCGGTATCCACCTGGGTGATACAGCCTTGGGCACCTTGCAGGCCAACGGCAAAGGCGACATTCGCCAACAGGCCTTGACCCTGTCGCTGGACGGTCCGCAGCTCAAGCTAGACCTTGGCCTGGATGGCCAGCTGAGCAAAGGTGACTGGCGCGGGCGCCTGGCCACTGGACGAATCCAGGCCGGTGGCCAGGACTGGCAGTTGCAGGCGCCTGCACGCCTGCAGCGGCTGGCCAGCGGCCAGCTCGACTTTGGGGCCCACTGCTGGCGCTCCGGCCAGGCCAGCCTGTGTGGGGACGATCAGCGGCTGGCCCCCGAACCGCGCCTGCGCTATCACCTCAAGCAGTTCCCGCTGGGCAGCCTGGCCCAGTGGCTGCCGAAGGACTTTGCCTGGCAAGGCCTGCTCAATGCCGATATCAACCTGGAAATCCCGGCCAGCGGCCCCAAGGGCACTGTTGTTGTCGATGCCAGTGGCGGCACCTTGCGCGTGCGCGACAACGGCCGCTGGGTCGATTTCCCTTACCAGGCCCTGCGCCTGGACAGCACGCTGGCACCGCGGCGCATCGATACGCGCCTGGCGTTTCGCGGCGAGCGCCTGGGGGAGCTGAACGTCAACGCCCGGCTCGATCCGCTGGGCAAGAACAAACCGTTGTCGGGTGATTTCCGCCTGGCCGGGCTGGACCTGTCGGTGGCCCGCCCATTCGTGCCCATGGTCGAACGCCTGGCCGGGCAGCTCAATGGCAGTGGTCGGCTTTCAGGCACCTTGCTGGCACCTCAGGTCAACGGCAACCTGATGCTCAGTGGTGGCGAGGTCAGTGGTGCCGAGCTGCCGGCCAGCCTTCAGGACCTGTCATTGCAGGCGCTGATTGCCGGCGAGCAAGTGCAGCTCAACGGTAACTGGCGCAGTGGCGAGGCGGGACGTGGCCAGCTGAGCGGCAACCTCACCTGGGGGCAGGCACTGGGCATGGATGTGCGTCTGCAAGGCCAGCAACTGCCGGTCGCGGTCGAGCCCTACGCCACACTGGAAGTTGCCCCGGACCTGACCTTGCGCCTGATCAATGACAAGCTGGCGGTGACCGGCAAGGTGCAGGTGCCCAAGGGCAAGATCACGGTACGTGAGCTGCCGCCGTCCACGGTCAAGGTGTCGGATGACACGGTAATCGTCGGTCACCAGACCGAGGAAGGCAAACCGCCCATGGCAATGGCCATGGACATCGATGTCGAAGTCGGCCGCGACAAGCTGTCGTTCAGCGGCTTCGGGCTTACTGCCAACCTGCTGGGTCATGTGCACATCGGCGATAACCTCGATACCCGTGGCGAACTGAGCCTGGCAGACGGCCGCTATCGTGCCTACGGTCAGCGCCTCACCATACGCCGGGCGCGTCTGCTGTTCGCCGGCCCGATCGACCAGCCATACCTGGACATCGAAGCGATCCGCAAGGTTGACGATGTAATTGCCGGCATCCGCCTGAGCGGCAGCGCCGAGCAGCCGACGACCAAAGTGTTCTCGGAACCGGCCATGAGCCAGGAGCAGGCGCTTTCGTACCTGGTACTGGGGCGGCCATTGGGCAATAGCGGCGAAGATAACAACATGCTGGCCGAGGCGGCCCTTGGCCTGGGCCTTGCCGGGAGCGCAGGCATTACCGGCAGCCTGGCGTCGAGCCTGGGGATCGACGACTTTCAGCTGGATACCGAAGGTTCTGGCAACAGCACCAGCGTGGTCGCCAGCGGCAACATCACCGAGAAGCTGAGCCTTCGTTACGGGGTGGGCGTGTTCGAACCGGCCAACACGATCGCGTTGCGTTACAAGCTGAGCAAGAAGGTTTACCTCGAGGCCGCCAGTGGGCTGGCAAGCTCACTGGATATCTTCTACAAGCGCGACTTCTAGGCCCGCAGCGTGGCGGCCATCAACGCACGGTGGCCGCCTCGATGAACTCGTTGGTGTCGGGCGAGGACGGTGGGGTGGTGGCGCGTACCGGGACGATCAGGTTGGTGTATTCCTCGATCAACCGATTCAGGGCCTCTGGCGGTTCGCTTGCCTGGAACTGCATGCGGATCTGCACTTCGTCCGGGTCTCGGTTTTCGCCCTGACGGCCTTGGCCGCCAATGGTGACCTTGAAACTGGCGGCCTTGCTCTCGCTTGCGTTCAGCAGTGCCTGCTGCGCCTCGGTGCCTTTGACCCTTACCGACAGGTCGACCTGCATGCGCTCAAGGGCCAGGCCTTTGGGTGACACCAGCGCAAACAGGGGGACGCGCATGATGTGCTGCCCATCCATGGCCACCTCGACCATCTTGGCTTTCATGGGGGCGCCCAGCGCCTCGGTGTCGCACTCGAAAAACTGGTCGAACAGGGTGATGTACTGCTGGGCAATCAGGCTGTTGGTGGCACTGGCGGCTTCTTGCAGACCGCGGGTAATTTCACGCAGGTCAATGGAGGTCATGGGTGCGGGGGGCTTTTGCAACGATTCGACTCCTCAGGCCAGGGTGTGCCCCTCCCGCAACCGGCAGGAGGGGCTATGGGGGTAAACGCTAGCGTTTTACGGGGTCGGCAGGGTTGCAGGTGCGGGCCGTTTCAAGGTATCCGCCTGGGATATTTCGTCCAGGCTTTCCAGTTCGGCGGTTCGGACAACGGTTGGTTTGGTTGCGGCGTCGGTGAGAAACTCGATTACCCTCATCATCGCTTCGGGCGGTTCCTGACGCTTCAGGGTCGTGTTGAAGGCATAACGGGCGCGGGTATCTGTTTTGCGGGTTTGCGTGGATTTGTGACTCACGCTGCCTTTCACGTTCAGTTTGAACGGCCCCCATCCCAGTGAGCCGGTAGCTTCTGCATTCATGTCCTTGCTGGAAACATCCTCCGACATCTGATTGATAACCAGCTCGAACTCTACAGTACCCTCTTCGATGGAAATATTCGGGTGGGTAATGGCCGCCATCAGCGGCACTTTCATGGTCTTGCTGACCACGCCTTTGTATTCGCCCTGTTCGTCGACGATGGTTTCATCGTAGTCGAACTGGATGGCGACTGCCTTGCCATCCTGGACGCATACCTGCATCAGGAAGTCGGCGTACGATTTGCTGGCGGTTACCTGCGCCTGGACCATGGCCTGCAAGGGGCCGGCGATCATGCGGTCCATCGGCAGTGCATTGACCACGGAGCCTATCAGGCTGTTATCTAACGACATATCGGGAAGCTCGCTCTATTGGAGTGGGGTAAGGCAGCCGCGAATAGCAGGCAAGGTGTACGGGCGTCAGCGCGTGCAAAGCTCCTGGCGCCGGATGTTGCCGATCTGACGCAGGCTCAGGCCGTACTTGTTGGCCAGCAGGCTGCGGGACAAGCCGTTGGCGCTTTCCTTCTGGATCTGCTGGTTGCGCAGCTGACGCAGAAAGTGGTCAGCCTTGGGGATCTCCAGGGCGACCCCGGCGAAACGCTTGATCAGTGCGTCGAGCGCTTCGGCCGGTAGCACGTCAGCGAGCTTGGTGCGCTCGCGGTGCTTGGGGATGTACTTGGGCCTGCCGCCGTAGGCGCAGGTCAGTTGGTAGGCGTTTTCGATGCCGATGCAGTCGATCAGGGCCTGCAGTGAGTGGGGCAGTTGGCTGATATCGATCTGGCTCAAATCTGGCGTTTGCATATGGCGCTCCTTCGGGGTAGATGGGATGTGCGACCCGATCACCCGCGGCGTTATGTCGAAGGTGTGAACAAATTCTGTGCGACAGCCGAGGCGCGTCGCTAGGCGGCATATGGGTTGGGGGTTGTAGCTTCGGTGAACAGGATTTGCAGGCAGCGATATCTGGCTCTGTAGGAAATGGCATCGACATCTGGCTGTGCCTCCTGATTTCCTGTCGGGTCGCTCGCAACGATGCGGAATGGGTGCGGCCCCCCTCAATCGCAGGGGTAGCTGCTCAGCAAGCTGGCACTTCCCAGATAGGCTTGAGGGGTGGCGTGCATGCCTGGCGGCAACGTGCGCCAATCGACCAGCAGGCACAGCGCGTGCAACGGCTGGCCGTTGCGCTGGCCGATGACCTGGTCGGCAAAGTGGCGGCGGTACAGTACCTGGGTCTGCCGCAGTGGCTGCGCCAGGTCGGCCTGCGCCAGTGTTAGTCGGGCCAGGTCGGGCAAGCGGGCTGTGGGCACGCTGAAATGTACCGGTGCAGTTTCTGTCTGCAGGTAGCCGGCCTGGCGTACGCGTTGCCACAGTTGTTGCCATTGGCTGGCACCGGCATGGGTGGCCAACTGGCGGCCCAGATCGAGCAGGTGTTCGGGCGGCGTCTGCTGAGTGTCCAGTGCATGAAGGGAGAGCGGGGTCAGTAACAGCGATGCGAACAACAGGGGTTTGTACATGGTGCCTCCGGCGTGGGTGCTAGGAAGCCCCATGCTTTCAGGCTGACGTCACCCCAGCCAGCAGGAAATCCAGCGCCGGGGGCGGTGCCGTTGTATCATTGCGGCGGCTCGTTGCGAGCCATTTGCCCCTGATGTTGCAAGGAACATTCGATGACACACGTGCAGCGCCTCAAATATTCACTTCTGATCATCCTGGTGGTACTGGGCCTGATGCTGGGCCTGTCCCACCTGCAGAAGCAGGGCACGATCAGTGAGCAGACCTTCCAGATGCTGGCCATCGCCATTGCCGTGGTGGTCGTGGTGATCAACGGCATTCTGCGGCGCAAGGTCAAGCCCTGATCTGTGCGGGCCGGCCAGGTATGGCCGGCCATGCGCTCAGCGCGAGGGTGTTTGCTCCAGTACGGCGCGCGCCTGGGGGTCGAGCCTGTAGCACTTGTCGCTACCCAGTTGTATGACGCCTTCGGTGCACAGGCGCTTGAGCACTTCTCGCACACTGAGGAATGACAGCGGGATATCCAGCTGTTCCAGTTGTGCGTGCACCCCGCGCACGCCAATACTGCGGCCATTGCGGTCGGCGGCATGCAAGGCATCGATAACCTTCAGGCGGATCAGGCTGGTGCGCAGGCCGAAGGTGCGCAACAGCTCACGGATCTGTTCATTGCCGATTCGTTCTTCAGCCAATACGTCCTGTCCCTTGGACGCTTTGCCTGGCACGCGCCCGGCCTGGATCGCGGTTTGCGGGTTGTACATGCGAATGCTCCTTTTCGTGGACGAACCCGAAATGTGGGTGGCTCACTTACTAGGACGAATGAGAACGCAAAAACTGCAACCCATTCGTGAAAAAAATGCCTGTTTCTTATCAAGACGATCCATCGCCTTGTAATAGGTAAAATATTCATCTGGCCATTCGTCTGATCGGGATGACCCCCGAACCCGAGGAGTGCCCGTGTTTCCACTTTGCCGTCCCATGACTTGCGCCGGCCTGGCCGCTGCCTTGGTGGCCATCAGCGTCGGAGTGCAGGCGCAGCCCGCGATAGCCGATGCCAGTGCGCAGATCCGCTATACCCGTTACGGCGTACCGCATATCGTGGCCAAGGATGAGCGTGGCCTGGGCTATGGCGTCGGCTATGCCTACGCCCAGGACAACCTATGCCTGCTCGCCAATGAAGTGCTGACCGTGAGCGGTGAGCGCTCGCGCTATTTCGGCGCCAAGGGCAAGACCCTGGAGCAGCGTGACAACCTGGCCAGCGACCTGTTCTTCACCTGGCTCAATAACCCCGTGGCGGTCGAGGCCTTCCTGCAGGCGCAACCCGCGCCGGTACAGGCATTGCTGGCGGGTTATGCCAGTGGCTACAACCGGGCGTTGCTCGAGCGCCGTCGTCAAGGGCTGCCCGCCGAGTGTGGCGATGGTGAATGGGTGCGGCCCATCAGTAGCCAGGATCTGGTCAAACTGACCCGCCGTCTACTGGCCGAGGGCGGTGTCGGGCAGTTCGTCGAGGCGCTGGCAGGGGCGCAACCGCCAACGGTGACACGTCAGCAAGCGTCAGCGGGCTTTGCCAGCGCGTTGGCCCGGCAGGAGCGGTTCGCCACGGAGCGCGGCAGCAATGCGGTGGCAGTAGGCGCGCAGCGTTCAGCCAATGGCCGCGGCCTGTTGCTGGCCAACCCGCACTTCCCCTGGATGGGCGCCATGCGTTTCTACCAGATGCAACTGACCATTCCCGGCCAGCTCGATGTGATGGGCGCGGCGCTGCCGGGCCTGCCGGTGATCAACATTGGTTTCAACCAGCACCTGGCGTGGACGCACACCGTCGACACCTCCAAGCACTTCACGCTCTACCGCCTGCAACTCGACCCCAAGGACCCGACCCGCTATGTGCTCGATGGCAAGTCGCTACCTATGGCCCGGCAAACCATTCGTGTTGCGGTCAAGGGCACGGATGGCAGCCTGAGCCAGATTGAGCGGCCGGTCTACAGTTCGCAGTTCGGCCCGGTGGTGCAATGGCCAGGCCGCCTGGACTGGGATGCACAGGCGGCCTATAGCGTGCGAGACGCCAACCTTGAAAACGCACGGGTGTTGCAGCAGTGGTACCAGATCAACCGAGCCGACAGCCTGGCGGCATTGAGGGGATCGGTCGAGCAGTTGCAAGGTATTCCTTGGGTCAACACGCTGGCTGTGGATCAGGGAGGGCGGGCGTTGTACCTGAACCAGTCGGTAGTGCCCTATGTTGACCAGCAACTGTTGAATACCTGCAGCAACCCGCAGGCGCAAGGGCGCCTGGTGGTGCTGGATGGCTCGCGTAGCGCATGTCAGTGGAAGGTTGACGCGCAGGCGGCGCAACCGGGCATCTTCCCGGCGCGGCTGCTGCCAAGCCTGGAGCGCGAAGACTTCGTTCAGAACTCCAACGACCCTGCCTGGATGGCCAACCCGGCGCAGCCGCTGACCGGCTACTCTCCACTGGTCAGCCGCAATGACCAGCCACTGGGCATGCGTGGCCGCTTTGCCTTGCAACGCCTGCAGGGCAAAGCCCGGTTAGGTGTAGATGAACTGCAGCGCATGGTCACCGATGACGAAGTGTACCTGGCCCGCCTGGTGTTGCCAGACCTGCTGCAATGGTGCAAGGGCGCCAGCGCAGATGTGCAGGCCGTGTGCAGCAGCCTGGCCGCCTGGAACGGCAAGGCCGACCTCGACAGTGGTATGGGCCTGGTGCACTTCCAGAACCTGTTCGACGCGCTGGCCGAGCACCCGGAAAGCTGGCGAGTGGCATTCAACCCGGCCGACCCTCAGCACACCCCGCGCGGCCTGGCTGTGGAGCGGGCGGCGGTGAGCAGGCTGGTACATCAGGCAGCACTGGCGTCGCTCAGGCAGGTCAGTGAAAGTGGCGTTGCCGGGGAGGCGCGCTGGGGGCAGGTGCAACAGGCCCTTGATGGCACGCCGGTACCGGGCGGCCCACAGGCGCTAGGGGTGTACAACGCGATATACAGCGTGCCGCACGGGCAGGGCAAACGGCTGGTGGTGAGCGGCACCAGCTACCTGCAACTGGTCAGCTTTACCGACAAGGGGCCAGAAGCCCGTGGTCTGCTGGCATTTTCCCAGTCGAGTGAGAAGGCTTCGGCGCATGCCAGTGATCAGACCAAGGCATTTGCGGCCAAGCAACTGGTGGTGATCCCGTTTACCGAGGCGCAGATCAAAGCAGACCCTGAGTACCGGGAAGTGGTGATCAGTGAGCAGGACAAGGGGGCGGTAGTCAGCCAGCCCTGAGGCGTCAGCCTGCGCCGGCCCATTCGCGGGTAAACCCGCTCCTACAGGGGCCTGCGGGCTTGCCCGCGAGACCCTGTACTGTCAGGAGAACTCGAACGGCGCCAACTGAAACCCTTGGTCATCGACCTGCAAGGCCCAGCCACGGCGGTCCCAGTCGCCCAGCACGATACGCCGTGCCGGCTGGCCATCGACCACCAGCTTGTGAATCGCTGGCCGATGGGTATGGCCGTGCACCAACGTGCGCACGCCATGCGCCGCCATCACCTTTGGCACTTCTTCCGGTGTGACGTCGACAATCTCGGTGGACTTCATACGCGTTTGTGTACGGCTTTCATTGCGCAGCTTGCGCGCCAGCCTGTAGCGGGCCGACAGCGGCAGGTGGCGCAGGATCCACAAGCTCAGCGGATTGCGCAGCAGGCGGCGCATCTTCATGTAGCCCAGGTCGCGGGTGCACAGGGTGTCGCCATGCATCAGCAGCACCTGTTCACCGCCCAGCTCGATCACGCTGGGGTCGCTCAACAATGTGCAACCAGCGGCATCGCAGAAGGCCTGGCCAATCAGGAAGTCACGGTTGCCATGCATCAGGTAGATGGCCGTGCCACTGTCGCTCAGCCGGCGCATGGCCTGGCAGATCGACTGCTGGAAGGGCGTCATGGCATCGTCGCCAATCCACGCTTCGAAGAAGTCACCAAGAATGTACAGGGCCTTGGCGTGGCGGGCGCGGCCATCGAGCAGATCAAGAAACGCCCGGGAAATGTCCGGGCGTTCTTCTTGCAGGTGCAGATCAGAGATCAGCAGGATCACTCAATGATCTCGGCTTTCTCGATGATCACGTCGTCCTTCGGTACGTCCTGGTGGCCAGCCTTGGAGCCGGTGGCCACTTTTTCGATGGCGTCGACCACTTCACGGCCTTCGATCACTTCACCGAATACGGCATAACCCCAGCCTTGCACGTTCTTGCCGCTGTGGTTGAGGAAGTCGTTGTCGGAGGCGTTGATGAAGAACTGCGCCGAGGCGGAATGCGGTTCCATGGTACGGGCCATGGCAATGCTGTACTTCTTGTTCTTCAGGCCGTTGTCGGCTTCGTTCTGGATGCTGGCGCGGGTTTTCTTCTGGCTCATGCCGGCCTCAAAGCCGCCGCCCTGGATCATGAAGCCTTTGATCACACGGTGGAATACGGTGCCATTGTAGTGGCCGTCCTTGACGTACTGAACGAAGTTTTCGGTAGTCAGTGGCGCTTTCTCGGCATCCAGTTGCAGGACGATGTCGCCGTGGTTGGTGCTCAGTTTGACTTTGGACATGCTGAAATTCGCTCTTTCAAGGCAATCAGAAAATAGGGTGCGCAAGGCGCGGGTTATCACCAGACGCAGGATCAGGCGGTCGCGACACATGGCGCGCACTGGCCATTTTGCCAGGCTGCGGCAAAAAGCCGTGATAAATCACACCAGTTTGTCCGGGCCCGGCTGTCAGCAGCTTGACTGCTTCGGCTATGATAGGCCCTTTGATTCAATCGGCCTACCCAGGCTGGACACACGCATTCAAGGATCCTATGAGCAAGCCCACTGCCGACAACGCGCCCAACGCCGCTGCCAAAGGCGCCCCCGCTGTCCCTGCGAACTTCCTGCGGCCGATCATCCAGGCCGACCTGGACTCGGGCAAGCACAGCAGCATCGTCACCCGTTTCCCGCCGGAGCCCAATGGTTACCTGCACATCGGCCACGCCAAGTCGATCTGCGTCAACTTCGGCCTGGCCAAGGAGTTCGGCGGCGTCTGCCACCTGCGTTTCGACGATACCAACCCGGCCAAGGAAGACCAGGAGTACATCGACGCCATCCAGAGCGATGTCAAATGGCTGGGCTTCGAGTGGGGCGGCGACGTGCGCTATGCCTCCGACTATTTCGACCAGTTGCACGACTGGGCGGTCGAACTGATCAAGCGCGGCAAGGCCTACGTCTGCGACCTTACTCCCGAGCAAGCCAAGGAATACCGCGGCAACCTCAAGGAGCCGGGCAAGAACAGCCCGTTCCGCGAGCGCAGCGTGGAAGAAAACCTCGACCTGTTCGCCCGCATGAAGGCCGGCGAGTTCAAGGATGGCGAGCGTGTGCTGCGGGCCAAGATCGACATGGCCTCGCCAAACATGAACCTGCGCGACCCTATCCTGTACCGCATTCGCCATGCCCACCACCATCAGACCGGTGACAAGTGGTGCATCTACCCCAACTACGACTTCACCCACGGCCAGTCGGACGCCATCGAGGGCATTACCCACTCGATCTGCACCCTGGAGTTCGAAGGGCATCGTCCGCTGTACGACTGGTTCCTCGACAACCTGCCGGTGCCGGCACACCCGCGCCAGTACGAGTTCAGCCGCCTGAACCTGAACTACACTATTACCTCCAAGCGCAAGCTCAAGCAGCTTGTTGACGAGAAGCACGTCGACGCCTGGGACGACCCACGCATGTCGACCCTGTCCGGCTTCCGTCGCCGTGGCTACACGCCGGCTTCGATCCGCAACTTCTGCGAAATGATCGGCACCAACCGTTCCGACGGTGTGGTCGACATGTCGATGCTCGAGTTCAGCATCCGTGACGACCTGGACCGCACCGCGCCACGCGCGATGTGTGTGCTGCGCCCGCTGAAAGTGGTCATCACCAATTACCCGGAAGGCCAGGTCGAGCAGCTTGAGCTGCCACGTCACCCGAAGGAAGACATGGGCGTGCGTGTGCTGCCATTCTCCCGCGAGCTGTACATCGACCGCGACGACTTCATGGAAGAACCGCCGAAGGGCTACAAGCGCCTGGAACCGGCCGGTGAAGTGCGCCTGCGCGGCAGCTACGTGATTCGTGCTGACGAAGCGGTCAAGGACGCCGACGGCAATATCGTCGAACTGCGTTGCTCGTACGACGCGGACACCCTGGGCAAGAACCCTGAAGGCCGCAAGGTCAAGGGCGTGATCCACTGGGTGCCGGCCGAGGGCAGCGTCGAGTGCGAAGTGCGTCTGTACGACCGCCTGTTCCGCTCGCCGAACCCGGAAAAGACCGAGGAGGGCGGCAGCTTCCTGGACAACATCAACCCTGCTTCGCTGCAAGTGCTCAGCGGTTGCCGTGCCGAGCCGTCGCTGGCCCAGGCGCAGCCCGAGGACCGCTTCCAGTTCGAGCGCGAAGGCTACTTCTGCGCCGACCTGAAAGACAGCCAGCCGGGTCGCCCGGTGTTCAACCGCACTGTCACCCTGCGTGACTCCTGGGGCAGCTGAGGAACCGCCGTGCTTACCATCTACAACACCCTGAGCAAAACGAAGGAAACCTTCAAGCCGCTGGATGGCAACAAGGTGCGCATGTACGTGTGCGGCATGACCGTATACGACTACTGCCACCTGGGCCATGGCCGCAGCATGGTGGCCTTCGACCTGGTCACCCGCTGGCTGCGCAAAAGTGGCTATGAGCTGACCTACGTGCGCAACATCACCGACATCGATGACAAGATCATCAACCGGGCCAACGAGAACGGCGAAAGTTTTGACGCCCTGACCGCCCGCATGATCGACGCGATGCACGAAGACGAGCGCCGCCTGAACATTTTGCCGCCGGACCAGGAGCCGCGTGCCACCGACCATATCGCCGGCATGCATGCGATGATCCAGACCCTGATCGACAAGGGGTACGCCTACGCGCCAGGCAATGGCGACGTGTACTACCGGGTCGGCAAGTTCGTCGGCTACGGCAAGCTGTCGCGCAAGAAGATCGAAGACCTGCGTATCGGTGCACGCATCGAGGTCGACGAAGCCAAGCAGGACCCGCTGGACTTCGTGCTGTGGAAGGGCGTCAAGCCGGGCGAGCCGAGCTGGGAATCGCCATGGGGCCCGGGTCGCCCGGGCTGGCACATCGAGTGCTCGGTGATGTCCACCTGCTGCCTGGGCGAGAGCTTCGATATTCACGGCGGCGGCAGCGACCTCGAGTTCCCTCACCACGAAAACGAGATTGCCCAGAGCGAGGCGGCCACTGGCAAGCAGTACGCCAATGCCTGGATGCATTGCGGCATGATCCGTATCAACGGCGAGAAGATGTCCAAGTCGTTGAACAACTTCTTCACCATCCGCGACGTACTCGAGAAGTACCACCCGGAGGTGGTGCGCTACCTGCTGGTGGCCAGCCACTACCGCAGCGCGATCAACTACTCGGAAGACAGCCTGCGGGATGCCAAGGGCGCGTTGGAGCGCTTCTACCACGCCCTGCGCGGCCTGCCACGGGTGGCGGCCAAGGGTGGCGAAGCGTTTGTCGAGCGCTTCAGCGTGGCGATGAACGACGACTTCGGCACCCCCGAAGCCTGTGCCGTTCTGTTCGACCTGGTGCGCGAGATCAACCGCCTGCGTGACAGCGACCCGGAAGCGGCTGCCGGTCTGGCCGGTCGACTGCGTGAGCTGGGGGATGTACTGGGTGTGCTTCAGCTGGAGGCCGATGACTTCCTGCGTGCCGGTGCCGAAGGCAAGGTCGATGCGGCTGAAGTCGAGGGCTTGATCCAGGCGCGCCTGCAGGCACGTGCGGACAAGAACTGGGCTGAGTCCGACCGCATTCGCGACCAGCTGACTGCCATGGGTGTGGTGCTGGAAGACAGCAAGGGCACGACTACCTGGCGTCTGGCTGACTAAAGCAACTGGGGCTGTGTTGCAGCCCTTCGCGGGCACGCCCGCTCCCACAGCTTGGCGCGACATTTCAGGTGTGCGTTATCTCTGTGGGAGCGGGCGTGCCCGCGAAGGGCCGCAAAGCGGCCCCAGCTTTTATTTACCTAGACCGGCGAGCGGGCAGTGCAATACCAGCCTGGCCCCACCCAATTCGCTCTCGCCAATCTCCAGCCCGAACCCGTGCAGGTCGACGATCGCCGCCACGATCGACAACCCCAACCCGAAGCCAGCATGGCGGTGGCCTTCATCGCTGCGATAGAACCGTTTCAGTACAGCCGTTCGCTCGTCTTCGGGAATACCTGGCCCGCTATCCTCGATCGCCATGTGCACGCCGTTGTCATCCTGCGTGGCGCTTATGCGCACCCGACCACCCTCGGGCGTAAACTTGATCGCGTTGCCCACCAGGTTCGCCAAGGCCTCGAACAGCAGCTCGCGATCACCGTGCAACGCTGGTAGCTGCGCGGGTTGGTGCAATTGCAGATGAATGCCGCCATCCTCGGCCAATGGCAGGTAAAAATCGTGCAGTTCTACCAGCAGCTCATGCGGGTCAAGCTGGACGAAGCCGGCGCGGCGCTGGCGGTCTTCCAGCTCGCTGATGCGCAACAACCCGCGAAAGCGCGCCATCAAGGTGTCGGTTTCGCCGATGGCCTGGTCCAGCGCTTCGGCTTGCGCAGAATCCACGTCGCTTTGCTGGCGAATACGGTACAGCTGGGCACGAAGACGGGTGAGGGGGGTGCGCAGGTCATGGGCAATGTTGTCGCATACACCCTTGACCTCATGCATCAGCCGTTCGATACGGTCGAGCATGGCATTGACGATCGCCGCAAGCATGTCCAGCTCGTCGCGGCGGGCCGACAGCGGCAGGCGGTGGGTCAGGTCGCCGGCGACGATCAGTTCGGCCTGGGCCTGAATCGCACGTATACGCTTGAGCGGCCTGCGCCGGAGCAGGTACCAACCGGCAAAACCCGGGATCAGGGTCAGCGAGATGCCCCAGAGCAGGGCGTGCAGGATGATCCGGGTAACCACGAACAGCGAGCCATTGTCACGCACCAGCACCAGCCACCGGCCGTCCTGTACCTTGATTGCCACCGCGTCGCAGCTGTCGCGGGGCATGCGTGGGTCGTCGGCATCCAGGCAGCGTTCCAACTCATGGATCTTGCCGTCCAGTCTGAGCTCTGGGGGCAAGGCCCGCACGGTGCCGCCAATCGGGTTGAGCTGGCTGTCGAACAGGCCGTAGGCGTCAAAGCTGCGCTCCTCGAAGGCCTGGCTGGCAATCAGGGCGTCGTCCAGTTGCTTGCCGCTCATGTGGGCGAACAGGTGCTGGCGCTGCAGCATGGAGTGACGGGTGAGTTTGTTCAGGTAGCTGGAGACCTCGAAGTACAGCACCCCCATGAGGATGCTGCTCCAGGCCACGAACAGAAAGCTGTAGAGCGCCAGCAAGCGGCTGGTAGAAGAGCTCCAGCCTTTAGACGGGTTCAGCAATGGCATAGCCGGAGCCCCGTACGGTACGGATCAGCGGCGACTGGCCGGGTGAGTCGATCTTCTTGCGCAGGCGGCCGATGTGCACGTCGATCAGGTTGGTGCCCGGGTCGAAGTGATAGCCCCAGACTTCCTCGAAAATCATCATCCGCGTGATCACCTGGCCGCTGTGGCGCATCAGGTATTCCAGCAGCTTGTACTCGGTGGGCAACAGGTTGAGGGTGTTGTCACCGCGCCGCGCTTCGTGGCTGATCAGGTCCAGCTGCAGATCGGCAACCTGCAAGCGGGTCTGGGTCGTAGGTGCGCTGTTACGGCGCAGTAATACCTCGACGCGCGCGGCCATTTCGTCGGAGGCGAACGGCTTGGTCAGGTAGTCGTCTCCACCGGCACGCAGGCCGCGCACCCGCTCATCGACGTCGGAGAGGGCGCTGATCATCAGGATCGGCGTCGCGATCTTGAGGTTGCGCAGGGTGGTGACGATGGTCAGGCCGTCGACCTCGGGCAGCATGCGGTCCAGGGTGATCAGGTCGTAGCCGCCCGCAATGGCTTTGGCCAGGCCTTCACGGCCATTGTCGGCCCAATCCACTTCCAGGCCGTGGCTGGTAAGTTCGGCGACGATTTCCTGGCCGGTGACGGCGTCGTCTTCGATGGTCAGTACGCGAGGCATGCTGGTTCCTGGGCATCTAATAGAGATCTGATTGTGCCAAAGAATAGACAACCGGCGATTTAAGAAAAATTCATCTAGCGTGCACCAATGCCTTCGGCGTGCATGATCTGGGCAATGATCGGTACCGGTGTCATCAGGTGCGAGCGCATCATGGCGCTGGCGCGTTTGGCATCACGGGCGAGGATCACTTCGACCAGTGCCGCATGTTCCTGGCGCTTGAGTGCCAGCGCCTGTTCGGAAAACACCGTCTGCGTCAGCCACAGGTGGCGGTAGCGCTCGGCCTGGTCGAACAGGTAGGTGCGTGCCTGCAGCAGGTGCTTGGAGCCGCAGCCCGAAGCAATGGCAGCATGGAATGCCTTGTGCCGCTCGTCCCACACATCCAGCCGCTGCTCGCGGGTTTTGACTTCCACCACCTTGGCCAAGGTATGCGAGTGGGCCAGCACCGACGCCTCCCAGGCGTCGTCGCCGCGCTCGATGGCCAGGGCAATGATCATCGCTTCCAGGTTGGCGCGGGCGTCGTAGATGTCGTTCATTTCCTCCAGCGACATGGGCGCTACCCGATAGCCTTTCTGGCTGATGGCATTGACCAGGTGTTCGGCCACCAGCTGCGAGAGTGCTTCGCGCAGCGGGCCCACGCCCAGGTCGTAGCGTTCCTTGAGGGCGCTCATCAACAGCTTTTCACCGGGCTTGAACACCCCGCGGATGATGTCCTTCTTGAGCCTCTCATACCCGCTGAATGCTGAGTTTTGTCGGGGGGCGAGCGCTTCCAAAATCCTGTTCCTCAAAACGTTTTGCCGATCATACCGAAACCCTCTGCCGGCGAAAAACAATGGACAAACACGGATAGTGTCGCTGAATAAGAAAAATGTAGACATTCTTGTTTAGTAGCGATATTTTTAGCTCGCCCGCACTGATCCAGGTCATGACCGGACGGCGCCACCTACTTTTTAGCCAGGACACTGCCATGAACGCCTTTACGCAGATCGACGAACTTGTCATGCCACTGCCGCTCGAACCGCAGGGCTACGCCATCGCGCCCTCGAAACAGTCGCCGCGCCTGCTTGAACTGACCTTTGCCCGGGAAACTGTCGAGGCGTTCGTGCAGGCCGTTGCCCAATGGCCGGTGCAAGCATTGGAGTACAAGTCGTTCCTGCGTTTTCGCGTAGGCGAAATCCTTGACGAGCTGTGCCAGGGCACGCTGCGCCCGGTGCTGCTCAACACCATCCTCGACCGCGCCACCGGCGGCATGCTGATTACCCCGATCGGCCTGGATGACGTGAGCCAGGCCGAAGACATGGTCAAGTTCACCACCGCCTGTGCACACCTGATCGGCCGGTCCAACTATGACGCCATGAGCGGCCAGTTCTATGCGCGCTTCGTGGTGGTCAACAGCGACAACTCCGACAGCTACCTGCGCCAGCCGCACCGTGTCATGGAGCTGCACAACGACGGCACGTTCGTGAACCAGATCACCGACTACGTGCTGATGCTGAAGATCGACGAAAAGAACATGGAAGGCGGCAACTCGCTGCTGTTGCACCTGGACGACTGGGAGCAGTGCGAGGCGTTCTTCCGTCACCCGATGGCCCGTCGCGAAATGCGCTGGACCGCACCGCCGAGTAAAAAGGTGGCCGAAGATGTGTTCCATTCGGTATTCGACACCGATGCCGAAGGCCGGCCGACCATGCGCTACATTGACCAATTCGTGCAGCCGGAAAACTACGAGGAAGGTATCTGGCTGAACGCTTTGTCCGAGTCACTGGAAGGCAGTGGCAAGAAAGTCTCGGTACCGGTAGGCGTAGGCAGTTTCCTGCTGATCAACAACCTGTTCTGGCTGCATGGCCGCGATCGCTTCACCCCGCACGAGGGCCTGCGCCGCGAACTGATGCGCCAGCGTGGTTATGTCGCCTTCCCCAAGCCGCTGTACCAGCGCGGGCAATAATGACAGGGCGCGGGGCGGGCGCCCGCCCACGCGTTTTTGCACAAAATAATGCCACCAGGCCCCATGCGGGCCTTGGTGAGCCTGCCAGGCAATGCCTGCGTGTGAGGTAAGGCTGTGTACGATTTCATCATTATCGGCGGCGGGATTGTGGGCATGTCCACGGCCATGCACCTGATCAAGGTCTACCCGGACGCGAAGATTCTCCTGCTGGAGAAAGAGTCCGGCCCGGCCCGCCATCAGACCGGCCATAACAGCGGCGTGATCCACGCCGGCGTGTATTACACCCCCGGCAGCCTCAAGGCGCGCTTCTGCCTGGAAGGCAACAAGGCGACCAAAGCCTTCTGCACCCGGCACGGCATCCGTTTCGATGAGTGCGGCAAGCTGCTGGTAGCCACCAACGACCTGGAAATGCAGCGCATGAAGGCGCTGTGGGAGCGCACGGCGGCCAATGGCCTGGAACGCTACTGGCTGTCAGCGGACGAGTTGCGCGAGCGTGAGCCCAACATCGTCGGCATGGGGGGCATCTTTGTACCGTCCAGCGGCATCGTCAACTACGCCCAGGTCACCGCTGCGATGGGCGCAGAGTTCCAGCGTGCCGGCGGCGAAATCCGCTATGGCGCAGAAGTGGTCGGCCTGCAGGAGCAGGCAAATGAAGTGATCGTGCGCACCCCACGTGATGAATTGCGCAGCCGTTTCCTGGTGACCTGCTCGGGGCTGATGGCCGACCGCGTGGTGAGCATGCTCGGTCTGCGTACCGAGTTCGTGATCTGCCCGTTCCGTGGCGAATACTACCTGCTGCCCAAGCAGCACAATCAGATCGTCAACCACCTGATCTACCCGATTCCCGACCCGTCGATGCCTTTCCTGGGGGTGCACCTGACCCGCATGATCGACGGCACCGTCACCGTAGGCCCCAATGCTGTGCTGGCGATGAAGCGCGAGGGCTACCGCAAGACCGATGTCAGCCCCAGCGACCTGTTCCAGACCCTGACCACGCCCGGCATCCTCAAGGTGCTGGCGAAGAACTTCCGCCCGGGCCTGATCGAGATGAAGAACTCGCTGTTCAAGGGCGGGTACCTCAAGCAGGTGCAGAAGTACTGCCCGAGCATTACCAAAGCCGACCTCACGCCTTACCCGGCCGGCGTGCGTGCCCAGGCGGTGTCGCGTGACGGCAAGCTGATCGACGACTTCCTGTTCGTCAACACCGCGCGCAGTGTCAACGTGTGCAACGCACCGTCGCCAGCCGCCACCTCAGCCATACCGATCGGCGCCTACATCGTCGAGAAGGTGTGCGAGCAGGTCAGCCTGCAGGGCGGCAGCTTCCCCAAGGCCGACCTGTCGGCCAGCCAGAGGGTTGCCAGCTGACCCCCCGGTAACACCTCCTGCGGTTTCGTTTTACTCAACCCGTACTGCCCTGCTCACCATTCAGGGCAGGGCGGGCTTTTTCGCGCCTGCGTCGGTGACGTGCAGCCGGCGGCCCCTGCGTGGGCATGACAAAAACAACAAGGTAGCGCCATGCAAACCCACAAGAACAATTTGAGTCATGGATTGAAATCACGGCATGTCACCATGCTGTCCATTGCCGGCGTGATCGGCGCCGGGCTGTTTGTCGGCTCTGGCCGCGCCATCGCCGAAGCGGGGCCGGCTACCATCCTGGCCTATATCCTGGCGGGCGGCCTGGTGGTGCTGGTGATGCGTATGCTGGCCGAAATGGCTGTTGCGTCCCCGGACACCGGGTCGTTCTCAACCTACGCTGACCTGGCCATCGGCAAGTGGGCCGGTTACACCATCGGTTGGCTGTACTGGTGGTTCTGGGTGCTGATCATCCCGATCGAGGCCAATATCGCCGCTACCATCATCAACTCCTGGGTCCCGCAGATGGAGATCTGGGTGTTGTCGTTGGTGATCACTTTGCTGCTGACGGCCACCAACCTGTTCAGCGTGAAGAACTACGGCGAGTTCGAGTTCTGGCTGGCACTGGTCAAGGTGGTGGCCATCGTCAGCTTCATCGCCCTGGGTGTTTGCGCCATTTTCGGCCTGTTGCCGGGGTCCGGCGTCAGCGGCGTCTCGCGCCTGTGGGATGCGGGGGGCTTCATGCCCAACGGCTTTGGTGCGGTGCTGAGCGCGATGCTGATCACCATGTTCTCGTTCCTCGGGGCCGAGGTGGTGACCATTGCTGCGGCTGAATCCGACGAGGCGGGCAAGCATATTTCCAAGGCCACCAATTCGGTGATCTGGCGGATAACGCTGTTCTACATCCTGTCGATCTTCATCGTCATCGCATTGGTGCCGTGGACCGACCCACGCCTGGCTACCGAAGGCTCTTATGTCACGGTGCTGGACACCCTCGGCGTGCCAAATGCAAAGGCCATTATCGACTTCGTGGTGCTGACGTCGGTGACCAGCTGCCTCAACTCGTCGCTGTACACCGCCTCGCGCATGGTCTATTCGCTTAGCCGCCGTGGTGATGCCCCGGCCTGCGCCCAGGTAACCAGCCGCAGTGGTACACCCGTAGTGGCAGTCTTGTTGTCGACGGGGGCTGCATTCCTGGCGGTGATCGCCAACTACCTGGTGCCAGCCAAGGTGTTTGGCTTCCTCATGGCAAGCTCCGGCGCCATTGCCTTGCTGGTGTATCTGGTCATCGCCATTTCCCAGTTGCGCCTGCGCCAGCGCCTGACGGCGCAGGGCAAGACACTGGGTTACCGCATGTGGCTGTTCCCGTGGCTGACCTGGGGCGTGATCCTGTTCATCAGCGGCGTCCTGGTATTGATGCTGTTCCGGCCGGACCATCGCCTGGAAGTGGTTTCGACCATGGTGCTGGCGGTGCTGGTGGTGTGCTCGGGGTTGCTGGTGACCCGACGCCGGGCGCGCAGGGTGGCCGTTGCTGGCGTAGGGCAGGGCGCCTGAATCGTTCGGTCTGAAGACAGACGAGCAAGTCGCATCAGGCTGTGAGAGGATGTTCGCCAACAAAGCCAGGACCCTGAACGCAGCCTGATGAAGACACCTAAAAGAATCGAACCCCTGATCGAAGACGGCCTGGTCGACGAAGTGCTACGGCCGTTGATGAGTGGCAAGGAAGCCGCTGTGTACGTGGTGCGCTGTGGCAGCGAGGTACGCTGCGCCAAGGTTTATAAGGAAGCCAACAAGCGCAGTTTCCGCCAGGCCGCCGAATACCAAGAGGGCCGCAAGGTACGCAACAGCCGTCAGGCCCGGGCCATGGCCAAGGGCAGCAAGTACGGCCGCAAAGAGGCCGAAGATGCCTGGCAGAACGCCGAAGTGGCAGCGCTGTTCCGTTTGGCTGCCGCCGGTGTGAGGGTGCCCAAGCCTTACGACTTCCAGGACGGCGTGCTCTTGATGGAGCTGGTCACCGATGCCGATGGCGATGCGGCCCCGCGCCTGAACGACGTACACCTCGAAGCGGAGGATGCCCGCGCGTTCCACGCCTTCGTTATTCGCCAGATCGTGTTGATGCTGTGCGCCGGCATGGTGCATGGCGACCTGTCCGAGTTCAACGTGCTGCTCGGCCCGGACGGGCCGGTGATCATCGACCTGCCGCAGGCAGTGGATGCAGCTGCCAACAATCACGCCTTCAGCATGCTGCAGCGCGATGTGGACAACATGGCCCATTATTTCGGGCGCTTTGCCCCGGAGCTGAAAAGCACCCGCTATGCGCAGGAGATGTGGGCGTTGTACGAGGCCGGCGAGTTACTGCCCGACAGCCCGTTGACCGGGGTGTTCGAGGATGACGAACATGAAGCTGACGTAACCGGTGTGATGCGCGAGATCGACGCCGCCCGTCTGGACGACGCTCGCCGCCGTGCAGCACGCGCCGAGGCGGAGCATGGGCCGGCCAAGGCAGAGGAGCCGACGCCGCCCTGGCTGCAGTAATTGAGTGCCTGTGCAGGCCTCTTCGCGGGTGAACCCGCTCCTACGGGATTTGTAGGTGCGGGGCTTACCCGCGAAGAGGCCAACACAGGCAAACCCCGGCCGTTGCCATTGACGCAAGACACAATCTCGTCATTTAGCCTTTTCACTGGCGCGCGACAGGCATAAGGTATACGCCGTTCAAATTCCCTGGAGCTGTCATGTCCAACCAATTCCCGTCCGTTCGTCCACGCCGCCTGCGCCAGAACGAGTCCCTGCGCACGATCTTCCAGGAAACCGAGTTCCGCCTTGAAGACCTGATCCTGCCGATCTTCGTCGAAGAGGGCATCGATGATTTCGTGCCGATCACCAGCATGCCCGGTGTCAACCGTATCCCCGAGAAGCGGTTGGCCCAGGAAATCGAGCGCTATGCCCGCGCCGGTATCAAGTCGGTGATGACCTTTGGCGTATCGCACCACCTGGATGCCGATGGCAGCGACACCTGGAACGAAAACGGCCTGGTTGCGCGCATGTCGCGTATCTGCAAGGACACTGTGCCGGAAATGGTGGTGATGTCCGATACCTGCTTCTGCGAATACACCAGCCATGGCCACTGCGGCGTGCTGCATGATCATGGCGTGGACAACGACGCCACCCTGGCCAACCTGGGCAAGCAGGCAATCATCGCCGCTGCTGCCGGTGCCGACTTCATTGCCCCCTCGGCGGCGATGGACGGCCAGGTGCAGGCGATCCGCAGTGCCCTGGACGGTGCCGGTTTCCACGACACCGCGATCATGGCCTACTCGACCAAGTTCGCCTCGTCGTTGTATGGCCCATTCCGTGAGGCCGGCGGCACTGCACTGAAGGGCGACCGCAAAAGCTACCAGATGAACCCGATGAACCGCCGCGAAGCGGTGCGCGAGTCGCTGCTCGACGAGCAGGAAGGGGCGGACGTGCTGATGGTCAAGCCGGCCGGTGCCTACCTTGATGTGATCGCTGACATCCGCGCCGCTTCGCGCCTGCCACTGGCGGCGTACCAGGTGAGTGGCGAGTATGCGATGATCAAGTTCGGCGGGCTGGCTGGCGCCATCGACGAAGGCCGGGTGGTGCGCGAAAGCATTGGCGCGATCAAGCGTGCCGGTGCCGACCTGATCCTGACCTACTTCGCCATGGACCTGGCGCGCGAAGGTATCTGAAGTCAGGCCTTCGGCATGAAAGCTGCTGCCATCGCAGCGGCTTTTTTTTGGGGCGCCGTTGAGTAGTGCCACAAAAAAACAGTAAGCGCTGAATTATTTAGTGTCCCGTTGTATCTGATCCCTTAGAGCATTCATCGACAGGGACACAGGAATGAAACCTCGCAAGAAAAGCGTCCAGCCAATCGGCCTGAAGGACATCACCATCGTCGACGACGCCAAGATGAAGAAGGCGATCACAGCCGCCGCGCTGGGCAACGCCATGGAGTGGTTCGACTTTGGCGTATACGGTTTTGTCGCTTATGCCTTGGGCAAGGTGTTTTTCCCCAATGCCGATCCCAGCGTGCAAATGATTGCGGCCTTGGCCACCTTCTCGGTGCCGTTCCTGATCCGGCCGCTTGGCGGGTTGTTCTTCGGCGCCTTGGGCGACAGGTTCGGGCGGCAGAAAATCCTCGCCGCGACCATCGTGATCATGTCCCTGAGCACCTTCGCCATCGGCCTGATACCGTCCTATGCAAGCATCGGTATCTGGGCGCCGATCCTGTTGCTGCTGGCCAAGATGGCCCAGGGCTTTTCGGTGGGTGGCGAATATACCGGCGCCTCGATCTTCGTTGCCGAGTACGCACCCGACCGCAAGCGCGGCTTTCTCGGCAGCTGGCTGGATTTCGGTTCGATTGCCGGCTTTGTACTGGGCGCAGGGGTGGTGGTGCTCATTTCCACGGTTCTGGGTGAAGAGCAGTTCCTTGACTGGGGTTGGCGCCTGCCGTTCTTCCTTGCCCTGCCGTTGGGCATCATCGGCCTTTACCTGCGCCACGCGCTGGAAGAAACACCAGCGTTCCAGCAGCACGTCGACAAGCTGGAACAGGGCGATCGTGAAGGCCTGGCCTCCGGGCCCAAGGTGTCGTTCAAGGAGGTGGCTACCCAGCACTGGCGCAGCCTGTTGACCTGCATCGGCGTGGTAATTGCCACCAACGTCACCTACTACATGCTGCTTACCTACATGCCCAGCTACCTGTCGCACAACCTGCACTACAGCGAAGACCATGGCGTGCTGATCATCATCGCGATCATGGTCGGCATGCTGTTCGTGCAACCGATCATCGGCCTGCTCAGTGACAAGTTTGGCCGGCGACCGTTCATCATTGTTGGCAGTGTCGGCCTGTGCGCCCTGGCCATTCCGGCATTCATGCTGATCAACAGTGGCGTGCTTGGGCTTATTTTCGCCGGCCTGCTGATCATTGCCGTGCTGCTGAACTTCTTCATCGGCGTGATGGCCTCGACGCTGCCGGCCATGTTCCCCACGCACATCCGCTACAGCGCACTGGCCAGCGCCTTCAACATCTCGGTGTTGATCGCCGGCCTTACCCCAACCCTCGCTGCGTGGCTGGTGGAGACCACCAATGACCTGTACATGCCGGCCTATTACCTGATGGTGATCGCTGCTGTCGGCCTTGTCACCGGCCTGACCATGAAGGAAACCGCCAACAAGCCACTGCGCGGCGCCGCACCCGCAGCGTCAGACATCGAAGAGGCGCGTGAACTGCTGCAGGAGCACCACGACAACATCGAGCAGAAGATCGAGGACATCGATGCGCAGATCGCCGAGTTGGAAGCCAAGCGCGAAAAACTGGCGCAGCAGCACCCGCGTATCGAATGATCAGCGCGGCATGTAGCCACGCTGCCAGGAACGCGGTATGAACCGCGATACCAGTGCCAGCACGCAGGCCAGCGCACAACTGCCGGCCAGCGCCTGCAGGCCCAGGTGTTTTTGCAACCAGGCGCCGAGCGCGGCGCCCAGCAACATCCCGGCCCAAGGCACCAGCTGCACTCGCCAGCCATCGCGCCGCTCGCCCAGCAGCCAACGCCCCAGGCCGCGGCCAAAACGCGACAGGGCGCCGGTCACGTAAGTCAGGCCAATGGGCAGGCCATTCACCTGCTCGACTACAGCATTGAGCATGCCCATGGCCAGCGTGGCCGCCAACAGCGCGGGGAAGGTGGCCGACAACGGCCACGCTGCCGCGAAAGCCAGCAGTGCAGCAACCACCAACAGCACCGGCCAGGCTCGACGGCGCAATCCGCGAGCCAGGAGCACACCCAGCGTATTGCCCGCGACGAAGCCCAGTACCGCGCCACTGAGGCGTAGCACAAGGGCCAGGTCTGCTTCATTGATGGCTACCGCCAGGCGTGTGGTGTTACCGCTCATGAACGACACGAAATCGCCCAGCGCCAGCAGACCGATGGCATCGGTCATGCCGGCCAGCACCGACAGGGCCGCGACCAGGCCCAGGCCGACGCGACCACGCATTACCTGCAGGCGCAAACGCCTGGCCGTGCGCGCGGAGAGGGTGTTAGGGAGCATGTGCAGGCCTCAGGGCAGCAGGTTTTCGCGGGCCAGGGTACCTTTAATGGTGCGCTCCACCACATCGACCAGCACCATGGTCTGGTGGTCGACCTCGATGTTGAGCAGTTCACCTGTGTGGTAACTGGCGAAGGTAGTCTGACGCAGGGTTTCCGGGATCAGGTTGATGGTGATCACGTTGTCCTCCACGTCAGCGACCGTCAGGCTGCAGCCATTGACCCCGATGAAACCCCGCGGGAACACGTATTTGCCCCATTGCGGCGGCATGCGGAACTTGATGAAGGCGCCGGTTTCCTTGATTGACAGCTCGACGATCTCGGCGGTGGTGGCGATGTGGCCGGCCATCAGGTGGCCGCCGACTTCGGCGTTCATCTTCGCTGAGCGTTCGATGTTCACGCTCCGGCCAGGCTTGAAGCTGCGCAGATTGGTGCGTTCGAGGGTAGCGGTCATGGCGTCGAACCTGACCTGGCTGCCGTCGATTTCGGTCACGGACAGGCACGTACCTTCGACGCTGACGCTGGCACCGATCTTCAGCTCGTCGAGCAGTTCCGGGGTGAGGTCGATGGTGAACTGGTTGTAGCCCGGGTAGGTGGTTACATCAAGCAGAGGGCGGACGGCCTGGACGATGCCGGTGTACATGGAGTTGCTCCTGGGCACGGAAAAGAAAACTCCCGAACGCTATGCCCGTAGCGCCGTAAAAGCAAGACCGGCTTCTTGGCTGGCAAGCCGGTTCGCACGCCGGGCGCCCGCATGGAGTATGCAGCGTGCGTGTGGGCGAACCTGGCTTGCCGACAGTACGGCCACGCCAGATTCAGACATGCCCGATGCTGTTCACGATCCGCAGGCACAGCGCCTCGTAGGGGTCCAGGTTCACCATCAGGCGCCCATCCTCGGTCAAATCGCCTTCCACCGTCTCGTTGATCATGTCGACCACCGGCCCAGGTGTGAACCCGGTCAACAGCAGTTCCTCGGCAATGGGGGCCTGGCCGAAGTTCAGCGCACTGATCTGGATACCGCGCCCGGCCGGCAGCTCATGCACCATCACCAGCAGCCCCGGGCTGCGCACCTCAGGTACCAGCACCTGACGGCTGGTGGCAATACCGTAAGCCTGGCGCACAGCGAGCAGTTTCTTCACCTTACAGGCAAATGAATCACCCTCGTCCAACTGGCTGTCGAGGCTGCCGTACAGCGCTCGGGCACGGGGCATGCCACGCACGGACGCCTCTGCCTGTGGGTCAAGCCCGGCCAGGTCATAGCCGCCTCGGTGAATCCAGCGGGTATCGCCGTCGAGCATGCGTTCGGCCACTGCTTCGGCGGGCAAGGGCAGGGCACCGACCAGGTCCCAGCCGGACAAGGCGACCACCCCCGGCTGCATGGCGTTGTACATGACCAGCAACAGGTGCACTCTCTTGATCCGCTCGATATCCGCTACGCCAATCTGCTCGAGGTCGCGGATACCCAGTGCAGCGGCGATCAGGCTGGCGGTGGTGCAGGCAATGCCGTTGGTCACGAAACGCAGGTTGTACGGCGCATGTTCCCCCGACAGCCGTTCGTAGATCTCTTCGCGGATATGTTCGCGCAGGATGCTGCCAGGCAGGGTCTGGCCCTTGTACAGGTACATATCGTGCGCGTGCAGTGTCCAGAAGTGCACCAGCTCCACGGTCAGCTCGTCATGGTTTTGCAGGGCATGGATCAGCGAGGCCGGGTCGATGCCGAAAGCGTGCATTTCCTTGAGCATCAGGCGCAGGAACTCGGTATCGCCCGTCAGCAGCGCATGCTGGTAGGCCGGCCGGGTAATGAAATCGTAGGACAGGTCGGCACCGCCCCTGGACATCTGCGCAATGTCATCCAGGGTCAGGTTCAGCTCCTGGAAGCTGAAGCCGCCGGCCTTGCGGATCATGCCACCAATCAGCTGGTTGCCGACAAGCGACAGCGGGTGGCTTTCCGACCAGGCGGTGCCGCTGGCGCGGGTTTCCACGCCGAGAAAGCCGTTGGCGTCCAGGCGCAGGCCGCGTGCACCCAGGCAGTCCAGGGCGTGGAGCGCGTCACCAATGATCATTTGCTGGGCGGCGAAAGTTGGGTCCAGCCAGTTCAGCGATGGCTGGCCTTCCTTGAAGTAATGCAGGTACACCCAGCGGCGGGTCTTGCCATCGACGCCTGTGATCGGCGGCGTGGCGCTCCAGTCGGTTTCCTTCACGCCCGGCTCGAAGAAGATGACCCGTTGCAGCTGGCCAACGATGTAATGGCGCGCCTTCAGCTCGTCACACTGAGCTGGCAGCAAATTGACCGCATCGCGCCCGGCGGGCACCTCGGGCAGCAGCGCCCAGTCTTCCTCGCGGATCTCGACCATGTGGTACAGGCCGGGGTAGGGACCATAGGCGATCTCGGCCAGGCGGAAGTCGGCGCCCTTGCCGGTGTGCGAGGGAATCAGGTCATCGATGGTCACGGCATTGTGCGCAGCGGCCATGCGGCTCATCTGGATCAGCTCCTGCTCGCTGCCGTACAGCGGGTCGATGTCGAAGCTGATGCGGTCGAAGTTGCCGTCCACGCTGGGGGTGAGTTCGCGGCCGCGGATGCCACCGGACAGTTTGATCGGGCCGGTGTGCAGGCCCTGTACGCCGAGCTCCGACAGGCGCTTCCACAACGCTTCGTGGGCCAGGGCTCCGAGCACCGAGCAACCCTCAGGCGCGATGATGGCGTCGGGGTAGACGGTCAGCCACACCGAGGCGATTTCGGTGGCGCGGCGGGGCTGGGCCTCGGCGTAGGGTTGTTGCCACAGGCGCGACTGGCCTGAGTACAGGCTGGCGCGCGCCTGGGAGGCCTTGAGCATGGCGCGGTCTTCGAGCCATTTGACGTATGACGGGTCGGGCTGGGTCATTTCGCGTCCTCTTTGCGTGTCGGCACCGGCTCAGGTTATGACGGCGTTGCGGCCTGAACGTTCGGCTCGAGATGGGGGTTGGCTGCTTCGCGGGCGCGCCCGCGAAGAGGACGGGCCTGCAGAGGCAGGATCAGCGCCTTGCAGACAACTGCTGCGGCGCCAGAAACGCATCATGGAAGTAATTGCGCACCGCCTGCATCGCCGGGCTGAATTCCCGTTCCCGGTGCCAGGCCAGCCCCACGCTCATCGGTGTGACCGGGTCGCTGATGCTCACCGTCTCGATACGCTTGCCCTCCAGCGACCAGGGCCGGTGCACCAGGTCCGACAGGATCGCCACACCGCTGCCATTGGCGACCATGCTGCGCACGGCCTCCACCGAGCTGGTCCGTACCCTTACGCTTGGCCGTTGCCCGGCCTGTTCCCAGTAGCGCATGGCACTTTGCTCGGCCTCGTCGACGGTCAACAGAATGAACGGCTCACAGGCCACATCGGCCAGGCTCACGGCCGAGCGCTCGCATAATGGGTGATGCCCGGGCAGCCACAGCCGGCGCTCGGAGTTGAACAGGGTTTCCGAGACGATGTCGGGGTGGGTGAGGTTGGCGGTGAGCACCACCGCCATGTCGAAACGTCCCTCCAGCAGGCCTTGCTCGATGGCGCTGCGCTCCTGCTCGTACAGCTCCAGGGTCACGTCCGGATGCCAGTGTTCCAGGCGCTGCAGGTGGTGCGGCAGGAAGTAGCCGATCACCGTGTAACTTGCCGCCAGGCGCAACAGGCCACTGGCGCGCACATCCGGAAGCGGGCTGTTCAACGCATCGTCGACACTGCGCAGGATGACGTAGGCACGGTTCAAAAAGTGCCGACCGGCTTCGGTCAGGCTCATGCCCTGGGCCGAGCGCTGGAACAACAGCACGCCGAGCATCGCTTCCAGCTCCTTGATGGCCGTGGTCACTGCCGACTGGGAGATGTTCAGGTGGATCGCCGCTTGGGAGATCTGGCCGATTTCAGCGGTGGCAACGAAGTAGCGGACCTGGCGCAGGGTGAGTGACACGGTAGGCTCCCTTGGTATCTGATTTTCAGAAGACGCCCCATCTGTTTATAGATCTTCCCAAGGGGGTGCAGAGAATCTAACGTGACTTGCATGCAGTCACAAGTACCAGGAGATGCCGTCATGCAAGCAGTGGATTTCAACTCGGACATGGGTGAGGGCTTTGGCCCGTGGACTATAGGCGACGGCGTCGATCACGAACTGATGGGCTACATCAGCAGCGCCAACATCGCCACCGGTTTCCATGCTGGCGACCCGGGTACGATGCGCCGCACCGTCGAGCGCGCCAAGGCCCTTGGGGTTGCCGTGGGGGCACACCCGGGTTTCCGCGACCTGGTCGGCTTTGGCCGCCGGCACATCAACGCCTCGGCGCAGGAACTGGTCGACGACATGCTCTATCAACTGGGCGCACTGCGTGAAATCGCCCGTGCCCAGGGCGTGCGCCTGCAGCACATCAAGCCGCATGGGGCGCTGTACATGCACCTGGCGCGTGATGAAGAAGCGGCGCGCTTGCTGGTGCAGAACCTGCGGGTGATCGAACCCGAGTTGCTGCTGTACTGCATGCCGGGTTCGGTGATCTGCCGCATTGCCCAGGAAATGGGGCAGCCGGTGATTCGCGAGTTCTATGCCGACCGCGAGTACGACCTGAGCGGGTCGATCGTGTTTACCCGCAATGTGCGTGGCTACGAGCCCCAAGCCGTCGCCGAGCGGGTGCTGCGTGCTTGCCGCCAAGGTGTGGTGCGCACGGTCGAAGGCCAGGACCTGGCGATCGACTTCGATTCCATTTGCCTGCACAGCGACACCCCGGGCGCACTGGACCTGGTCGAAGCCACGCGCAAGGCGCTGGATGCGGCCGGCATTGTGGTGCGTGCACCGCGCTGAACCCGTCAGGCATCCGGCAAACAGACAAGCCGGAGCCCGTGCATTTTGTTTTCGCCTGCCTTTCTATAAAGATTCCAAGAAAAGGAACTGTCATGGCCGAATCGCTTGCTACAACCCCGATCCGTTACAGCTTCGGCGCCGACGAGCACCTGTTTGCCGAAGTCAGCGAGAGCATGTCGCTGGAGGCCTTTTTCAAGGGGATGGCCGTCACCCGTGCGGTGGAGCGCATGGCCCTGGATGGCGTGCTTGATGTGTGCCTGGCCAATGCGTCGTTCCAGGTCCGCTTCGACCCGGACCGTATCGCCCCCGAGGCACTCCTCGAAGCCGTGCGCGGCGCCGAAGCGCAGGCGGTGGCCGAGCGGTCGTTGCAGACGCGGATCATCGAGATCCCGGTGCTGTACAACGACCCCTGGACCCATGAAACCCTGATGCGCTTTCGGGATCGCCACCAGGACCCGACCAGCACTGACCTAGAATACGCCGCGCGCATCAACGGACTGGCCGATGTCGAGGCATTCATCGCCGCCCACAGTGGCGCGCCATGGTTCGTGTCGATGGTCGGCTTTGTAGCCGGCCTGCCGTTCATGTTCCAGATGGTCGAGCGCCAGCGGCAGCTGCAGGTGCCCAAGTACCTGCGCCCACGTACCGACACGCCCAAGCTCACCCTGGGCCATGGCGGCTGCTTTGGTTGCATCTACTCGGTGCGCGGGGCCGGGGGCTACCAGATGTTCGGCGTCACCCCGGCACCGATCTACGACCCGCAGCAGACCATGAACTACCTGAAAGAGCACATGGTGTTCTTCCGCCCGGGTGACATCGTGCAGTTCAAGCCTATCGACCGCCGCACTTACGACCAGGCGGTGGCGCAAGTAGAGGATGGCAGCTTCGACCTGCGCATTCGCCCGGTGGAGTTTTCCCTGGACGCCTTCCTTGCCGACCCGGTCGGCTACCCCAAATCGTTGCAGGAGGTGCTGGCATGATCAAGGTACTCAAACCGGGCCTGGCCACTTCTGTACAGGACCTGGGCCGCGAAGGTTACTACCACCTGGGCATTCCCCCGTCCGGCGCACTCGACCAGTACGCCCTAAGCGCAGCCAACCACCTGGTGGGCAACCCGGCCGGCGCTGCGGGCCTGGAGTGTGCGCTGGTGGGGCCGGAGCTGGAGTTCCAGCAGGACGCGCTGGTCGCTTTGTGTGGTGCGCAGATGCCAGCGTTGCTCGATGGCCGCGAGCAGCGCCCGGACACGGCGTTTGCCGTGCGTGCCGGGCAAGTGTTGCGTTTCGGCTTTCCCACAGCGGGCGCCCGGGCCTACCTGGCAGTGGCCGGAGGCATCGATGTGCCCGAGGTACTGGGTAGCCGGTCCACCTACGCGCTGGGCGGCCTGGGAGGCTTTCATGGGCGCAAACTGATGGCGGGCGACCTGCTGCCGGTCGGCGTGCCCAGCGGCAGGACCCGTGCCGGTGCAAGCCTGCCCATGGCCCTGCGTCAGGCCTTGGGGGGCGAGGTGGTGTTGCGGGTGGTGCCTGGGCTGTACTTTCACCGCCTGACGCAAGCTGCAGCGCAAAGTTTCTTCACCGACGCCTGGACGGTTGGCTCCGAAGCGGACCGTATCGGTTATCGCTACAAAGGCGGCAGCCCCTTGAGTTTCCAGCCGCGCGAGCAGCCGTTTGGTGCGGGGTCGGACCCGTCGAATATCGTCGACAGCTGCTACCCGATCGGCTCGATCCAGGTGCCGGCAGGGTTGGAACCGATCATCCTGCACCGCGATGCCGTGTCGGGTGGCGGCTACGCCATGATCGGCACGGTGATCAGTGCCGACCTCGACCTGATCGGGCAGATGCAACCCAATCAGCAGGCGCGGTTCCTGCCGGTGAGCCTGGAGCAGGCACTGGAGGCGCGGCGTTCGTACAAGAAGAAGCTGGCCTGCCTGGCCAGGCTCTTCAGTTGAGCTTGATGTTTTCGCTGTAGCAGCGGGGGGCCTTGTGTTTCGAAGGGGCCGCAACGGGCTGCGCGGCTACACCGAGCGCGCAGGCTTGCTGATTGTCTTGCCGGTTTGGGCGGCCACCTCGAGGGCTTGGCCGTCCCGCTGTTTGCCTTGGCGCGCCAGGCCTTCCAATTGCGGTATCAGCATGCCTTCCGGCAAATGCCGCCAGAATCGCCCCGGCATGTGCAGGCGCAAGGCATCCGGGTTGAGGCGGGCCGGGTTGAAGGTATGGCGGTAGTAGGTGCGCCAGAGTTCGGCACCGGGGTCTTCGGCGTTGCGGGCCCACTGGCGCCAGGGTTCGGGGCACTGTCGCTGGTAGTCGAACGACTGGCCGTCAAAGCGAATGCCATCCTGTGGTGTGGCAATCAACCAGCGCAAACGCCCCAGGCGGTCGGCGAAGTGCGCACTGGCACTGTGCAGAATGTCGTGTGCCGGCTCGTGATAGGCCACCAGATCCAGCTGCAAGTGCTCAGCCAGTTCATCAGGCAATGGCACGAAGCGTACGAACGCGTGCAAGTGATGTGCCTCGCGGGTTACCTGCTTGATGCGCCGTTGCAGCTCGCTGCCCAGCCGGTCACCGGCCAGCATTGCCGTGCGATCGCCATGGGCGACGCGCCACAGCACTTCATACAGCAGGTTCCAGCGCTGTTCGCCACGGTAGCGAGAGGCCTGCTCCAACTGGCTCAGCAGTGCTGCCGGGACTTTGGCCCGGAAAGGGCCAGGCCCTTCAGGCGGCGCAGCCGGCACGGCCAGCAGGTCAGCTATCGGGCCTTGCGACCAGGTGACGTGCGACGGGTCGATGCCATGGCTCAACAACACCCGGGCCTGGTCGCGCCAAGTGGCGAACAGGTCGTCGCAGTCGAGTGCGATCACCCCCATAACCCCATCTGCACGGGCGCTGGCGGCTCACTCAAGCGCGCTCGCAGCAAGCCGCTGCGCAGTTCTGCCTGGGCTGGGCGGTAATCGCTTGTAACGATAAATGGCCGTGCCTTGTCCAGCACGCAGCGCAGCTGGATCAGGTCGTCATAACGGATGCGCCGCTCCCGCCGCAGAGCAACCAGGCGCTGTACGCTGCGCAGGCCGATGCCTGGGATACGCGCCAGTAGCGCAGGTTCGGCGCGGTTCACGTCCAGCGGGAAGACTTCGCGGTTGGCCAGTGCCCAGGCCAGCTTGGGGTCGATGTCCAGTGCCAGGTTACCGCTGTGGCCCAGCAGCTCGCCAGCTTTGTAACCATAGCCACGTAGCAGGAAGTCGGCTTGATACAGGCGGTGTTCGCGCAGCAGCGGCGGTGCGGCGAGGGGCACGCTGCCGGGGCTGTCGGGGATCGGGCTGAAGGCGGAGTAGTACACGCGCTTGAGGCCGTAACCCTGGTACAGCGACTCGGCATTGCGCAGCAAGGTACTGTCGTCGGTGCTGTCGGCGCCGACGATGACTTGGGTGCTCTGCCCGGCCGGGGTGAAGCGCGGCGCCCTGGGCTCGTTGGCCACGGCCTGCTGGCCCTGATGAATCACGCCCATGGCCTGGCGAATGGTGCGCCCTTGCTTTTCCGGCGCCAGGCGCTTGAGGCTGGCGTCAGTGGGCAGTTCGATGTTGACGCTGAGGCGGTCGGCCAGGCGCCCGGCCTCTTCGATCAGCAGCGGGTCGGCATCGGGGATGGCCTTGAGGTGGATGTAGCCGCGGAAGCTGTGCTCTTCACGCAACAGCCGGGCCACACGGATCAGCTGCTCCATGGTGTAGTCCGCCGAGCGGATGATGCCAGAGCTGAGAAACAGGCCGCTGATGCAGTTGCGCCGGTAGAAGTCCAGGGTCAGGCGTACCACCTCCTCGGGGCTGAAGCGCGCGCGAGGCACGTTGCTGGAGCGGCGGTTGACGCAGTACTGGCAGTCATACAGGCAGAAGTTGGTCAGCAGCACCTTGAGCAGTGATACGCAGCGGCCGTCGGGTGTATAGCTATGACAGATACCCATGCCATTGGTAGCTCCCAGGCCGTCAGCGCCGCGCGAGTTACGCTTGGGCGCGCCGCTGCTGGCGCAGGAAGCGTCGTACTTGGCGGCGTCGGCCAGGATGCCGAGTTTGGCGATGAGTTGCATGGCGCTGTCTCGCTATACTGAATATTCATACAGTATTTTGAGATTTGATGGATTGCAAGTGATTGTGCGCCGGTCATACCCGACCAGATCCGTCAGCTAAGCTTGTGGCTGAGCTCATGGATAGCAACGAGGCACGGGAGAGGTTATGAAGATCACCATCAAGCCGACACTGGCGCTGGCCGGGCTGGCCTTGGCAATGGCTATGCTCAACGCCCAGGCTGCGGAAACCAGAAAGGTCGATGTGCTGCTGGTGGGCGGCGGCATCATGAGTTCCACCTTGGCTGTGTGGCTCAACGAGCTGGAGCCTGGCTGGTCGATGGAAATGGTCGAGCGCCTGGACAAGGTGGCCGAAGAAAGCTCCAACGGCTGGAACAATGCGGGTACCGGCCACTCGGCCCTGGCTGAACTGAACTACACGCCGGAAAAAGACGGCAAGATCGACATCAGCAAAGCAGTGGAAATCAACGAATCCTTCCAGGTGACCCGGCAGTTCCTTGCCTGGCAAGTGAAACAGGGCGTGCTGAAAAACCCGCATTCGTTCATCAATACCACCCCGCACATGAGCTTTGTCTGGGGCGATGACAACATCCGCTTCCTGAAGAAGCGCTACGAGGCGCTGCAGGCCAGCCCCTTGTTCAAACCTATGCAGTATTCCGAAGACCACGAGCAGATCCGCAAGTGGGTACCCCTGATGATGGAAGGGCGTGACCCCAATCAGAAGCTGGCCGTGACCTGGACGCCGATCGGCACCGACGTCAATTTTGGCGAAATCACCCGGCAGTACGTGAGTTACCTGCAGACGCGGCCGAACTTCGATCTCAAGCTGTCGAGCGAAGTGCGGGACATCACCCGTAACGACGACGGTTCCTGGCACGTCGAGTACAAGAATCTGAAGAATGGCAGCAAGGCAGCCACCGATGCCCGGTTCCTGTTCGTCGGCGCTGGCGGGGCGGCACTGCCGCTGCTGCAGAAGTCGGGTATCGACGAGGCCAAGGACTATGGCGGCTTCCCGGTCGGCGGCTCCTTCCTGGTCACTGACAACCCGGCTATCGCCCAGCGCCACATGGCCAAGGCCTATGGGATTGCCGCAACCGGTGCGCCGCCCATGTCGGTGCCGCACCTGGACACCCGGGTACTTGATGGCAAGCGCATGATCCTGTTTGGGCCGTTCGCCACGTTCTCGACCAAGTTCCTCAAACAGGGCTCATTGCTTGACCTGCTCGCCAGTACCAGCGTGCACAATGCCTGGCCGATGGTGCGGGTAGGGGTACGCGAGTTCGACCTGGTGCAGTACCTGATCGGACAGGTGCTGCAATCGGACAATGATCGCTTCGAAGCACTGCGCACCTACTTCCCCGGGGCGAAGAAAGAAGACTGGCGGCTGTGGCAGGCGGGCCAGCGGGTGCAAATCATCAAGAAAGACGAAGCGTTGGGTGGCGTGCTCAAGCTTGGTACCGAGGTGGTGACGTCCAGGGACGGCAGTATCGCCGGCTTGCTTGGGGCCTCACCCGGTGCGTCGACCGCTGCGCCTATCATGCTCGATGTGTTGAACAAGGTGTTCAAGGACAAGGTGGCCTCGCCCGAGTGGCAGGCCAGGATCAAACAGATCATCCCGTCCTATGGCATTCGCCTGAACGACCACCCGGATCAGTTACAGAAGGAGTGGGCATACACCAACGAGGTGTTGCAGCTTGAACCTCCCGTCAGTAACGCTGCGCCCTGAGTCGATAAAACCGGCTGGCAGCCCGGGCGTGGCCAGCCGGCAATCATCGCCGTCAAGCGGGCGCCATCTTGCCACGTCCGATGCCATAGTAGGTCAGCCCTGCCGAGGCCATGTGCTCGGGTTCGTACAGGTTGC
This sequence comes from Pseudomonas sp. JR33AA, assembly GCF_021378985.1. Taxonomy (NCBI): domain Bacteria; kingdom Pseudomonadati; phylum Pseudomonadota; class Gammaproteobacteria; order Pseudomonadales; family Pseudomonadaceae; genus Pseudomonas; species Pseudomonas sp. JR33AA. Next base: position 252,557 of record NZ_JAJSAW010000004.1, read on the forward strand.
GGCCATCGAACACCACCCGGTCGGCCAACTGCTGCGGCACCTCGTCCAGGTTGAGCACACGGTAGTCCTGCCATTCGGTGACGATCACCAGGGCATCGGCGCCCCGCAACGCATCGTCCTTGCAGGGCACCAGTTGCAAGTCGGCACGCGGGCCGTAGTGGCGCCGGATTTCTTCCATGGCCTGTGGGTCGTGAGCCTGCACCCGCGCGCCCGCAGCCCACAACGCTTCCAGCAGGACCCGGCTGGAGGCTTCGCGGATATCATTGGTATTGGGCTTGAACGACAACCCCCACAGGGCAAACACCTTGCCCCGCAGGCCGCCGGGGTAGTGGCGCTGGATCTTGCTGAACAGCCGGCCCTTCTGCTGCTCGTTGACCGACTCGACTGCGCGCAGCAACTGCGTCTCGAAGCCTTCTGCCTCGGCACTGTGGCGCAGGGCTTGCAAGTCCTTGGGGAAGCACGAGCCGCCAAAACCGCAGCCGGCGTAGATGAAGTCGTAACCGATGCGCGGGTCCGAGCCGATGCCACGGCGCACCATTTCGATGTCGGCCCCCAGGTGCTCGGCCAGGTTGGCGATTTCGTTGATGAAGGAAATCTTGGTTGCCAGCATGCAATTGGCTGCGTACTTGGTCAGCTCGGCACTGCGCGCGTCCATGACCATAAACTTTTCGCGGTTGCGGTTGAACGGCAGGTAAAGCTCGCGTAGCAACTCCACCTCGGCTGCTTCTGCGCCGCCGATGATGATGCGCTGGGGGCGCATGCAGTCCTCCACCGCAGAGCCTTCCTTGAGAAACTCCGGGTTGCTGATCACCTGGAAGCGGCGGGTATCGGCCACGGCCTGGGCGATGCGTGCCTGGATACGGTGTACCGTACCCACCGGCACGGTGGATTTGTTGACGATGACTTTGGGCCCGTCAGCATGTTCGAGGATGCTGTCGACCACGGCGAAAACGTGCGTCAGGTCGGCGCTGCCGTCGGCTTGCGGCGGAGTACCGACGGCAATGAACTGCAGCCGGGCATAGTTGGCAGCCATTGCGGCATCCGTGGTGAAGCGCAGCCGACCGCAGGCGAGGTTCTTCTCCAGCAGCGGCGCAAGGCCGGGCTCGAAGATCGGGCAATGGCCTTCGCTCAGGCTGGCCACGCGATCGGCATCGACATCCATGCACAACACCGAATGGCCCACCTGGGCCAGGCACACCGCCTGGGTCAGGCCGACATAACCGGTTCCGTAAACCGTGACCTTCATTTCACAGCTCCTTGATAGGAAAGCTGAAAAAAAATGTCACATCGTTGTTTAGGAATTGTGACCTGAAGGATGTGCTCGTGGGCCAAATGGACGTTATCCCACGTCGCCCAGGCAGAGCAGCTAAACTTACCGGCAGCTCGCGGTAGCGTGTTGTACCGCGAACGAAAACCCTTGAACCGACCACCGCCTTCCCGGAGCGGATGTCCCTCGTTGGCGATGGCCTTCTTGTAGAGGAGGGCTGGTCATGGACGAGGCAAGGCTTCACGATTTCATGGGCAAGCTGGTGGGCGACATGGGCGCAGCGGCGACGCTGGCCAATGTCATCCTCGGCGATGAACTGGGGCTGTACCGGGCCATGGCCGACAGCCAGGCGGTCACCCCTGAGCAATTGGCGGAAAAGACCGGCTGCCACCCGCGGTTGGTGAGCGAATGGTTGAATGCCCAGGCGGCATCAGGCTACATGGTCCATGACAAGGGTCGTTTTGTGCTGCCTGAAGAACAGGCCATGGCCCTGGCACTTGAGGACTCTCCGGCGTACATGGCCGGCGGCGCGGCAGTGGTGGCGGCGCTGTTCCATGACAAGGACAAGCTGGTAGCCGCCATGCGCGGCGATGGCGGGTTGGCCTGGGGCGATCACCACCCGTGCATGTTCAGCGGTACCGAGCGGTTTTTCCGGCCGGGGTATCGTACTTTTCTGGTGGCTGATTGGCTGCCGGCGCTGGAGGGGGTGGTGGCCAAGTTGCAGGCGGGGGCCAAGGTGGCGGATGTGGGGTGCGGTCATGGTGCCTCGACGCTGGTGATGGCGCAGGCGTTTCCGGCCTCGACCTTTGTGGGGTATGACTATCATCAGCCTTCGATCGTCACCGCCAACGAGCGTGCACGTGAAGCGGGTTTGGAGGGGCGGGTGAGCTTCCAGCAGGCCAGCGCCAAGGAGTACCCGGGGCATGACCATGACCTGGTGTGCTTCTTCGATTGCCTGCACGACATGGGTGACCCGGTCGGGGCAGCCAGGCATGCCTACCGTGCTTTGAAAGCTGATGGCTCGGTCATGCTGGTGGAGCCGTATGCCGAGGACTCGCTGGAGGGTAACCTGACGCCGGTCGGGCGGTTGTTCTATGCGGCGTCGACGTTTATCTGCACGCCCAATTCGTTGTCGCAGGAGGTGGGCCTGGGACTGGGCGCCCAAGCCGGAGAGGCGCGACTGCGGGCAGTGTTCGAGGAGGCGGGGTTCAGCAGGTTCCGGCGGGCGACGCAGACGCCGTTCAACCTGATTCTGGAGGCCCGCAAGTAGAGGGTTATCCTGCACTGGCCGCTTCGCGGGTTCGCCCGCCAGGGGCTGGACCTGGAAAGCAGAAGGGGCGCCATGTGGCGCCCCTTCTGTTTGTCGCTTAGGCTTCAGCGTCCCAAGGACGATCGCCTTTTTCATCTTTGACGCGGGTCGGCAGGCCCATCACGTCCAGCGCCTTGAGGAACGGCTCGGCTGGCAGTTCCTCGACGTTGACCATGCGCTTGGCATCCCACTCTCCACGGGCGACCAGCAGGGCGGCAGCCACTGGCGGTACACCGGCGGTGTAGGAAATGCCCTGGCTGTCGGTCTCGGCGTAGGCTTCTTCGTGGTCGGCCACGTTGTAGATGAACACTTCGCGCGGCTGGCCATCCTTGGTGCCTTTGACCAGGTCGCCGATGCAGGTCTTGCCGGTGTAGCCAGGGGCCAGCGAGGCCGGGTCTGGCAATACAGCCTTGACCACTTTCAGCGGCACTACTTCCAGACCTTCGGCGGTTTTCACCGGTTGCTCGCTGAGCAGGCCCAGGTTTTTCAGGACAGTGAACACGTTGATGTAGTGCTCGCCGAAGCTCATCCAGAAGCGCACGTTCGGGACGTTGAGGTTCTTCGAAATCGAGTGAACTTCATCGTGCCCGGTCAGGTACAGGTTTTGCGAGCCTACCACTGGCAGGTCGTCGGTACGCTTGACCTCGAACATGGTGTTGCTGGTCCACTGGCTGTTCTGCCAGCTCCATACTTGCCCGGTGAACTCGCGGAAGTTGATTTCCGGGTCGAAGTTGGTGGCAAAGTACTTGCCATGTGAACCGGCATTGACGTCGAGAATATCGATCGAATCAATGCTGTCGAAATACTGCTGCTGCGCCAGCTTGGCGTAGCTGTTCACCACACCCGGGTCGAAACCGACGCCGAGAATGGCGGTAATGTTCTTTGCCTGGCACTCTTCGAGGTGTTTCCACTCGTAGTTGCCGTACCACGGCGGGGTCTCGCAGATCTTGCCCGGCTCTTCGTGGATGGCGGTGTCCAGATAGGCGACACCCGTGTCGATGCAGGCACGCAGCACCGACATGTTGAGGAAGGCGGAACCCACATTGATGACGATCTGCGATTCGGTTTCGCGGATCAGCGCCTTGGTTGCCTCGACATCGAGGGCATTGAGCGAGAAGGCCTGGATGTCGGCGGGCACCTTGAGGCTACCCTTGGCCTTGACGCTGTCGATGATGGCCTGGCATTTGGAGATGTTCCGTGACGCGATGGCGATACGACCGAGTTCGTCGTTATGCTGCGCGCACTTGTGGGCCACCACCTTGGCGACACCTCCTGCACCAATGATAAGAACGTTCTTCTTCAATTTACCTTTTGCTCCTTACTTGAAAGCCGGTCTTACGACAGGCTGGAAACGTAGTCTTCGAAACCGAACTCGCGGACGACTTCGACGCTGCCGTCGAGCTGCTTGACCACGATGGAAGGCATCTTCAGCCCGTTGAACCAGTTTTTCTTGACCATGGTGTAACCCGCCGTGTCGATGAACGACAGGCGATCGCCAATGGCCAGCGGACGGTCGAATTGGTACTCGCCGAAGATGTCACCGGCCAGGCATGACTTGCCGCAGACCATGTAGGTATGCTCGCCGTCATTGGGGGCCATCTTGGCGTTGAGGCGGTAGATCAGCAGGTCGAGCAGGTGCGCTTCGATCGAGCTGTCGACCACGGCCAGGTGCTTGCCGTTGTACAGGGTATCGAGCACGGTCACTTCCAGCGAAGCGCTGTTGGTGATGGCGGCTTCGCCCGGCTCCAGGTAAACCTGCACGCCGTATTTTTCCGAAAATGCCTTCAGGCGCGCGCAGAAGGCGTCTACTGCATAGTCTTCACCGGTGAAGTGAATGCCGCCACCAAGGCTGACCCACTCGACCTTGTGCAGCAGGTGGCCAAAACGCTCTTCGATGTGCGTGAGCATCTTGTCGAATAGGCCGAAGTCACCGTTCTCGCAGTTGTTGTGGAACATGAAGCCGGAGATGTGTTCGATCACCTGCTCGATCTTGGCCGGATCCCATTCGCCCAGGCGGCTGAACGGGCGGGCCGGGTCGGCCAGCAGGTAGTCCGAGCTGCTGACCTGCGGGTTGACGCGCAGACCACGCACCTTGCCTTCGGACTGTTCGGCAAAGCGCTGCAGCTGGCCGATCGAGTTGAAGATGATCTTGTCGCAGTTCTCAAGCATCTCCTCGACCTCGTCGTCGGCCCAGGCCACGCTATAGGCATGGGTTTCGCCGGCGAACTTCTGGCGGCCGAGCTTGAGCTCGAACAGGGAGGACGAGGTGGTACCGTCCATGTACTGCTGCATCAGGTCGAACACCGACCAGGTGGCGAAGCACTTGAGGGCGAGCAGCGCTTTGGCACCGGAGTGTTCACGCACGTAGGCGATCTTCTCCATGTTGCTGAGCAGCTTGGTTTTATCGATGAGGTAATACGGCGTCTTGATCATTTAAGGCCCCCGGCCAGGCCGGCCAAAAAAAGGACACGCATTGTGCCTTCACTTGCCGCAGACCGAAAGGGCGGGATGCGCATTTCGTCAGGGTTGACGCCATTGCGAGGGCTTTTTCGGTTGCGGCGAGCCTAGTAGATCAGGTGCATGTGACTGTCGTAATCACCCCCGACAGATGGCAGCCTCAGTCTGCCTGCTGCAGCCACGCCTGGATCTGCTCCAGTGTTGCGGTAGCACCGCCACAGACCACCACCAGGACATTGCGCAAGGCGCCCAGTGCCTTGGCATCGTAGGCCACTGCCAACGCCGCGCCGCATGCGGGCTCGACCAGCACACGGTGGTCCAGCAGGAATCGCTCACAGGCCTCCAGCGCTGCGCGATCGCTTACCAGATGGCTGTGCACCGGATGCTGCTGCACGCACATCAGCGCCTGATCAGCCACACGCTTGGCCCCCAGCGACGTCGCCACCGAGGCGATGCGCTCCAGCTCCACCGAATGCCCGGCCTGCATGGCCGCATGCAGCGACGCCGCGCCCTCGGTTTCTACCGCCAGCACCGGCACATCGCCCCAGCCATTGCGCTTGAGCCCTTCTACCACGCCACTGAGCAAGCCACCCCCGCCGACTGACAACACCACCGCGTCCGGCTTCAGGCCAGCCGCGGCCACTTCATCCACCAGGCTGGCATGCCCGGCCCACAGCAGTGGGTCGTCGAACGGGTGGATGAAGGCATCGTTCGGGCCTACCAGCGTCTGTGCCAGGGCATTGGCCTCTTGCCAGGAACTGCCGTGCACCACCACCTTGGCGCCTTCCAGGTGCAGCAGTTCCTTGGCCCGTTCGGTGGTGGTTTCGGGTACTACCACGGTCACCGGCAGCCCCAGCTTGCGTCCGGCGTAGGCGACTGCCAAACCGGCATTGCCACCTGACGAGGACACAAAATGCCGGGCGCCGCGCGCCTGATGTACCTCGCAGGCGTAGCCTACACCGCGCAGTTTGAATGAACCGCAGGGTTGCAGGGCGTCGAGCTTGAGCCAGATAGTACGACCGGCCGACAACGACAGCGGGCGCGACTCGATCAGAGGGGTATGAATGTGCAAGGTCATTGGCTGGCTCCGCGTAGTTGCTCGAGGTAGTTGTAAATGGTGTAGCGCGTCACACCGAGGGCGCTGGCAGCCTTCTCGACGCCGCCCTTGACGATGAACAGGCCGCGCTCCTGCATGACGCGCACGGCCTCGACCTTGGCCTGTTTGTTCATCCGCCCCTGGCCGCTGCGCTGCAGGGCAGCCTGGATGATCTCGCTCATCAGCAGCTCCATATCGGCCGGTTCGTTGACCGCAGGTATGGCCCCCAGCGGCTGCAACTGCTGGAGAAAGCTCATGGCCGCATCCAGGCCGGTGACGTCGGTGTTGACGCACAGGCTGGCGAACGGGTGGCCGCTGCTGTCACGGAAGATTGCCGTGGCACTGCGTAGCGTGCGGTCTTTGAGCGTAGTAGGGTAATCGGGCAGCACCACCGGCTCACAGCCGTACTGGTCGGCCGAGGCCTGCATCAGTGCCTTGAACCCCTGGTCCTGCTCCGGTGCGGCGAGGATCGGGCTGCCTACGCTGCGGCCGGAAATATGACCGTTGACGATCGCCACCACCGAGTGTTCGGGGTGATCAAGGTCGTGCAGGAGTATTTCCATGTTGCGCGCGGCAACGCTGCCCAGGGCCTGGATGGCGGCCTTGAGCACGGTGAGGGTGAGTTGGCGTTCGTCGCTGGGGGTGATAGGCATGGCAGATCGCGAAAATCAACTGTTTGTGTATTTTTACACATATGGTTGAGATTCGCGATCTGCTTTTGCGGGCCCTGTAAGACTCAGCCGAGCGCCGGCGTGCGCGGCGGGATCATGCGGCGCGAGCCGGTGGCCTCGAAGGCGGCAGCAAAACTCAGCAGTGCGTTGTCGCTATAGGCCTTCCCGGCAAAGGTCAGCCCCACCGGCATACCGATATCGGCCATCACACCCATCGGCACGGTCACGGTCGGCACGCCCAGGTGGCGGATTGCCAGGTTGCCGTTGGCTACCCAGATACCGTTGCTCCAGGCGATATCCGCCGATACCGGGTTGACATCGGCATCGGCCGGGCCAACGTCGGCTACAGTGGGGAACAGCACCGCGTCCAGGCCCAGCTTGTCCATCCAGTCTTCCAGGTCCAGCTTGCGGGTCTGCTCCAGCCCGCGCAGGCCGTCGGGCAGGGTCTCGATCTGGTCCCAGGTCTTCAGGCCACGTTTGGCCATGTTGACGTACTCGTCCATGCCGGCAGCCAGGTCATCTTCACGGTTGGGCAGGGTGCCCGGGTCGTGGGGGAAGATCTTCAGCCCATCGACATCGGCCAGGCGGTTAAGCTTGGGGTCATCGTTGGCGCGCAGGAAGTCGTCAAAGGCCCAGCCCGACAGTTCCCACAGTTCGTCATGCAGGAATGCTTTGCTGACGATGCCGCGGTTGTACACGGTCGGTGCGCCTGGGCGGTCGCCTTCGCAGTTGGACACCAGCGGGAAGTCCACTTCCAGTACTTCGGCACCCGCCGCTTCCAGGGCTTGGCGTGCTTGTTGCCACAGGTCGATCACCGTGGCGCGGGTGTTGATGCGTTGGCCGGTCGGCCCACCGATGCCTGGCTTCTCGGCGGTGCCCGCTTCGGGGTCGGCATTTATATACATGCGTGGTACGCCAAAGCGCTTGCCCTTGAGCGCGCTGGCATCTACCGCCAGTTCAAGGTACGAAGCCGGACGTACTGTCGAGGCAGCGGGGATCGGCACCCACGGCTGCAGGCGCCACAGGTCGCCGCGCTTGTCGGCGTCATCGGCTACCACCACGTCGAGGATTTCCAGCAGGTCGGCCATGGTGCGGGCATAGGGCACCACCACGTCCATGGTCGGCGTCAGCGGCCAGTTGCCACGCACCGAAATCACCCCGCGCGACGGGGTATAGGCGCACAGGCCGTTGTTGGAGGCCGGGCCACGGCCGCTGGACCAGGTTTCTTCGGCCAGGCCAAAGGCGCTGAAGCTGGCGGCGGTGGCGGTACCGGCACCGTTGGACGAGCCCGAAGCGAAGGGCGCGGTCAGGTAGTTGGCGTTGTACGGGCTTTCGGCGCGGCCATAGACGCCGCGCTGCATGCCACCGTTAGCCATGGGCGGCATGTTGGTCTTGCCCAGGCACACGGCACCGGCGGCGCGCAGGCGCTCGATGGTGAAGGCGTCGCGCTGGGCGACCAGGTCCTTGAAGGCAGGGCTGCCGGAGGCGGCAGTCAAGCCTTTGACCAGGTAGCTGTCCTTGGCCGTGTAGGGGATGCCGTCCAGCGGGCTAAGTACTTGGCCCTTGGCGCGGCGGGCGTCGGAGGCCTCGGCTTCTTTCAGCGCCTCCGGGTTGCGTACCACGACAGCGTTAAGGGCCGTGGCCGTGTCGGCGCCATCGTAGGCGTCGATGCGCGCCAGGTAGGCCTTGACCAGCTCGACCGCTGTCGTGCGGCCCGACTCGAGCGCATCGCGCAGCTCGGCAATGGAAACCTCGGTTACCTCGATCATGCGTTCACCAAAAAATGTGCAGGTGGGGGCTAATGCGAGGAGTGTACAAGAAGGGCTTGGCGGACGCAGGTTTGCGCAGGGGCAAATGGTTTTATGCAGGGGGGCATTGTCAGGTGCGCTTGGCGGGCTTTTGTGGGGGCGGGTGCGCCCGCGAACACCGGCAAAGCCGGTGCCATCCGCAGCGTCGCCCGCTCCCCCAAAAACCGCGTTGCCTTTGCGTTACAGCGGATAGTGCTTCAATTCCCGTGCAATCAGCATGCGCTGGATCTCGCTCGACCCTTCATAGATCTGGGTAATCCGCGCATCGCGGTAATAGCGCTCCACCGGGTAATCTTCCAGATAGCCGTACCCACCATGCACCTGGATTGCCATCGAGCACACCCGCTCGGCCATTTCCGACGCGAACAGCTTGGCCTGTGACGCTTCCGACAGGCACGGCTTGCCGGCGCTGCGCAGGCGGGCGGCATGCAGGATCAGCAAACGTGCGGCGTTCACCTGCACCTGCATGTCGGCCAGCAGGTTGGCGATGCTCTGGTGTTCGTTGATCGGCTTGCCAAACTGTATGCGGTCACGTGAGTAGACCAACGCAGCTTCGAATGCGGCGCGGGCGATGCCCAAGGCCTGGGCGGCAATGCCGATACGGCCGCCTTCGAGGTTGGACAGGGCAATGGCCAGGCCCTTGCCACGCTCACCGAGGATATTGGCGGCAGGAATGCGGCAGTTGTCGAAGGTTACTGCGCAGGTATCAGAGGCGCGGATGCCCATTTTGTGCTCGCTGCGGTCAACCTTGAACCCAGGGTTGTCGGTGGGTACCAGGAACGCCGACAGGCCTTTCTTGCCCAGCTCCGGGTCGGTCACTGCGAAGACGATCGCCAGGCCGGCGCGGCGGGCATTGCTGACGAACTGCTTGGCACCGTTGATGACCCACTGGCCATCCACCAGCTCGGCGCGGGTGCGCAGGTTGTGGGCCTCGGAACCGGCCTGTGGCTCGGTCAGGCAGAAGCAGCCAATCACCTCGCCGCTGGCCAGGCGTGGCAGCCACTGCTGTTGCTGTTCGGCAGTACCGTAGGCCAGCAGCGGGCCGCAACCTACCGAGTTGTGGATGCTCATCATCGCCCCGGTGGCGCCGCAGCCGGCGGCGATCTCTTCCACGGCCAGGGCATAGGCGACATAGTCGGTGTAGCTGCCGCCGAAGTCCTCTGGCACCACCATGCCCAACAGGCCCAGTTCGCCCATCTTGCGCACGACGCCATCATCGATCCAGCCGGCCTTTTCCCAGGCTTGGGCATGGGGTGCGATTTCGCCACGGGCAAAGTCCCGGGCCATGTCGCGGATCATGATCTGTTCTTCGCTCAGTTCGAGGTCTTGCATCTGTGTACTCCCGGGCTCACAGGCCTTCGAAGAATTGTTCGACCCGCTGGTCTTGCAGCGCGGCCAGGGTCGGCGGGTTCCAGCGGGGCTGCTTGTCCTTGTCGATGATCAGGGCACGCACGCCTTCGATGATGTCGCCGTGCTGGAACCACTGGCGGTCCAGGTGCAGTTCCATGGCAAAGCAGTCGTCAAGGCCCAGCTCGCGCCCCCGGCGCAGCATCTCCAGCGTAACCGCCATGGCCAGAGGCGAGCGGGTTTCCAGCTGATCGGCGGTGGCCACTGCCCAGGCGTGGCTGTCGCCAATGCTCACCGCACGCAGCTGCTCGACGATGGCAGGCAGGTTGGGCAGGGCGAAGAAGTGGTCAATGGCCGGGCGCAGCTTTTCCAGTGGCGCATCATCCAGTACCTGGGTACCGAGCCTGGCCAGCAGGTTTTGCAGGTCCTTGAGGGGGTGGTCGCTGAAGTGGAGCTGGTCGAGGCCCTGATCGAGGGCAGCGAGCTGATCGCTGGCCAGGTACCAGTCGGCCAGGCCGCAATACAAGGCATCGGCCGCCTGGATCTGGGCCCCGCTGACACCCAGGTAGATGCCCAGCTCGCCGGGGATGCGCGAGAGGAAGTAGCTGCCGCCCACGTCCGGGAAGTAGCCGATGCCAACTTCGGGCATGCCCAGTCGGCTGCGCTCGGTGACCACCCGCAGGTCGCAGCCCTGGGCCAGGCCCATGCCGCCCCCGAGGGTGAAGCCGTCCATCACCACCAGTATGGGCTTGCCGTAGCGGTGGATGACCAGGTCGAGGGCGTACTCTTCGACGAAAAAGGTTTCGTGCAGCGTGTCGCCGGCCTTGAAGCTGTCGTACAGCGAGCGGATATCGCCACCGGCACAGAACCCCTTGGGGCCTTCGCCGCGCAGGACCACGGCGCGCACGTGCGGGTTGTCGGCCCACTGGTCCAGGTGCTGACGCAGGCTGCGCACCATGTCCAGGGTCAGGGCATTGAGACCGGCTGGGCGGTTCAGGGTCAGGTGGCCGATCTGGTTGCGGACCTCGGCCAGTACATGGTCGGTTGCTGCCGGGGTATGAGCGTGTGCAGTCATTGCGTTCTCCCTGCTTTGTTATTGATTTTCCAAGTGAAGTCTGGAGTTCGCTGGAGGATCGCAGGATCCTGGCATGCGAATTTGCCTTGCACAATCGACAATTGTGCAAGGGTACTGTGCGTTTTTACCTTGGGTGAGGCCAGCGCGCGCCTGTGGAGCAGCCTTTACCCCCTCGGGATTTCGCCCCCCGATTCGGGGGAACCTGCTGGGGTATCCTCCCCAATCCGTTGCGGTTGATCGTACAACTTGCTGAAAAATATGAAATTTTCCTTCTGGCACACACCTTGCTCCAGCTCCCCGCAGAGATCCTGTGTCCCGGAGGTGCAGCATGTCGACGCCGCTCAAAGGCCCCATCGTGTCATCACTCGTACTGGCCTTGCTTGGCTGGGAAGCAACCAGCGAGGCGGCTGTGCGGTGTCAGCGCACCCTGGTCGCCAATGTGGTGGCACTGGATCAGCCACTGATGTTCAACCGCCTTGGCGCGCAAAATGCCAATGGCATGATGTTCGCCCTGCGCGAGGATGTGGTGGACGACAAGCTCGTCCCGCTGAGCATGGGTGGGGCCGCGGTACCGGGCAAGGTCACCCTGCGCCCGGACAAGCGCCCGCGGCCTATCGTGCTGCGCGTGGCGGCCGGTGACTGCCTGACGGTCAACCTGACCAACCTGCTGGATTACAGGGCGAACCCCAACAAGCACGGCATCGAGGCTGAAGAGCCTGAGGGTGAGGTAGAGGGACCGGAGGTTGAAAACGAAGGCGGCGAAGGTTTTGTCGCCGACGAACAGGTGGCCGAGCGTATGGTCGGCTTCCAGGTCAACGGGATGCAGGCGGTGAACAGCATTGCCGATATTTCCGCCTATACCGGACGTAACGGCAACTTCTTCGTCAGCCCCGGCAGCACCCGCAGCTACACCCTGTATGCCGAGCGCGAAGGCGCCTTCGCCGCCACCAGCAAAGCCGCTACGTTCGGCGGCGAGGGCACGGCGGGCAACGTCTCCAACGGCCTGTTCGGCCAGGTGGTGGTCGTGCCCAAACTGGGCCGTACCTACCGCAATACCCTCACTGAAGAAGAAATGCGCCTGGCCACCACGGGGCGAACCGCCACCGGCCAGCCCGTGATCGACTATGAAGCCCGCTATCCGCAGGTCGAACCTTGGATCACCGAAGGCAAGGCCGGCAAACCGATCATTGCCATGGTCAACGGCAACGAGATCATCAGCAGCGAAACCGATGCCATCGTCATGGGCCCCAACCCCGACGGCAGCTTCCCCAAATCCACTTACCCGCTGGAAAGCGCGGGCAAACGCAACCCGGCGCTGCCCAACCGACTGGAAGCGTTCCGTGATTTCGCCTCGCAGTTCGCCGACGAGGTTGCCGGTACCCAGGCCTTCCCTGGCTACTGGGCCGACCCAGTGATGGGCCACGTGCTGGAGCCGGCGCGCGATTCGTTCATGATCAATTACGGCTCTGGTGGCATGGGCGCCGAAGTGGTGGCCAACCGCCTGGGGGTGGGCCCGATGCACGACTGCCTGTCGTGTGCCTATGAAGAGTTCTTCCTCAGCGCCCACACGGTCGGCGATATAGGTACCCTGGTGGATGTACCGGCCAACGTCGGCCTGGAACACATCCGCCCGGGCGAAGTACCGCCGGCCAGCGCCGTCGGGGTCAAGGCCAGCATGGCCCTTTACCCCTCAGAGCCCGCCAACGTGCACCACAGCTATATCGGTGACTTCACCAAGTTCCGCAATACCCACAACGGGCACGAGCAGCACATCTTCCACTTGCACGGCCATCAGTGGCTGTTCAACCCCAATGACGACAACTCCGACTACATCGATGCCCAAGGCATCGGCGCCGGCGTCGGCTACACCTACGAAATCGCCAACGGTGGTTCGGGCAACCGCAACCGCGTCGCCGGCGATGCCATTTACCACTGTCACTTCTACCCGCACTTCGCCCAGGGCATGTGGGCCATGTGGCGGGTACATGACGTGTTCGAGGAAGGCACGCGCCTGGAGGTAAGCGGGCAGGGCGAGAATGGCTTCCACAGTACCCCCTTCGCCTTGCGTAGCGGTAAGCCGGCCGTTGGCGCCCGGGCCCTGCCCGATGGCGAGATCGTTGCCGGTACGCCGATTCCGGCCATCGTGCCGTTGCCTGGCAAGGCCATGGCGCCCATGCCCGGCAAAGTCGTGGTCGTGCCCAAGCTCTCCGAGGCGTTGGTTGCCGCCAACGATGATGACCACGAAGACGATGACGACCCTGTCAGCGAGGCGCCCGTGCGCAAGGCCGTGGGCTCGCTGGCGCTGGTCGACCGCACCGAGGCCAACCGCAATGCCGATGGCACGCTGAAAAACCCAGGCTACCCGTTCTGGATCGGCGGCATGGAAAGCAGCGTGGGCAACCGCCCGCCAACCCCGCCCCTGGACATGCTCGACCCGGCCCTTGCCCGGCAACTGAAAGACAGTGGCAAAGCCCTGTGGGCCAACCTGGATGCGAACCAGGTCGATGGCTGGGACGGCGGCCTTGGCCGCCATGCCCTGGACGGTGTGTCCGCCGGTGGCGTAGCGGATACCACCACCACCAAACTGGACTTCACCAAGGTCGTGCACAAGGCCAAGCCCATCTACCTGCCGGAGGAGGGCACCGATGTCGAGCAGGCAGCCATGCAGTTCCACGCCATGGCTGAACACCCCAGCTATGCATTGATCCCCGGCAGCCAGCCTGTGGCCAGGGCATTCCGCACCAACGGCGCGTTGCCGACTGCAGGTGCGCCGTACTACGAGCCCTGCATGGATGACCGTGGAAAACGCCTGACCCAGTCTTCCGGGGTTGGGGAGTTCAACAGTGGAGAGAGCCTGACGGGCCTGAACTTCCGTGGCGCCTCGGCCTTCACTGCCGACCGACCACGCATCTACAAAGGGGCCAACATCCAGTTTGACGCGGTGTACAACAAAGTGGGCTACCACTTCCCGCAGGCACGCATCATCGCCCTGTGGGAAGACGCCTGGCCGGTCATTACCAAGCAGCGCCCGCCAGAGCCGCTGGTGATGCGCATGAACACCTTCGACTGCGCGATGTACCAGCACACCAACCTGATCCCGAACATCTATGAGATGGACGATTACCAGGTGCGCACCCCAACCGACGTGATTGGCCAGCACATCCACCTGCCCAAATGGGACCTGACCGCTGCCGACGGCTCGGCCAACGGCTGGAACTACGAAGACGGCATTCTTTCGCCCGGTAGCGTGGTCGAGCGCGTGCATGCCATTCGTACCTACAACGGTTGCACCGAAGGGGATAGCCGCGATGGCACTGCAGCCTGCCCCAAAGCCAGACAGCACCCGTACTTCGGCCGCTTTGGCCGTGCCGACTGGCTGGGGGCACGTACCGCAATGCAGCGCTGGTTCGCTGACCCGCTGGTGAACGTGCATAACGTCGACCGTGGCCTGGGTACCATCTTCACCCATGACCACCTTGGCCCATCGACCCACCAGCAACTGGGCCTATACGCCACTGTGCTGGCCGAACCGGCCGGCTCCACCTGGTACCACGCCGAAACCGGCGAGCAGCTGTACAACCCGGCCACGCGCCAGGACGGCGGCCCGACCTCGTGGCAGGCGGTGATCCAGACCGGCGACCACGATGGCGACGGCAGGAACGACAGCTACCGCGAGTTCTTCCTGGAGTACAGTGACTTTCAGCATGCCTATGAGGCCGGGGTTTATGTAGGCGCAGGGCCGGACGGCATTCCCAATGCCCAGTCGTACCCGGCCACTGCCGACAGCTTCCGCTACGCCATCAACCCGCCCGTGCGTGGCAAGGCGTCGAACCTGCTTGAAGCCATTGTCGAGGAGCGCGGCGGAATCAACCCAGGCTGCCCGAGCCGGCCATGCCCGCAGGCGATCTCGGTGGATGACCCGGGGATGTTCGTCGTCAACTACCGCAACGAGCCGCTGGCCCTGCGCGTGTATGACCCGAACAAGGTCGGCCCGGACGGCAAGCGTGGCATGCAGGCCGACGGCCTGGCCGGTGACCTCAGCTATGCCCTGCAAACCCGTACCGACCGCGCCATCCCGGCGATGAACCTGTCGCCATCGGCGATCACCTCGGCAGTCGGCCCCACCGGCGGCACTACGCTGTTCCCGCCGCATATCAACACGGCTGGCGCCGAGCCGGGCGACCCGTTCACCCCGTTGCTGCGTACCTACTCCGGTGACAACGTGCGCCTGCGCATGCACGCCGGTGGCCATGAAGAGGAACACAACGTCACCCTGCACGGCGTGAAATGGCTGCAGAACGGCTCTGGCTTCGGCAATAGCTCCAACTCGGGCTGGAAGTCGTCGCAAATGATCGGCATCTCCGAGCAGCTGGGCTTCATGGCGCCGGTGTCGATGATCTCCAGTTCGGCAGCCACCAACGGCGACTACCTGTACTCGCTGGACGCCGCCCTGGAGGGCTACTGGAACGGTATCTGGGGCATCATGCGCAACTACACCGTGCAGCGTGCCGACCTGTTCCCGTTGCCCAACAACCCGCAGCCGGTGGCCATGCGCAACACCGTGAACTTCAACGGTATCTGCCCGAAAACCACGGCCAACCCTAATGGCATCGGGACCCGCACCACGGTCAAGCGCAGCTACGAGATCGTCGCAGCGCTGGCCAACGACATCCTCGAAAACCGTAACGGCGTCAGCATCAATGACCCGGCGGGCATCGGCCAGCATGTCGGTGGCGCGCTCAAGGCCAACGGCGGCACCCTGGTGTTCAACAGCCGTAGAACCGCCATCCCGCTGGTGAGCGGGGTTGACCCCGAAGATGGGGTGCCTTTCACCATCGGTGGCCACAGTGCGCCGCTGCATGACCCGACCGCGATCCTGTACGTGCGCAAAGCTGACCTCGATACCACCACCGGCAAGCTCAAGGCGGGTATCCCGGTAGAGCCGCTGGTACTGCGCGCCAATGCCGGCGACTGCATCAGCATCACCCTGGAGAACCGCTTGCCACTGGTGATGCCAGACTTGCCGAGCACTGCAGTGATGCACAACGTGGTCAAGCGTGACCGCTTCGACAGTGAAGGTTCCACCGCCTTTGCCAACAACCTGATGCGGCCGTCCAGCCACGTGGGCCTGCATGCGCAGCTGCTGGCCTACGACATCACCAAGTCAGACGGCGCCAACGTTGGCCTGAACCCAGTGCAGACCGTGCCACCACGTGCCGGCACCAGCGGCGCCTACCCGACCGAGGAGTACCAGTACTACGCCGGCCACCTGGAGCGTGAAGGCAAACCGGTGTCGCAGCTGGGCCGTACAGTGGACAACATAAACACCACGCCTATCGAGTTCGGCGGCCTCAACCTGACCCCGTCAGACTTCATCAAGCAGCCGCAAAAAGGCCTGGTGGGTGCCATGAGCATCCTGCCACAAACCGCCACCTGGACCGAGGATACCGCGACCCGTGCCCAGGCCACGGTGAAGGTCAGCGGCCAGCCGGACTACCGCGACTTCGTCACGGTGTGGCAGCGCGCACTGAACATGCGCTGGGCCGATGGTCGTCCGGTAGAAGGCATCAATACCGAAGGCAACGGTGCTGCCGGTGATCCGCAGGATAACGGCAACATGGCGGTCAACTACAGGACCGAACCGTTGTGGCTGCGCTTCGGCATGGCGCCCGACTCGCCATTCGGCCGCGCCAATGGCCTGGGCTTTGGTGATGTACCCAACGCCCACATGGCCTACGCCAACGCCCTGGTCGGTGGTGACCCGCAAACCCCGGTGCTGTACGCCAAGCCTGGTCAGCCGGTGCGCAACCATATCGTGATGCCCAGTGGTGGCAGCCGCGGCATGGTCTACCAGCTGGACGGGCACGTATGGCCACTGCACAACTACCAGGCCGAGAAGAGCGATGCGGACGGTTACCCGATCAGCCTGCCCGGTATCGGTTCGGTGCGCTTTGGCTACAACCCGATGGCCATGTACATCGGCGCGCAGGAAAGCGTACTGCCCGCGGCGCACTTCAGTTTCATGCTGCCGAGTGCCGGCGGTGCCAACGCGGTGGCGGGTGACTACCTGTTCCGCGACTACGCCGCCTACGGCAACCTCTCGGGGCTGTGGGGGATCTTGCGGGTGACCAACGAAGCGCCGCCGGCAACGGCCCCGGCGCAGTGACGGAAGGGGAATGCGAGCATGAACAAAAAGACTCGCCCTGCTTACTTGGGGGTAGTACTGGGGGTAGTGCTGATCGGCCTGGGCGTGGCGTACGAAAAGCTCTGGTGCGACCCGCGTGAGCTGTTGCAGGAACGGGGCGGCTCGCAGGCCTTGCACCGGCTTAGCCGGGACGGCGTGAACGTGGAGTTCGAGGCCCGGCCATTGGCCGGAGGCGAACTGAAGGAGGGCGGCTTCGCCAACATCCGCTTCAAACTCAGCGACCAGACCAGCGGTCAACCGTTGTCAGGCATGGCCCCAGGGGCATGGATCGACCCGGCGCAGTCGGCCCCGGCAGGGGACCGCGAGCAGAGCTGCAAGGCGCGGGTCGCGCTGTTTCTCAAGAGCAGCATCGGGGCCCGGCCGCTGCTCGACCTGAACAGCTACTTCTTGCTGATGCTGAACAAGGACGCCAGCCTGACAGTGATCGATCCGACGGTGTCGGTGGGCGGCGTGACCAGCACCCTGGCCCGCATCGAGCTGCCAGGGCGGCCCATGGATTGGGCGGCCACCAGCGACGACAAGCAGGTTTTCGTGTCGATCCCTGAGCGGGGCAAGGTCTCGGTGATCGATACCGAAACCTTCACCCGCGTGGCGGACCTGGACGCCGGCGACCACCCGCTGCGCGTGGCCCTGCAACCGGACCAGCATCGGCTGTGGGTTGGCAACAACAGCAGCGACCCGGCCAAAGGCGGGGTAACCGTGATCGACGTGCCGGGGCGTAGCGCCCTGAAGCACTTCAATACCGGCACCGGGCACCACGAAATCGCCTTCAGCGCCGACTCGCGTTATGCCTACGTCAGCAATCGCGACAGCGGCACCCTCAGCGTCATCGACATCCCGGAAATGCACCTGGACAAGACCATCAAGGTTGGCCCACACCCGCTGTCGGTCAGCTATTCGGCGCTGTCCCAGGCCGTGTACGTGGTAGATGGCGAGGAGGGCAGCGTACGGGTGTTCGATGCCCGCAGCCATCAATTGCGCCACACGGTCCAGGCCGAACAGGGCCTGGGGCCGATGCGCTTCAGCCATGATGGCCGCTACGGCATTGTACTCAATACCCTGGAGAACCAGGCCCTGGTCATCGACGCCAGTACCGACAAGCTGATCCACCACATCCCGGTGGCGGCCGAACCGTACCAGCTGACGTTCACCAAGGGCTATGCCTATGTGCGTGGCCTGGCCTCGCCGAAAGTGAGCATGATCAATCTGGCCAGCCTGGGCGAGGGGCGTTCGCCCATCGTGCAAGGCTTCGAGGCTGGCCCGGCAGCGCCGCGTCAGGCCGGTGACCTGCCACTGGCCCAGGGGCTGTCGGTATCGCGTGATGACAATTCGGTGTTCGTGGTCAACCCGGTGGACAACACCACCTACTTCTATGCCGAAGGCATGAATGCACCGATGTCCGGCTACAACAACCGCGGCCACCAGGCCCGCGCGGTCATCGTCGTTGACCGCAGCCTGCGCGAAGTGGCCCCCGGGGTGTATGGCTCGACGGTAAAGCTGCCCGCCGCCGGCAAGTTCGACGTTGCCTTTCTGCTCAACCAGCCACAAATCATTCATTGCTTCAGCACCGAGGTGGCCGCTGAGGGCAATACCAGCAAACGCAAAGGCGCGCGTGCCGAGTTCATCGGCCTCGAGCAGCCGCTGCCGCAGCACAGCGACTTCACCGCGCGGGTACGTATTGTCGGTGACGACGGGCAGCCACGCCTGGGCCTGAACGACCTGAGCCTGCGCTATTTTCTGGCGCCGTCGTCGATGCCGCGCAACCTGCAACTGCAAGAGGTGGGCGAAGGCGTCTACCAGGCGGCGCTGAACTTGCCTGAAGCCGGTGCCTGGTACCTGCATGTGCAATCGCCCTCGTTGGGGCGCAAGTTTGCCGAAGAAAACTACACCAGCCTGCGCGTTCTGCCAGCTGCTGCAACCAACGCTTCCCAGACTGACGTGAGGAATGTGCGATGAACGCCAAGCCTGCTTGCACACTGTTGGCCCTGAGCCTGGCATTTGCCAGCCATCTGGCCATGGCCCACGCCGGTCACGACCATGACGGCCATGCCGCGCAGCCGCCGGCGGCGCATCAGGAAAAGGCCAGTGTGCGCTTTGCCGATGTGTCGCTGCTGAACCAGGACGGCATGCCGGTGCGCCTGGAGAAAGACCTGGTGGGTGACCATCTGGTAGTCATGGGCTTCATTTACACCAGCTGCACCACGGTATGCCCGGTGGTGTCGTCGATCATGGGCAAGGTCCAGCAGCAGCTGGGCGGCCGGGTAGGCGAGGAGGTTCGTATGGTGTCGATCAGTGTCGACCCTCAGCGTGACGACGCCAAACGCCTGCAAAACTATGCCAAGGCATTCCAGAAAGGGCCGGGCTGGAGTTGGCTGACCGGTACCCCGTACGCCATCACCGAAACCCTGAAGGGGCTGGGCAGTTTCAACGCCGACCTCAGCCAGCACCCGCCGCTGATCCTGGTGGGTGACGGGCGTAGCGGGCACTGGACACGTTACTACGGCTTCACTGACCCGGGCGTCTTGATCGAAGAAATCAACCGCCTCAGTGCGCGCCGGGTACATGCCAAGAGCACCGCCATTGCCGACCATCACGAGGTGCAACCATGAGCACTGCAACCTCCCACCGTGCTGGCATGCGCGCTTTCGACTGGCTGGTGCTGGGTGGCTGTCTGTGGATCCTCACGTCGGTGGCGTTCGCCCACGAAGGCCATGCGCCGCAAGCCCCCGAGCCGCAGCCAGCACCGCAGGCGATGGCCAGTGGTGGCGGTACACGCGACGCCAGGACCTGGTTCACCGACACCGTACTGAAGGACCAGAATGGCCGCGAGCTGCGCTTTTACAGTGACGTGCTAAAGGACAAGGTGGTGATGCTCAACGTGATCTTCACCCACTGCACCGATGCCTGCCCGCTGATCACCCGCAAGCTGCGCGAGGTGCGCGAGGCCATGGGGCCAGCGCTGGCCGGCCAGGTGACCTTCGTGTCGATCAGCAGTGACCCGCTGAACGACACGCCCGAGGCGCTGAAGGCGTTCGCCGCCAAGCAGGGAGTGGATGGGCCGAACTGGTTGTTCCTGACCGGCGACAAGGCCAATGTCGACCTGGTGCTTGGCCGTATAGGGCAGTTCCTGCCGAGTCCCGAACAGCATTCGACGCAGCTGATTGCCGGTGATGTTGCAGGTAAACGCTGGAGCAAGATTCGCCCGGATGCACCGCCAGCGGCGATTGCCCAACGCATGCAGCTGTTGGCCCAGCCGCTGGCGGGTCGGTGAGTATCATGGGCCGCCTTGGGAATTGGCCTCTGTGGCATCAGTTTTTGTGGGCGCGGCCTGCGATATGGCTCACATGCTTGCTTGGCATGGCATTTTCAACCTCAGCCTTGGCCCTGGAGCTGACCGACCACGAACAAGCCGGCAAACGCCTCTACCGCGAAGGTGTCTCCAGTAGCGACGTTCAACTGCAAGTCCGGGTCGGTGCCAGCGATATCACAGTCCCCGCCACGGTGCTGCCCTGCGCCAGTTGCCACGGTAACGACGGGCGTGGCCGTGCCGAAGGCGGTGTTCGCCCCCCTGGCCTCGACTGGCAACGCCTGGCACTCGGCCAGGGCCCGCGCGAGGCCAACGGCCGCCGCTATCCGGCCTATACCGACAGCAGCCTGGCGCGGGCCATCCAGCAGGGTATCGACCCGGCTGGCAATCGCCTGGACCCGGCCATGCCACGCTTCGAGTTGACCTTGGCCGACCAGCGCAACCTCACCGCCTATCTCAAACGCTTGGCCCAAGAACGCGACCCTGGTGTGGAGGAGGGCGTGTTGCGCCTTGGCACACTGCTACCCGCGAGCGGTCCGCTGGCCGAAGCCGGGCAGGTGGTGCGTGCCGTGCTGGAAGACGGCGTGGGTCAACTCAATCAGCAAGGCGGCATTCACGGGCGGCGCCTGGAACTGGTGGTGCTGGACCCAGGTTCCGACCCGGTCAGTGCCGAACGCGCCTTGCAACAGTTGCTCGAGCAAAAGCGGGTGTTCGCCCTGATCGCGCCATTGGTGCCCATGCTCGACCAGCGCCTGGCGACCGTGCTGGCGCCACAGAACGTGCCGATGGTCGGCAGCACCCCGCGCAGCGGCGGCAGCGCACAGATCTTCGATCCGTTACCCGGCTTGCCCGAGCAATTGCTGAGTCTCGCAGACCATGCCCGTGTGGCGCTGGGCTTGGCGCCGGATGAGTTACGCGTGGTGTATGCCGGCAACGAACACGCCGCGCTCGCCGAGCAGGTGCGCGAGCGTTTAGGGCAGCAGGGCTGGGCGCTACCCGCTATCCAGGCTTTCGACGGTCAGGCGGTGGACGGGCAGGGCATTGTCTTCCTTGGCCGCGCCCAGGCCTTTGCCGAGTTGGCGGCGGCGTTGCAGGTGGCGGGCCGCGAGCCCTACCTGTTCGCCGCGTCCAGTCAGGTAGCCGGCGCTGTGGCGCGTTTGCCGGCGCAGTGGTCACAGCGGCTGTTTCTGGCCTACCCCTACGTGCCAGAAGACTGGACCGAGCAAGGCCTGGCTACGCTCGCCGGGCTGCAGCAGCGCCAGGGCCTGGACCCGCGTCAGGCGTCGTTGCAGGTCAATACGCTGTGCGCGTTGCGCCTGCTGAGCGAAGCGCTGAAGCAGATTGGGCGGGATGCCAGCCGCGAGCAACTGATTGCTGCGCTCGAAGGCCTGCACGATGTGCCCACCGGCCTGACCCCGACACTGGGCTTTGGCCCTGGTCGCCGCCAGGGCATGGCAGGCGCCCATGTGGTGGCGGTTGCCCTGCCCGGGCCACGCTTTACTGCGGTCACCCCCTACCGGCCAGTGCCGGTCAGCCCTTGAGCGGAGGTTGTCATGCGGATCGTGTGGTTGTGTCTGTTGCTGGTATTGACCAGCGTGAGCTGGGCCGATGTGCCCGTGGCGCGGGTCAATGGTGTCGAGATCGGGTTGATGCGCCTGGAACGCTACTTCAGCGAGTACCTGGACGCCCAGGGGCGAGCGGTGACCAGCATCCGCAACCCAGGCCTGTACAAACGCCTGCGTGACCAAGCGCTGGACGAGCTGATCGACAAGGAGTTGTTGTGGCAGGAAGCGCAACGGCAAGGCATTGCCGTCAGCGATGAACACGTGTCGGCGCAGATTGGCGAGGTGGAAGCGGCATTTGGCAGCCCGGCGTTATTCGAAAGGCGCCTGGCAGAGGCGGGCTTCGATAGGGCGCAGTACACTGAGTACACCCGGCACGAGATGGCTGCCCAGCAAGTGTACGCCCAGCTCAGCGCAGTCGACGCGCCGAGCCAGGGCGAAGTGGAGGCATTTTATGATGCCAACCAGCAGAGACTGCAAGGATCGCAGAACCAAAGTGATAATCCATCGGTCATACGCGAACACGGCCTGGCCTTGGCCAGGGCAACGCTCATCGGGCAGCGGCAGGCGCAGGCGCGCCAATCCGTGCGCCAACGTTTGCGCGAGTCCGCTAAAGTGGAGATCGCCGACTGAGGCCGTTGAGGGCGCTTGCCCCAATGCTGGGGAATTAGGATTTGGCAATGTGCCATCATTTTCCCCGCTTGTGGGGAACAGGACGGGTGCGCCTGCTCAGTGTATGTCGGTTGCTGGCCGGCATCCCAGTAAAATCAGTGGTTTACAGTGGTGCAACATGACTATTCACAACTGGCACGAAGCCTGCTCAAGTCTCCACAAGGGCGTACTTCGCAGACCGGGGAACCGGGCAGTATTTGGGAGTCGACCTTGGTGAACAGAGTATTGGTAGTCGATGACGAACAGACCCTTGCGCAGAACCTGCAAGCGTATCTGCAGGCGCAAGGCCTGGACGTTCACGTTGCCCACGACGGTGCCAGTGGTATCGAACAGGCTGAAAGCCTGGCACCGCAAGTAGTTGTGCTGGATTACCGCCTGCCCGACATGGAAGGTTTTCAGGTTCTGGAGGCTGTACGCAAGAACAGGCAATGCCACTTCGTGCTGATCACTGCGCACCCCACCGTCGAGGTGCGTGAGCGGGCCGCCGAACTCGGTGTGAGTCACGTCCTGTTCAAGCCGTTCCCACTGATGGAACTGGCGCGTGCGATCTTCGACCTACTGGGCATCGAGCGCCGGCGCAGGGCCACGGACAACCCGGCCGAAGGGTTCGTCGAACGACGCCAGAACAGGAACGAATCGTTCCCCCTGCAGTTGTACGATGGAAGCTGGGTGTTGGCCGACCGCCGCCGTAATGGCGCCAAGCCACCAGGGCCCAGCGACGATCAACTGCTCACAGGGGAATAGCGGCGCCCGCACCCCTGGCCGAGCCAGCCTGCGACGCGCCCCTGAGCGGAGTCGCAGGCCATGCCAGAAGCACTCGATACAACCCCGGAATCTGCAAAGCCTGCACCGGCCCTTTCGCGGGTGAACCTGCTCCCACAGGATTGCGCTAGACCTGTAGGCGCGGGTTCACCCGCGAACGGGCCGGTACCGGTGAACCAGTGCCAGACCTACCCCCGCGAACTGCTGGCCCAGGCCCGCCTGCAAGCCACCGACGAACGCCTGGTCAACTGCCTGGAGCGTCTGGCCTGCGACACCCCGGCCACCTTCACCCAACGCCTGGGCCTGACCCTGCATTATCCGGTCCTGGACAGCCACACCCTGCTGGCCAGTACCCCTCGCTTCGACAAGGTCAGCCTGGCCGTGTGCCTGAAGCGCGAGTTCGTATTGATCGAGCAGGGCGGCCAACTGCTGGGCGTGTTCGCCGACCCCTTCGACCACGCCCGCCTGGCCTGGATCGACGACGTATTGCAAGGCGCGCCGCTTTACCTGGCCCACGCCGCCGACCTGGCCACCTTTCTGGCCCGCCATGAAGAAAGCTTCCACGCCGTCGATGCCCTTGACCACGACCCCGACGCCAGCAGCGAGAGCGACCCACTGCAACGCCTGTCGCTGGCCAGTATCAGCGAAGACCAGAGCCGCGTGGTCAAGCTGGTCAACTCCACCCTGTATGACGCCCTCAAGCTGCACGCCAGCGACATCCACCTGGGCATGACGGGCCAGGGCCTGACCATCAAGTACCGCATCGACGGCGTGCTCAACGGGGCCGGCAAGGCCAGTGGCAGCGCCTTCGCCGACCAGGTGATCTCGCGCATCAAGGTCATGGCCGAACTGGACATCGGCGAAAAACGCGTGCCCCAGGACGGCCGCTTCAAGGTGGCCGTGGGCGACCGTCAAATCGACTTCCGGGTGTCGATCATGCCTAGTATCTTCGGTGAAGATGCCGTGCTGCGGGTGCTCGACAAGCAGGACTTGTCCGACCGGGTCAGCGGCGTGCAACTGCAAGCCTTGGGCTTCGCCGACGAAACCTTGCGCGCCCTGCGTCGGTTGGCGGCAGAACCCTACGGCATGATCCTGGTCACCGGCCCTACTGGCAGCGGCAAGACCACCACCCTGTACGCCATGATCAGCGAGATCAACCATGGCGTGGACAAGATCATCACCATCGAGGACCCGGTCGAGTATCAACTGCCCGGCGTATTGCAGATCCCGGTCAACGAGAAGAAGGGCCTGACCTTCGCCCGCGGCCTGCGCTCGATCCTGCGTCACGACCCGGACAAGATCCTGGTCGGCGAAATCCGTGACCCCGATACGGCCCAGATTGCCGTGCAATCGGCGCTCACTGGCCACCTGGTGTTCACCACCATCCACGCCAACAACGTGTTCGACGTGATTGGCCGCTTCAGCCAGATGCAGGTCGACCCCTACAGCTTCGTTTCTGCGCTCAACGCCGTACTGGCCCAGCGCCTGATTCGCCTGGCCTGCCCGCACTGCGCCATGCCCTGCGAACACGATGACGACACCCTGTATGGCTCAGGCCTGACCCGCGAGGGTGTGGCCGGCTGGACGTTCGTGCGTGTCAAGGGTTGCGGCCAGTGCCGTGGCAGTGGTTACCGCGGCCGCAGTGCCATTGCCGAGCTGCTGCACCTGGATGACGACCTGCGGCAAATGATCGTGGAGCGCCGCCCGCTGGCGCAGATCAAGACGCTTGCCTGCCAGCGCGGCCTGCGCCTGCTGCGAGCCTCGGCCCTGGACCTGGTCCGTGATGGCCGTACCACCCTTGAGGAGATCAACCGTGTCACATTCATCTGACCGTTACTGCACCGTATTGGGCGCCGAGGGTGTCGGCCTGGGTCGCTGGCACAAGAATCACCACCAATGGCTGGGTAGCTGCGCGTTCAGCAGCGATGCCACCCAACCGGCCTGGGATGCTGCCGTCGACGGGCTGGCTGCACTGCTGGCCGAGCATGCGGTACGTGGCGCCCAGTTGCAGGTGTTGCTGTCGGCCCGCTACAGCCGCTTCTGCCTGGTGCCCTGGAGTGACGCCATCGGCCACCCTCGCGAGATGGACGCCTATGCCCGCGCTTGCTTCGAAAACCTCTACGGGCAGCCTTTGGACGACTGGCGCATCGTGCTGTCACCGGAGCCTGCCGGTGCCGCCCGCATCGCCACGGCGCTGCCCGAAGCCTTGCTGCAGCGGCTGCAGGCACTGGGCCGGGAGAGCCGCCTGAACCTGCGCTCGGTGCAGCCCTACCTGATGGCTGCCTACAACCGTTGCTGGGCACAGCTGGAGCAGGGTGACTTCCTGTTCGTGCTGGCCGAGCCGCGCCGCAGTGTATTGCTGCTGGCCGCCGGCGGTGCCTGGCAGCAAGTGCTGGCACAAGGCTGTGCTGACAGCGACCAGGCCCTGCAAGCACTGATCGAGCGTACCTGTGAGCTGTACGGCGAGCACCTGCCGCGGGTGTACCTGCATGCCCCGGGCCGGTGCGACGTGCCGCAACTGGCGGCGGTGCAATTGTGCCAGCCGGCCAGCGATGCCGACCCACTGTGCGCCATGTGGCGGACGGTGGCCTGACATGCGCCGCCTCGACCTGGAATTCCAGCCACGGCGCAGCGGCCCGCTGGTCTGGTCGCTGCTCGTCCTTGCCAGTGCCATGGTCGCCGGCCTGGTGCTGCTGCAGCAACGCTTGCAGACCGAGCAAGTGGCGCTGGAAGCCAGCGTCCATAGCCTGGAACTGCAACTGGGCCGCCGCCCGGCCATCGCAGAACCCAGGAACAGCGCTGCCAGCCGGGAGCAGGCTGAGCGTCTGGCACAAATGCGCAGTGTGTCGCAGCAACTGCAGCGCCCTTGGCAGCAACTGTTCGCCATGCTTGAAGCCATGCCGCAGGACGACGTCGCGCTGCTGGGTCTGACGCCGGATGCGCGCAAGGGCCAGGTGCGCATTGCCGCCGAGGCGCGCAACCTCGAAGCGATGCTGCAGTACCACCAGCGGCTGGAAGCCAGCGACGAGCTCAGCGATGTGTCGCTGCTCAACCACGAAGTGCTTGCTGCGCGGCCCGAGCACCCGGTGCGCTTCACCCTCACCGCCACCTGGGAGACCGGCCATGCACGCCCTTGAATCGTTCAGCAGCCTGATCCTCCAGGAGCGCCTGCGCGTTATCGGCCCGGTGGGCCTGGCTGCCATAGCCGTAGGCCTGCTCGCCATTGGCGTGGGGTGTGCCGGTGTGCTACCGCAATGGCAAAGCGTGCGCGAACTGCGCGCCAACGAAGCGCAGGCCAGCGAACAGGTCGGGCGTGTCAAGCGGGGTGAGCTGAAGATTGCGGTCCAGCCCGAGCAGCAGGCGCTCGACAGCCTGCGCCGGCAACTGCCCGGTCAGCCCCAGGCCAGCGAGCTGATCGAGCGTCTGTACCGCCTGGCCAGCGCCGAGCGCATCAGCTTGGCCCGCGGTGAATACGCGCTGGGCATCGACCCCAAGACCCAGCTGGCCCGCTACCAGATCGTGCTGCCAGTGCGCGGCAGCTACCCGCAGATTCGCGGCTTTATCAAGGGCCTGCTCAGGCAGCTGCCGACGCTGGTGCTGGAAGACCTTGAGCTGCAACGCAAACGCATCGGCGACAGCGAGCTCAATGCCCGCCTGCGCATGACCCTTTACCTGTCGAGGTCATGATGAACACACAACGTGCAGTCATCTGGGCCAGCTTCCTCGGCGTGAGCGCGGCGCTGGCCTGGGCACCGGACCATTGGTTTGGCCAGGACGATGGCGTCGCGGCCTTCGCGGGTAAACCCGCTCCTACAACAGAAAGCGCTGCGTCCATTGTAGGCGCGGGCTTGCCCGCGAAAGGGCCGGAACAGGCCTCCGGCGACCTGTTCCCAACCCAGCAATGGACCAAACCCAAAACCCTGGCCACGGTCACCGAACAACCCGTGATGACCGCACCTGTCGTCGCCGCGGCCCCGACGGCCCCGGCACTGCCGTTCCAGTTCATCGGCCGCATGGGTGACCGCGACGACCTGCAGGTCTTCCTGCAGAGCGGCGAAAAGCTCTACGTCGTGCGCCAAGGCGACGTGATCGAAGACACCTATCGCCTTGATCGGGTATCGGCCGGCGAGCTGAACCTGGTCTACCTGCCTTTGCACCAGTCGCAGACCTTGTCTGTCGGGAGCGCACCATGAAGTCGTCAAAGCTGTGCAAGCCTGCTCCGTTTCTGCTCGTGGCGCTGTGCGTGGCCATTGCCGGTTGCGGCTCCAGTGCGGTTCGCCAGGACAGCGACCAGTTGATGAAAGAGGGCCAGTACGAGGCCGGCATCGCCCGCCTGGAAGAGGCGCTGCGCGAAGACCCGCGTGACACAGAGCTGAATATCGCCCTGGCCCACAGCCGCCAGGCGGCTGTCGAGGCCCTGATTGCGCAGGCCGACAGCGACCGCGTCCGCCATGACTTCGCCAATGCCCGCATGGGCTACGGGCGGGTGCTCACCCTGGAGCCAAACAACCGCCGCGCCCAGGAAGGCATTCGCCAGTTGGAGCTGATCCGCACCCTGGACGAACGCATAGCGCTTGGCCAGGCGGCGCTGCGCCAGGGCGACCTGTTCGGTGCCGAACGCTACATGCGCGAAGTCTTGCGTCTGGACCCGCAGAACCAGAAGGGCATGACCCTGCGCAGCGACATCGAAAACGTGCAGGCACGCACCGCGCAGCCGTACCCGCAATTGCGCAGCAAGCTCGAGCGGCCGGTCACCCTGGAGTTTCGCGATGCCAACCTGAAGACCATCTTCGAAGTGCTGTCGCAGGTGGCCGGCATCAACTTCATCTTCGACAAAGACCTGCGCCCGGACATGAAGGCCACCATCTTCGTGCGCGAGGTGCGCATCGAGGATGCGATAGCGCTGCTGCTGGAACAAAACCAGCTGCGCCAGAAGATCGTCAACGACAACACCGTGATGGTCTACCCCGACTCGCCGCAGAAGACCAAGGACTACCAGGAACTGGTGATGCGCACGTTCTACCTGACCAGCATTGACGCCAATACCGCGTTGAACATGGTCAAGACCATGCTCAAGACCCGTGACGTGTTCGTTGACGAGCGCCTCAACACCCTGACCATGCGCGATACCTCCGATGCCGTGCGCATGGCCGAGAAGCTGCTGCAGTCGCAGGACCAGTCAAACCCCGAGGTGGTGCTGGAAGTGGAGGTGATGGAGGTGGCTACCTCGCGCATCCTCGACCTTGGCCTGCAATGGCCCAACACTTTCGGCGTGCTGAGCGACGATGGCAACCCGGTCAGCGTGCTCGACCAGCTCAAGGGCATCAATTCCAGCCGCATCAGCATTGCGCCGGCGCCGCAGGCCAAGATCAACGCCCAGGACAAAGACATCAACACCCTGGCCAGCCCGGTGATCCGCGTCAGCAACCGCGAGCAGGCGCGCATCCACATCGGCCAGCGGGTACCGATCATCAGCGCCACCTCGGTGCCGTCCACCCAGGGCCCGGTGATCACCGAAAGCGTCACCTACCTGGACGTCGGCCTGAAGCTAGAAGTGCAGCCCACCGTGCACCTGAACAACGAAGTGGCGATCAAGGTGGCGCTGGAGGTGAGTAATGCCACCCCGCTGGAGGCCACCCGCCAGGGCACCATCCCGGTCCAGGTCGACACCCGCAACGCGCAGACCAGCCTGCGCCTGCATGACGGCGAAACCCAGGTGCTGGCCGGCCTGGTGCGCAACGACCACAACGCCAGTGGCAACAAGATTCCCGGCCTTGGTGACATCCCGGGCCTGGGCCGGCTGTTCGGCAGCAACAAGGACGACATGAGCAAGAGTGAGCTGGTGCTGGCGATCACCCCGCGCATCGTGCGTAACCTGCCGTACCAGAGCCCGTCTGACATGGAGTTTGCCACGGGCACCGAGTCGGCCATGCAGGTGCGCCAGATGGCGCCACTGCCGCCGATGGACGTCCCTGGCCATGCGCCGACCACCGATGAACCGGTCGTGGACAGCCAGATGGCGGTCGCCCCGGTCAACGGGAGCCCCCGGCCATGAACGCCCGGCGTCGCATGCACGGCTTCAGCCTGATCGAGGTGGTGCTGACCCTGGCACTGCTCGGGTTGCTCGCCAGCATGGCGGCGCCGCTGACCGAAACGGTGGTACGCCGCGGCAAGGAGCAGCAATTGCGCGAGGCGCTGTACCAGATTCGCGACGCCATCGATGCCTACAAGCGGGCCTTCGACGCCGGCTACATCGAGAAGCGCGTGGATGCCAGTGGCTACCCGCCGAACCTGCAGGTGCTGGTAGAGGGCGTGCGCGATGTGCGCAGTGCCAAGGGCGCCAAGTTCTACTTCCTGCGGCGCATCCCGCACGACCCGCTGGTGGCGGCAAAGGATGAAGACGAAGGCGGTTGGGGCCTGCGCGCCTACGACAGCAGCCCCGACAACCCGCGCGAGGGCGACGACGTGTTCGACGTGTATTCCAGGGCCCGCGGCAAAGGCCTGAACAATATCCCTTACGGGCAATGGTGACAGCCATGAAGCGCAGCAAAGGCTTCACCCTGATCGAACTGCTGGTGGTGATGGCGATCATCGCCACGCTGATGACCATCGCCATGCCGCGCTACTTCAACAGCCTGGAAAGCTCGCGCGAGGCCACCCTGCGTCAAAGCCTGGCCGTGCTGCGCGAGGCGCTGGACCACTACTACGGTGATACCGGCCACTACCCCGATTCGCTGGAACAACTGGTGGAACAACGTTACCTGCGCAACACACCGGTCGACCCGATCACCGAGCGCAGCGATGCCTGGCAGCTGGTGCCGCCGCCCGAGGGCGTGGCGGGCGGCGTTGCCGATATCAAGAGCGGTGCCACAGGGAGGGCGCGTGATGGCAGCCTCTTCGCTGAGTGGTAAGGCCAACGGCGGCTTCACCTACCTGGGTGTGCTGCTGTTGATTGCGGTCAGCAGCGTAGCCCTGGCGGCCACCGGCACAATCTGGGCAAGCGCCGCCCAGCGCGACCGCGAACGCCAGTTGCTGTGGGTCGGCAGCCAGTATGCCCAGGCCTTGCGCAGCTACTACCGGGCCTCGCCAGGGCTGGCCCAGTACCCCCAGGACCTTATCGACCTGCTGCAGGACAACCGCTTCCCGCAGGCCAAACGGCACATTCGCAGGCTTTACCCTGACCCGATCAGCAACAGCAACGAATGGGGCCTGCTGCGCTCGATCGACGGCCGTATCACCGGGGTGTACAGCCGCTCCGACGCCACCCCTTTCAAGCGCAGTGGCTTCAGCGCCGAATGGAGCGGGTTCGAGGGGATGGAGCACTACAGCGACTGGCAGTTCGTCGCCGAGCAGGCCTTTACCGAAAGTGCACGCGGTGTGCAGACGCAGGCAGGCCCGGGAGGCACGCCATGAAGCCCCTGGCTGCGCTGTGCCTGAGCCTGCTGCTGATGGCAGGGGTGACCACCTGCGCCAGGGCGGGTGCTGAAGACGAGATGCAGGGTTTTATCGTCGACAACACCATCTCGCACATCGGCCACGACTTTTACTACTACTTCGCCGACCGCCTGCGTGCCACCAGCCGTCTGGACTTCAACCTGGTGGTACGCGAACGCCCGGATGCCCGCTGGGGCAGCCTGGTGACGGTGGAGTTCGAGCGTGAAGTGATGTACCGCCGCTTCCTGCCACCCAATACCACCGAGCTCAAGGACGAGGCCGTCGCCGCTGCCGACCTGGTCAAGCAGCAGATCATTCAACGCAAGCTGCAACGCCTGCTACAGGACACCACCGACTTGGAGAGGGACGAGCTATGAACCACCGCATACCCCGTTGCGTTGCCGCCTGCCTGCTGGCCAGCGCCTGTGCTGCCCAGGCCACCGAGCTGGTGTACACCCCGGTCAACCCGGCCTTTGGCGGCAACCCGTTGAACGGCACCTGGCTGCTGAACAACGCCCAGGCGCAGAACGACTACGACGACCCGGACCTCAAGGACCGTGCCTCGGCCTTTACCGGCACCACGGCCCTTGAGCGCTTCAGCAACCAGTTGGAGTCGCGGATGTTGTCGCAGTTGCTGGACAACATCAGTAACGGCAACACCGGCAGCATGGCGACCGATGCGTTTCTCATCGACGTCATCGACGATTCCGGGGCCTTGAGCATCAAGGTCACCGATCGTGCCACAGGAGAGATTTCGATCATTGAGGTCAGCGGCCTGAACCCCTGAGAGGGAAGGGCTTTTATGTTGGGGAGAGAACACCATGAAACGTCTGCTGAGCGCGCTGCTGATCCTCACCGCCCTGGGCCTGCAAAGTGGTTGCAGCCTGCGCGAACCCATGTCGGCCGAACAGGACTCGGAAACCCCGACCCTGACCCCTCGGGCCTCGACCTACTACGACCTGATCAACATGCCACGGCCCAAAGGCCGGCTGATGGCTGTGGTATACGGCTTCCGCGACCAGACCGGGCAGTACAAGCCCACCCCGGCCAGCTCGTTTTCCACCAGCGTCACCCAAGGCGCGGCAAGCATGTTGATGGACGCCCTGAGCGCCAGCGGCTGGTTCGTGGTGCTGGAGCGTGAAGGGCTGCAGAACCTGCTGACCGAGCGCAAGATCATCCGTGCTTCGCAGAAAAAGCCGGATGTAGCCGAAAACATCATGGGCGAACTGCCACCGCTGCAGGCCGCCAACCTGATGCTGGAGGGCGGCATCATCGCCTACGACACCAACGTGCGCAGCGGCGGCGAAGGCGCCCGTTACCTGGGGATCGACATCTCTCGCGAGTACCGCGTCGACCAGGTCACCGTCAACCTGCGCGCCGTGGACGTGCGCACCGGGCAGGTGCTGGCCAACGTGATGACCAGCAAGACCATCTACTCGGTAGGGCGCAGTGCCGGGGTGTTCAAGTTCATTGAGTTCAAGAAATTGCTGGAGGCCGAGGTGGGGTATACCACCAATGAGCCGGCGCAATTGTGCGTGCTGTCGGCGATTGAATCGGCGGTGGGGCACTTGCTGGCGCAGGGGATTGAACGGCGGCTGTGGCAGGTGGCGGGCGATGCGGGGGAGGGCACGGCTACGGTGGACAAGTTCTTGAGCCAGAATCTGCAGCCGTGATCGGGCTTGAGGGCCTCTTCGCGGGTAAACCCGCTCCTACAAAGGACCGCGCCAAGCCTGAGGCCAGCGCTGTACTTGTAAGGGCGGGTTTACCCGCGAAGAGGCCGATGCAGACAACGCAATCAGGTGATTGCCTCCGATACCCCGGGGCCTCCTCTCAAAACGCGCGCCATGCCCCGGCCACGCCGCATTCATCAACCAGATGACGCCCAGCCATTTCTCCCGCACACTGCGGAAAATTCCCAAGCCCGTACCCCGTCACATTGCGGGGCACAGCCGGAGTAGAAAATGGCGCGACAACTTATAACAAACGCCCACGACCCGCTGCACGAATCCCGCGAGGCCCGCCTGAAGCTGGCCAGCGAAGGCGAACTACCGCTGGGCATGCTGCGCGACGAGATCGATGCCTCCTGGCGCCGCAGCCTGGGCCACGGCCTGGACTGCCTGCAGGGCGAACAGGTCGGCCTGGGCCTGCAACAGGGCCATGACCTGCGTATGCTGCTGGAGCGCAACCGCCTGCTGATCGATGCCGTTACCCCCGAACTCGACTACCTGGTCGCGCGCCAGGGCAAGGCTGGCATCGTCATCCTCGGCGATGCCCAGGCCAACGTGCTGGCCATCGAAGGCCAGAAGCACGTGCTGCAACGTGAGGGCCTGCGCGACCTGCACCCGGGTAGCTGCTGGAGTGAATCGCTGCGTGGCACCAACGCCATCGGCACGGCCGTGGTCGAAGGCCGGCCGACACTGATCAACTGCGGCGAACATTACCTCGACCGCCTCAGCCCCTTTTCCTGTACTTCCGTCCCACTGCGCGACCCGCGGGGCGAGGTGATCGGCGTGCTCGACATCACCCGTGAAGGGGTGATGGCGCAACCGCAGGACAGCCTGTCGACCCTGATGCTGGCTGCCGGCAACATTGAAGGCCGCCTGTTTGGCCTGTGCCATCCGGAGCATCTGGTGCTGGCCTTCCACAGCCGCCCGCAGTACCTCAACAGCGCCTGGCACGGCCTGTTGGCCCTGAGCCTGGACGGTGAAGTGCTGGCCGCCAACGACAGTGCCTGCCAGCTGTTGCAGGTGCCGCGCCATGAGCTGATCGGCCGGCGCAGCACTGATCTGCTCGGCGAGCGGTCGCCTGCGTTCATTGCGCGCCTGTGGCAGGGCGGTGTGAGCAGTGTGCAGACGGCCAAGGGCGAGTTCCACTTCCGTGCCTTGCAGCTGCCACGCCATGGCCGGGTCAATGGCAGCACGCCGGCAAGCAAGCCGGTGCTGGGCAAGCAGTCGCCGGCGCTCTATGCACTGGCCGGTGGTGATCAACGCCTGGCGCGCAACCTGCGCATGGCTCGCCAGGGGCTTGGCAATGGTTTGCCAGTGCTGCTGCTGGGCGAAACCGGTACCGGCAAGGAAGTGGTCGCTCGCGCCTTGCACCAGGCCAGCCCGCGTGCCGACAAACCGTTTGTGGCAGTCAACTGCGCAGCTATACCCGAGGGGCTGATCGAGTCCGAACTGTTCGGCTATCGCGAGGGCGCCTTTACAGGTTCGCGCCGGGGTGGCATGGTCGGGCGGCTGATGCAGGCCCATGGTGGCACGCTGTTCCTCGACGAAATCGGCGACATGCCGCTGGCCCTGCAAGCACGCCTGCTGCGGGTGCTGCAGGAGCGCCGCGTGGCACCATTGGGGGCGGGTGACGAGCAGGACATCGACGTGGCGCTGATCTGTGCCACCCACCGCGACCTCAAGCGCCTGGTCCAGGAACAGCACTTCCGTGAAGACCTGTACTACCGGGTCAACGGGGTGTCGCTGCGCCTGCCGGCCCTGCGCGAACGTGATGACCTGGCGGCGATCATCCAGGGCCTGCTGGACAAGGCCGATGCGCGTGGCGTAACCCTCGACCCGGCGTTGACCGCGTTGCTCGAAGGCTTCGACTGGCCAGGCAACATCCGCCAGCTGGAAATGGTGGTGCGCACCGCCCTGGCCATGCGCGAGGACGGCGAGCAGGTGCTGACCCTCGATCACCTTACCGACTGCCTGCTGGACGAACTGGCCAGCAGCGCAGCGCCCTCCGGCAGCCTCAAGGACCATGAACTGGAACAGATCCGCGGTGCTCTGGCGCGTCATCAAGGCAACGTTTCGGCCGCCGCCGAGGCACTGGGTATCAGCCGGGCGACGCTGTACCGCAAGCTCAAGCAGTTGCGCGGCTGACGTGGGCGGCCTGTTCGCAAGGCTGGTGGATTCCAGCGACCCTGTACTCATGCGCCAGGCTTTGGCCTGGCTGTATGGTTTCGTGCGCCCGCACCGGCGTGCCATCGGCCTGTTGCTCGGCTTGTCGCTGGGTGCATCGCTGCTGGCGCTGGCGCAACCCTGGCTGGTCAAGACCCTGATCGACGAAGGGCTGTTGGCCAAGGACTACCAGACCCTCTGGCACATGGCGGCAATCATGATCGGCGCGGGCCTGCTGGGCACTGTGCTGGCTGGGGTCAACCGCTACCTGCATACGCGCTTGTCGGGGCGCATCCTGTTCGCCCTGCGCGACGACCTTTACCGCCATCTGCAGCAATTGTCACCGACCTTCTACGGGCGGCGGCGTATCGGCGACATTCTTTCGCGGCTGGATGGCGATGTGGCAGAGATCCAGCGCTTTGCCGTGGACTCGCTGTTCTCGGCGGTGTCGGCGGTGATCGGCCTGGTGGGCGCGGTGGCGTTGATGCTGATGCTGTCGTGGCAGTTGTCCCTGTTGCTGGCGCTGCTGGTGCCGATCGAGGTGCTGTGGCTGCGCTGGATGCGGCGCAAGGTGGAACGCGAAGTGCGCAACTTGCGGGAGCGCTCGGCGGATGTGTCGTCTTTTCTGGTCGAGACCCTGCCGGCGATGAAGTTCATCCAGGCGGCCGGACAGCAAGGCCGGGAAGCAGGGCGCCTGGACCAGCTTGGCCAAGGTTACATGCGCCAGTTGCTGAAGGTGCAGGTGACGGAGTTTTTCACCCAGGCCATCCCCGGCACGCTCACCTCGTGGTGCCGCGCCTGCGCGTTCCTGGTTGGTGGTTGGTGGGTTATCCAGGGCACCTGGCAGCTGGGCGCGCTGATCGCTTTTTCAACTTACATGGGCATGGCGGTTGGGCCGGTGCAGAGCCTGTTGGGCTTGTACGTGGCGGTGCAGCGCATGGCTGTCAGCCTGGGAAGGGTGATGGAATTGAAGCAGGAAGCGGTAGCGGTACATCAGACCGCCAACCCGAAGCCCATCCCCGATGGCCCCGGCGAGTTGCGCCTGGAGGCGCTGAGCTTTGCCCATGAGGGGCGCCAGGGTGCGGTACTGAACAACGTGCAGGTGAGCATCCCGGGTGGCCTGAAAGTCGCCATCAGCGGTGCCTCCGGGGTGGGCAAGTCAACCCTGATCGACCTGCTGCAGCGCTTCTACGACCCGGACGCCGGGCGCATCCTGCTGGACGGCACCGACCTGCGCGACCTGGACCTGGCTGCACTGCGCCGGCGTATTGCGGTGGTCAGCCAGGACATTGTGTTATTCCGTGGCACCTTGGCGCAGAACCTGGCCTACGGTGTGCCTGAGGCCAGCCGTGAAGCGCTGGAGCGGGTGGTGCGCCTGGCGCGGCTGGACAGCCTCGTCGACAGCCTGCCGTTGGGCCTGGACGGCCTGCTGGGCGAGCGTGGCCAGCAGTTGTCTGGCGGGCAGAAGCAGCGTATTGCCATCGCCCGCGCGGTATTGCAGGCTCCGGCGATCCTGGTGCTGGACGAGGCCACTTCGGCGGTGGACGAAGCCACCGAGCGCGAAGTGATCGCGGCCATCGACCAGCTGTTCGCCGGCCGCACGCGCATCCTGATCAGCCACCGGGCTTCGACCCTGGCCGATGCCGACCTGCACCTGCAACTGCATGACGGCCAGTTGCAGGTGCTGGCGCAGGAGGTGATCAAACATGGGCACTGACGTGCGCGTTGGCCTTATCGACAGTGGCTGCTCGCCGGAGCAGGTCAGCGGTTTGCTGGACGCCCGCCGTTTCTGGCTGGAAGACGGCCAGTTGCGCGAAGGTGAAATGCTCCCTGACCAGCTTGGGCACGGCAGTGCGGTGCTCGCCAGCCTGCAACACGAGGCCGGCCCGGTGTCGGTGCTGGTGGCTCAGGTGTTCAGTGCCCAGGCCAGCACCAGTGCGTTGCAGGTGGCTGCCGCATTGCTGTGGCTGGTGGAGTCGGGGGCAACGCTGGTCAACCTCAGCCTGGGCTTGCAGCAGGACCGGCCTGTATTGCACCAGGCCTGTGCCGAGGCTTTGGCTGCGGGTGTGCTGTTGTGTGCATCCAGCCCGGCGCAGGGTGGTCCGGTGTTCCCGGCCAGCTACCCAGGCGTCATTCGGGTCACTGGCGACGCCCGCTGTGCACCGGGCCAGTGGTCGTGGCTGGGGACTCGACAGGCGGATTTTGGCGCGTATGTGGGCGCGGGGGAGCGGGCGGGTGCGAGCCTGGGCTGCGCGGCTTTGAGCGGGAAGATTGCTGCCTTGCTGCGGGATGCCCAGGGCATGGACCGCCAGCAGGTGCATGACTGGTTGCGTGAGCATGCAGCCTTCAAAGGCCCCGAGCGACGAGGTGCCCGCCATGGCTGAGCCGCGCATTGTGGTGCTGGGCGCCGGCCCTGCGGGTGCCGCTACGGCCATTGGCCTGCGGCGGCTGGGTTACAGCGTGACGGTGGTGTCGCAGTGGCGCCGTTTCGCGGCAGTTGAAGGCGTTTCGCAGCGGGTGCTGGAGGGCTTGCGTCACGCAGGCCTTGGCGGGGCCTTGAGCCAGGCGGCCATGCCGGCCACCCGCCAGGTGCACTGGAACGGCCAGCACCTGCACATGAACCAGGAGTTTTTGCTCGACCGGCAGCGCTTTGACCAGGCGCTGCGCGAAGATCTTCAGCGCGCAGGCGTGAGAGTGGTCGAGGGGCGGGTGCGTGAGGTCGTGCAGGCGGGCGGTCATCATGTGCGCCTGGACGATGGGCAGGTGCTGACCGCTGATTTCCTGGTCGAGGCCCGAGGCCGTCAGGCGCCCCTGGCCGCAGACCGCCTGCGTGGGCCGGAAACGGTCAGCCTGCTCAATGTCTGGCAGGGTAGCCCCGGTGCGCCTGCGTCGGCGGTGGAGAGCCTGGAGAATGGCTGGGCGTGGATGGCACGGCTGGAAGATGGCCGCTGTTACTGGCAAGTCACCCAGGACGCGGCAGGGCTGCCGGGGAAGGCTGGGTTGGCAGCGTACTGCGTGGCGTTGCGGGGCGGCAGCGCGTTGGTCGCCGAACTGTTCGACGATCAGGCATTGATACCGGCCCAGGTGCATGCACGCAGCAGTACCGCCATTCTGGCGGGTGAATGTGTCGGGCAGGACTGGATCCGGGTGGGCGATGCGGCGATGGCCGTTGACCCGCTGTCGGGCAACGGGATTTTTCAGTCGCTCTCTTCGGCATTGCAGGCGCCGGTGGTGGTCAATACGCTGCTGCGCAGGCCTGAGCGGGCCGAGTTGGCGCGGCAGTTTCACCAGCAGCGGGTCGAGCAACTGTTCTTGCGTTTTGCCCGCATTGGCCGGGATTTCTATGCCCAGGAACAACGCCGGGTGGGTCAAGCGTTCTGGTCACGCCGCCAAGGCTGGCCGGATGCGCAACCCCTGCATCAGGCGGCTGATTGGCAAGCGGTGCGGGTTGAGCGGCGGCCGGTACTGCGTGATGGGCTGGTGGATGCGGCCGAGGTGGTGGTGACAGCGGACCAGCCGTTGGGGGTGTGGCATTTGCAGGGGGTGGAGTTGGCGCCTGTGGTGCGAAAAATACGCAGTGGCCGGCCTGTTGAGGCGGTGTTGGCAGGGCTTGCGGCTGAACAGCAGGGCAGTGTGCGGCGCTGGCTGGGGGAGCAGGGCTTGGCTTGAGATTGTTGGGGCCGCTTTGCGGCCCATCGCGACGCAAGGCCGCTCCCACAGTGACCATACAACCCAGGACGTCGGATCAGAAGAAGGTACCGACGACCAACTGCAGGTAGGTCCCGGTATCGCGCCCACCCAGTTGCGTACCGCCATTGGCCGCACTGCGGTCCGGCTTGTAGAACCCCGCCACCGGGCTGATCAGCAGGTGGTCGTTGACCATCCACTCCACATACAGGTCCAGCTCGCGCCCGCCGAGGTTGCCCTGGTCGGTGTCCAGCGTGTCGAAGTCGAAGTACAGCGCGCCGACGGTCAGGTTGTCCCGTGGTTTGCCCTTCAGCGCTACATGGTGCACTTGGCTGTTCTTGTTGAAGGGCCCGGCATAGTTGGCTGCCACTTCACCCTGGAACCAGGTGCCGTAGCCCCGGCTCAGGCCATAGAACAGCGGATCGAAGCCTTCGGAGAAGCGGCTGTAGCGGTAGGTGGCGGTCGGTGACCAGGGCAGTTGGGAGAAGGTCCAGTTGCCCTCAAGGTACCAGGCATTCTCGCGCCCGCCGGTCTTGTCCTGGGTCACGTACTCGGCGGCCAGCTCCAGGTCTTTGACGCCCAGGTTGCCGCGCCCGCGCAGGCTGGCGGTGTCCATGCCGTCGCGATGTTCCAGGCCCATGATCTGCGCGTAACGCGGGTCCACGTCGAGGCCGCGGATCCAGCTCAGGCCGACGGTACCGGTATCGGCGACGTGCTCCAGGTTGGCTACCGCCAGGGAAGTGTCGGCCTGGTAATGGTTGTCGGACTTCAACCACATCAGGTCACCGCGCCAGCCCTGATTGCCACCCAGGCGCAGCACGGCGGTGCGGTCGAAGGCCTTGCGTGCGGCAAGGTAGTAGGCACCGCCGCGATCGAAGTTGGCCCCCAGGTCGACCTTGCCCAGGTTGACCGGGTCACCCTGGATCAGGAAACCATCACCCAGGGTGACGACCTGGCGGCCACCGGAAATGTCCACGCCATCTTCGCCCAGCGCCGGGAACAGGTTGGCCGAGCGCCAGCCCAGGTACAGGTCTTCGATGGCGGTGCGGCGTTCGTCGCCCAAGGTCAGGCCGGCGGCGTCGCCATCGCCCCAGGTGGCGGAACTGAGCAGGCTGAAGGCGCCGTAGAGGGCGCCGCTATCGGCCAGGGTCTGGCTGCCGCTGAGGCCGTACTTTACGTAGCCTTCCTGCCAGGCGGTGCTGCCGGGTTGGCGGTTGCCGGCCTGGTTGAAGCTTTCGTCGCTGTGGAAGACGCCGAACAGGGCTTCGAGGTTGGCGTTGAGGGTGGTGCCATCGTGGTTGTACAGCTCGTAGGCTTGGCTGGCGGGGGCGGTTAATAGCAGGGCCAATGTGCAGGCGAGGGTGTGCCTCATGGGGTTTGCTCCATGGTTTTTTATTGTTGTTTTTTTGTTGCCTGTACCGGCCTCTTCGCGGGTGAACCCGCTCCTACATCAGGTAACACATGCCGTGTAGGCGCGGGTTCACCCGCGAAGAGGCCGGTACAGGAAAAAGATCAGAGCTTGATCAAGACCGATTTCAGCTCGGTGTAATGCTCGATGGCCGCTGAGCCCATCTCACGACCAACGCCGGACATCTTGTAGCCACCAAACGGCAGCGCCGGGTCCAGCGCGCTGTGGCAGTTGACCCACACCGAGCCGGACTTGATGCGCGGGATCATGCGGTGCACAGCGGCCAGGTCGTTGGACCAGATACTGGCACCCAGGCCGTAGGGATTGTCGTTGGCCATGCCGATCACTTCGTCGATGTCATCGAATGGCATCGCCACCAGTACCGGCCCGAAGATTTCTTCCTGTACCAGGCGATGACGCTGGTTCACATCGACAATCACCGTCGGCTTGACGAAGTATCCAGGCCCGAAACCTTCACCCCCGCAGGCGATGGTAGCCCCCAGTTCGCGGCCAAGCTCGATGTAGCCGGTGACGCGGTCCTGCTGCTTGGCTGAAATCAGCGGGCCCATCTGCACCGACGGGTCCAGCCCGTTGCCCAGCTTCATGGCATTGGCAATTGCGGCGATGTCGGCCACCACATTGTCGAAGTGTTTGCGGTGCACATACAGCCGCGAGCCTGCGCAGCACACCTGCCCCTGGTTGAAGAAGATCGCCGTGGCCGCACCGGCTGCGGCTTCCTGCAGGTTGGCGTCGGGCATGACGATGGTCGGCGACTTGCCGCCCAGTTCCAGGGTGACGCGGGTCATGTTGTCCATGGCTGCCTTGCCGATCAGCTTGCCGACCTCGGTGGAGCCGGTGAAGGTCAGCTTGTCTACGCCGGGGTGGCGGCTGAGCGCGGCGCCGGCGTTCAGGCCGGTACCGGTTACCACGTTGAACACGCCGGCCGGGTAGCCGGCCTCGTCGACCAGCTCGGCCAGCTTGAGCACGCTCAGTGGGGTTTCATCGGCGGGCTTGAGCACCACGGTGCAGCCGGTGGCGAGTGCCGGGCCGAGCTTCCAGCAGGCCAGCAGCAGTGGGAAGTTCCAGGCAACGATGGCGCCAACCACGCCCACTGCCTCGCGGCGCACGAAGCCGTGGAACTGGTCGTTGGGCATCAGCGGCATGGACGCTTCGACGGTGCTACCCTCGATCTTGGTGGCCCAGCCCGCCATGTAGCGCAGGAAGTCGATGGCCAGTTGCACGTCCATCACCTGGGCCACGGCGGCGCTCTTGCCATTGTTCAGGCATTCCAGTTCGGCCAGCTGGCGCGCATCGCGCTCCATCAGGTCGGCCAGGCGCCACAGCAGGTTCTGTCGCTCGCGAGGGCGCATGCGGCTCCAGGGCGAGTCGTCGAAGGCCTGGCGCGCAGCGCGCACGGCGCGGTCGACATCTTCGGCCTCTGCGGCCGGCACTTCACCCAGTACCTCGCCGGTGGCCGGGTTGCGGAACGACAGGGTGCGACCGCTGGCGGCGTCCTGCCAGTCGGCACCGATGCGCATCTTCAGCTTGCGTTCGAGAAAGGCGCGGGTGGCGGGCAGGATGGGCAGTTCGGAAAGCATGGGGCTGTGCCTCTTGTCATTGGATGTGACGGGCACTGGCGCAATGGCCGTGCCAAGCTGGGCAGATGGCAGCAAGGCATTGAGCTGATTGGGTTTTGCGGTGATGCAAGGTTCGGATTGCAAGGGTGCGCTGTTGCACATTGAGACGGTGTGAGACGGTGGTGAAACACTGCCTGTGCGTGCCTCTTCGCGGGCAGCAGGCCCCTGTCTCAACATGAAACACGCTGTCGCGAAATGGCACGCTGCAAATGGCCATCTCTGCTGCTGGTGAAACCCCGAAAACCGCTTAAAAGGTTGAAAGGAAAAGCTTTTATTGCAACTGGCACAGTTCCTGTATCGCAACCTTCACATGCACACCTGCTGTACCAAAGCGTGCGAAAACGATAAGAACAACAACCGTGGAGGTCTGACCTTGAAGACGACTCGACTCCGGCGGCATGCGGGCAAACTGGCGCTGGTCGCCGCCGCGCTGCTGAGCACCCAGGCCATGGCGGCCGAGCAGGGCCCGAGCCTGTTGCAGAACAAGTGCATGGGGTGCCATATCCCCGAAGGCAACGATACCTATAGCCGCATCAGCCACCAGCGCAAGACGCCGGAAGGCTGGCTGATGAGCATCGCCCGCATGCAGGTGATGCATGGCCTTCAGATCAGCGACGACGACCGCCGCACGCTGGTCAAATACCTGGCCGACAAGCAGGGCCTGGCGCCCAGCGAAACCGATGGCGTGCGTTACGCCATGGAGCGCCGGCTCAATACGGTCGAGCACTTCGACACCCAGCTCAGCGAGACCTGTGGCCGTTGCCACTCCGGTGCCCGTGTTGCCTTGCAACGGCGCCCGGCGAAGGAGTGGGAACACCTGGTCAACTTCCACCTTGGCCAATGGCCTTCCCTTGAATACCAGGCCCAGGCGCGTGACCGCGATTGGCTGCCGATTGCCCTGCAGCAAGTGGTGCCGGACCTTGCCAAGCGTTACCCGATGGAAAGCGCGGCCTGGGACGAATGGCAGAAGGCCAAACCCAAGGCGGACGTACTGCCGGGGCAATGGGCATTCAGCGGCCATATGTTGGCCAAGGGCGATGTACGTGGGGTGATGAGCGTCACGGCCGCAGAGGGCGATACCTTCAAGGTCGAGGTCAAGGGTGCTTACGCCGACGGTACACCGTTCAACGGCAGCGGCTCGGCCATCCTGTACAACGGTTATGAATGGCGGGGCAATGTGAAGGTTGGCGATGCCAACCTGCGCCAGGTGTTCGCCGCGCTCGATGGCGAAATGAAAGGCCGTATGTTTGAAGCCGATCACGATGAACGAGGCCTGGACTTCAGCGCCGTAAAAGAAGGCAAGGCGCAGTTGCTGGCGGTACAACCGGCGTTCATCAAGGCCGGAGACGAAAGCGAAATCACCCTGGTTGGCAGCGGCCTGGCTGGCAAGCCGGACCTGGGCGCCGGGGTGGAAGTGACCGAAGTGCTGGAGCAGACCCCGACCCTGGTAAGGGTCAAGGCCCGCGCCGCGGCCGATGCCAGGCCAGGGCTGCGCGAGGTGGCGGTAGGTGCGCTCAAGGGCGTGAACCTGGCGGTTTACGACAAAGTCGATGAAGTGAAGGTCGTGCCGGCGTTCTCCATCGCGCGCATTGGCGAGAACGGCGCCGCCGTGCCGAAAGTGCAGGGGCGTTTCGAGGCCGAAGCCTGGGGCAAGGATGCCAATGGCCAGCCGCTGCGTATCGGCTACCTGCCGGCCAGCTGGAAGGTCGAGCCGTTCAACGAGCGTGCTGTCGAGGATGAGGACGTCAAGTTCGCCGGGCAGATGCAGGCCGACGGCGTGTTCGTGCCAGGCGGTGCCGGGCCCAACCCTGAGCGCAAGATGATGACCAACAACGCCGGTAACCTGAAGGTCATCGCCACGCTGGCCGACGGTGGCCAGACCGGTGAAGGGCACATGATCGTCACCGTACAGCGCTGGAATAACCCGCCGCTGCCGTAACGGCAGGCTGCAACGGTTTTCCAACGGATCGATTATCGGGAGGTCGCCATGGGCGTACTACTGAACCTGGTCGAACGCAACCTGCACGAAGTACAGGTTGATGCCGACCGCATGCTGTTCCATATCCCCAGCAGTTCGCTGTTCACCGCTGACGCGGTGACCGGCGGCATCATCGACACCTTGCGCCAGCAAGGCTGCTCGGCCGAGGAGCTGATGCAGCGCCTTGGCCAGCAGTTTGCCGGCGACGATATCCAGGACACCCTGCGCGAGCTGATCGCGCTGGAGCTGGTCAGCGACGGCTCGCCGCTGACCCCGGAAATCGCCCTCAGGCAGGTCGAGCGCACCGCGCTTAACACCGTTGTGCTCAACGTCAACACCGGTTGCAACCTCAGCTGCACCTATTGCTACAAGGAAGACCTGGACAAGCCATCCGCCGGCAAGAAGATGAGTGCCGCCACCGCCGAAGCCTCGGTGGAAATGCTGCTCAAGGAATCACCCAACGAGCAGCGCTACAGCGTGGTGTTCT
The DNA here is from genome assembly GCF_021378985.1 of Pseudomonas sp. JR33AA. Classification (NCBI taxonomy): domain Bacteria; kingdom Pseudomonadati; phylum Pseudomonadota; class Gammaproteobacteria; order Pseudomonadales; family Pseudomonadaceae; genus Pseudomonas; species Pseudomonas sp. JR33AA. The sequence continues at coordinate 296,616 of NZ_JAJSAW010000004.1, forward strand.
TCGGTGGCGAACCGCTGTCCAACCGACCGTTGATCGAGCACATGGTGGCTTACTGCGAGCGGCGGTTCGCCGAGGCGGGCAAGCAGGTGGAGTTCATCATGACCACCAACGCTACCTTGCTGACCGAAGAAATCATCGACTGGCTCAACGCTCACCGCTTTGGCTTGTCGATCAGCATCGATGGCCCCAAGACCGTGCACGACCGCAACCGTATCACCGTGGGTGGGCAGGGCACCTATGACGTGGTGCGGCGCAAGGCCGACCTGCTGCTGTCGCGCTACACCAGCCGGCCGGTGGGCGCGCGGGTCACGCTGACCCGTGGCATCACCGACGTGGAAACCATCTGGAACCACCTGTTCAACGAAATGGGTTTCGCCGAGGTTGGCTTTGCCCCGGTTACGTCTGGTGATATGGCCGATTTCAACCTCACTGGCGAAGAGCTGGTGCAAGTCTTCGCCAACATGAAGTCCCTCGGCCGGCGCTACCTGGAGGCGGCACTGGAGCACCGCAACATCGGCTTCTCCAACCTGCATCAGTTGATCACCGACATCCACGAAGGCCACAAGAAGGCCCTGCCGTGTGGCGCCGGGTTGAAGATGCTGGCAGTGGACCACGAAGGTGAGCTGAACCTGTGCCACCGCTTCACCGGCTCCAGCCTGCCGACCTTCGGTAACGTGCACCAGGGCGTGAAGCAGGCGCAGCTCAACGACTTTCTGTCGCAGCGCCTGGACCGCAGCAACACAGGCTGCGAAAGCTGTCGCATCCGCAACCTGTGCTCCGGCGGCTGCTACCACGAAAGCTATGCGCGCTACGGCGACCCGCAGCACCCGACCTATCACTACTGCGAACTGATGCGCGACTGGGTGGACTTCGGCATTGAAGTCTACAGCCGCATCATGGCCGCCAACCCGGCCTTCATCGATCGCTATATCACCCCGCGGAAGGCGCACTGACATGAAGCACTTGAAGCCCCTGAACAACAAGGCGCGCATCCTGGAGCAGGCTGCCGCCGAAGACCGTGTCGAAGAAGTGATGGCCATGAGCGCGGTGGCAGGCTGCACGGCCACTACCGACCCGGGCTGGGAAGTGGACGCCTTTGGCGGCGTGAGCTCGCTGTGCCAACCGATGGAGGCTGACCTTTATGGTTGTTCCGACCCTTGCTGGTGGCCGGCCCAGGTGCCGGACATGATGAGCACCTACCAGGACTGGAACGCCCAGGCGACCAACTCGGCAGAGGATTGGCGCAACCTCGGCACCGTGTTCCCTAAAGACAAGTGACGGCCCAACAAGAATGACAAGGGGAAACCGCATGAAAGCTGGACGCTGCGCGCCATTGGCGCTCACCATCGCCGCCATGGCTTGCGCCGGGCTGGCACAGGCCGACGACACTGGCCCGGCACTCAAGGCTGGCCACGAATACATGATCGTGACCAACTACCCGAACAACCTGCATGTGGTCGATGTGGCCAGTGACACGGTCTACAAGAGCTGCCGGATGCCGGACAAGTTCGGCCCTGGCACCGCAATGATGGCGCCGGACAACCGCACCGCCTACGTGCTCAACAACCATTACGGCGACATCTACGGCATTGACCTGGACACCTGCAAGAACACCTTCCACGCCAACCTGTCCAGCGTAGCCGGTGAAGTCGGCCGGTCGATATACTCGTTCGCCATCAGCCCAGACGGCAAAGAGGTGTATGCCACGGTCAATCCGACCCAGATGCTGAATGACCATTACGTGGTCAAGCCACCCCGGCTGGAGGTGTTCAGCACCGCCGATGGCCTTCAGGCCAAGCCCGTGCGCACCTTCCCGATGCCGCGCCAGGTGTACCTGATGCGCACCTCCGACGATGGCAGCCTGTACGTTGCCGGGCCGGACATTTACAAGATGGACGTGAAGACCGGCAAGTACACGGTGGCCCTGCCGTTGCGCAACTGGAACCGCAAAGGCTACAGCGCCCCGGACGTGCTGTACTTCTGGCCGCACCAGAGCCCGCGCCATGAGTTCACCATGCTGTACACCATTGCCAAGTTCAAGGATGACAAGCAGGACCCGGCCACTGCCGAACCCCTGTATGGCTACCTCAGCATCGACCTGAAGACCGGCAAGACCCACACCCAGGAGTTCGCTGACCTGACGGAGCTGTACTTCACCGGCCTGCGCTCGCCCAAGGACCCGAACCAGATCTACGGCGTGCTCAACCGCCTGGCCAAGTACGACATCAAACAGCGCAAGCTGATCAAGGCGGCTAATCTGGAGCACACCTACTACTGCGTGACGTTCGACAAGAAGGGCGACAAGCTTTACCTGGGCGGCACCTTCAATGACCTGGCGGTGTTCAACCCGGATACGCTGGAAAAGGTGAAGAACATCCAGTTGCCGGGTGGTGACATGTCTACCACGACGCCGCAGGTGTTCGTTCGCTAAACCGGTGTGTGCTGCTTCGCGGGTGAACCCGCTCCTGCAAAAACCTCCACAGGCCTCAAATGTGGCGCCGTCCTGTGTAGGAGCGGGTTCACCCGCGAAGAGGCCAGCACAGATAACACAAGAACAACAAGAGAGCGCCCATGCCCCAGCCAAGCTACACCCAGGGCAACCAGGACAAGCCCCTGCTTACCCAATGCATCGGCGACGCCTTCGATGCCACCGTGGCCCGCTTCCCCGACCGTGAGGCGCTGGTGGTGCATCATCAGTCCCTGCGCTACACGTGGCGGCAACTGGCCGGCGCCGTCGACCAGCACGCCCGCGCGCTGATGGCCCTGGGCGTGCAACCCGGTGACCGTCTTGGCATCTGGGCACCCAACTGCGCCGAGTGGTGTATTACCCAGTTCGCCAGCGCCAAGGTTGGCGCGATCCTGGTCAACATCAACCCGGCCTACCGTTCCAGCGAACTGGACTACGCCCTTGGCCAGTCCGGCTGCCGCTGGGTGATCTGTGCCGATGCGTTCAAAACCTCCGATTACCACGCCATGCTGCAGGGCTTGCTCCCGGGCCTGGCCAACGGCCAACCGGGCGCGCTGATCTGCGAGCGCTTCCCCGAGTTGCGTGGCGTGGTCAGCCTGGCGCTGTCGCCACCGCCGGGCTTTCTGGCGTGGCACGAACTGCAGGCCCGAGCCGAGGCCGTCAGTGGCGAGGCCCTGGTCGCGCGCCAGGCACAACTGCGTTGCGACGACCCGATCAACATCCAGTACACCTCAGGCACCACCGGTTTTCCCAAGGGGGCGACCCTTAGCCACAGCAATATCCTCAACAACGGGTACATGGTCGGTGAAAGCCTGGGCCTTACCGAGCACGATCGGCTGGTGGTGCCGGTGCCGCTGTACCACTGTTTCGGCATGGTCATGGCCAACCTTGGCTGCATGACCCATGGCAGTGCACTGATTTACCCCAGCGATGCCTTCGACCCGCTGGCCACGCTGCGCGCAGTGGCGCAGGAGAAAGCCACTGCGCTGTATGGCGTGCCGACCATGTTCATTGCCGAGCTGGACCATCCGCAGCGTGGTGAATTCGACCTGTCGAGCCTGCGCACCGGAATCATGGCCGGCGCGACCTGCCCGATCGAGGTGATGCGCCGGGTGATTGGCGAGATGCACATGGCCGAAGTGCAGATTGCCTATGGCATGACCGAAACCAGCCCGGTGTCCTTGCAGACCGGTGCCGCTGACGACCTGGAGCGTCGCGTGACCAGCGTCGGTCGCACCCAGCCCCGGCTGGAGAGCAAGGTGGTGGACGCCGAAGGCAACATTGTCCCGCGTGGCGAGATCGGCGAACTGTGCACCCGCGGCTACAGCGTGATGCTGGGTTACTGGAACAACCCCAAAGCCACCGCCGAGAGCATCGACGCAGACGGCTGGATGCACACCGGCGACCTGGCGGTGATGGACGAGCAGGGCTACGTGCGTATTGTCGGGCGCAGCAAGGACATGATCATTCGCGGCGGCGAGAACATTTACCCGCGCGAGCTGGAGGAGTTCTTCTTCACCCACCCGGCGGTGGCCGATGTGCAGGTGATTGGCGTGCCGTGCAGCAAGTACGGTGAAGAGATCGTGGCCTGGGTGCGGCTGCACCCGGGACATGCTGTCAGTGAGGAAGCCTTGCGTGAGTGGGCGAAGGCAAGGATTGCGCACTTCAAGGTGCCCAGGTACTTCCGTTTTGTCGACGCGTTCCCGATGACGGTTACGGGCAAGGTGCAGAAGTTCCGGATGCGCGAGATAAGTGTCGAAGAACTTTCTGCCAGATGACCTATTACGCGCCCGAGGTAAAAGCAACGGCCTTGTGCGCGTAGCCTGTAGGAGCGGGTTTACCCGCGAAGGGGCCGGTCCTGCTGGCCAGTGAATTACCTGTGGGGCGCTGTCATGCCCTCAGTCTTGCAGCCATTCCGGGCTGTTGAAGTTGCTTAACCGGCGATCGCTCTCGGCGCAGTCCAGCCCTTGCACCGCTTCGAGCAGCAGGGCCTTCTGCAAGCTCCGCTCACCCGCTGCCCAGGCCTGTTCCAGCACCGGCAACACCCGCTTGGGCAGTACGCTGAACATCGGCTGCCAAAAACCACCCTGACGCACCATTGCCGCGCTGTTGCCGGCCACTGCCAGCCGCAGCAGGCCCTCGATCAAGTCGCGATCAACCAGCGGTGCATCGCAAGCCAGCACCACCACCCACGCATGACGTGCCACCTTGAGCCCGGCAATCACTCCTGCCAGCGGCCCGGGGAAGTCGGCTTCTGCATCGCCCACCCACTGGTCGGCGTATACCCGGTAAGCCGCCTGGTTGCGATTGCAGGAAATCACCAGGTCGTCGCTCAGTGGCCGCACCGTTCGATGAACATGTGCAATCAACGGCTCGCCTTGCCAGTCCACCAGGCCCTTGTCACGGCCGCCCATGCGCTGGCCGCGGCCACCGGCTAGAATGAGGATGGAGCAGGGGGGGAGTGCATCAGGCATGAAAAAGGGTTCCGGGCAGTCATTGCCGGGAACCCTCCCATTTCACGCGGGGCTTGTCCAGTCAGCTTTCGCGGGGCACGGGTTGCCCGTCGTTGTCATGCACCTGGCGTCGCCCGGACAGGCGCATCACCACCACGAAGAACACCGGCACGAACACCACCGCCAGGGTGGCGCTGAGCATGCCGCCGATCACCCCGGTACCAATCGCCTGCTGGCTGGCAGAGCTTGCGCCGCTGGCGATGGCCAGTGGCACCACGCCGAGGATGAACGCCAGCGAGGTCATCACGATCGGCCGCAGGCGCAGGCGGGCCGCTTGCACGGCGGCGTCGACGGCGTCCACACCCTGGTCTACCAGATGCTTGGCGAACTCGATGATCAGGATGGCGTTCTTCGCCGACAGGCCGATCAGGGTGATCAGGCCAACCTTGAAGAACACGTCGTTGGGCATGCCGCGCAAGGTCACCGCCAGCACCGCACCGAGCACGCCGAGCGGAACGACCAGCAGCACTGCAGTCGGGATCGACCAGCTTTCGTACAGCGCAGCCAGGCACAGGAATACCACCAGCAGCGACAGCGCCATCAGCATGGGGGCCTGGCTACCGGACAGCCGCTCCTGCAGTGACAGGCCGGTCCATTCCAGGCCGGTACCGGCTGGTAGCTGCGCCACCAGCCGCTCGACCTCGGCCATGGCCTCGCCCGAGCTGTAGCCGGCGGCTGGCTCGCCCGAGATCGACACCGCCGGGTAACCGTTGTAACGGGTCAGTTGCACCGGGCCGCTGACCCACCTGGCCTGAACGAACGCTCCCAGTGGCACCATCTTGCCGCTGTCGTTGCGCACGTGAATGTTCAGCAAGTCTTCGACCTGGCTGCGCTGGTCACCTTCAGCCTGCACCACCACCCGCTGCATACGGCCCTGGTTGGGGAAATCGTTGACGTAGCTGGAGCCCACGGCCACGTCCAGCACCGTGCCGATATCGGCAAACGACACGCCCAGTGCATTAGCCTGGCGGCGGTCGATTTCCAGTTGCACCTGCGGGCTTTCCGCCAGCGAGGCTTCGCGCACGTTGGTCAGCACCTTGCTTTTGCTGGTGCTTTCGAGCAACTGGTCACGGGCTGCCATCAGCTCGGCGTGGCCCATGCCGCCACGGTCCTGAAGGCGAAATTCGAAACCGGTCGACTCACCCAGGCCGTCGATGGGGGGCGGCAGCACCGAATAGGCTATCGCGTCCTTGAGCTGGGTGAAGGCCATGGTCGCGCGGTCGGCGATCGACTGGGCACTGTCGTCGGCGCTGCGCTCGGACCAGTCCTTGAGGGTGGTGAAGGCCAGCGCCGCGTTCTGCCCGCTACCGGAGAAGCTGAAGCCGAGGATCAAGGTGGTGTTGCCTACGCCCGGTTCTTCGGCGTTGTGCGCCTCGATCTGCGCGGCAACCTGTTCGGTGCGCATGCGGCTGGCGCCTGGCGGCAGCTGAATGTCGGTAATGGTGTAGCCCTGGTCTTCGGTGGGCAGGAACGCTGTAGGCAGCTGGCTGAAACCGTAGCCCAGCACCGCCAGCAGCACCGCATACACCAGCAGGTAGCGGCCGCTGCGCTTGAGTGCCTGCACCACCCAGCGCTGGTAGCCGTTGCTCATGCTTTCGAAGCGGCGATTGAACCAGCCGAAGAAGCCTTTGCGTTCATGGTGCTCGCCCTTGGCCACGGGTTTTAGCAGGGTGGCGCACAATGCCGGGGTCAGGCTGAGGGCGAGAAACGCCGAGAACAGGATCGACACCGCCATCGACAGCGAGAACTGCTGGTAGATCACCCCCACCGAGCCTTGCATGAAGGCCATGGGCAGGAATACCGCCACCAGTACCAGCGTGATGCCGACGATTGCACCGCTGATCTGGCCCATGGCCTTGCGTGTGGCGTCCTTGGGCGGCAAGCCTTCTTCGGCCATGATGCGTTCGACGTTCTCTACCACCACGATGGCATCGTCGACCAGAATGCCGATGGCCAGTACCATGCCGAACAGTGTCAGCACATTGACCGAGAAGCCCATGGCCAGCATCACGGCGAACGTTCCCATCAATGCTACTGGCACTACCAGGGTCGGGATCAGTGTGTAGCGCAGGTTCTGCAGGAACAGGAACATGACTGCGAACACCAGCAGCATGGCCTCGAACAGGGTATTGATGACCTGCTCGATCGACACCTTGACGAACGGCGAGGTGTCGTAGGGGATGTCGTACTTGACGCCTTCCGGGAAGTAGCGCGCCAGGTCCTGCATCTTCGCCCGTACCAGGGTAGCGGTTTCCATGGCGTTGGCGCCGGGCGACAACTGCACGCTGAAGGCCGTGGCCGGTTTGCCGTTCAGGCGTGTGCCGTACTGGTATTCCTGGGCACCGATTTCAACCCGGGCGACATCCCCGATGGTGACCGTGGAACCGTCCGGGTTGGCACGCAGGACAATGGCAGCAAACTCTTCGGGGCTGCTCAACTGGCCTTTGACCACCACGTTGGCGGTGATTTCCTGGGTGCTGCGGCTGGGCAGGTCGCCGATGCTGCCGGGGGCGACCTGGGCGTTCTGCGCGGCGATGGCTTCGGCCACATCGTTGGGCGTGAGGTTGAAACCGATCAGCTTGCGCGGGTCGATCCAGATGCGCATGGCGCGCTCCGAGCCATACAACTGGGCCTTGCCGACGCCCTTGAGGCGGCGGATTTCATCCATCACGTTACGTGCAAGGATATCCGACAGCGCGGTTTCATCGAGCTTGCCGTCTTCGGAGGTGAGGGTCGCCAACAGCAGGAAGCCGGTGGACACCTTCTCTACCTGCAGGCCCTGTTGGGTGACCGGGCGTGGCAGGCGCGACTCGACCACCTTCAGGCGGTTCTGCACATCGACCTGAGCCAGGTCCGGGTGGGTGCCCGGGGCGAAGGTGGCGGTAATGGTGGCGCTGCCCAGGCTGCTCTGCGACTCGAAGTACAGCAGGTTGTCGGCGCCGTTGAGCTCCTGCTCGATCAGGCTGACCACGCTTTCGTCCATGGTCGCCGCCGAGGCGCCTGGGTACACGGCGTAGATTTCCACCTGCGGCGGTGCCACGTTGGGGTACTGGGCCACCGGCAGCTGCGGGATGGCCAGCGCGCCGGCCAGTAGGATGAACAGTGCGACCACCCAGGCGAATACCGGGCGATCGATGAAGAATTGCGGCATGAATCAGGCCCTCACTGGCCGGTATGCTGTGCGATGGGGGGAGCCGCGGGGGCGTTGTCGACCTGCACCTGGTCACCGGCCTTGACGTGTTGCAGACCCTCGACCACCACCCGCTCGCCGGCCGCCAGGCCGTCGCTGACGACCCAGCGGTCGCCCTGGGCGCTGCCCAGTACAACCTGGCGGTCGCTGACCCGGGCGTGCTGGTCTACTACCAGCACCTTCGGCACACCGGCGCTGTCACGCAGGATGGCGCGTTGCGGCACGCTCAGGCCCTTGGGTTGCACCGCTTGCTCCAGGCGTACCCGCACGTAGCTGCCAGGCAGCAGGTCGAGGTCCGGGTTGGGGAACTCGCTGCGCAGGGTGATCTGGTTGGTGCTGGGGTCGACGCTGATGTCGGAGAACAGCAGCTTGCCCGGCAGCGGGTACGCGCTACCGTCATCCTGGATCAGCGTGGCGCGTGCCTGGCCGTCGCCCACCTGCTGCAATTCGCCAGCGCGCAGGGCGCGGCGCAGCGCGTTGAGCTCACGGGTAGACTGGGTGACATCGGCATGGATCGGGTCCAGCTGCTGGATGGTCGCCAGCGGGGTGGTTTCGTTTTGCCCGACCAGCGCGCCTTCGGTAACCTGGGCCCGGCCGATACGACCGGAGATCGGCGCGGTCACGGTGGCATAGCCGAGGTTCAGCCGGGCGCGCTCCAGCGCCGCCCGGGCTTCGGCCACTTCGGCATCGGCCTGCAGGAAACTGGCCTTGGCGTTGTCGTATTCCTGGCGGCTGACGGCTTTGTCGTCGACCAGCTCGCGGTAGCGCTGCTCTTGCAGGCGCGCCTGGTACCGGGTGGCCTCGGCCTTGGCCAATGTGGCGCGGGCGCTGTCGTGGTCGGCCTTGAACGGTGCCGGGTCGATCAGGAACAGGACATCACCCTGCTTGACGTCGCTGCCTTCGCGGTACACCCGCTTGAGCACCACGCCTGCGACCCGCGCACGCACTTCGGCGGTGCGTGGCGCGAGGATACGGCCGCTGAGTTCACTGCTGATGGCCAGTGGCTGCAGTTGCAGGGTTTCCACGCGCACGTGCGCAGTGGGGGCCTGTTCGTCTGGCTCGGCGCTGTCGCTGCAACCGGCCAGGGACAGGCTCAGGAATGCCAGGAGCGCCAACGGGCGCAGGCTTGGGGAGAGGGTAGTAGGCATGCGGATCTTCCGATGATGACCGTGTGTATGCTAAGGCAGACGCTGCCTGGGCGGCTGTTAATACCTGTAGGGCGAGTGTGAAAAAGTGTGAAGAATGATCCTGTCGTGTGGTTGGGTTCTATATTCTGCATGGGCCTGTGCTGGCCTCTTCGCGGGTGAACCCGCTCCTACGGGGGGCTTGCAGGCGCGGGTTTACCCGCCAAAGGCTAACTTCAACCCAGACGCCCAAGCACCTATGCCGAATATTTTCCTGGTCGAAGACGACAGCGCCCTGTCCGAGCTGATCGCCAGTTACCTGCAACGCAACGACTTCCATGTCCAGGTGATCGCCCGAGGCGATCATGTACTGGACGAGTACCGTCGGCAAAGGCCCGACCTGGTCATCCTTGACCTGATGCTGCCGGGCATCGATGGCCTGCAGCTGTGCCGGCTGCTGCGTCAGGAGTCGCAGACCCTGCCAATCCTCATGCTGACGGCCCGCGACGACAGCCATGACCAGGTGCTTGGCCTGGAAATGGGGGCCGACGACTACGTGACCAAACCCTGTGAGCCACGCGTGCTGCTGGCCCGCGTGCGCACGCTGCTGCGCCGCAGCAGTGTCAACGAACCGCGCCTGGACAACGACCTGATCCTGATTGGTGGCCTACGCATCGACCTGGCCGAGCGCACGGTGAGTTGGCGCGGCGAGGAGGTGGAGCTGTCCAGCGGCGAGTACAATCTGCTGGTGGTGCTGGCGCGCAATGCCGGTGAGGTGATGAACCGCGACCGCATCCTGCAACAACTGCGTGGCATCGAGTTCAATGGCACCGATCGCTCCGTTGACGTGGCCATTTCCAAACTGCGGCGCAAGTTCGACGACAACGCCGGCGAAGCGCGCAAGATCAAAACGGTGTGGGGCAAGGGCTACCTGTTCAGCCGTGTCGAGTGGGAGTGCTGATCGGCCATGCTCAAGATCCTGGTGCGGTTGTACCTGGTGATTATCGTCGCCTACGCCGGCGCATTGCTGTTCATCCCTGACACCATCGTCGGCTTGTTCCGTGACCGGTTCATGGCCTACAACCTGGACCAGGCCAAGGGGGTACAAGCGTTGATCGTGCGCCAGTTCCGCCAGGCCCCGCGCGAGCAGTGGCCAGCGGTGGAACAGGAGCTGGCCAGTGATTTCGCGCCGCTGGAACTGCAGCTGCTGCGCAGGGATCAGGCCGGTTTGAGCGATGAGGAGCAGGCGCGTCTGGCGCAGGGCCTTTACGCAGTGCGCATTGCCGAGTGGGGCTATTACGAGACGGTGCTGGCGCCGCTGGACAAGGAGTGGCTGGTACGCCTGCATTCCCCGCCAGACCCGCTGGACATCAACGTGCTGTCGTGGGGCGTGACCGTATTGATTGGTGCAGCCATGCTGGGCTGCCTGCTGCTGTGGGTATGGCCGCACTGGCGTGATCTGGAACGCCTCAAGGAGACTGCCCGGCGCCTGGGCCAGGGGCAGATGGCCGAGCGTACGCACATTTCGCCCCACTCCAACATTGGTGAACTGGCCGGGGTATTCGACACCATGGCCAGTGACCTGGAGCGCCATGTCAACCAGCAGCGCGAACTGCTCAATGCGGTATCCCACGAGTTACGCACGCCACTGACCCGGCTGGACTTCGGCCTGGTGCTGCTGTTCGACGAAGTGCCGCCAGCCAGCCGCAAGCGCCTGCTGGAACTGGTCGGGCATGTGCGCGAGCTGGATGAACTGGTGCTGGAGCTGCTGTCCTACAGCCGGTTGTACAACGCCGACCAGGCGCGGGAGCGGGTGGAGGTATCGCTGCTGGAGCTGGTCGACAGTGTGCTTGGTGGCTTTGCCGAGGAACTCGACGGTCGGGGTATCCAATGGGAAGTGCGGGCCGAGGGTGAGTTGCCGCGCTTTGTACTGGACCCGCGGCTGACGGCGCGCGCGGTGCAGAACCTGGTGCGCAATGCCATGCGCTATTGCGATGAAAGCCTGTTGCTGCGCTTGCGCCTGGAAGCCGATGGCGCCTGCCTGCTGACGGTGGAGGATGACGGGATTGGCGTCCCTGTGGAGGAGCGCGAGCGGGTTTTCCAGCCGTTCTACCGCCTGGACCGCAGCCGCGATCGCAACACCGGTGGTTTTGGCCTGGGGCTGGCAATCAGCCGCCGGGCAATCGAGGGGCAGGGAGGCACCTTGACCCTGGCGCAGTCGGCGCTGGGTGGGGCGCAGTTCAGGATTCGTTTGCCCGCCGGATGATGTTTCGTCTTTTCTGCCAGCGGGACCAGCCCATCAAAGCATTTCGCGAACGCTTCACCGCTCAGCCGGGCAGCCGAGCGCGAAGTTGTCCAGCGTTCGGGCTTTTTCTTGCGGGCTACATCTTGTAGCTTTACAGGTCGTTCATTCAGGGAGCTGAACATGCAAGGCAAGGCCCGCAAGATCGTCCAGGCCATTCTCTATGAGGCCATCGCCGTCGCCTGTGTGGCGCCCGCGCTTGAGCTGGCGTTCGGCGCCGGCATGGCGCAGTCGACCGTGCTCTCGGTGCTGATGTCGGGCATCGCGATGAGCTGGAACATGGGCTACAACTGGGTGTTCGAACGTTGGGAAGCACGCCAGCACAAGCGTGAGCGCACCTTCTTGAGGCGCCTGCTGCATGCGCTGGGCTTCGAGGGTGGGCTGGTGGTGATCCTGCTGCCGCTGGTGGCGTACTGGCTGGACGTGAGCCTGTGGGCAGCCCTGCTGACCAACCTGGCGCTGTTCGTGTTCTTCTTCGTTTACGCCTTTGTCTTTCAGTGGGGTTTCGACAAGGTGTTCGATGTACCGCTTTCGGCGCAGCAGGCCAAGTGTTGACTTCCGGCCGCGAGGCAGGCTAAGTTCCTACCCCATGAATACATTCCCGCATGTGAACGCCATTATTATTACCGCCATTATCAGCTTGGCGGGCTAGCGCGTACGTGCACCGAACCCGCCCTGGAGGCGGGTTTTTTCTCTCTGACTCCTGGGCAACGTAAAAATAGCCAAGGAGTCATCGATGACCAGCCTCAGTGTCCCTCGTACTACCGTCACCCCCCAGCAACTGCTGTCGGAGCAGGTGCGGCGCATTCTTGCTGCGCCGGTGTACGACCTGGCCATCGAAACGCCCCTGCAAACCGCGTCTGCATTGTCTGCCAGTCTGGGCAACCAGGTGTTGCTCAAACGCGAAGACCTGCAGCCTACGTTCTCGTTCAAGATCCGTGGTGCCTATACCCGCCTGTCGCGCCTGACAAGCGTGCAGCGTGCGCGCGGGGTGATCACCGCTTCGGCGGGCAACCATGCCCAGGGCGTGGCCTTGGCGGCATCGCATCTGGGTATCAAAGCCACGATCGTCATGCCCACCACCACGCCATCGTTGAAAGTGGAAGGTGTGCGTTCGCGCGGCGGGCATGTGGTGCTGCATGGCGAGAGTTTCCCGCATGCGCTGGCCCACGCACTCAAGCTGGCTGACAACGAAGGCGCCACCTTCGTGCCACCGTTCGATGATCCGGATGTGATCGCCGGGCAGGGCACCGTGGCCATGGAAATCCTCCGTCAGCGCCCGGGGGCGCTGGACGCGATCTTTGTGCCAGTGGGCGGTGGGGGGTTGATTGCCGGTATCGCCGCCTATGTGAAGTACCTGCGCCCTGAAGTGAAGGTGATCGGCGTCGAACCGGAGGATTCCAACTGCCTGCAGGCTGCCATGGCCGTCGGCGAACGCGTGATCCTGCCGCAGGTCGGCACCTTTGCCGATGGCGTCGCGGTGGCGCAGATCGGCGCTCATTGCTTCGAGCTGTGTCGCCACTTCGTCGACGAGGTGGTGACGGTAAGCAGTGACGAGCTGTGCGCGGCGATCAAGGATATCTACGACGACACCCGTTCGATCACCGAGCCGTCCGGGGCCTTGGCCGTGGCCGGTATCAAGAAGTACGTGGCGCGTGAAGGTGTGCAGGGGCAGACCCTGGTGGCCATCGACTCCGGGGCCAACGTCAATTTCGACCGCTTGCGCCATGTGGCCGAGCGGGCCGAGTTGGGTGAGCAGCGCGAGGCGATCATCGCCGTGACAATCCCGGAACAGCCGGGCAGCTTCCGTGCCTTTTGCCAGGCACTGGGCAAGCGGCAGATCACCGAATTCAACTACCGTTTCTACCCCGGCAAGGAGGCGCGCCTGTTCGTGGGCGTGCAGACCCATCCGGTGCACGACCCACGTGAGCAGTTGCTGGCCAGCTTGCGGGAGCAGGGGTACAGTGTGCTGGACCTGACCGACAACGAGCTGGCAAAGCTGCATGTGCGCCATACCGTGGGCGGGCATGCCGCGTCAGGGGCTGATGAGCGGGTACTGCGCTTCGAGTTCCCCGAACGGCCAGGGGCGTTGCTGGGGTTTCTGGAGCGGTTGGGCAAACGTTGGAACATCAGCCTGTTCCATTACCGCAACCATGGTGCTGCGCAGGCGCGGGTGTTCGCTGCTCTGGAAGTGCCATCGGACGAGTTGGCGAGCTTGCCCCTGAGGCTGAACGAGATGGGGTACCGGTATTGGGACGAGACTGACAACCCGGCCTACAAGCTGTTCCTGGGCTGACGCGCCTGTGTGGCCAATGCAAGCTTGTCTAGCCGCTTGCCGCCTGTGTTCGCTGCGTGATCGCCCCGCCCAAAGGGCAGGGCGATCTCCTGCAAGGAACTGCGCACGCCAACGAGGGTTTCAACGCTCGCGCATGAAAAAGCCGGCAACGAACTTGCGGAATGTCTCCAGGCTTTTGAAGTCGGCGTAGCGCTTGAAGTTCTCGGTATCCGGCTCGGGGCCGATGGGCTGCTCCAGCAGCGACACTGACAACACCCGGTCCTGGTCCGAGGTCAGCACCAGCTCATCCATCACCTGCCCACCGATCACGGGGCGACGCATCTGCACTTTCACCCCTTTACTGGCCATCCAGTCGATCAGCGACACCAATGCCTTGAGCGGCTCGCGCTCTTCATCGCGGTACACTGGGAACAGGTGCGCGCGCGACAGCACGGGCACACTGGCCACATGGATCAGCTCATAGAAATGGCTACCGGCGCTGGTCGGCGAGTAGATCATCAGCGCCAGTAACGGCCCGGTGGTGCGGCTCCCGCCCCAGTACAGGTGATGCCCCTGGAAGTCGAAGCCCTCCTCGCTGCGGTTGTTGAACAACTTGCGCCCTTTGATCTGGTCGACGCAGTCCAGCAGCAGGCCGTGGCGGCGATGGCTGCCGAACACAGAGGCGTCGCGCAGGCGGGACTTGAGCATCATCATGTGCTTCATGTCCAGGCGGGTTTCCAGGTAGTTGCTGGCGGGCACCCGCTCCAGCAGCGGATAGCGGCTGGCCACGCTGCGCAACTCGGCAAATTGCGTGGTCAGGTCTTTTTTCAGGTGGGTGGCGTAAAGGTTGAGCCCGCTGGTTTCAATCCAGGTCAGCAGCAGTGACAGCAGGCGCTGCTGTTCGCGTCTGTCGTTGCCATCGCCGACGCCACCGGCCGTGCCAGCACGGAAGTCGCTGATCAGGCGCAAGGGGGTATCGGGTGGCAGCCAGGCGGCGGGTGGTGCGGGGTCGTTTTCACGTTCGGCGGCTTCCCGCTCGTCCTTGGTGAACGGGCAGCCAGGGGCGTGCTCGGCGGTGCCTGGGTTGTTCTTGAGGAAAAGTGTGCCGGTGCTGCCGTTGAGGGTGACATTGAGCACCGGCAAGGCATCGTTGCGGCAGTCGCAAGCCAGCCACTGGTTGGCGTTGCGCACCTTCATCAGTAGCTGGTTGGCCTGCAGCAGGCGCGGGCCGGCGAGGCTGCCGGTGGCAAAGCCGACCAGCAGTTCCTCTTCAGCGGGGGTCAGGCTGCGCACCTGGGTGGCGGTTTTGTCGATGATTCGCATGAAGCAGCTCCAAGCTACGAGCCTCAAGCTTCAAGCAAAGTCGCGCTGCTTTCAACTCGCCGCTTGGTTGCCGCCAAACATCTTCGCGGCGCGGGCGCGAATCTCGTCGGGGGTGAGGTCCTCTTTGTGGGTGGACACGAACCAGATGTTGCCAAACGGATCTTTCAGGGTACCGCTGCGGTCACCGTAAAACTGGTCGGTCAAGGGATGTAACTGGATGCCCCCGGCGGCCAGGGCCTGGGCGTAGACCTTGTCGCAGTCTTCAACATACAGATGCAGGCCTACACCCGCACCGCTGAGCTTCTGGCTGGCGGTAAGGCCGCCTTCCATGTCGCAAGGGTCGCCCAGCATCAGCGACGAATCGCCGATTTTCAGTTCGGCATGGCCAACGCGACCGCCTGGGGCATCGAGACGGAACATTTCCACCGCACCAAAGGCTTGCTTGTAGAACGCGATGGCCTTGGCGGCGTCGTTGATGGCCAGGTAGGGCGTGATGCTGTGCTGGCCTTCGGGGATGGGTTTGACTGCCATGTTCGACTCTCCTGTGCACTGGGCGCCGAAAGGCGCCCTGTTGCTTAGAGTCGTTCGCCCAGATGGAAAATCGACAGTGACGCTAGATCGATTGTCTATAAGCGCGGCGGTCAGAAGATGTAGTCGGTGGTCAGGAAGCTCGACTGGCGGTTGCGAATGATCTCGCTGATCAGCGTTTTGTTGGCCTCCTGGAAGCGTGTGGCGACCAGCGTCCGGATAGAGAACACGCGCAAAGCGTCATCCACGGAGAGCGTGCCCTCGGCGCTGTTCTTGCGGCCGTTGAACGGGTAGGTGTCCGGCCCGCGTTGGCACTGCGCGTTGATGTTGATGCGCCCTACCTGGTTGGCGAAGATGTCGACGAGGCTGCCGATGGTGGCCGGGTCGTTGCCGAACAGGCTCAATTGCTGCCCGTAGTCGGAGTCCAGCACATAGTCGATCACTGTCTGCAGGTCGCGGTAGGGCACCACCGGTACCAGCGGGCCGAACTGCTCCTCGTGGTACACGCGCATTTCCCGGCTGACCGGGTACAGCAAGGCCGGGTAGAAGAATGAGCCGCGGCTGTGCCCGCCATTTTCGTTGAGCACGCGCGCGCCCTTGGCCGTCGCATCGGCAACCAGGCCATCGAGGTAGTCGACCTTGCCAGGCTCGGGCAACGGTGTCAGCGCCACGCCGGGTTCCCACGGCATGCCGGGCTTGAGCGCGGCCAGTTTGCGCTGAAACTTGTCGAGGAAGGCCTCGACCACGTCCTCGTGCACGAACAGGATCTTCAGTGCCGTGCAGCGCTGGCCGTTGAACGACAACGCCCCGGTGACAGCCTCTTCGACAGCGTTGTCGAGGTCGACCTGAGGCAGCACGATGCCCGGGTTCTTGGCGTCCAGGCCCAGTGCGGCGCGCAGACGATGCGGGCGTGGGTGCAGTTTCTTCAGGTCGCTGGCAGCCTTGTGCGTGCCGATGAAGGCGAATACATCGACCTTGCCGCTGGCCATCAGTGCGCTCACCGTTTCGCGGCCGCGTCCATAGATGACATTGATCACGCCTGGCGGGAAGCTGTCGCGGAACGCTTCGAGCAGGGGGCGAATCAGCAGTACGCCGAACTTGGCCGGCTTGAACACCACGGTGTTGCCCATGATCAGCGCCGGGATCAGCGTGGTAAAGGTCTCGTTCAGCGGGTAGTTGTACGGCCCCATGCACAGGGCCACGCCCAGCGGGGCGCGACGGATCTGGCCGAGGGTGCCCTGTTCCAGTTCGAAGCGGCTGGAGCGGCGGTCCAGGTCCTTGAGGGCGTTGATGGTGTCGACGATGTAGTCGCAGGTGCGGTCGAATTCCTTTTCCGAATCCTTCAGGTTCTTGCCGATCTCCCACATCAGCAGTTTGACCACGGCCTGGCGCTGTTCACGCATGCGGGCAAGGAAGGTTTCGACATGCTGGATACGCTCGGCCACGCGCATGTTCGGCCAGGCGCCGCGGCCTTTGTCATAGGCCTGCACGGCGGCATCGAGGGCGGTCAGCGCGGTATCGGCATCCAGCAGCGGGGCGCTGCCCAGTATGACCTGATGCTCTTCGTTGCCTTGCTTGAGCCACACCGGGCTGCGCACCGTGGCCAACGGGCCGTCCCAGCGCCTGAGTTCACCGTTGACCAGGTAGTCGCGTTGTTCCAGTGGGGCGCCCAGGCGCCAGGTTTCCGGGATGTTCTCGGCGCTGGGGAAGAGTGAATCGAGCAAACGGTCCATGGGTACTGCACCTCACATCAAAGGGCGGTTTTCAAGTCAGTTGAATCGTTTCAGCTGCGAGCATGCACTGGCTGCCGGAAAAACTCCAGTCTGGCTCAACATGGACGCCAGTGCCTAACCGGCAAGCCGTCATCGAACCCAAAGCAAAGTAGGCGTCAAAGGCGATTCATTGATAACGAAGTGCCCAACGGAGCTTAATCGGCACGCTTATAGCAAAAGTGTTGTTGAACGTGGGTTTGATGCAGAGAATTTGACGCCATGAAACTTGATCTAAAGTGAGCCACAAGCCGCTTGCCAAAGCGTTTGCAGGCATCTTAAATTGTTACTGAATGTGATAATAAAGTTGCAAGCCACACTATAAAAATCAAAGTGTTAAGTGTTTTTACTGAATATTTCTCTTTTTCCGATTGGCCAATGGTGCACTTCAAAAGGACGTCGAAGAAGAAATGAAAAAGACCTTGACGACTGTGGCGCGCAAGCTCCTGTCGCCCTCCATGCGCTATGAAATCAGGCTGCTGGCCAGCAAAATGCGAGAAATGATGGCGCGTGCCTGTCTCTGGCGTTGGGAAGTCGCCAGGTTTCGCCCGCAACAGGAGAGCCCGTACGAAATCCTCTACATCGGCCGCAAGCATCAACGGGAAATGGCCAAGCTGCTGATCGGTGGCAAGGGCCAGGGCAGCGCATCGATCGTAGACGGTGCAAGTGCCACGGCGGCTGCCAGCCACGTGGTGGTCATCAGCGAAATGCCCACGTCGGGGGCGCTGTCAGTGCCGCACTACTTGAGCGCCGTGGTGCCGCTGGGGCGCCCGCTGGAAGACATCACTGCCCGCTACGACAGCGAACTGCGGCGCAGCATTCGCAAGCACCGGCCGCTGTATCACATGCGCCAAGCCCTTTCGGACGAAGAAATCGCCATGGCCGACCGCGATCTGCTGCGCCCTTACGCTACGGCCAGGCAAGGCATTCACGCCGCGCAGTTTCCTACCCAGGAGGTGTTCCGTATTGCCAAAGGTGTCGGCCGGCTGGATTTGATCATGCTGGGCGAAGAGGTGATCGGCTGCCACCTGGGGTGTGAAGTGGTACGCGGCGGCAAGCGTTACTGGAGCACATTGCGCTTTGGCTATTGCGAGGCGGTGTTTTCCGATGCGAAGAAACTGCGCGAGGTGAATTCGATCACCACCTTCATGGCGCTCGAATGGGCGCTGGAGCAGGGCTTCGATTATTACGACATCGGCCTGTGCCTGGCGCGCCCGGACGACGGCCTGCTGAAGTGGAAGCGCCGCCGCGGGGGGGATATCGATTCGCTGGGTAACCATGCGTACCTGTTTGTCCGCCTGCCCAAGACCGGTACGGCGAAGTTCTTGTGGGATACGCCGATGTTCGCGGTCGAAGGCGACAAGCTGACCTTGCATCTGGGGCTCCCGGATGGCCCAAGCGATGAGGAAGTTGCCAGTCGCTATCACGAAATGGTGTTTGGTGGCCTGCACAAGATTTATCTCTATGGCGGCAGCCGGGCAGGCGAACCGTTTGTGGAAACGTTGCGCAGCCGTTACGCCAGTTTGCAGTCACCGCCCACCATGGAAAGAGTCTCGAGTAGTTGAGTAACTGCCAGGGATGCTCCGATCTGGCGCCGGGCGCCGGGCTCCAGTCTTCGTCATCAGGGGGGACGCTTCATGGGAAGCGACATCTCGCAGTTCAGTGCATCGCCCGCAGCCAGGCAACACACCTGGACCTTGGCCGCCTACCGCCACATGCTGCGCAAACGGCTGAGCAGGAAAGCGGCGATCGACATCAAGAGCCTCGCCACCAAGCGGTGGGACATTGCCCCAGGCGAGGCCACGGTTTCGCCACCGGCCATTTTCCTGCCTGGCCAGCTGGAGCGGGTGACGGGCTGGGAAGGCAAGCGGTTTTACCCCTACGTGCACCCGGCGCAGACCATGGCGGGAGGCATCAGCACGTTGCAAGGGCCAACCCGCGGTTACTTGATCAAGGACGTTTGGCTGGTTGAGGGGGCGTTGTACAAGGGCAAGGCCAGCCATTGGCTGTCGCAGAAGCCGAGTACCTTCCCGACCGTCCTCATCGACAATGAAATCGACCGCGCCGCAATCTACTGCACGCAAAACGGTAACGCCTGGTTCGGCACCTGGCTGATGGAGGATTGTCCCACCTATGCACTGGCCTGCAACGAAGGCATCCCGGTGACCACCGCCCCCTCTGCCAAGTATCCGCTGTTTACCCAGGCACCGGCCTATGAAGACTGGCTGGACATGCAGCCTTTGCGCCTGCGCAGTGCGTTCTTCCGTGAGCTGGTGCTGTTCGATGACCAGAGCAACAACCGCAGCCGGCATGCCCGCTACCGGGCCATGGGTGAAAAGCTGCTGTCGCATGTGTCGTACACGCAGCACCCCGGGGTTTTCCTGTTGCGTGGCGGTGATGGTGACCTGCGCCTGTTGCGCAACGAGCTGGCGCTGGCCGAGCACTTGCGCACTACCCGCGGTTTTCGCATCGTCAACCCGCTGAAGTCCGATGTGCCGAGCATTATCGCGGCGTGCGCCGGGGCGAAAGTGGTCATCGGGGTGGAGGGTAGCCAATTGGTGCATGGCGTGAATGTACTACAGGCTGGAGGCTGCCTGCTGACGTTGCAGCCGCCGAACCGTTTCGTCAGTTACTACAAATACCTGATGGATCGTGACCACCAGCATTTCGGCTTTGTGGTAGGCCTGCCGGAAGGCGATGGTTTCAGGGTTGATATTGACGAAGTGGAGCGCACGCTGGATCTGTTCCCACGATAAATGTGTAGTATCCGTGCATGGATCAGCGGCGGGCAGGGCAGTAGAGGATGATCGAGGTATCACGGTTTTGGCGCGACGCTGCCTTGCCGTTCGTCGAAGCCCGACGGGTAGGGGACGGGCGCAAGGTGTGCTACGCCGCCCACTCTCACGAGAGCTTCTCCATCGGGGTTATCACGGGGGGGCGCAGCACTTATATCAACAGTGGCCAGTGCATTGAGGTTGGGGCGGGTACCACGGTGTTGATGAACCCGGGTGTGGTGCATACCTGCAACCCTGTTGCCGGGGAACCCTGGTCTTACCTGATGCTGTTCGTCGATCAGCCTTGGTTGCAGGCAGTAGGTTTTACCCTGCCAACGCAGACCTGGAGCCGTTCGCCTGTGTTGTATCGGCGGCTGTTGCAGGCCTTTGCCGACCTGTTCGACGCCAGGCTGCCTGATCGAGAAACCCGCCTGGCTGCCCTGTTCAGCGAGTTGCCGGGCATGCTTGCCAGTAATACCAGGGAGGCTGACGAGGGCAATCCACGGCTGGATGCAGCGGCTGCTTTCATACGCGCCCATCGCAGTGACCCGCTCAGCCTCGAGGATATCTGCGGGGCTTGCGGCCTGTCCCGTTCCTACCTGATTCGTGCCTTTCGCCAACGCTTCGGCCTGACGCCGCATGGCTACCTGCTAGACCAGCGCGTGCAACTGGCCCGGGCGCAGTTGCGCCGGGGCCGCTCAATTGCTGAAGTGGCACAGGAGGCCGGGTTCGCTGATCAGGCACACCTGCAGCGGGCATTCAAACAGCACCTGGCGGCGACACCGGGGCATTACAGAAGTGCCGTCGCCAGCCTGGGCGCTCCTGCAGGCGCCGTGCATGCTTCAAAGGAGCAGGTAAACCGCGCTGGCGACCAGTAACACGGCCAGGCTCCGGTTGAGCATGCGCAGGTGACGTGGGTGGTCCAGGTACTGGCGAATCACGCTGCCGGCCCAGGCCCAGCAGGCCACCGAGATGAAACAGATCGGGCCATAGATCCAGGTAAACAGCCACAGCAAGTGCTGTTCACCGCCGGTGTAGGCACCCACCCCGGCAACGGCTGCCAACCAGGCTTTAGGGTTAAGCCACTGCATCGCTGCCCCGTGCCAGACTGAAGGGGCTTGGGTAGGCTGTGCGTTATTCAGGTTGCCGTCGTCACAGGCCAGCTTCCACGCCATGTACAGCAGAAACGCCACACCGCCCCAGTGCAGCATCAGACCCAGCAGGGGCCAGCGCAACAGCAGTTGATGCAAGCCCAGCCCGACCAGCACCAGCAACAGGCAGAAGCCCAGCGTGGCGCCGGCCACATGTGCAATGCTGGCGCGCAGGCCATGGCGGGCACCGCTGCCAAGTGCGACGATGTTGACCGGGCCGGGGGAGATCGAGGCCGCAAGCGCGAAGGCGGCCATGGACAGGTACAGGCTCATGAGGAAGATCCGGGTGGTTGGGGAGGCGTTATCCTTGCGTGGCTGGCGTTCTGATGTATTGAAGAAAAGTACCTGCACACGACCCGCTGTTGGGCTGATGGGGATGCTTGGGTGTTACAGGTTTTGTAATAGTTTTGCGCTACTACAGAAACCTGCTGTGCTTGTAGCATCGTTCTCCCAATTTGTTATCAAGGTCTATATGAGCACCTTCGCGGAGCCCCCCAGTCTTCGGCCTTTCTGGCCATCCTTCACCCGTCCTTGTGACGTGTCCCTCGTGAGTACCTGCTAATGGAATGGCTAGCCGACCCCACGGCCTGGCTAGGCCTGTTGACGCTTATCGTCCTCGAGCTGGTGCTGGGTATCGACAACCTGGTATTCATCGCCATCCTCGCCGACAAGTTGCCGCCCCATCAGCGCGACCGCGCGCGGGTCATTGGCCTGAGCCTGGCGCTCATCATGCGCCTGGGCCTGCTGGCCAGCATTTCGTGGATGGTCACCCTGACCGCACCGCTGTTCGACGTGTTCGGCAAGAGCTTCTCTGGCCGTGACCTGATCATGCTGTTCGGTGGTGTGTTCCTGCTGTTCAAGGCCACCATGGAGCTGCATGAACGCCTGGAAGGTCACGTTACCCAGGCCAGTGGCACGCTGCGTCATGCCGCGTTCTGGCCGATCGTTGCCCAGATCGTGGTACTGGACGCGGTATTCTCGCTGGATGCCGTGATCACGGCGGTCGGCATGGTCGAAGAGTTGTCCGTGATGATGATCGCGGTGATCTTCTCGATCGGTATCATGATCGTTGCCAGCAAGCCGCTGACCCGCTTCGTCAATGCCCACCCTACGGTAATCATGCTGTGCCTGGGCTTCCTGATGATGATCGGTTTCAGCCTCACCGCCGAAGGCCTGGGCTTCCATATCCCGAAAGGCTACCTGTACGCGGCCATCGGTTTCTCGATCCTGATCGAGCTGTTCAACCAACTGGCCCGTGCCCGCCGCAAGCGCAGCTTGCAACAGCATCGGCCGTTGCGCGAACGGACTGCCCATGCCGTGCTTCGCTTGCTGGGCGGCCGCCGGGTCGAGGCTGACGAGGTCGGCGAGGACATTGCCGATCTGGTCGAGGGCGGCGGGGAACAGGTGCTTTTCGACCGCCGTGAGCGGGTCATGATCAGCGGCGTGCTGAACCTGGCCGAGCGGCCGATTCGTACGGTGATGACTGCCCGTGCCGAGGTTGATGTGATCGACCTGGCGCAACCGGCCGACGCCATTGCCCAGGCCCTGGCCAATTCGCCGTACTCGCGCCTGCCGCTGATCCGCGATGGTCGCGTGGACGAGCCCCTGGGCTTTGTGCACAAGAAGGAACTGCTGAAAGAACTGCTCTCGGGTAGCCAGCCTGACCTGGAAAGCCTGGCCCGGGCGCCGTTGAACCTGCTGGAGAGCTTCAGCATTCTCAATGCCCTGGAGCAAATGCGCGGTCAGTCGACCCACATTGCCTTTGTGGTCAACGAGTTCGGTGACTTCACCGGGCTGTTGACCATGACCGACATCCTTGAGTCGATTGCCGGTGAGCTGCCGGATGCCAGCGAAGTTGAAGGCCCGGGCATCATTCAGGAGGGAGAAGGTTTTGTGGTCAGTGGTGCACTGAACCTCAGCCAGGTGCAGGCGCGTACTGGGTTCAGTGCCCGTGCTACCGAGGATTACCAGACCCTTGCGGGCCTGGTGATGAGCTTGCTCGACCGCCTGCCGATGGTCGGTGACCGGCTCGCCTGGAATGGCTGGATGCTGACCGTGGAGGCGGTTGAAGAGCGACGGGTACGGCAGGTCCGGCTCACACCGAACGGCGACGCTGACGCAGCAGGTGCTTGAAGCCCTCAAGCACCAGCACCAATACCGCGGCCCAGATTGGCAGGTAGGTCAGCCACTGATCCGGGCCGATGGTTTCGCCCAGCAGCAACGCCACTCCCACCAGCAGCACGGGCTCGACGTAGCTGAGCAGGCCGAACAGGCTGAATGGCAGCATCCGGCTGGCCAGTACGTAGGCGATAAGCGCCGAAGCGCTGATCGCGCCAAGGATCGGGACCAACACATACAGCCCGGGGTGTGCGTGCAGGTCGGCGCTGGAAAGTGGGCTCTGGATCACGAAGTACAGCGCCCACGGCAGCAGCAGGCACATGTCGCACCACAAGCCGCCCAGATGGTCGGTACGGCAACGTCGGCGCAGCACGAAGTACACCGGGTAGCCCATCGTTACCAGCAGGGTTTCCCAGGCAAAACTGCCATTTTGGTACAGCTCGTGGCCCACGCCCAGTGCGGCGCAGGCCACGGCTACCGTTTGCAGGCGTGACAGGCGCTCGCCATAGACCAGCCGCCCGGTCAGGACCATGGCCAGTGGCAGCAGGAAGTAACCCATCGACACTTCCAGGCTGCGCCCATGCAGGGGCGCCCAGAGAAACAGCCACAGTTGCACCCCCATCAGCCAGGAAGTGCCGACCATGCCGAGCAACAGCACCGGTGTGCGTTTTACCCGGCCCATCAGTTCGCCCACCCGCTTCCAGTCTTTCGAGACAAGCATGAACAAGGTGAGGCAGGGCAGTGTCAGCAGGGTACGCCAGCCAAAGATCTCTTCGCCATCGAGTGGCTTGAGCAGGGAGGTATAGAAGTACATCACAGCGAACAGGCAGGACGCCATGACGGATGAAACAATGCCTTTTGACACGAATGCCTCGAATACGGGAATTGAGCGGGTTGATCAGCCGCGCATGATCTCAGGGGGCACGCCTTGCGGCAACTGCGTTGCGCCCGGGCGAGTGGCCAGGGCTTCGAGGAACTGGGCGGCTGGCATGGGCCTGGCGAACAGGTAACCCTGCTGGAAGTCCACCCCGTGCGCGGCCAGGTAGTCGCGCTGCAGGTCAGTTTCCACACCCTCGGCGACGATGCCTAGGTCCAGCTTGCCCGACAGCTCGATAATGGTCTCAAGAATGTGTACTGACAGCGCATCGGCGCCAATCATGGCAACAAAGCTCTGGTCGATCTTCAGGTAGTCAACCTTGAACTGCCGCAGGTAGTTGAGGCTCGACTGGCCGGTGCCAAAGTCGTCGAGGGCAATCATCACGCCCATGGCGTGCAGCTTTTCGAACAACTCAAGGGTGACCGGCGTGGGCTCGATCAGCTTGCGCTCTGTCAGTTCCAGGGTCAGCACCACCCGGCCGGGCGGAAAGTGCTGCAGGAACGTGCGGCAGTCATCGAGCAGGCTGAGATCGCGGCAGTGGTCAGCGGTGATGTTGACGCCAATATGGAAGCCGTCTTCCAGCATCCCGGCATAGGGCGCCAGGCTTTGCGCGGTATGTGTCAACAGCGCGCGGGTCATGGCGACAATCTGCCCGCTGTGTTCGGCATAGGGGATGAACAGGTCGGGGCGAACCAGGCCTTCTCGTGGGTGGTGCCAGCGCATCAGCACCTCTGCACCGGCCCAGCGGTAATCGCCCTTGCGCACCACAGGCTGAAAATACGGCAGGAATTCATCGGCCTGCAGGGCACGGTCCAGTTCGGCACGCGGTGAGGTGGCGCGGCGAATCTGCCAGCGGCATACCAGCGCTGCCAGGGCGCCCAGTACCAGCAACAGACTGAGCAGGCCTGGGTATCGGTTGCGCAACAGTTGGCCTTGCTTGTCAGCACTGTAGCCTCCCTGCACGCTGAAAGGGTAACGCGTCGAGCCTATCAGCACGTTGGCGCTGGGGGCGGCAGGGGAGACGCCTTTGTGGACCACGCCGTCCTTACCCATCCAGGCATCGCCCACGCGGATTTGCAGTTCTTCATCGGGGCCGATCAGGCGCAGTGCTGTTAGCAGGTGGTCGCCATCCACCGTGGAGATTGCACCATGGTCGCCGTCGCTGGCACGGTAGACCAGCAGCGGGTGGCCTGGCGTAACCGAGTTGCCGTCCATCAGCCATAACTTGCCGTCGACGTAATCGCCAGGATTGACGGGTTCTTCGAACTCGCCAAACAGTGAGGTGCAGTAAAGGTTGTTGTGCTTGAAAAGGTTGGTCGAGCGCACGAAGGCATTGCGGGTGACCTGGGCCCGCAGCATAAGCTGGGACTGCTCGCATGAACGGTCAGTCAGTGGAAGTAGCGAATTGGCGGCACGGGACAGGTTGTCGAGGATGTGTTCGATGTGCTCCAACGCCTGGCGGGTGGTGGCGTGGCTGCTGGCCTGCATTTCACGCTCAACCTGCCAATTCATCACGGCCAGGCCGCACATGACCGGCAGCACGCCGACGAACCAAGGCAAGAGCGTGCGCCAGCTGAGTGCGGCGCGGCGTTTGACGGTAAGGGGCATGCTGATCTGGCTATCCTGAAATAAAACGTGAGGATAGCCGTTTGTCGCCGCGTACGAGCAACTAAAACGCGACAAACCTTTTTACGCAATGTAGAATCGATTTACGAATACAACAATAAGGTCCTTTACTTCCGAAGGACCAAGCCCGCCGAGAATGGGTCCATATGACATACCATGGGTTCAAGCTGATCATAGGTGACTTCCTCGCCCGCAGCGTGCGCGGTATCCCGTGCTCACCGCCGTATCTGTTCCACATCCTACGCAATCTCTAATTTTCGCAGCAGATGAGGACACGAACATGGCTGATATCTTCGACAATCCAATGGGCCTGATGGGCTTTGAGTTCATTGAACTGGCTTCGCCGACCCCTGGCGTACTGGAGCCTGTATTCCAGATACTGGGTTTCACCAAAGTGGCCACCCACCGCTCCAAGGATGTGCACCTGTATCGCCAGGGTGGCATCAACCTGATCCTCAACAATGAACCCAAAAGCATCGCCTCGTACTTCGCCGCTGAACACGGCCCGTCGGTATGTGGGATGGCCTTTCGCGTGCGCAATGCTCATGAGGCTTATGCCCGCGCCCTGGAACTGGGCGCCCAGCCGGTAGAAATCGAAACCGGCCCGATGGAACTGCGCCTGCCGGCGATCAAGGGTATCGGGGGCGCACCGCTCTACCTGATCGATCGCTTCGAGGAAGGCAGCTCGATCTACGACATCGACTTCAACTTCATCGAAGGGGTGGATCGCAACCCGGTAGGTGCTGGCCTGAAAATCATCGACCACCTCACCCATAACGTCTACCGCGGGCGCATGGCCTATTGGGCCGGGTTCTACGAGAAGCTGTTCAACTTCCGTGAAATCCGCTACTTCGATATCAAGGGCGAATACACCGGCCTGACCTCCAAGGCCATGACTGCTCCTGATGGCATGATCCGCATCCCGCTCAACGAAGAGTCGTCCAAGGGCGCGGGGCAGATCGAAGAATTCCTGATGCAGTTCAACGGTGAAGGTATCCAGCACGTGGCCTTCCTGACCGATGACCTGCTCAAGACCTGGGATGCACTGAAGGGGCTGGGCATGCGCTTCATGACCGCGCCACCGCAAACCTACTACGAAATGCTGGAAGAGCGCTTGCCTGGCCATGGTGAGCCGGTCGATCAGTTGCAAGCGCGTGGCATTTTGCTAGATGGCGCCTCGCAGCCTGAAGACAAGCGCCTACTGCTGCAAATTTTCTCGGAAACGCTGCTTGGCCCGGTCTTCTTCGAGTTCATCCAGCGTAAAGGTGACGATGGCTTCGGTGAAGGCAACTTCAAGGCACTGTTCGAATCCATCGAGCGTGACCAGGTACGCCGCGGCGTGCTGAGCACAGACTGACCGCCCTTGAAGTACCGTCGTCGTCATGTTCGTTCGGCGGCGGTACCCCGCCTGTTGGCACGTGCCCTGAACAGTGCCAGGTAGACGATCGAGCCGGTCACGATCCCCACCAGCATCAGCGAGGGGGCAATCTGCAGCACCGACTGGCGGATTTCCTGAGCGGTGAAGCCCTCTGGGTAGCCGCCTTTGACCGTGTATCCATACTTGGCCGACATTGCGCTGGTAAAGAATTCGGACTGTGAAGGGCGCTCAAGGTCACGACTGTCCCCATTGCTCCATATGTAGCGGTCGCCAAACTCGACCAGCAGTATCAGCCCATCCAGAAAGCCGTCCAGTTCGTTGCGAATCTGCATGTCATAGGCGGTCACGATGACGCTGTTGCTTTTGCCCTTCTGGTGAAAGTCGACCAGCAGCTTCTGGCGCGTATCAGGAGGGCCATAGGACAGTGCGACCCGCTGGCCGGACGAGGCGAATGATGAATGATGCTCCAACGAACCTGAAACCGTGCTGCAGTAGGGTTGATTGTCTTTGAGCAAGGTCAGCGACCGGACCATGGAACGGATGGCGACCAGGTCCTGCAAGGCACTTTTGACGTTATCGCAAGATTCCCCAGCAAATGGCAGGGTGCGCAGGGCCGTCTCGTGCATTCTGTCCAGCGCATTATCGACACTGAAAACCGCTTCCTGAACGGAAATATTGGCGTTTTCCGCAAGTTTCGCTTCCAGCTGGAAAGCCATCACCAGCAAACCGGAAACCACAGGCACCAGCGCCACTGCAATGAGCAGCAGCAGCTCCACCATGCTGCGCCCTGCGTGCATGATTTTCGACATAGGCTAATAGTTCTCCGCTCTGAAACTGTTCGTGGTGAACAGCTGAGCCCTGAGCCTATGTATTTACTGTCCGGCCTGCTGTAGGCCGGCGGCAGTTGAAGGGGTAGGAAATCGAGCGCCTTGATGTAGCTAACTGCCGTTAAGCTTTTTGAGCACGGCGTCGGCTAGCAAGGCAGTGGAGGCGGGGTTCTGCCCGGTGATCAGCCGATCATCGTCGACCACGAACGGCTTCCACGGCTCATCATGTTTGCTGTATTCACCGCCGCGAGCCACCAATTCGTTCTCCGTCAAGAAAGGCACTACGTCGTCCAGTTCGACCAGTTTCTCCTCTATATTGGAAAAGCCGGTCACCTTGCGGCCTTTGAGGAGCAGGCAGTTGTTACTCAGCTTGATGTTCAGCAGGCCGACAACGCCGTGACAGACTGCTGTAACAATGCCACCTTTCTCATAGACTTTGCGCGCCAGTTCCTGCAGCGGCTGATTGTCTGCAAAGTCGTACATCACCCCATGCCCGCCGGTGTAATAGATGACGCTGTATTCGTCGGCCTTCACCAGCCCCGGGGTCAAGGTACTGCCAAGGCGCGACATGAAGCGCTTGTCGTCGTACCACTGCCAGTCCAGGTCAGGAGCCAGTTGCAGGCTGTGCGGGTCGACGGGAACGTAGCCACCCTGTGGGCTGACATAATCGACCGTGCAGCCGGCCTTTTCGACTTTCTCGACGAAGTGTACGGCCTCACCCAGCCACAACCCGGTCGCCCGTTTGAGGGTTGGATACTTCGCTGTATTGGTCAGCACCACCAGAATTTTCTTGCTCATGACCCTGCTCCCGTCGGCAACCTGAATGGGCCGGTGCTCCCTGGCCCGAGGGAAAACCTAAATAGCATAGCTGCCACCTGCAAGTACGCCATGGTGTGCGCGACGTGCTGTGCTAAGTTGAACAAATCCACGGGCGAGCATGCAAGGCTTGGCGGCGCTGTGGTCAACCCTGAGCATTGCTGGAGTTACGATATTGGTCGCAAACGGTACGCCACGCGATCCTGCGCCGCAGGTCATTCTGCAGTCGCCAGTTTTGCCATTGATCGAGCCGATGGGGGAGCGGATAGCCCAGTTTGACTGGTGGCGTACCTCGCTTGGGCCATTGTCGCGCTGGCCTGCTTCGTTGCGCATTGCCGTGGACATGATGCATTTGTCACCCTTCCCGTGTGCGGTGGTCTGGGGCCCCGACCTGTGTGTAGTGCATAACGATGGCTACCGGGCGTTGCGGGCATTACCGGATGCGCTGGGCATGGCGTTCGATACCCTGTGGCGTGATATCTGGCCTGCAGTGGGGCCCTGGGTGTTCAAGGCACTGGAAGGCCACTCGAATTTTGTCGAAGATCCACCCCTGCGGATCGCCCGCAGTGAAGGTGCCGAACCGCTATGGTGCGCATTCGGTTATGCCCCCCTGCACGATGAACTCGGGAACGTGGCGGGGTTTCTGCATACGGTGATCGAGACCACGGCCAGCGTCGAGGCACACCGCCATTGGCGTGATCAGGTACAGAGCTTTGAACGCCAGGTTGCGCAGCATGTGGCCGAGCGAGAGCAGTTCTGGTTGCTGTCGCGCGAAGCGATGATGATGCTCACCCCTGAATTGAAACTGCATGCTGCCAACCCGGCCTGGTACCGCATTCTGGGCTGGACACAAGAGCAGGTGCAGGCGATGTCGGTGATGGAGCTGGTGCACCCGACAGAGCGTGCTGAAGTGCGATTGGCAGTGTCCGGGCTGCTGCAATGCAGCCACGCGGAGCAATTGGAGGTTCGCCTGCGACATCGCGATGGTCACTACCACTGGTTTCGCTGGAGCGCGAGGTTTGACGGCAGCCTGCTGACTGCGGTTGGCCGCGACATCACCGCAGACCGTGAAGAGGCTGCGCGTCAGGCAGAGGCGCTGATGCACAACAGTGAGCGTATGGAGGTGGTTGGCCAGTTGGCGGGCGGCATGGGCCATGAAATGAACAACTTGCTGTCCGGTATCGGTGGCAGCCTCGAACTGTTGCAGCGGCGCCTGCAGGAGGGGCGGCTGGAGCGTGTGGAGGCCTACGTGGACGTTGCGCGCGACTCGGTGCAGCGTGCCATGGACCTTACCCATCGGTTGATCGCATTTTCCCGCCATCAGCCCTTGGCCCCTCGGCCACTGGACTTCAATCGGCAGTTACGCCTGAGCGAACCCGTTTTGCTGCGGGCGCTGGGGGCGGAGATGCGGTTGCACTGGCAACTGGACGTTGCACCTTGGGCAGTGAGCCTGGACTTACCCCAGCTGGAAAATGCCTTGATCCACTTGTGTGCCAATGCCCGTGAAGCATGCCTGGAACAGGGCAATGTCACCATCAGCAGCGTCAACGAACGGCTGACCACCTTTTTCCCGGATGAAGGTGGCTTGCCGCCAGGCGACTATGTGGCCTTGCATGTCGAGGATGATGGCCATGGCATGGCAGCGGCGGATATCGCCAGGGCTTTCGAACCGTTTTTCACAACCAAACCTCTCGGGCGTGGGGCCGGGCTTGGCCTCTCGATGGTGTATGGCTTCGTCCGTCAGTCGGGCGGGTATGCCTGGATCGAGTCGGTGCCGGAGCAGGGCACCAAGGTTTCCATGCTTTTCCCCAGGTGCCATGAGCCGGTTCCGGATGAGCCCGCGCCGGTACCGTTTTTGCAGCGCATGGCACACGGCGAGCGCCTGCTGCTGGTGGATGACGAGCTTGATCTGCGTGCGGTCATGCGCGAATACCTGACTGAGCGTGGTTTTGACGTCACGGATGTGGGCGATGCCAACAGCGCATTGGAGCGCTTTCGCCATGGCGGCCCTTTCGATCTGGTCATCACCGATATCGGTTTGCCGGGTGGCTTCAGTGGCCGACAAGTGGCCAAGGCCATGCGCATGCAACTTGCACAACAGAAGATTCTGTTCATCACCGGTTATGCGGATCAGTCCATTGAACCGCAATTGCTCGAACAGCCGGGCACGGCATTGTTGAACAAGCCGTTTTCGCTGGCGCATCTTGCCGATGAGGCGCTACGCATGCTCGATGCGTAAGGCGCTTCAAGGTTTGCCTAGAATCTGTGTCACTCGAGCCTGCAACTGCTGCAACTCGAACGGCTTGCAGATCAGGTGCATGCCTGCGCCCAGGAAGCCTTCGCGGGCCATGGCCGTTTCCGCGTAACCGGTAATGAACAGCACCGGTAAGCGTGGGCGCAGGTTGCGGGCAATTTCTGCCAATTGCCGGCCGTTCATGCCGGGCAAGCCCACATCGCTGATCAGCAAATCCACCGGTTGTGCCGAGCGCAGCACCTTCAGTCCCTCGTTGGCGTCGGCTGCGCTTTGGCAGGGGAAGCCGTTTTCGCACAACGCCTGGCAGAGCAGTTGGCGCACATGGGGATCGTCCTCGACAATCAGCACGTGGTGGCTGCAGCCACGTTGCCTGGGCGGCACAGGCTCGCTGGATGGCAGGGCCAGGTCGACATGGCGTGGCAAATACAGCTCCACCTGGGTTCCCCGGCCAATCTCGCTGCTGAGGGTGATATGGCCATGGGACTGCTTGCTGAAGCCGTACACCATCGACAACCCCAGGCCAATGCCCTGGCCGGTCGCCTTGGTGCTGAAGAACGGTTCGAAGGCGCGCTCCAGTGTGCTTGGCGCCATGCCTTGGCCGCTGTCGATGATTCGCAGGCGCACATAGTCGCCAGTGCGCAAAGCGCCGTCAGCGAATTGCTCGGTGGCGATGTGATAATTGTCCGCCTCGATGCGCAGCAGGCCACCGTTGGGCATGGCCTCGCTGGCATTGAGCAGCAGGTTGCCGAGCGCTTCCTGCAATTGCTGGTCATCGGCCTCCACAGGCCACAGGTCTTTGGGGGCGTGCACTTGCAGGGTTATCGACGGGCCCAGGCAAGCTTCCAGGCGCTCTGCCGTGAGCAAGGTAGGCAGCTCGATACGTTGGCTGTGCAGCGATTGGCGGGAGGAGAAGGCAAGCAGGCGGTGGGTCAGGCGGGCAGCGCGTGAAACGGCCTCGCGGCCCATGCGCAGAACGCCATCCAGTCCGTCGCCGCAGTCTGGGCGCAGGCGCCGTTGGATGAGTTCAAAGCTGCCGCTGATGCTGGTGAGCAGGTTGTTGAAATCATGGGCGACGCCGCCGGCCAGTTGGCCGATGGCCTCCATCTTGCGTGCGTGGCAGCGGGCGAGTTCATTGCGGTCCTGCGCTTCTTCCGGCGTTGAAGGCAGGCTGTCCAGGCGCTGCTGCATACCAGAGAGCTGGTCACGTATGACGTACTGTCGCCGGCGGTTGCGCAGCGCAGACCGGGTCATGTGCAGTAACTGGGCATTCTCGTAGGGCGCGGCCAGCCATAGAAGATTGCCCACCGGATGATGACTCACGCCCGCGGCCGACCATGCGCTCTGGGTCAGCAGCACGATGGGCAAATCCGACCAGCTCGGTTGCTGGTCGATGAAGGCCTGCAGCGAGGCGCTTGGGCCTTGGCTGAACACCTGCTCGGCAATGATCGCCAAGCCTGCGCCCTCGGCCAGACACACCTGCAGGTTGGCCAGGTCGTCCGCGCAGAGGCTGTTGATGCCGGCGCAAGTCAGCAGACGTGAGGTGTCGGCCGCCAGTTGTGGCGGTGCGAGGATCAAGGCACGTTCATCCAGCGCCAACGAACTGGCCAAAACGACTCTCCTTCAGGGTGGCCTGATACCCACTGGACCCTGGCATGGGCTCAGGGTTCAACTGAATCCAGGTATTGCCTACAGGCCCTGTTGCAGCGCAGGGTCGTCCGGGTTCTGGCGCTCCAGTTCGGCTAGCGATACTTGCACGTTCTGCAGTTGGCCGGACTCTTTCCAGTACTGGATCAGCAGCACCCGCGCCCGGCGATTGGCTGGCTGGCGATTGAGCACGGCTTCCAGTTGCTTCTGGGCGGCGTCAAACTGGTCCAGGTCATGCAGGGTGACCGCCAGCGTATAGCGGTAGTCGGCGTTGTCCGGGTCCAGTTCCACGGCGCGGGACAAGGCCAGCAAGGCATACTCGCGCTGTTCGTGGCGCTTCAGCCAAAGCCCTAGCTCATACTGCAGAAAGGCCGAGTCGGGGCTCAGCGCCAGGGCTTTGCCCAGCACCTCGCGGGAGGCGTCGTGGTGGCCCTGGCGCTCCAGCAGGCGTACCTGAGTCGCCAGGGCATCGAGGTGGCCGGGGGCAACCGCAAGCGCACGTTGCAAGGCCTCAGCGGCGTGCGTGTAGTCGTTTTCGTGCAGGTACAGGCGCGCCAGGTGCACTTGGGCGTCGGCATCTTCAGGCTGTTGCTCCAGGGCTTGCTGGTAGTCCTCCAGGGCTGACTGCAGGGGGCCGAAATAGAGGCCGATGGCGTCGGGTTCAAGCCCCAGCAAGGCGTCCACGGCGGCAAAACGCACGCTTTGCTCACCGTCGTCCAGCAGCGGGCCGAGTACCAGGCTGCGCTGTGCTGGCGGTAACAGGCGGCGGATACTGGCAATGGCCGCTCGACGCACCAGCGGCTCGGCATGTTCCAGGTCCTGGCGGGCCAGTTTCAATGCCAGCGGCGAGGGGTAGTTGGGCAACTCGGCGTAGAGCGCCGCACGGCGGATCGCAGGCAGGTCATCACGTTGCAATTGCTGGTACAGCACCCGTGCGGCACCGGGCTGGCCGTCGTGGGCTTGGCGCAGCGCCTTGGCGTAGCTGTGTGCTGGCAAGGTCGGCGGTATTGGCGGGGCGTCGCGCCACAGGTAACCGAACAGCGCCGATACCAGAATCGACAACAGCAGGGCGATCAGGTAGCGGTTGCGTCTGGGCATCGGACGATCCGTGGCGGCGGGAAGGGCAGAGCTTGGGCCAGCCGGGGGGTAAATGCAACCGAACCGGGCACACTGCGCAGTGTGCTAAATACAACAGCAAACATAAAAAAGCCCCGCAGACCATGGCCTGCGGGGCAAACGGTTGGGGGAGGAGCCAACCAAAGGAGTCGTTGAAACGAGGTGTGTCAGTGTGCGCTGGCCACGGTCTGCGGTTGCCAGCCACCACCCAGGGCCTTGTAGATCGAGACGATGCCGCGGTACAGGTCGACTTCACCCTGAGCTTGTGCATCTTCAGCGCTTAGCCGCTCACGTTCGGCATCGAGCAGTACCAGGTAGTCCACAGTGCCCTCGCGATATCGAATCGAGGCCAGTTCTGCAGCCTTGCGGCTGGCGTCGCTCTGGCGCATCAGCGACAGCAGGCGCTGCTGGGTCTTGTCGTAATCGCTGAAGGCGTTGGCCGACTCTTCCAGCGCCAGCAGCACCTGCTGTTCGTAGTTGGCCAGAGCCCCTTCGGCATCGGCCTTGGCGCCGCGCAGGCGGGCCCGCACGCTGCCCAGGTCGAAGGCCGCCCAGGTAATGCTCGGGCCCAGTGCCCAGGCGTTGGCCGCCGAAGAACCGATCTGCGAGCCGCGGGCGGCGGTAAAGCCGAGGAAGCCACTAAGGCTGACGCGGGGGAACAGGTCGGCGGTGGCCACGCCAACGTTGGCGGTGGCGGCCGCCAGCTGGCGCTCGGCGCTGCGGATGTCAGGGCGGCGGCGCAGCAGTTCACCCGGGTCACCGACCGGCAGCGCCTTGGCGATGGCCGGCAGGGCTTTGGGCGACAGGTCGACACTGAGCGCGTCAGGGCGCT
The DNA here is from genome assembly GCF_021378985.1 of Pseudomonas sp. JR33AA. Lineage (NCBI taxonomy): Bacteria > Pseudomonadati > Pseudomonadota > Gammaproteobacteria > Pseudomonadales > Pseudomonadaceae > Pseudomonas > Pseudomonas sp. JR33AA. The sequence continues at coordinate 331,520 of NZ_JAJSAW010000004.1, forward strand.
GGCCGAGCAGGGTGGCGATGCGATGCCGCGCCCGTGCCTGTTCGGCTTGCAGTTGCGGCACGGTGGCTTCGACCCCGGCCAGGCGCGCATCGGCGCGCACCACGTCGAGGTCATTGCCAACGCCCGCCTCGCGCAGGGTTTCGGTGATGGTGCGTGATTCCTCCTGGGTCTTCAGGTTGGCCAGGGCGATCTTCTCGCGCAGCTGGGCACCGCGTAGTTGCCCGTAGGCATCGACCAGTTCGGCGATCAGGCTGACCTGCAACTGTTGCAGATCGGCCGCGGCTACCGCTTCCTGGGCTTCGCTGGCTTCGATCTGGCGCTGGATGCGGCCGAACAGGTCAAGTTCCCAGGCCATGTCCAGGCCCAGGTCGTAGCGCTCGCTGTTTACCCGCTGCGTGGTCTGGCCGGGGATCTGGCCTTTGCCGAGATCGCTGCTGGCACGGCTGGTGACCACCGGGAACGGGTCGTTCTCGGCGTCTTCGCGGATCGAACGGGCCGACTTCAGGCGGGCGAAGGCCACGCGCAAGTCACGGTTGCCGTCCAGCGAAGCCTGCACCAGCTGGTTCAGCACGGGGTCGTCGAACTGCTTCCACCACAGGCTCTCGAAGCGGCTACGGTCGTAGGCCTTGGCCTGCACATCGTTGCCCAGTTGTGCAGGTTCGGTGGCTGGCGCCTGATAGTCCGGGCCTACCGCACAAGCCGCCAGGGCCAGTGCCAGCAGACTTGGGGTCAAGGGTTTGAGCAGGTTCATGCGTGGTTCTCCAGCACTTGAGCGTGTTCGGCCTTGCGGGCCTGGCGACGCTCGACGAAACGGCGGATCAGGAAGAAGAACACCGGGGTCAGGAACAGGCCGAACACCGTTACGCCGATCATCCCCGAGAACACCGCCACACCCATGGCATGGCGCATTTCCGAACCTGCACCGGAGCTGAACACCAAAGGCACAACACCCATGATGAAGGCTATCGAGGTCATCAGGATCGGTCGCAGACGCAGGCGGCAGGCTTCCAGCACCGCAGCCAGCGGATCGAGGCCCTTGGCCTGTTCGTCCTTGGCGAACTCGACAATCAGGATCGCGTTCTTGCACGCCAGGCCCACCAGTACGATCAGGCCGATCTGGGTGAAGATGTTGTTGTCACCACCCGATACGATCACACCGGTGATGGCCGACAGCAGGGTCATCGGCACGATCAGGATCACCGCCAGCGGCAGGCTCCAGCTTTCGTACTGGGCGGCCAGCACCAGGAATGCCAGCAGCACGCACAGCGGGAACACCAGCAATGCGGTATTGCCTGAGAGGATCTGCTGGTAGGTCAGATCGGTCCACTCGAAGGTCATGCCGTTGGGCAGTTCCTCTTTCAGCAGCTTCTCGATCGCAGCTTCCGCCTGACCAGAGCTGTAGCCCGGGGCGGCAGCGCCGTTGATCTCGGCAGTGATGAAGCCGTTGTAGTGCATGACCCGGTCCGGCCCGGAGGTGTCGCTGACCTTGAGGAAGGTCGCCAGCGGGATCATCTCGCCAAGGTTGTTGCGCACCTTCAGTTGGCCGATCTGCTCGGCATCAAGGCGGAACTGCTGCTCAGCCTGGACGTTGACCTGGTAAGTGCGGCCAAAGCGGTTGAAGTCGTTGGTGTACAGTGAGCCCAGGTAAACCTGCAGGGTGTCGAAGATGTCGGTGATCGCCACCCCGTGAGTCTTGGCCTTTTCCCGGTCGATGGCGGCATCGACTTGTGGCACGTTGACCTGGTAGCTGGTGAACAGGCCTGCCAGTTCTGGGACGTTGTGGCTCTTGGCGATGATGTTCTGGGTTTCCTTGTACAGCGCTTCGTAACCCAGGTTGCCACGGTCTTCGATTTGCAGACGGAAGCCGCCAATCGTGCCCAGGCCCTGTACCGGCGGCGGCGGGAAGATCGCGATGTAGGCGTCCTGGATGTCGGCGAACTGAGCATTCAGCGCGGCTGCGATGGCGGCCGCCGACTGGCTCGGGTCCTTGCGCTCATCGAATGGCTTGAGCGGGGTGAACACGATGCCGCTGTTGGGGCTGTTGGTGAAACCGTTGATCGACAGTCCCGGGAAGGCTACCGAGTCGGCCACGCCAGGCTGCTTGAGGGCGATTTCGCTCATGCGCTTGATCACCGCTTCGGTACGGTCGAGGCTGGCCGCATCCGGCAGTTGGGCGAAGGCCACCAGGTACTGCTTGTCCTGGGCTGGCACGAAACCGGTCGGCGTGGACGAGAAGCCGAGGTAGGTCAGGCCCATCAGGCCGGCATACACGAACAGGGCGATGCCGCTGGAACGGATGACGCGGCGCACGCCACCGACGTAGCTGTGGCTGGCCCGGTCGAAGAAACGGTTGAATGGGGAGAACAGCCAGCTGCCCAGCAGCTTGTCGAGGAACCGCGAGAAACGGTCCTTGGGTGCGTGATGGTCCTTGAGCAGCACTGCGGCCAAGGCTGGCGACAGGGTCAGCGAGTTGAACGCCGAAATGACTGTCGAAATGGCGATGGTCAGGGCAAACTGCTTGTAGAACTGCCCGGTCAGGCCGGAAATGAACGCTGCAGGTACGAACACCGCGCACAGCACCAGGGCGGTGGCGATGATCGGCCCGGTCACTTCGCTCATGGCCTTTTGCGTGGCTTCCAGCGGCTTCAGGCCCAGCCCGATATTACGTTCGACGTTCTCCACCACGACGATGGCATCGTCCACCACGATACCGATGGCGAGCACCAACCCGAATAACGACAGCGCGTTGAGTGAAAAACCGAACAGGTGCATGACCGCGAAGGTACCGATCAGCGAGACCGGCACCGCCAGCAGCGGGATGATCGAGGCGCGCCAGGTCTGCAGGAACAGGATCACTACCAGCACCACCAGCACCAGGGCTTCGAACAGGGTGTGCACCACCGCTTCGATGGAGCCGCGCACGAAGATGGTCGGGTCATAGACGATGCTGTAGTCCATCCCTTCCGGGAAGTCCTTTTTCAGCTCGGCCATTTTCGCCCGCACTTCGTCGGAGATCTCGATGGCGTTGGAGCCTGGGCGCTGGAAAATCGGGATGGCCACCGCCGGCTGGTTGTTCAGCAGCGAGCGCAGGGCGTACTGGCTGGAGCCGAGCTCGACCCGGGCGATGTCTTTGAGGCGGGTGATCTCGCCATCTGCACCGGCGCGGATGATGATGTTCTCGAACTCTTCCTCGTTGACCAGACGGCCTTGGGTATTGATCGACAGTTGGAAGCTGGTCGAACCTGGGGCAGGTGGCGCGCCCAGCTGGCCAGCGGCCACCTGGCGGTTCTGCTCACGGATTGCAGCAACCACATCACTGGCTGTGAGGTTGCGCGAAGCGGTCTTGTTCGGGTCCAGCCAGACGCGCAGCGAGTAGTCGCCCATGCCAAACAGCTGCACGTCGCCTACGCCGCCCAGACGCGCCAGCTCGTCCTTGATGTTGAGGATGGCGTAGTTGGACAGATAGAGCATGTCGTAGCGATTGTCCGGCGAGGTCAGGTGCACGACCATGGTCAGATCAGGAGAGGCCTTGTCGACGGTGATACCGATACGGGTCACTTCTTCGGGCAGCTTGGGCTGGGTACGGGTAACGCGGTTCTGCACCTGCACCTGGGCGTTGTCCAGGTCGGTACCCAGGGCGAAAGTGATGGTCAGCGTCAGCTTGCCGTCCGCAGTGGACTGGGAGGACATGTACAGCATGTTCTCCACACCGGTAATGGCCTGCTCCAGCGGCGCGGCGACGGTTTCGCCGATGACCTTGGGGTTGGCGCCGGGGAAGTTGGCGCGCACCACCACGGTGGGTGGCACCACTTCGGGGTATTCGCTGATCGGCAGCTGGAACAGCGAGATAGAACCCGCGATCAGCAGCACCAGCGACAGCACCGCGGCGAAGATCGGCCGGGTAATGAAGAATTTCGAGAAGTTCATCGGTAGAGTCCCTTAACCGCGTGGCGCCTGGGCGCTGGCGACTTTCACGTTATTGCCCGCCACCTTCGGCGCCGGGTTGCTGGCTTCCAGGGCCTGACGCTGTTGGGCGAGGGCAGCGAGGGTTTGTTCGCTGGCCATCTGTGTTTCTTCCGGGGTGACCGGCGAACCAGGGCGCACGCGCTGCAGGCCCTTGACCACGATGCGGTCGTCCTTGCCCAGGCCGCTGCGCACGATGCGCAGGCCTTCCAGCTTCGGCCCCAGTTCCACGGCGCGGTAGGTGGCTTTGTTGTCCTTGTCCATGACCAGCACGAACTTCTTGCCAAGGTCGGTGCCCACGGCTTCGTCGTTGATCAGCATGGCGTCGTACTGGGCGCTGCCGACCAGCTTCAGGCGCGCATACAGGCCCGGGGTGAACTGGCCGTCGCTGTTGTCGAATACCGCACGGCCGCGGATGGTGCCGGTGCGCGGGTTAACCTGGTTGTCGACGAAGTTCATCTGGCCCAGGTGCGGGTTGCCGCTTTCGTTGGTGAGGCCCAGGTATACCGGGGTGCTCTGGCTACGCTGGCCTTCACGGGCCAGCTGGGTGTACTTGAGGTAGACGCGCTCGTCGGCGTCGAAGTAGGCATAGACTTTGTCGGTGGACACCACACTAGTCAGCGGGGTGACATCGGCGGTGACGATGTTGCCGGCGGTGAACTCGGCGCGGCTGACACGGCCGCTGATGGGCGCGGTGACGCGGGTGAAACTGAGGTTCAGGCGCGCCAGGTCGAGCTGGGCCTGGATTGCATCGACCCCGGCACGGGCTTCGGCGGCGGCGCTGCTGCGTGATTCGGCCAGTTCGGCGGAAATGGCGTTGCTGTCACGCAGGCGCTCGCCACGACGCGCTTCGTTGGCGCTGCGAATGGCGGTGGCCTTGGCCTGTTGCAACTGGGCTTCAAGGCGACGGACTTCAGCCTGGAACGGACGGGGGTCGATCTGGAACAGCAGGTCGCCTTTTTTGACCTGCGCGCCTTCGGTGAAGGCGACCTGATCGATCTGGCCAGAGACCCGCGGGCGCACTTCGACGGTTTCCGGGGCTTCGAGGCGACCGGTGAACTCGTCCCATTCGGTGATCGGTTGCTCGATCACCTTGGCCACACTTACCTTGGGCGCGGCGGGAGCCTGCACGGCGTCGGGGGTTCGACCGCACGCGCTGATCACCACCACTGCCAGGGCAGCGAGGGGGAAGCGCAAAGGTTTGAGTGATTGTTCCATGGAGAACTCCGCCAATGTATGAGTAGTGGGCGGAGTGTGAGTGTGTTGCGCGAAAGGCACGAATCGAACGGGACGAAGGTTAATATCACGCTGAATGATAAGTGGGGATCAACTATCGATGGCGGCCATGGATTGGGCGCAAGGCACCGCCTGTGCGGGCACCACGTCACGCGAAAGCTTGGGCCTTGTGTCTCAGTGAATGCTTGAAGCCAGTTCGAAGATCGGCATGTACATCAGGATCACGATCAGGCCGATCAGCAGGCCGATGAACGTCATCAGCAATGGTTCGAATAGTTTGACGAACCATTCCACCCAGCGGCCGATTTCCTGGTCGTGGAAGTCGGCGCAGCGCTCGAGCATCACACCGAGGTTGCCGGACTGCTCGCCGGCCCGCAGCAAGCGCAACGACACCGGCGTGACCAGGTGGCCGGCTTCCAGCGCATCCGACAGCGGCAGGCCTTCGCCGACCCGCTGGCTGGCCTGTTCCAGGCCCTGTGCTGCCGCGCTGCTTAACAGGCCACGGGCCATGCCCATGGCGATAAGGATGGGAATGCCACCTTGCAGCAGGATACCCAGCGAGCGGTAGAAGCGCGCCAGTTCGTACATCATCAGGCGCTGGTGCAGGGCCGGCAGGCGTCGTAGCTGGCAGGATGCCCAGTGTCGTACCCGTCGGTGGCGGCACAGCAGCCACAGCGCCGTCACGCCGGCGATAGTGGCCAGCGCCAGGGACAACTGCTCGGCATGCAGGAACAGGCCGATCTGCATCAGCACCCGGGACAACCAGGGCAGCTCGGTGCCCATGCCTTCGAATACCTGGCTGAACCGCGGCACCACGTAGCCAAGCAGGAACAGCACCACGCCACCCCCTACCAGCAACAGCAGCAAGGGGTACACCGAAGCGCCCACCAGCTTCTGCCGCACCAGGTCCAGGCGCTGGCGATAGCTGATGTAGCGGGCGAGGGCATCCCCCAGCGCCCCGGTGCGCTCGCTGGACTGCACCAGTGCCACGTACAGCGGCGGGAACACCCGCGGTTGCTGGCCCAAGGCCTGGGATAGCGAGCGGCCTTCGTAGAGTTGGCGTACCAGCCCGGCCAGCACTTTGCGCGCTGCCGAAGCAGGCGCCTTCTCTGCCAGGCTCTCCAAGGCATCGATCAACGGCAGGCCGGCATTGAGCAGGGTCGACAGTTCCTGGCTGAACAGCACCAGGTCGAACGCCGCCTCACGCCGCCAGGCCATGCCCCGTAAGGTACCGCCGCCGCGCAGGCTGAGCACACGCAGGCCTTGTTCTTCGGCCTGGCGGCGGGCCTGGTCGGCGTCCTCGGCGTCGATCTGCAACTGCACCACGCCCTGCCTACCCAGGGCCTTGAGGCTGTAGCGCATGGCCGCTCTCCCTACTGCCAACTGGTAATTTCGGCGTTTTCCCCGTCGCCACCCGGCTGGCCGTCCTTGCCCATCGACAGCAGGTCGTACTCACCGCCGTTCTCGCCGGGTTGCCGGTAGATGTAAGGGCGGCCCCACGGGTCTTGCGGCACGGCCTTCTGCAGGTACGGGCCGGTCCAGCGAGCCTCGCCGCTGGGTGCGACCACCAGCGCCTGCAAGCCTTGTTCGCTGTTGGGGTAGTGGCCGACCTCCAGGCGGTACAAGTCCAGGGCCTTGCTCAGCCCCTCGATTTGCGCCCGCGCAACCTTGGCCTCGGAGCGGCCTAGCTGACTGAAGTACTTGGGGGCGACGATGCCGGCCAGCAGGCCGAGTACTACCAGTACCACCAGGAGTTCTAGCAGAGTGAAGCCACGTTGCGGGTTGGTTCTGCGCTGCATGGTGAAACCCTCCACTGCATGGGGACAAGCGTTGACCTGCACTATGCAACAGCCGTGCACGTCTGCCTCGGGGCCTTGCGCCATGCGGCACAGGAAGCGGCACAGTGCTTGCGTCGTGGTGACTGTCCTCGGGTTTTCCGGGGCATTTCCCCCACATCAGGGGCCACGACCAAGAGGCGACCGGCATGCGTGGACTCATCCTCGGTTTGATCTGGCTGGCGGCAGGTTCTGCCCAGGCCGATGTGTACATCTCAATCGATGCCAAGGGGGGCTACGTACTGACCAATGTCCACCGACCAGGGCGTCACTATGAGAAGGTGATCAGCGAGCCGCTAGCCCAGGGTGGGCCGGTCAAAGCGCAGTTGATCACCGGCCGCCCTTACGCCGAGGTCGTCGCGACGGCTGCGCGCATCCACAATGTGCCGCCGGCGCTGCTGCACGCAGTGATCAAGGCCGAGTCCGGCTACAACCCCAACGCCCGTTCGCGGGCGGGTGCCGTGGGGCTGATGCAACTGATGCCGGACACCGCCCGCGAGATGGGGGTGCAAGACCGCCTGGACCCGGAAGACAATGTGCAGGGCGGGGCACGCTACCTCAAGCAGATGCTCACCCTGTTCGACAACGACATCACCTTGGCCGTGGCAGCCTACAACGCCGGCCCGGATGCTGTGCTGCGCCGCGGTGCCGTGCCGCCGTTTGCCGAGACCCGCCGCTATGTGCCCGCGGTGCTGCGGGAGTATCGAAAGCTGCAAGGGGTGACTGATGATTCGTCTTTGTAAGGTGAAGTGAGGAGGGCATAAATACCCTTCGGCGGATGCCATCAATTTAATACTATGGTTTCCGCACGTCTGGGCTATAACCTTTTGAAGGTGCCCAGCTGAGGAGTCCGTTATGGACGTCGCCCCTCGTTCCGTCACTACTGATGTGCCTGCCGGTAGCGAGTTGGCCGCCCCGCGCAAGCCGTTCAACCTGCTGCGCTGGTATGCGTGGGTCAGTCTAGCCATCATTTCCTCGGTGGCTGCCGGGCTGGGGCTTATTTCCAGCCGCTTCATCATCGACGAGAGCGTCGAGCGTGATGCGTTACTCACGGCACAGTTCATCACCTCCATCGCCGATGCCGAAGTGCGCCATGTGTCGATCCCCAATGTGCGGACCATGGGCGAACTGCTCGATCCGCGCACCGACCGCGACAGCTTGCCCGACGTCGACCCGCAAGCCCGGCGCAAGGCGCGTGGCGAGTTCCTTGACCATATCGCGCATCTGCCCGATATGCTGCTGGCCAATATTTACGCCTTGGACCGCACAGTCATCTGGTCCAGCAACCCGGCACTGATCGGCAAGCTGATCGAAGGCGACGAAGACCTGAACCGGGCTTTCGAGTACAAGATGCGGGTCTCGGCCAGCTATCACAATTTCGAACAGGCTCGCGCGGAGCAGAAGTTCATCACCCCGCCCAAGCAGCTGTTCATCGAGAACTACATTCCGCTGTTCGATGCCGATGGCGATCGGGTCACAGCGATGGTCGAAATTTACAAGGAGCCCCGCGACCTGATCGTACGCATCGAGCGTGGCCTGATCCTGATCTGGTTGGCTATCACGGTCGGCGCTGCACTGGTCTATGTCGGCCTTTACTGCATCATGCACCGCGCCGCACGGCTGCTGGCGGTGCAGCAGAAACGACTGATCAGCAGCGAAACCTACGTGGCACTGGGTGAGGTGTCTTCGGCGGTGGCCCATAGCTTGCGCAACCCGCTGGCCAGCATCCGCTCAAGTGCCGAACTGGCGCAGGCGTTCGACGAAGGCCCGGCGCAGCGCCAAGTCGGCGATATCATCAGCCAGGTCGATCGCATGTCGCAGTGGATCCGCCAGATGCTGCAATCACTGCGCCCGCTGAACGACGAGGCGCTGGCGGTGGACTTGTCGCAGGCGTTGCAGGAAAGTCTGCAGACCTACGCTGTGCCGCTGGCGCGCAGCGGGGTAAGCCTGGACCTGCAACCGTTACCGGCCGCGCAGGTGTTGGGGCACCCGGTATTGCTGCGCCAGGTATTCAGTAGCCTGATTGCCAATGCCTTGGAGTCGATGGAGCAGGGCGGGCGGTTGCGTATCGAGGTGGTACGTCACAACCGGCGCGGCCTGACCCTGCGCTTGTCCGACAATGGCAAAGGCATGAACGAAGAGCAGCAGCGTATGGCTTTTCGGCCGTTCTTCACCACCAAACAGGGAGGGCTGGGAGTGGGGCTGGTGCTGGTGAAACGCATCATGGAACGGTTCGGCGGTACGGTCCGGCTCAGCAGCAGCGAAGGCCACGGCACGAGGGTTTCGTTAGGTTTTCGACTGGCCTGAGTGCGTCAAATTACATTAATAAAGCCCAGTAAGGTACTGATAGATATAAGAGTTATATATTTGGGTGTTAGTCACCCAAATGTGGGGGATCACCCTCTAATTACACTTAATAAGTTTTCGCAACTAACTGAAAAATAACGAATTTAATTTGTAATGGTTCCTCTGGCCAGGTTTTTGCTACGAAGTTTGTGAAGCGCGACACGCGACAAATGGCAGCTGCGACTGCCCAGGTGGATTGCGACCCACTGGCGACTGCCATTGGCTTTGATGCAGTTCTTAACGTACGCCCTGCGCGGGAACCACGCGATGCAGATGCTGGAAAACGAAGCGCCCGACAAGGCCAATGCAACCGCCAGCGGACTGGCCGTACCCTTGCGTGACTTCAACCTGCTGCGCTGGTTTTCGGTGATCAGCCTGTTGATCATTACCGCAGTGGCAGTTGGGCTGGGTTACGTCTCAACACGCTTCGTCGTGCGCGACAGTGTGCAGCGCGATGCCATGCTCACCGCGCAGTTCATTCAGGCCATGGCCCAGGCCGAAGTGCGTCATTCGCAATTGCCGCCTGGCACCACCATGGGCGAGTTGCTGGACCCGCGGCTGGACCTGCAGCACCTGCAAGTCACCCCGGCTTTGGCCGAATCGACCCGGGTCGAGTTCCTCGATCATGTCGAGCACCTGCCGGACACCTTGCTGGCCAACGTCTATGCCCGCGACCGCACCATTGTCTGGTCCACCAACGTAGAACTGATTGGCAAGCGGATAGAAGTTGATGGCGATCTTGAGCGCGCCTTCCGCTCGCGCAAGGCGGTGTGGGCCAGCTATCACAAGGTTGCGCATGATCGCGAAGAGCAGAAGTTCCAGCGTGCACCACGCTACCTGTTCATCGAGAACTACATCCCGCTGTTCGACAGCCAGGGTGAGCAGGTACTGGCCATGGTGGAAATCTACAAGGAGCCGCAAGACCTCATCCGCCGCATCCAGCGCGGCTATGTGTTGATCTGGGCCTCGACACTGGTGGGTGGGGCGTTGATCTACTTCGGCCTGTTCTGGATCGTGCGCCGGGCGGCGCACATGCTGCACCTGCAGCAGGAGCGGCTGGTGGCAAGCGAAACCTACGTGGCGTTGGGAGAAATGTCGTCGGCAGTGGCTCACAGCATGCGTAACCCGCTGGCCAACATACGCTCCAGTGCCGAACTTGCCCAGGAAACTGCCAACCCAGCTGCGCAGAAGAACATCACTGACATCATCAGCCAGGTCGACCGCATGTCGCGCTGGGTGCGCGACCTGCTGGTGTCGTTGCGCCCGGCCAGTGACGAACCCGAGGCCGTGGACCTGGTGGCGGCCATCGAGGACACCCACCTGGCCTTCGCCCAGCAGATCGAACGCAACGGCGTGCGCTTTCATTTCGAAGGGCCTGACGAGCAGTGGGTGGTCAGCCAGCCGCTGCAGCTCACGCAGATTCTCAACAGCCTGTTTTCCAACGCCCTGGAGGCCATGCCCGCTGGCGGGATGCTCAATGCCCAGGTCAATGTGCAGGAAGGCCTGCGTGCCGAGTTCGTGCTGACCGACACGGGCAAAGGCATGAGCCAACAGCAGGAACGGATGGTGTTCAAACCGTTCTTCACGACCAAACAGGGTGGCCTCGGTGTAGGCCTGGCCCTGGTCAAACGCATCATGGAACGTTTTGGCGGCTCGGTCAGCCTGAGCAGCCGCGAGGAGGAAGGAACCCGCGTCAGCCTTACATTCAATATTGCAGCGGGAGGGGAACATGGAGCACAGCATCCTGGTCGTCGAGGATGATGAAATCCTTGCCGACAACATTCGCACCTACCTCAGCCTAAAGGGCTACGAAGTCATCGTGTGCCACAGCGCGGAGCTGGCGCTGGAGCAGATCAAGCGGGCGCAACCCGACGCGGTGCTGACCGACAACTCGTTGCCAGGCATGAGCGGGCACGACCTGCTGCGTACCCTGGTGGCCCAGGCGCCGGACCTGAAAGTGATCATGATGACCGGCTACGGCAATGTCGAAGATGCCGTGCAGGCGATGAAGGAGGGCGCCTTTCATTACCTGACCAAGCCGGTGGTACTGGCCGAGCTCAAACTGACCCTGGACAAGGCCCTGGCTACCGAGCGCATGGAGCGCACGCTGTCGTTCTACCAGGAGCGCGAGGCGCAAAAGTCCGGGTTGCAGGCCTTGATCGGCGAGTCGCCGGTGATGCTCACCCTCAAGCACACCCTGCGCCAGGTGCTTGATGCCGAGCGGCGCATGGCCAGTGACGACCTGCCGCCGGTGCTGATCGAAGGCGAGACCGGTACTGGCAAGGAGCTGGTCGCCCGGGCCCTGCATTTTGATGGTTCGCGCAGTAAAGGGCCGTTCATCGAGTTCAATTGCGCTTCGATCCCTGCCAACCTGCTTGAGGCCGAACTGTTTGGCCACGAGAAGGGCGCGTTCACCGATGCCAAGGAGCGCCGGGTGGGGCTGGTGGAGGCAGCCGATGGCGGCACCCTGTTCCTTGACGAGATCGGAGAAATGGACCTGGTGCTGCAAGCCAAGTTGCTCAAGTTGCTGGAGGACCGCAGCATCCGCCGGATTGGTGCGGTGAAGGAGCGCAAGGTGGATCTGCGGGTGATCAGTGCCACCAACTGTAACCTGGAGCAAATGGTGCAGCAGGGCAAGTTCCGCCGTGACCTGTTCTTCCGCCTTCGCATTATCGCCCTGAAGGTGCCACGCCTGTATTCGCGTGGGCAGGACATTCTGCTACTGGCGCGGCATTTTCTTGCCCACCACAGCCGGCGTTATGGCAAGCCGAACCTGCGCTTTTCTGCCGAGGCCGAAAGCCTGATGCTCGGTTATAGCTGGCCGGGCAATGTGCGTGAATTGCGCAACATGCTGGAGCAAACCGTGTTGCTGGCGCCGAACGAGGTCGTGCAGGCGCATCAGTTGAACCTGTGCATGACCTTGGTTGACGAGCCGTTGGTGCAGCAGCCGATGGCGGCCATGTTCGAAATGCCTCGGCATGAGCCAGAGCCGGGTACAAGTCTGCCTGACATGGAGCGTGATCTCGTCTGCAAGACGCTGGACCGCACCGACTGGAACGTGACCAAGTCGGCGCGGATGCTTGGATTGTCGCGGGATATGCTGCGTTACCGGATCGAAAAGCTGGGGCTGACCCGGCCTGACAAGCGTCAGTGGTAGTACAGGCGGTGTCGTCAGGGGTTACCTGTGCCCGAGCTGCCTTCTCCTTGCCGGCCGGTACCTTCCGACCCACTGCCATCTATCCCCGGCAGGTCGCGGTTGTCATTCTGCTTGGCCGGCGGGCTTTGCGGTTCGTTGCCCTGTAAGCGCGGGTCGGTGTCCCGCGGCAAAGGCTTCTCGATCGGGTTGAGGGTGCTATCCGCGCCAGGCTGTGGCGCCGTATTGTGCGGGTCGTCGGGGTAGGTCGGACCTGTGCCGACAGCAAAGGCCAGCGGCGAGGCGAGCAGGGCAATCGACAGGATGATTGAGCGGGGCATGGCAGGCTCCTTTGCTATTCGGGTAAGGCTCATACTTCATCTTTGGCCTTACCCGAAACGTCAAGGTGCCATTACCCCGATCAACGGTCACACCACCAGCGACAGCAACATGATGAAAATGATGCCGACGATGGACAGGATCGTCTCCATCATGCTCCAAGTCTTGAAGGTTTCTGCCACGGTCATGTTGAAGTACTGCTTTACCAGCCAGAAGCCGGCGTCGTTCACGTGCGACAGGATCAGCGAGCCGGCACCGGTGGCCAGTACCAATAGCTCACGATTCACCCCCGGCACCAGGTCGATCACCGGTGCCACGATACCCGCGCCGGTGATGGTGGCGACTGTGGCGGAGCCGGTCGCGATGCGGATCACCGCCGCCACCAGCCATGCCAGCATGATCGGCGAGATTTCTGCCTGCACCGCCATCTGCCCGATCACGTTCCCTACGCCGGTGTCCACCAGCATTTGCTTGAAGCCACCGCCAGCACCGACGATCAGCACGATGGCGGCAGTCGGTGCAAGGCTCTGGTCAAGCATCTTCATGATCTGCTGGCGGTTGAAGCCTCGGGCCGAGCCGAAGGTGTAGAAGGCCAGCAGCAGGGCGGCAAGCAGGGCGGTGATCGGGTGCCCGATCAGGTCCATCCACTGGCGCACGATGTGCTCGGCAGGCAGCACCACGTCGGCAAAGGTTTTCAGCAGCATCAATGCGACCGGCAGCAATACGGTGATCAGGGTGATGCTGAAACTTGGCAGGTTGCCTTGGTCGGACTCCTTGGCGATCTGGTCCATCAGCTCCTGCGACGGGTTGCCCGGGATGTAGCGGGAAATGAAGTTACCGAACAGAGGACCGGCGATGATCGCGGTGGGCAGTGCGACGATCAGACCGTAGAAAATGGTCTTGCCAATGTCAGCGTGGAAAATGCCAATCGCCAGCAAGGGGCCCGGGTGTGGCGGCACCAGCCCGTGCACCACCGACAGGCCGGCCAGCAGCGGAATGCCGATTTTCACCAACGATACGCCCGAGCGCCGGGCGACGATGAATACCAGTGGAATCAGCAGCACAAAGCCGATTTCGAAGAACAGCGGGATGCCCACCAGGAAGGCGGCAAACATCATCGCCCAATGCACGTTCTTCTTCCCGAAGGCGCGGATGAGGGTTTGCGCGATCTGGTCGGCGCCACCAGAGTCGGCCATCAGCTTGCCGAGCATGGTGCCCAGGGCGAGCACGATACCGACGAAGCCAAGTACGCCGCCAAAACCGTCCTGGAACGATTTCATGACCTTGGCCACCGGCATGCCGGAAGTCAGGCCCAAGAAGCCGGCCGCGAGGGTCAGGGCGACGAAGGGGTGAACCTTGAAGTGGGTGATCAGCAGGATCAGCCCGACGATGGTAACCAGCGCGTCGAGCAGCAGGAAGGTATCAGTAGCCAGTCCGAACATGGTTTGAAGGCCTCGGTCTTATCGTTGTTTTGGGCGTAGCTTTGTGGAGTCTTTGTCGCGTTTACGGTTTGGGGTAGCGCTGTCTTGGGTGAGACGGAAAAGCCACCGAGGTCAGGCGGTTTGCGCCAGGCCCGGCTCACCGCAGCGCTTTAGCCAGTGGTCAACCGCTTCGGCCAGTGCTTCGATCGGTTGGGTGGCGTCCAGTGCAAGCGTCAGTGGCTCGCCGCGTGGCGATTCCAGGGCAGCGAACTGGCTGTCGATGAGGCTGGCCGGCATGAAGTGCCCTGGGCGAGCCAGCACGCGTTTTTCGGCCTCGGCAGGCGACAGTTCGAGGAACACGAACACCAGCCCTGGCATGGCATCGCGCAGGGTGTCGCGGTAGCGGCGCTTGAGTGCCGAGCAGGTCAGGATCGGGCGTTGTCCGGCCTGGGTGGTGGCTTGCAACTCTTCACCAAGGCGTACCAGCCAGCCGGCACGGTCGCTGTCGTCCAGCGGGATGCCCGCGCTCATCTTGCGGATGTTTTCGGCAGGGTGGAAAGCGTCGCCTTCGATCAGGCGGCCGCCGCTTCTGGCAGCGATGGCGGCGCCGATGCAGCTTTTGCCGCAACCGGCCACGCCCATCACCACAATGGCGGACAGGGGAGAATTCATCAGTACCTCCTGCGGGTGAGATAGCGCTGTCTCGCCGTTGACGAACAGCCATCTCCCCGGTGTTATTGGTCTTGTCCTTACGCAGTATGGACGCCTGGTGGCAAGCGCGTAGTGGCCGCTACCAAAGATTACATTGCCTGCATCCTGAGACAGCGCTACCTTAGTGGCCGTTCCCTCTCCTTGCAAGTAGTAAAATTACAACATTCATGTCCCGCACCGGCTCCCGAACTACAGGTCGTCCCACTCTGGCAGAAGTTGCCAGGCTTTCCGGGGTCTCCCCGATTACCGCTTCGCGCGCCTTGCGCGGAGTCAGCACGGTTGCGCCTGACCTGGTGGAAAAGGTCATCGCCGCAGCGGCGAACCTTGGCTATGTTGCCAACCCGGCGGCCCGGGCGCTGGCCTCGGCCCGCAGCCAGTCGGTGGTGGTGTTGATCCCGTCGTTGTCCAACCAGCTGTTCATCGACACCCTGGAGGCCATTCACGAGGTCATGCGCCCTCGTGGGCTAGAGGTGCTGATCGGCAACTATCACTACGACCTTGCCGAAGAAGAGAACCTGATCCGCAATTACCTGGCCTATCAGCCCTGCGGCATTTTGCTGACCGGCTTCGAGCGTAGCGATGCTGCGCGGCAGATGCTGGCTGCCAGCGGCGTGCCGTGTGTGCACATGATGGAACTCAATGGTGAGCCAGGGGCTTTGTCGGTCGGCTTCTCGCAGCATCAGGCCGGGCATGCTGCTGCACGGCACCTGATCGAGCGCGGGCGCAAGCGCCTTGCATTCATTGCCGCGCAGTTGGACCCGAGGGTGATGCAGCGTGCCGAGGGTTTCCGTCAGGCTTTGGCAGAGGCCGGTTTGCAGGCTGCCGAGCTGGAGGTGCTGGCCCCGGAGCCGTCGTCGATTGCCCTGGGCAGTGTGCTGTTCAGCCAACTGATGCTGCAGGCGCCGGATGTCGACGGTATCTTCTTCTGTAATGACGACCTGGCCCAGGGCGCGGTGCTGCAGGCCTTGCGTCAAGGGGTGGAGGTGCCACGCCAGGTGGCGATGGTCGGTTTCAACGATTTGCCGGCCTCGGCGCATATGGTGCCGCGGCTGACCTCGATCCGCACACCACGGGCTGCGGTGGGGCGGGGCGCGGCGCAGGCGTTGCTGGCGTTGCTGGATGGCAAGCGGGTGACGAACGCGCAGCAGGATCTGGGCTTTGAGCTGATGGTGCGCGAGAGCTCTTGAGAGTGCCCGCCAGGGCCTTCTCGCGCGAATCCCACAGGAATGATTGGCCCGAAACGTATGTAGAGCGGGTTTACCCACGAAGCAGGCGATGCGGGCATGGCACCAGCTGTGCCGGTGTTCGCGGGTGAACCCGCTCCTACGGGGGCTAAGCGACGACTTGCCAACGGCGATCTATGCTCAGAAAACCGCGCATAGGGAGCCCCGCGTCATGTTCGATTTCCACCGCAAGTCTGATTTGGCAGAAATCCAGCGCAGCCGCGAGGCGTTGGCCAATGCGCAAGCCAAACTCGCCGCTATCGGTCGTGCCATGGCGATGATTGAGTTCACCCCTGACGGCACTATCCTCGACGCCAACGAGCGCTTCTGCCAGGCCATGGGCTACAGTGCCGACGAACTGCGAGGCAAGCACCACCGGCTGTTCTGTGAGGCGGACTATGCAAAAAGCGCCGAATACCAGCAACTGTGGCACGAGTTGGGGCAGGGCAAGGCAATCAGCGGTACCTTCGAGCGCATCGACAAGGCGGGTCGCGAGGTCTGGCTGGAAGCCAGCTACATGCCCGTGCTGGACGAGCACCGGCACGTCACCAGCGTAATCAAAGTAGCATCGGACATCACCCAGCGGGTGGTGCTGGAGCACGAGAGCGAGAGCCTGCTCAAGGCCATCAGCCGCTCCATGGCGGTGATAGAGTTCACCCCGCAAGGCCGGGTGATCAAGGCCAACCAAAACTTTCTCGACACCATGGGCTACCGCCTGGATGAGGTGGTTGGCCGCCATCACGGGCTGTTCTGCCTGGCACATGAGCGCGAATCGGCCCAGTACCGGGAGTTCTGGGCTTCGCTGAACCGTGGCGAATACCACTCGCACCGCTTTGAACGCGTCAACAAGCAAGGCCAGACCGTTTTCCTGGAGGCCTCCTACAACCCGATCTTCGACAGCAAGGGCCGCCTGTGCAAAGTGGTCAAGTTTGCCAGCGACATCACCCATCAGGTCTGCACCCAGCAAAGCGCCGCCCATGCCGCCCATGCCAGTTCGGTGCAGACCGATGCCTGCGCGCGCAAGGGTACCGAAGTGGTGCAGCAGGCAGTGCAGGTAATCGAGCAGATTTCCCAGGAGCTTAACGACGCAGCGCGCAGCATCGATGCGGTAAACAAGCAGTCGGACGTGATCGGGCAGATTGTGCTGACCATTCGCGGCATCGCCGACCAGACCAACCTGTTGGCCCTGAATGCCGCCATCGAGGCCGCTCGTGCCGGCGAGCACGGGCGCGGCTTTGCCGTGGTGGCTGATGAGGTGCGCAACCTGGCAGCGCGCACCAGCAAGGCCACCCTGGAAATCGTCGATGTGGTGCGGCAGAACCACGACCTGTCGCTATTGGCAGTGGCCAGCATGCAATCGAGCCTCAACCGCACCGGTCATGGCGTGGCGCTGGCCAATGAGGCGGGGACGGTGATCATGGAAATCCAGCAAGGCTCACGGCACGTCGTGGACGCCATCAGCCAGATCAGCTCGACGCTGCAATTGCATTGAGCGCCTCGCGCATCTCGTCAAGCAGTGCCTGCAGGCTGACTTGCAGTTGCCGGCGCTGTTCAACGGTGGACAGCCCTTGTGCGTGGGCGTGTTCGATCGCTTCACAGTCTTTGACCACGGTGCGCACTCTGATCATTTTGGCGCCACCTTTGATGCGGTGGGCCAAGGCGCGTACGGCTTCATCAGGGGCATCTGTCGCCAAGGCACGCAGGGCGGCCAGGTCTTCACCGACACTTATCGACAATTGCTCCAGCAAATGCCGTGTCAACTGTTCGTCGTCTTGGGTCAGGTGACGCAATTCGGCCAGATCGAACCCACTATGGGAAGGCTCCGGCGACGGCTGCTGAGGACGCACCTGGGGCAGATGGGTTTTGAGCGTGCGAAGACCAATCGGCTTGAACAGGCATTCGTCCATGCCGCTGGCCAGGCAACGAGTACGCTCCTCGGCCTGGGCGTTGGCGGTCACGCCAAGAATACGGCCTGCTGGCAGGCCGCGTTCGCCCTCCAGGCTGCGAATGCGCCGGGTGAGTTCATGCCCGTCCATGACCGGCATGCTGCAATCGGTGATCACCAGGTCGAAGCGCGCTTCCTGCCAGCGTGCAAGGGCGATCTCGCCATTTTCCGCCAGTGTGACGTGGTGCCCCAGGGTTTGCAGTTGCCGTTCCAGCAATAGCAGGTTGGCCGGGTAGTCGTCGACCACCAGAATATTGAGCGGGCCGCTGTTGCTTTCCTGTGTCGTGAGTGGCTGTTGTGCGGGTACCGGTGCTGCGCAGACGGGTAACCGCAGGCTGACTTGTACCCGGGTGCCAACGCCCTCGACGCTCTGAAGGCTCAGGGCGCCGCCCATCAGTTCGGCCAGGGTACGGCTGATGACCAACCCCAGGCCTGCCCCTTGACGTGCCCTAGGGCCATCGACCTGAACGAAGGCACTGAACAGCCTGCCCTGGTCGGCGGGGCTGATGCCGATGCCGGTGTCGCGCACACTCAGCTCGATTGCCAGAAGGCCGTGGCCGGCAATTTTGGGCAGCAGCAGGCATGCCTGCACTTCACCACGGTCGGTGAACTTGATGGCGTTGCTGATCAGGTTGGACAGAATTTGCTTGAGTCGCAGTGGGTCGGCCAGCACCCATACCGGCTCTGCAGGCAGCTCGCTCTGCAGATGCAACCCTTTGGCCCGGGCATTGCCTTCGAACACCCGCAGCGTGGCGCGCACCAGTTCGACCAGATTGGTAGGCACCGGCTGCAGGCTGATATGCCCGGATTCGATGCGGGAAATGTCGAGAATATCGCCAATCAGCTCAAGCAGGCCAATGGCTGAATCATGGGCGGTCTGCAAGGTCTGGGCGTCGCTGTGGCCGCTGCGGCTATCTTCCAGGGCCAGTTCCAGCAGACCGATCACCGCATTCATCGGGGTACGGATCTCATGGCTCATGGTGGCCAGGAAGGTGCTTTTGGTCTGGCTGGCCTGTTCGGCATCGTCCTTGGCCTGGCGTAGCTGTTCCAGCAGCCCGCGGCTCAGCGCGAGCTGTGCCTGCAGCGCGTGCTGTGCCTCGGTTCGCTGGTTGATCAGCTTGCGCAGGTAGCTGTTCCAGAACACCACCCCGGCCAGCAGCAGGGCCGACAGCACCAGCACCTGCAAAGCCAGGGTGCGATAGTCGCGCCATGGGCTGTCGCTCACCAGCGTGCTGGTGCGCCAGCGGTTGATCAACTGGTCCAGTTCTTCAGGTGGAATGCTCAGTAGCGCCTTGTCGAGAATGGCCTGTAGCTGTGGCTGGTCGGCGGCTACGGCAAAGGCGGCAATCGCCGGGGCGTCGTCGAGCACGCTGGCGATGCGCAA
The DNA here is from genome assembly GCF_021378985.1 of Pseudomonas sp. JR33AA. Classification (NCBI taxonomy): domain Bacteria; kingdom Pseudomonadati; phylum Pseudomonadota; class Gammaproteobacteria; order Pseudomonadales; family Pseudomonadaceae; genus Pseudomonas; species Pseudomonas sp. JR33AA. Next base: position 351,056 of record NZ_JAJSAW010000004.1, read on the forward strand.
ACGGTCCTTGAACACATGGCTGATGTAATAGGCAGCATTGATATGGCTACTCAGGGCCACGTCGGCAACACCGTTGGCCACTGCCTCCATCTGGCTAAGTGGGTTGTCAACTTCGACTATCTCGGCCTGCGGGTATCGCTGTTGCAAAACGGCCTGCTGCGGTGAGCCCCGCACCAAGGCGATGCGCTTGCCGTCCAGGGACTTGGCCTGTGCAGGTGGTTCACCGTCGTTGCGGGTGACAAGCACGCGCGGGCTGACCAGGTAGGGGCGGGTGTAGCGCAGTTGCTTCAAACGGTCGGCACCATAGCCCAGCGCCCCGATCATCTGTGCCTCGCCGTGCACCAGGCGGTCGATCATGGCCTGCGATGAAGCACTCTCGACGGGTGTGAACTGCAACCCCGTGCGCAGTGAGATCTGCTTGAGCAGGTCCAGGGTGATACCGCTAGGGCGGTGCTGAGCATCGTTGAACGTCAAAGGTGCCAGCGAGGTATTGACCAGTACGCTGATTGTGGGGTGGGCGGTGATCCAGGATTCTTCTTCTTCGCTCAAGGCCGTGAGGTGGCGCTGTAGCAGCAGGCTGGTGTTACCACTGCTCCAGCGGCGCAGAATGTTCAGGCGTTCACTTTCGTTGATGCGTGACAGCGCCTTGTTCACCAGCCGATGCAGGCGCGGGTTGTCGCTGGCGATGGCGAAGGCAAAAGCCTCTGGAGCCAGTTGCGAGAAGTGGTCGATTTTCAACGTACCTTGAAAACTTTTGCCGATCATGTAGTCGGTGCTGATCGCATCGCCCAGATAGGCGTCCGCCTCGCCCAGCACCACGGCAGCGAGCCCGGCCAGGGTCGAGCGGTATAGGCTCAGTTGCGCTTTCGGGTACAGGGTGCGAACGCTGGCGGCCGGCAGGTAGTGATCGACCATCGCCAGGCGCAGGCCGGCGAGGTCGGGCGCGCTTTTCAAGCTATGCCCCTCACGGGTGACGATCACTGGCAGGTCGTCGGCATAGGGGGTGCTCAGGCTAAGCTGGGCGTCTGCCGCTTCGAAGGCGTTGGAGCTACCGAGCAGGTCGATATGCCCATCACGCAGGGCAGTGATGGCCTCGTGACGGCTGTCAAAACGGCGTACTTCAATGGGTATGTCAAGCTGTTCGCCGATGATACCGGCGTAGTCTGCGCTCAACCCCTCATAGTCATGCTGACTGACATTGATTTCGAACGGGGGGTAGTCGGGGCGCGCACTGCCCAGTATCAGACGTTGGCGAGTTTTCAGCCAGTGGCGATCATCGCCGGATAACGCCAGCGGGGCAGCGGCACTGATTGAGCGCGCCAGCAGATGGCGTGGTTCGCTGCTGGCCTGCAGCACCGTGGAGTTGGCCAGACCAATAGTCAGAAGGACGCTCGCCAGCAACTGTTTCATGGGAGCCGAGCGCTCAATAGACGCTGTTGCGCTTGGCCAGGTCGACCATTTCCACGAGAGACTCAGTCTTGAGCTTTTCCATGATACGGCCCCGGTAGGTGCTGATGGTCTTGGCGCTGAGGTTCATGCAAGTGCCGATGTTCTTGTTGTTCTCGCCGCGCGCAAGGCGCCGCAGCACTTCCATTTCTCGGTTGGAGAGACTGGCCAGGCGCACGGGCTCGCTCTCCAGCGAGTTGCTGTTGACCGACATTTGCGGAAAGGTCGAATAACCTTTGATCAGGGCCTTGAGGGCGAACAGCAGGGCCTCATGGTCCTCTTCCTTGGTGACGAAGGCGCCTATCCCGGCATCCAGGCAGCGGCGCACATACAGATCGGTGGCCTGGCCGGTCAGTACCATGATCTTCGGTACCGGCTCCAGGCTCTGCAACCGTTTGATGACTTCCATGCCGTCCAGGCCAGGCAGACCGATGTCGAGAATGACTACGTCCGGGCGCAGTTCGCGGGCTACCTGAGCCACTTCACTGCCATTGCCGACCTCGCCGATGACATGGAAGCGCTCGCGCTCGAGCAGTAGGCGCAGGGACAGCCGGACAATAGGGTGGTCGTCGACGATCAGCACGGTTGTCATGAGGAAAACTCCTGTTGGGATGTGGTCCGCTTCCTGGAACACTCAGGAATACGTTTGCAAGTGGGGTTATCGGAAGCGCTGCACGATACGACCATTCCCGAAGTTTGGTAATGCCGAGTATAGAAGTGTTGAAATCCCCAGCGCTAACTGTTGAAAAGTCCTACAAGAAACAGGAAAGGCATCACCCTGAAAAAGCGATGATGCCGGTTCTTTGCAGTTGTTCAGGCACAGGCAGCGTGCGGTTTGTGTATACGCAGTGTGGAGGCAGGGTTGTTGGTCAATGCCTTTCCGACCCGCGTCGGGCGGGCTACCAACTGCCCGGTACAATTTGGGCAGCGGCCTTGGAAGCGGGTTTCGGCACAGGCACGGCAGAACGTGCATTCGAAGGAGCAGATCATGACGTCGGGGCTGTCACCCGGCAGATCGGCATCACAGCACTCGCAGTTGGGGCGTAGTTCCAGCATGGGTATGACTCCTGTTCGCAGGCGGGAACCCGGAGTCTGCTACGCCCGAGGCAAGGCTGGCAATGTTCAGTCGCCAGGGCGGTACAGGTGGGCATGCCCGGCACGGTACAAGGCCGATTCGGCGAATGGGGTATCGCCCAGTACGTGGCCTACCAGGATCAGCGCCGTGCGCCGGAAATCCTTGGCCGCTACGCGTTCGACGATATCGCCGAGGTTGCCGCGCACCCAATCCTGGTCTGGCCAGGTGGCCCGATGCACCACTGCAATTGGGCAGTGCGCGCCATAGTGCGGCATCAACTCGTCGACAATGCGCGACAGGTGCTTGACCCCCAGATGAATGGCCAGGGTGCTGCCATGGCGCGCCAGGTCGCCCAACTGTTCACCCGGCGGCATGGGCGAGCTGTCGCCATAGCGGGTGAGGATCACTGTCTGCGCCACTTGAGGCAAGGTCAGCTCGCAGCCGAGCAGGGCGGCGCTCGCTGCGGTGGCGGTAACGCCGGGGATGATCTGGTAATCGATGCCCAGCGCCTGCAGGTGGCGGATCTGCTCACCGATGGCGCCGTACAGGCTGGGGTCACCGCTGTGCACCCGGGCCACATCCTGACCCTTTTCGTGTGCGTTGTGCATGGCGGCGATGATCTGTTCCAGATGCAGTTCGGCGCTGTTGATCACGGTTTCGGCCTGGTGGCCTTCGAGCACGGCGGCGGGTACCAGTGAACCGGCATAAATGATCACCGGGCACTGACGAATCAGCCGTTGGCCCTTGACCGTGATCAGCTCCGGGTCGCCGGGGCCGGCACCGATAAAGTAGATGGTCATGCAAAGTCCTGGCAAGAAAGAGGGTGCGAAACGCTCAGCAGGCCAGGGCGAGCGTGGCCGGGCCCAGTACCTGGCGCGTCAGCAGCAGCCTGGCCGTACCCTGCCGCTGGCTGGCCAGGGCCAGTGCCGCGCTCTCGGCTACGCCCCAGCAGCCACTGTGCTGGTGGGCAGCCGCGGAACGGTGGCTGAGCAGTGGTTCATAGGGTTGCAGTTGCGCGCCATGGTACAGCACCAAGGGCAAACCGAGGCGCTCTGCCAGTTGCAACAAGCCGGGCTCGTCGGCCTTCAGGCTGATGCTTGCGATGCCGCGCAGGTCGGCCAACGCCAGCCCCTGGTTGTACAGAGCCTGGCGCAGCAAGCGTTGCACGGCATCTGCCGGGCAACCCCGGCGGCAACCAAAACCGGCGTAGAAGGCAGGCATCAAGCCTGGCTGGCGCGGCGGAACAGCCAGGCGCTGAGCAGGCCCAAGGCCAGCCAGAAGGCGGCGTTGGTCAGCCAGGAGGCGACCTTGAACTGGGTTTCCAATGCTTCGGGGGCCAGGCTTTCGTGCACCTCGGGTTGCGGAGCACCGATTACATGGGGAATGACCAGCAGCACGGCGCCCAGCGCCTTCAGCAGCCAATGGCGGGCGAACACCAGCAAGGCCAGGCCCAGCGCTGTGGCACTGGCTGTACCGACCCACCAGGCCTGGCGTTGCCCCAGGTCGGCGGCCGCAGTACCCGGCAGTTCGGGTGGCAAGCCCAGGGTTGGGGCCAGGCAGAACACGGCGAAGCCCGCCAACCCCCACAATGCGCCGGTGGCAGCACGTTTGGGCTCGCGAAGGCTGTACAGGGCGGCGAGGATCAGGGCGAAGCCGACCGCGACCACCAGGTTGCCGCCTGTGGTGGACAGCACGCGCTGCCAGCCGTCTTCCGGCGACCAGGCTTCGGCGCTGTGTTCATGAGCAGCCACTTCGCTACCGTGTTCGTGATGTGCGGCCGGGGCCGAGGACTCGTAGGTTTCCGCCTCAAGAATCAGCGGAGCCACCCAGAAGCTTTGCAGCAAGGTCAGCAACAGGGCTGCAAGGAGCCCGCTGAAGCCCGCAGTACGGGCAATGCGCGTGATCATCAGGCGTACTCAGTGGCAGGGGAAAGCGGCGCTGTGGCGGGTGTCGTGGGCAGCGTTGTGCACGGCCTCGATGTGCGAGAACCCGGCAAAGTAGACCAGGCACAGACCCAGCAAGCTGGCACCGACGGCGATGGTTACACGCTGGCTGAGGGTAACGGAGGTAGCAAGGCTGTGTTGTTTGGCGCTGGTGACGGGCATGTCGCGATCCTCTGCTTTTTGTGGGCAATGGGCGAGCGCGGCAGCCCCGGACGGGGTCGCCCAAGGGAATGCAACAGCGCCCGCCCACCGCGGGGTGTTCATGAACGCCAGGCCGGTCTCCGGGCTTGCGAGGAAGAGCTGAGCTCCTGGAACGCGTCACCTTCCCATGCCGCACTAAAGGGCACAGTGGTACAGACGCTTCACTCGCTTACCGTTGCGGGGGCAGCACCGGCATTGTCCGGCCCTGCTGAAGGGCCTGGGACGCACCGGTTTCCCGTTTCACCCCTTGAGGGGCACCTGAACGCGAGGCATAAGGAGAGCATGGGGCGGGCTTGGCGTCAATGTCATACAGCGCGCGAGGCTGCCGAGCAGCAGGTATGACAGGCTCAGGCCTGCAGCGTTCTTCCAGCAGGCAGAAGTGCAGAAACCGGGCGATCACCCGCGGGCGAATGCCGCCAGCTTGTCGCCATCCAGCCGGTAGCGCACCCACTCATCCTGTGCCTCGGCCCCCAGCTTCTGGTAGAAGCCGATCGCGGGCTCGTTCCAGTCCAGCACGCTCCATTCCAGGCGCCCGCAGTTGTTGGCCAGCGCTTCGCGGGCAATGTGCTGCAACAACTGCCGGCCGGCGCCATCGCCGCGTTGCCCGGGGGTTACGTACAGGTCTTCAAGATAGATGCCATTGCGCCCGAGCCAGGTCGAGTAGCTGTAGAAGTACACGGCAAAGCCGATTGCACGGCCATCACGCTCGCACATCAGGGTGTGCACCGTGCTGCCTTCGTCGAACAGGCTGTGCTCGATGTCGGCAAGGGTGGCGACCACCTCGTGGCGCGCGCGTTCGTACTCGGCCAGTTCGGTGATGAAGGTGAGGATCTGCTCGGCATCGGTACGGACGGCAGGGCGAATGGTGAGGGTCATGGTGACGGCTTCCTTGATCCGGATTGTCGGTACAGTGATGTGTATCTACATAATTTAACAAGACTGTACCGGTCGCTGAGAATGGCGACTCCGCTAGTGTGACAGCACCTATAAAGAAAGTGGAATGCCCGCCATGCTTGCCTCTGCCGACCTGCTGACCGCCTTTGTGCTGTTTGCCTTCGTGTCTTCCATCACGCCTGGCCCCAACAACACCATGTTGCTGGCCTCGGGGGTGAACTTTGGCGTGCGCCGCTCGGTTCCTCATGCCTTGGGTATTAGTTTCGGTTTCATGATGATGGTAATGGCTGTCGGCCTGGGGTTGGGTGAGGTATTCAAGGCCTGGCCGCCACTGTACACGTTGCTGCGCTACGCTGGCGCCGCCTATCTGCTGTACCTGGCTTGGAAGATCGCCACTTCCGGGCCGGTCGGCACGGCCTCGTCCAGTGCCCGCAAACCGCTAAGCTTCTGGGGGGCGGCGGCGTTCCAGTGGGTCAACCCCAAGGCTTGGGTGATGGCGGTGGGGGCGATTACCACCTACACGCCAGCGCAAGGCTACTTCACCAACGTGATCGTCATTGCGGCATTGTTCGCGTTGGTCAACTTGCCCAGCGTGGGGGTATGGGTGATGTTCGGCAGCGCCCTGCGCAATTTGTTGCAAAATTCGCGCTGGCTGATGCTGTTCAATGTCGTGATGGCCCTGTTGCTGGTGATTTCCCTGTACCCGCTGCTGTTTGTAGAATCAGCGTTTTCCTGACCCCGAGAGTACAGTAAGCCGATGCAGTTGATTCCCTGGTCCCACGAATGCGCCGAAGGCTTTACCCTGCGTGGCTGGCGAACTCCGGCCAGTGGCAAACCGCTGCTGCACTTTCTGCATGGCAACGGCTTCTGCTGCCTGGCCTACCAACCGTTGCTGATGCGCCTGGGCGAGCATTTCGACTTGTGGCTTTGCGACGTTCAGGGCCATGGCGACAGTGACCATGGTGGGGTGTTTCGCGGCTGGAACCGCACCGCTGCCTTGGCGGTGGAGGCCTTTCAGGGAGGGCGTGGCGAGTATGGCGAGGTACAGCGGTTTGCCGTAGGGCACAGCTTTGGTGGCGTGCTCACGGGGCTGATCCTGGGCAGTGAGCCGCAACTGTTCGCACGGGCCGTGCTGCTCGACCCGGTACTGTTCAGCCGACGCATGATCGGCGTGATGGGGGCGGCAGCCCTGGTCGGCCTGCATCAGCGCCACGCCCTGGCCCGCAAGGCTGCCAGCCGCCGCAGCTACTGGCCCGATCGCGAGTCGGCGTTGGCCTCCCTGCAAGGGCGCGGCATCTTCAAAGGCTGGACCGATGCGGCGCTGCAGGCCTATGTCGAGCATGCCATTGGCGATTGTGGGGAGGGCGTGGTGCTCAAGTGCCGGCCCAGCCGTGAAGTAGAAATCTTCAGTTCGTTCCCCAAACGCATGTGGGCCAGTCTGGCCGCAATCAGTACGCCGACACGGGTGTTGTATGGTGAACACACCTATCCCTTCGTACCCCATTCGGTGAACCGCTTGGCGCTGCTCAACCGCAATGTGACCGCGCAGCAGGTTGCTGGTGGGCACTGTTTCATGCAGGAAGACCCGGCCATGGCGGCCGAGCAAGTGCTCGATTTCCTGCAGGGCTGACTGTTCTACAGGCGGGACGATGCATGCCATTTTAGCCCGCTACCGCTTGATTGACATCATTGATAAGGTTATCTCAGCCAAGAGAGGAGCCTTCTCATGAAAAAGATTGTGGGTATCCACCGCAGCCCCCATGCCCATTGGGTGGGCGACGGTTTCCCGGTGCGCAGCCTGTTCACCTACGACAACCTGGCCAGCCGGATCAGCCCGTTCCTGCTGCTGGACTACGCCGGCCCGCATGATTTCACCCCGACCCGAACACGACGCGGCGTAGGTCAGCATCCGCATCGCGGCTTCGAGACCGTGACCATCGTCTACCAAGGTGAACTGGAGCACCGTGATTCCACCGGTGCTGGCGGCTTGATCGGCCCAGGTGACGTGCAGTGGATGACGGCTGGCAACGGAATCATTCATGAAGAGTTTCATTCCCCGGACTTTGCCCGCAGTGGCGGCACCCTGGAAATGGTCCAGCTGTGGGTGAACTTGCCGGCGCGGGACAAGCGTGCAGCGGCCGGCTACCAGACGCTGCTGGCCGGCGAAATTCCGGTGGTAGCGCTTGACGGTGATGCCGGGCGCTTGCGGGTGATTGCCGGTGACTATCATGACCACCGGGGGCCGGCTCGGACCTTCACCTCGATGGACGTGTGGGATTTGCGGCTCAACGCCGGCGCGGCCTTGCAGTTGCCGGTTGCTGCCGGTCGCAATGCGGCGCTGGTGGTGTTGCGCGGTACGGTTCGAATCAATAACGAGCGCGAAGCTGGCCCGTCCAGCCTGGTGCTGCTCGACCCCGAGGGTATGGACGTAGCTGTCGAGGCGCTGGACGGCGCCAGTGTGCTACTGCTCAGCGGTGAGCCGATCAATGAGCCAATCGTCGGCTACGGCCCGTTCGTGATGAACAGCCAGGCGGAGATTGCCGAGTCGTTCGATGATTTTCATGCCGGGCGGTTTGGGCAGATGCAGGGTGAGAGGGGAGGCGCCGCACACTGACACTGTTGATGGGGGGGGGCCTGTCCCGGCTGGACACTGGCCGTGGTGCTGACCGAGACCACTCGTCGTTAAGTTTGCTTATGCATTCGAACACTCGGCTCACGGGAGGAATCTTCCACTAAGGTGCTAGAGGATTCCCCGCATGCTCATTGCCCCGGCACATGGACCTGTACCCGCGCATGCGCAATGTCAATTGGCGCCCCGCCCGACAAAGGCGTACTTCCAAACAACAGACCATCCCACAGAGAGGGTCGTACCATGTCGTTGATAGGCGTTTCACTGCTAGAGATGCGGCAACTGATCGAGCAGGCCTGCTTGCCAGACCGCTGTGAAGTCAGCTGCCCGGACGGCGCCAACCTGACCATCCGCCTTGGTCAGGGCCAGGATCTCGATCAGGGCGTGACCCTCAGCGGGGTCCCGCTGCAAACCCTCAACAGTTGCCGTGACCTGGTCAACCTGGTGGAGCAGCTGCATGCGCTGCGTGACAACCATCCGGCGCCACTGAAGGCGATTGCCTGAGCGCGTCTGTCGTGCCCCGGTCAGCCCAGGTTGGCCGGGCGTACGTATTCCGGCATCAGGCCGTTGAACCAGAACAGGATCATTGCCACCAGGATGGTCACCAGCAGCAGAAGCCCCACCCCCCAGACGCAGGTTGCAAACAGCATCGCCTGCTCCTTTTTCAGGCGCATGAAAGTTTGCAACCCGCCATATAGCAACACGCTGGCATAAGCAGAGGCAGCGATCAGCGCGACAAAGGCGAGCCAACGAATCGGCATCAGGCCGACCACTCCGGCAAAGAACCACGGCGTGGCGCAATAGGCGGCAAAGCCAATACACTGGTTCAGGCTGGGCTGTGCATTGAACCCTCGTGACATCCAGCGGATCATCACCCCCATCAGCATCACGCCAATCACAGTGGTGACGTACAGCAGGCCTGCCAACTGCGCGGCGCTGCCCATGCTCAGGCGTACCCGTTCCTCGGCCGCCAAGCTCCAGCCGAAGGTGGTAGTGCCAACGAACAGGCACACGGCAGGTATCAGCGCCAGAGCCAGCAGGCGTGGCAGGTATTGCTGTGGGTGGTCTTCCTCGGCTCGGCGGATGTCCAGCCAGGCGTCGGCGGGGTGGGTGAAGAGCTTGAGTAACGGACTGTTCATGGCGTTCTCCGGCAGGCATGAGCCCTTTTGCTATGGAGACACGCTGCTCCCAGCCGGTTCACCCTGGATGGCCGCCGTTGATCGGCTTATTGCAGTTCCAGCAGCAGGTTCAGGCCGCCGTCGCCGCACTTTCCCTTCTCGCGAACCACGCCGTGGTAGCTCTGCCCATCCCAGACGAAGGCCACACTGTGAGCACGGTCGATCTTGTCAGGCAGTGGGGGGCAAACGTGCAGGCGAAGCCCTGGGCGGCCTTGCAGGTTGAGGGCGGCGAGCTGGCATTGGCATTCCACACGTTGCGCCACCGGTCCGAACAGGGTGTCGCGTACGTAATCGAGTTGCAGCGAGGCATTGGGTGCGCGGCCAGGCATCTTCATTGGTACATGGCTCCGTTGCAACGGCTCGAAGAACCAGGCGGGTTGGGCATGGCAGGCTCCAGACAAAAGAAGGCGGCTTAATGTTCGAAGCTTGCCTGGCCAAGATGTTCAATGTGTTTCATGTGCATTCATCTTGTTCTGCGCTGGGTGGCAGATGACGGCCCCTGTTCAGGGACCCGCCTTGCGCAAGGTCAGGTTGATCCGCCGTTCGCCCAGGCGCGGATGCACACCGGGTTTGATCGGTAGCACGCCGTGGAAGCGCAAGCGGTCTTCGCCTCCCCAGACCAGCACATCGCCGTGGCTCAGCGTAATGCGCTGAGCCTTGTCGGCACGCTGCAGGCCGCCGAGCAGAAACACCGCCGGTAAACCTAGCGACACCGACACGATCGGCTGGCCGAAATCGTGTTCGTCGCGGTCCTGGTGCAGACTCAGGCGTGTGCCTGGCAGGTAATGGTTGACCAGGCAGGCATCTGGCACGAAACCATCAAACCCGGCCATGGCTGCAGCGCGGGAAGCCAAGACGAGCAGAATCGGGGGCAGGGCGGGCCAGGGCTGGCCACTGAGTGGGTCGCTGGGGCTGTATCGGTAGCCATGTTGATCACTCACCCATCCCAGCGTACCGCAGTTGGTCAGGCCCACTGCCATGCGCAGGCCGCCTGGGGTGTACATGTGCCGGAACGGCGCAGCACGCAGCACCGGGCGCAGGGCATCGAGCAGCGCCTCGGTTTCGGCCAGGGCGAAGCCGGGCAGCAGCACGGTGTGGCTGGCAAGGCGTTGCGGCTGGGGGCCGAACAGGTCGAGGTCGGACTGGATCATGCTGCTGCACATCTTCGAGCGGTTTGCCATTGTACCCGACAGATTCGAGTCAAGGGATTGCACACGCCGGAAGGCGCGAACGATCGCTGGGGCGGGATAACAAAAAAGGAACCGCGGCACCAGGGAGAGGAGCACCGCGGTTCAAGGGGGAGCGTTTTACTGCTGGGTCACAGTGGCCAGGTTCGCGCTGCCCAGCTGGGTGATGGTGGCGGATTGGGCGACACCACTTTGGTCGACGAACGCCTTGTTGCCTTGGCCTCCCTGGGTCACGTAGGCGACGTTGATGCTGTCAGCCTGTTTGATGGTGGCTTCGTTGCCGCTTCCGTAGAGTTGGTTGGTGTAGCTCTGGTTGCTATAGCCGGACTGGTCGAGCGTGATGGTGTTGCCGGTGCCCTGGCTGTTGCCGTAGGCATAGTTGTCGGTACCACGCTGGTCGGCGATCAGAATGTTGTCAGTGCCGTTCTGTTCGAAGTACAGCTCGTTGCTGACATCATCCTGTTTGGTCGACATCTGGTTGCCTTTACCCGTCTGGGTCAGCGTGGCCTGATGGTCAGCGCCCTTCTGGGTCAGATTGACGCCGTTGCCATTGCCAATCTGGTTGATGGTGGCGTTCTGGTTGGTGCCGAACTGGCCCCCCATCTTGGCGCCTTTCCAGTTACTGGCGGTGATGCTGTTACCGTTGCCTTGGGTGTTGATGGTCAGGTTGAGGTTCTCACCATTCTGATAGGTGAAATGCAGGTTGTTGTTGCCGGTCTGGGTAATGGTGGCGTTTGAGTTGTTGGTCTCGAACTGGTCCGACCAACTGGCGTTGGCATTGCCCTGCTGCGACAGGCTGACCTTGTTGCTGACGCCGAAGCTCTGGTCGATATAGCCTTCGTTCGACTGGCCGGTCTGGGTCACGGAGGCCTGGCTGCCGATCTGTGTGTCCTGCCACACTTCCACGGAGTTGCCGCCCCCATATTGGCCAATGGCAATGGTGCCGCCAGTGCCTTCACGCTGGTCGCCATAGGCCCAGTTGTCGTGGCCATCCTGATAGACCTGGATATCGCCATCGACATGGTTCAGGTGCTCGGCGGTGGCGTAGTTGTCCTGGCCGGTCTGGTTGACGGTGCTGCGATTGTTGCTGCCACCGAAGGTCTGCTCGATGAACGCTTCGTTGCGCTGGCCGGATTGCCAGCTGGTGGCTTTGCTGCCTTCCTGGCTGTCCTGCCACACGGTGGACTTATTGCCGACGCCCTGTTGGGTTTGCAGTGATTCGTTGTTCGACCCTATCGACTGGCTGGCGAAGGCATCGTTGTAGCTTCCCCCGGCGTGCTGGGTGATCTGGCTGCCGTTCTCGAACAGTTGCTCGGCGTAGCCGGCGTTGTACTGGCCGGTGGCGCTCTGCTGAATATCGCTGGTGCTTTCGGCCTGCACGGCGAGGTGGTTGTGGCCCTTGCCCGTCTGGTGCTGGGTGGCCGAGGCGAAGGATGCCTGGGTCTGAGAGACTTCGGCGATGTTTTCCTTGCCGTCCTGGGTCTGGGACGAGGTGCTGTCAGCAGCCATGGCCTGACCTGCGAGGGCCAGGACGATAGCGGCACTTAACGGAGCGAGCTTGTACATGGTGGTGCCTCCAGGTCTATCGGTATTGGGTGATCTGAACATGTTGGCCATTGCCAGCCTGGGTCACGGAGCTGTTGAGCCCTGAGCCGGACTGCACGATGCTGGCGCTGTTGTCGTTGCCGATCTGCTCGATGGCAGCGCTGTTGCTGCTGCCACTCTGGCGAATCGACGCGCTGTTGCCATTTCCCTGTTGGCTGATGATGGCCATCAGGTCACTGCCTTCCTGCAAGATGTACGCTTCCTGGGCGCCGCCGGACTGGACGATACGGCCCAGCAGGGCCTGACCGTTCTGGTCGAGGGCGGCGCGGTTGCCTGCCCCGTGTTGCTCGATCACCGCAGCCTGGCCGGCACCGGCCGGCAGCAGGCGGATGATCACTGGCTCACTGAGGTCGTTGCCGGGTGCGAGGTCGGCATTGTCCATCAGGTCCTCTGCCCAGCAGGCATGGCCCGCCAGGGCCAGGCAGAGCAACAGGGAGTACAGCCGTTTCATTGAAGCCTCCGGCTTTTACTGCACGACTACGTTGACGGTGCGCGTGGTGCCTTGGCTGGTGGTGATCGTCGCCGTCGGTGCCGCAGTCGGGATGATCGTGGTGCTATTGCTCACCGCCAGGCGCCAGCGGCCGGTCAGCGCCACCGTGGCCGTACCCAAGGTCTGGACGCCGGTCGTCGTGGTGACCCGCACGGTTACGGTATTGCCGGTGGTCACCGACGAAGTACCACTGATGTCCCAGTTGTAACGGTTGTTGGAGCGCGCCGTGACCGTGGCTGCCGTGACGGCGAAGGTTTCAGCGGCAGGCCGAGGCGACACATTGACGGTGACCGTACCTGGGGTGGACAGCGCCCCCAGCGAGTCACGTGCCTGGTAGGTAAACGTGGTGGTGAAGGCTGCAGTTACAGTGGCCGGTGGGGTATAGGTTACGGTTGTGCCGTCGGTGCTGACCGTACCGCGGCCGGCGGCGGGCTGGGTGATGTTGGTCACGCTCAGCGGTACGTTGCCTTCTGGGTCGGTGTCGTTGGCCAGTACGTTGATGGTCAATGGCACGCCCAAGGTGGCGACGGTTTCCGGGTTGGCAGTCGGTGCCTGGTTAGGTGCGACGTTGATGGTGACCGTGGCCGGTACCGATTTCAGGCCCTTGGCATCCACCGCCCGGTAGCTGAAGGTGGCTACCAGCGGTTGTGTGGCCCCGGTCGGCGGCGTGTAGGTAATCGAGGTGGTGCCATTCATCACTACGCCGCCAAGGCCGGTCCCGGGTTGGGTCAGGTCGCTGACGGTCAGCGGCACGTTGCCATCCGGGTCGCTGTCGTTCAGCAGCAGGTTGAGTGTGATCGGTACACCGACACTGGTGTTGCCGACATCGGCCTGGGCTAGCGGTGGCTGGTTGGCGGCCTCGACCGGGGCGTTGCCGATCACGATCACCGGTTCCACATCACTACCGCCGCGGGCAGACTTGACCGTAACGGTGGCGGGCGGTTGCGCCAAGTCGTTGACCGTGATGCTTTGCAGTGTGCCCGATTTCGACAAGCGGCCGTAGCCTTGGGCAAGCAGGTCGGGTACCGCGACTTCGTCGCTGGAGCGGGCTTCGATCAACAGACGTTTGTTGGCCCAGTCATAGCGTGCGGTGCTGACTTTGACCACGTCGCTGAGCTTGCTCGAGAGCGCAGTCGGCTGGGTGCCGCCGATTGCGTTGCTGGCGGTGACAACCACCACCTCTGGCGGCACCGACTGGTTGAATTGCTGGCTGAAGAACAAACCGTTGTTGTCCGAAGTCAGGGTGAACTGACAAGGCGACGGCGGCGTGCCGATCAGTGCCAGGCCATTGCGCATACACAGACTGGCTTCACTCGGGGCCTTGGCGAACACTTCCACGCGGGTACCGCTGCCGTTGCGCGAGTAGGTGGCGCGCTCCAGGGTGGCCGGGGTTTGTGCTCGCGGGTCCAGCACCTTGCCAGACACTGAGAACGTGTTGGTCTGAATGGCGCCAGCGGGCCCTTCGATGCGCACGAAGTTGGTATTGAAGGGGCTACCGGTTACCGCTTCGGTGATATTGGGGTCGCCGATGTAGGTTTCGGTGGTGCCAGTGTCAGGGTTGACCTCTGTGTAAGGCCCGCCAACACCTTTCAGCCAAGGGCCGATTGCCCCCCCCAGCGCCCCCTGGAAGTTGCCCGGAGCACCGATGCCTATGTCCCGGGTGATATTGATTGCGCGACGCCCTGCCGTGGTGACGTTGACCGTCTCCACCCCGTAAGGGTGCGTGATGGTGTAGGTACCGGTGCGAGGGACCGATGCGCGGATACGGATGCGGGCGAAACTTTGTTGATCACCGTCTACCGGGTTTTCAGCAGCGAAGGCTGCCTCTATACCGGCAACGTAGACTTCCAGTTCATATCCGCTGTTACCCACTTGTGGTATCGAGGTTTCGGCCAGGAACCAGAACATCTCGGGTGGCCAGTTATCGGGAAATACCAGCGGCAGGGCATCGTCATAGATCCCGGGCTCGGGCAACAAGGTGCACATGTAGGCCGGCGCCCCCGGTGCGCCTGGCGCACGGGTGCTGGTGGCACGCGACTGGCACAGCTCCAGGGATTGGTCGAGGCTGTCCTTGTACCACATCGGATAGCCGCCTGTGGCGAAGGTATAGGGCCCAGGATCGACATCAGACAGCGCGGCGAACGCGGCGCTTGTAACGGTAAGAGAGAAACCGGCGGCCAACAGCGCACGGCGCGACCAAGTGTTCATGCTGCCTCCTTGAAGGCTGAGCCTTTGTCTGTTCATGGCACCAGCACCACGTCTTCGGTGTCGCTACCACCGTTGGCGCTGGTGACCTGCACCTTGGCCGGTGGAATGGGCGAGAGGGTCATGCTCAATGTCTTCACGGCGCCGGTACCGCCCAGGTTGCCGATCAACGTGCCGTTGCCGGTATGTGCGGTAAGTACGGGTGGTGTGGTCTCGTCGCTGGTGCTGGCTACCAGGGTCAGCTCGCCGGTGGACAGGCGGTACTGGGCCTGCGTGATGGTGACCAGGTCGGTCAGGGGGACGTTGCGGGTGGTCAGGCTGCTGGTCGGGATTGCCACGCTGTTGTCAGCGGCCAGTGTCACGAGGGTTCCGGCCGCCGGGTTGAGGGCTGACTGGGCGTACCAGGCGCCGGTGCCGTTGGCCTCGGTGAGGCTCAGGTTGGGCGTCTGGCTGGTCAGGGTGACGCTTGCCGGTGGCGGCGGGGCCAACACGAAGATGTCTTGCTGGGCGATGAGGTCGCCGTTCTCGGTATGGCGTGAGTAAGTGCTGCGTTGTGGCATCAGCGGGGTTGGCAGGGCCACTTCGGAAAGTTTGCCCGAGACAGCGAACAGTTCGGTGCGCAGGTCGATGCCACCAGGGCCTTCGATGCGTACGTAGTTGGTGTTGAATGGGCTGCCGGTGACCCGCTCTTCCAGGTTCGGGTCGCCGATGAAGCGCTCGTTGCCTTCGGTGTAGGGGCCGTTGACACTGCGCAGGAACGGCCCGACATCGCCCTTGAGTGCGCCGGTGAAGTCGCCTGCCCCGGCGATGCCGATGTCGCGGGTCATGTTGATCGCCCGACGGCCTGCAACGGGCACATCGAACACTTCAACGCCATAGGGGTGGGTGACCACGTAGGTGCCCGCGGTGGGTACGTCGACCCGGATACGGACGCGGGCGAAGCTGACCTGGTCGCCCTCGACAGGTTCTTCGGCGGCGAATGCCGCTTCGATCGCCGTGCCATAGCTGAGGTCGATGCCACGGGCGGCGTCGACGATTGCAGCGTCGGCAGTGAACCAGAACGCTTCGTCAGGGAAGTTGGTGGGGAAGACGATGGGTTGGGTATCGTCGAACACACCCGGCGTTGGCAACAGTGTGCACATGTATGAGGGGGCACCAGGTGCGCCGGCGACCCGGGAGCTGACGGCCTTGGTCAGGCACAGGTCGAGGGTACGGCCGTGGCTGTCCTGGTACCAGGCGGGGAAGCCGCCATTGGCAGGGACGTAAGCGCCTGGATCGACAGCGTTCAAGGCGGCCTGCGCCGGAAGCTGGAGCATGCCGGCGAAAATCGCCACTGCCAGCGGGTGGGGTATCGGTCGGTGCATGAGTCAATTCCTCCTGCAAACGGGCCCATGGACTTGGGGCGTCTGGGAGGAGATCGGCAAGAGCTGTGCCAAAACCTGAAAAAGGCTTTGCAGGCCTTGTGGGGCAGGGGGTACAGATTTTCAGTAGGGCTTTATGCCAGCGGCTGGCGGTGGGCAGCGTTGCCCCAAGGTTGGGGATTGGGGGCCGGTAATACAAACCCAGTTTCAGAAGCCAATGCGGTTTTTGCTACAGTGCTGCGGCGGTCCCTTTCCCCGAGCCGAGCCAAGCGATGCAACCCCTCGACCACCTTTCCCTGAACCTGTTCATCGTCGTTTGCGAAGAAGGCACCATCGCCCGCGCTGGCGAGCGCGCGTTCATGGCGCCATCCGCCGTCAGCAAACGTATTTCAGACATCGAGGCGCGCTTCGGCACCGCCTTGCTCAAACGTAGCAAGCGCGGCGTGGAGCCCACCCCGGCGGGGCTTGCGCTGCTGCGTCATGCCAGAGAAATGACCCGCGCCATGGAACGGCTGGATAGCGAGCTTAGCGAATACGCCCACGGCGCGCGTGGTCATGTGCGAGTGCTGGCCAATGTATCGTCGATCATGGAATTTCTACCCGAAGAATTGTCAGCGTTCATGCTGGAATACCCACTCATTCAGGCCGATATCGAAGAGCGCTTCAGCGCCGATGTCGTTCGTGGTGTGGCCGAGGGCACTGCAGACCTTGGCATCTGCCGCAAATCCATGGCGGTGGGTGACCTGGATTTCGTACCGTATCGACAGGATCACCTGGCCGTGGTCGTTGCTGCGGACCACCCGTTGGCGGGCCGCAGCGAGATTGCCTTCGAGGATACCCTGGGTTACGACCACCTGGGGCTCTCGGCCTTTGCCACATTGAACGCGTTCATGCGTAAAAGCGCCGAACAGTCAGGCAAGACGCTGCATTTTCGTTCGTACGTGTCGTCGTTCGACGCGGCATACCGCCTGGTGCAGTTCGGCCTTGGCCTGGCGGTGTTCCCGCAGGAGGCCGTGTCCCGCTATGCGGCGTTGTTCGACCTACGGGTCATTGCGCTGACTGACGACTGGGCGCTTGGCGAATTCGTCATCTGCATGCGCGATCGGCACACGCTCTCACTGTCGGCTCGGCGCCTGCTTGACCATCTGTTACTGCGTGCACCGGCCTGGCAGGTCGCGGGCTGATCCATCGTGGCTGACGATGGATCAGCCCGCGAAACACGTCTTTTCTGCCCGTCATCCAGCTTTTAGTCTGGCGCAACGCTTCAGACAGAGAGACCGTGATGACCAAAATAACAATCAATGAAGTCGGTCTGCGCGATGGCTTGCAGAGCCTGCAAGTGATCATGCCGACGGCAGCCAAACGCCGCTGGATCGATGCCGCCTACGGCGCCGGCGTGCGTCATATGGAAGTCGCGTCGTTCGTGCCGGCACACTTGCTGCCGCAGATGGCCGATGCCCGCGAAGTGGTGGCCCACGCCCTCACATACCCGGACCTGCAAGTAACCGTGCTAGCTCCAAACCTTCGTGGCGCAAGGGACGCACTTGAATCCGGTGCACACCGCATCGTCGCCCCGGTATCGGTGAGCATGGCGCATAGCCTGGCCAACGTGCGCCGTACGCCAATGGAGATGGTCGAGGAACTGGGGCGCATGTGCCAGCTGCGTACTGAAATGGGCCTGCATGGGGTGCAAGTCGTGGCTGGCATGTCGGTGGCCTTCGGCTGCACCCGCCAAGGCGAGGTGCCGCTGGCTGACCTGTGTGCGTTGACCCGCCAGGTGATCGAAGCCGGTTGCGACCTTGTCTCCCTGGGAGACACTACTGGCTATGCCAATCCAGGCCAGGTGGCAACGGTGCTTCAGGCCGTACGGGAGATTGCAGGCGACCGTCTCAAGGCCGCGCACTTCCATGACACCCGGGGCCTGGCCTTGGCCAACAGCCTGGTGGCGGTGCAGCAGGGCATTGGTGAACTGGATGCCTCCCTGGCGGGCCTGGGAGGGTGCCCGTTCGCCCCTGGCGCGTCTGGTAATACCGTGACCGAAGACCTGGTGTTCATGCTGCAGAGCATGGGCTACGACACCGGCATCGACTTGCCTGCACTGATCGAAACCCGGCAGGTGCTAAGCGAAGCGCTACCGGGCGAGCCACTTTACGGCTTCATCGCCCGGGCCGGATTGCCGCTCAACTTCACCAACACCCATCGCCACGCCTGAACTGCCCGCAAGAGGAGCACCACGATGTCCAGACTTCCATTGGACGGCATCCGTGTCGTAGAGATTTCGCATATGGTCATGGGCCCGACGTGCGGCATGATCCTCGGCGACCTAGGCGCCGAAGTCATCAAGATCGAGCCGGTACGTGGCGACGGCACGCGCCGGTTGCTGGGCGCAGGGGCGGGTTTTTTCCGCACCTTCAACCGCAACAAACAATGCATCGCTGTCGATGTTGAAACGCCCGAGGGCCGTGAGGCCGTGCTGCAACTGATCGACACCGCCGACGTCTTCATCGAGAACTTCAAGCCCGGGCGTATGCACAAGCTGGGTCTGGGCTACGAAGCACTGTGCCAGCGCAATCCAGGGCTGATCTACGCCTCGCACAAGGGGTTTCTCAGCGGGCCATACGATAACCGCCTGGCGCTGGATGAAGTGGTACAGATGATGGCCGGTCTGGCCTACATGACCGGGCCGGTGGGGCGCCCGCTGCGTGCAGGCAGCTCGGTGAACGACATCATGGGTGGCATGTTCGGCGCCATTGGCGTGCTGGCCGCACTCAACGAGCGCCATAGCACCGGAAGGGGCCGTGAGGTGCAAAGTGCCCTGTACGAGAATTGCGTGCTGCTGGCTGCCCAGCATATGCAGCAGTACGTTGTCACTGGTGAAGCAGCAGCGCCGATGCCGAACCGCATCAGTGCCTGGGCCATCTATGACGTGTTCACTTTTGCCGGTGGCGAGCAGATGTTTGTCGCCGCCACAGGTGAAGGCCAGTGGCACGCGTTATGCCGGGTACTGGGACAGACCGCTTTGCTTGATGACCCGACCCTTGGTAGCAATAACGACCGCGTGTTGCAGCGGCCACGGTTGCTGGCGCACCTGGCCGAGGTGTTTGCGCCGCTGGATGCCGGGCAGTTGGCGGTGCAGCTTGAAGCCAACGGCATTCCTTTTGCGCCGATCCGCCGCCCTGAAGAGCTGTTCGAGGACCCCCACCTGCTACAGAGCGGCGGCATGGCCGAGCTGCAATTGGAAGACGGCAGCCACACACCGATGCCGTTATTACCGCTGTCACTGGACGGCCAGCGCCTGCAGCCACGGCGGGCGATCGCGCGGATCGGTGAGCACACCCGCCAAGTGATGCGTGAACTGGGTTACAGCGACGCGCACATCGCCCAGCTGTGTGCGGCGGGCGTGCTGAAAACAGACGACGCGGCGTGAGGAGGACTTGAGATGGCGATCTACCAATATGACAACCTTGCGCCCAACCTGCACCCGGAAACGTTCATCGCCGAGGATGCCAGCGTCATCGGCGACGTTACCTTGGAACAAGGCGTCAGTGTATGGCCGCAGGCCGTGCTACGGGGTGACAACGAAGCGATCCGTATCGGCCAGCACAGCAACGTGCAGGAGGGTGCTGTCTTGCATACTGACCCCGGCTTTGCGCTAACAGTGGGGCAAGGTGTCACCATCGGCCACCAGGCCATGCTGCACGGCTGCACCATCGGCGATGGCGCGCTGATCGGCATTCAGGCGGTAGTGCTCAATGGCGCGGTCATCGGCAACAACTGCCTGGTGGGTGCCGGCGCCATTGTCACCGAAGGCAAGGTGTTTCCCGACAACTCGTTGATCCTGGGTGCACCTGCCAAGGTCGTGCGCGAGCTCACGGCCGATGCCATCGCCAGTATGCAGCGCAATGCGACCGAGTACGTCGCAAAAGGCCAGAGCTACAAGGAAAAGCTGATCCGTATTCGCTAACAAACCTGCTGGTGGCGCCCTTCGAGACGTCGCTGCTCTCCAATAATTACAAGAATGGAGATTTACCATGGTTGCTTTGACCGGCGAACTGGCGCGTGAGCGCAACGAAACTCACATCAATGAGCTGCTGCTATACCGCCGTGTGGCCTGGCGCATTATGCCACTGGCTATCATCTGCTTCCTGTTCTCCTACTTCGACCGCATCAACATCAGCTTTGCGAAGACACAAATGCAGCAGGAACTGGGCCTGAGCGATGCCGCCTACGGCCTGGCCGCGAGCATGTTCTTCGTCGGCTACGTGCTGTTCGAAGTGCCCAGCAGTCTCGGCCTGAAACGCTACGGGGCTCCGGCCTGGATCTGCCGGATCATGGTGTCCTGGGGCCTGGCGACGGCTGCGCTGGTATTTGCCTACACCCAGTACACGCTGTACTTCCTGCGCTTTCTGATCGGCGTCATGGAGGCCGGTTTCGGCCCGGCGATCCTGTTTTACCTGGCATGCTGGTTTCCCCGCAAGCACTTGGCGAAGATGAATGGCCTGTGGTTCCTGGCGGTGCCGCTGGCCGGTGCGGTGGGTGGCCCGGCTGCTGGCTTTTTGCTGGGGACAATGGACGGCGTGTTGGGCCTCGCTGGCTGGCACTGGTTGTTCCTGATGTCCGGGCTGCCGTGTGTGCTGCTGGGCCTGCTGGTGCTGTGGAAGCTGGACCGCGATATCGAGGCGGCGAAATGGTTGAGCCGCGAGGAGAAGGACCTGTTGGCGGAGAACCTTGCCCAAGACAAACGCGCCGCAAAACCGATACTCGGCTCGATCTGGCGGGTGTTGCTGACCCGTGAAGTGGCGATCATGGCGTTCATCTACTACGTGGTCAAAACCGCGTCTTATGGGCTGAATTTCTGGATGCCGCACCTGATCAAATCCTCGGGGGTGCAAGACATGCTCTGGGTTGGCGTACTGTCGGCATTGCCCTATGCGATAGCGTGCATCGGCATGGTGTTGCTGACTCGCCACTCCGATCGCACCGGCGAGCGCAAGCGCTATCTGGTGTACTGCCTGCTGGCGGCCGCCGTCGGTTACCTGCTGGCGTGCCTGTTCTCCGACTTTCCCTTCGCGATGATGACCGCGCTGGTGCTGGCCACCGCGGGCACCTTTATCGCTATCCCGATCTTCTGGACCATTCCACAGTCGACGTTCTCGGGGCTGGCAATTGCCACCGGCACCGCCGCGATCAACTCGGTGGGACAACTGAGCGGCATCGTTGCACCCGTGATGGTGGGCAAGATCAATGACCTTACCGACAGCACCTACATGGGCATGCTGTCAATCGCGCCGCTGATCCTGGTCGCATGCCTGGTGGTGATGCGTTACGTGCGCAACCCTCAAAGCTGATTGGCGCTGAGTCTTCGAACAACAAGAACAAGAGCAAGGCATACCAATGATCGTGATCTTTCGGCGAGCATCGCTGGTGCTCTCGGTGCTTTACTGCGCCTGTCAAACCGCACAGGCTGCCTTTATCCATGACGGCAGTGGCAGCCTGGAACTGCGCAATTTCTATTTCGACCGCGACTTTCACGGTGACAGCGCCACGCAATCGCGGCGCGGTGAATGGGCCCAGGGCTTCATGCTGCGCTTGCAGTCTGGCTATACCGACGGCGTGGTTGGCTTTGGCCTGGACGCAGCCGGCATGCTGGGGCTCAAGCTGGATTCCTCGCCTGACCGTAGCGGTTCCGGCCTGTTGCCGCGAGGTAGCGACAAACGCGCCGCGGATGACTACGCCAAGGCCGTGGCTACCTTCAAGGCCAGGCTGGCGCAGAGCGAGTTGAAAGCGGGGGGGCTGAGCCCGCAACTGCCATTGCTGGCGTCCAACAGCAGCCGCTTGTTCCCCCAGTGGTTCAACGGTGTGCAACTGGTGAGCAAAGACTTGGACCGGTTTACCTTCACCCTGCTGCAGGTGAATGCCACCAAACTGCGTGACTCCACCGACTATGAGGACCTGACCGCCATGGCGCAGCAAGGGGCCTACCCGGCGACGGTTACCAGTGATCGTCTGCGCTACGCCGGTGTCGATTACCAGCCGTTGAACAACCTGACCCTCAGCCTTCACACCAGTGCGCTCGAAGACCTGTTCCGGCGTGATTTTGCTGGGTTCAAGTTCAAGACCCGCTTTGGGCCGGGAGATGTGTTCACCGAGTGGCGCTGGTTCAATGCAAGGGAGCAGGGCCGGGCGTTGCTGGGCGGAGTCGACAATCAGACCCTCAGTACCAACTTCGGGTACAGCGTTCAGGGCCACATGTTCAGTGGCGGCTACCAGAAAGTGTGGGGAGATACGGCCTATGCCTACGTAGGCGGCACCGATACCTACCTGTTCAGCGAACAGCAGGTCAGTACATTTGCCCTGGCCAACGAACGCGCATGGATGCTGCGCTACGACTACAACTTTGCTGCTGTAGGTATCCCCGGGCTGACGTTCAACGTGCGTTACGTCAAGGGTGATCAGGTGAACCCGCAGCACATTGCCAGTGTCAAGGGCAGGACATTGGCGGCTGCCGACGGGGAGGGGCAGGAATGGGAGCGGACTACGGATATCACCTATGTGGTGCAGTCGGGGGCGCTCAGGAATGTGTCGCTGCGTTGGCGCAATGCGAGCATGCGCTCGAATTTTGCCGATGCAGCGGATGAGAACCGGGTGATCGTGGGGTACACGTTCGAATTCTGAATTCAGACACAATCATTCGTTGGGCGCAGCCGGTTTCTCTTGCGCTTTGGATTTGCGTGGTTTACGTGATTGTTTCGTCGGCCGTTTGCCGGGCTTGAGTTGCCAGCGGTCGGCGTTGGCGAGCAGGCGTGCCTGGATTGCGGGTGGGTAGTCGCTCAGGGTTGTCACGGGTGGGACTGGCTTGCCGGGCATGCCGGCCTCGCGGATGACTTTTGGCCAGCGCGGTCGCCAGCACAGCAGCAGGCTGAGCCAGTGGCCGGTGCCGATGATGACGAAAGCGGGCCAGACAAACAGCAGTGCAACTTTGAACAACCAACTGCTTTTGCGAAAGAACCGCCCAAGGCCCTCGAACTGGGCGCTGAACGCCTGGAGGGGTGAGGGTAGCTGGGTGCTCAGGCGGGGGCGGGGGACGGCGTGTGGGCCTTCTTCCATGTAACGGCGGATGAATTCCCACTCATCACGCAGTTCGCTGCCGCCTTGGCCTTGTTTGCCGATAAAGGCCATTTCCATGTGGGGCAGGCCGGTGCGGCTGGGGTGCCAGATTAGGCCGAGTCGTGTTCCAACGCTTAGCGAATCATCTTCTGGGCGAATGCCGGTGCTTCCGGTTGTTTTCCAGGGGAAGGTGACGATGCCAC
This sequence comes from Pseudomonas sp. JR33AA, assembly GCF_021378985.1. Classification (NCBI taxonomy): domain Bacteria; kingdom Pseudomonadati; phylum Pseudomonadota; class Gammaproteobacteria; order Pseudomonadales; family Pseudomonadaceae; genus Pseudomonas; species Pseudomonas sp. JR33AA. The sequence goes on from NZ_JAJSAW010000004.1 coordinate 374,580, forward strand.
CACAGTAGCTGGGGCGGTGGAGGTGGACCTGTTGAGTTATTCGATTGAAGCGAATGAGCAGATGCCGACTGGTCAGCATTTCCAGTCGCGAGATTTTTACGCCGTACTTTAGGTAAAAATACAATGCTGCTCCTGAAGCTGAAGCCAAGAGAGCTGTAAGTAAGACTGCTATAAAGGAGATTGAATAAGGTTGGGTGATATCAAGCCAGATGGAACCGACAGCTATGCCGGTTCCGAAAATTATCCCAGGCAGCACCCCGCCGATCGTGACTAGCGTAATGAGGCCGCGCTTCTCTTCTGAACCGCCACAGCGCATTTCCATGTAGGTTTCATTGAATGCATAAACAGGGCCGCGTATGAGGGGCGCTTCACTTACTTGGCAAAAGTGAATCTCTTCATTCAGGTCACCTTCATAAAAATCTTTATTTGCGCGCTTCTCTGCTGGTGTCATACCTGCTTCGTACGTTCTACGTGCAGCTTCTGACTGCGTTGCCATCTGCCAGAATCCCCATTCGATAAGATACATTATAAAACCTCGCCGATAGCAGAATGTAGGGCGCTCAGTTCTTCCTGCTCTTCATAGGGCTTGATATTTTTATGAGTTCGGAAGCAGCTGCGTTTGCACCACTTCTCTAAAGCGTCATCTTCAAGAATATAGATTATAAGTGTCAGGGCGAGACCAATCCAAAATGCGCCTAGGACTAAACGTGCGAGTAGTAGGCGAGCAGCTTGTGTTCCCAGTTTGTTGGCGAGCGCACCCATGGATGTTGATATCATTCTCACAATTTTTGTTTTGGCACTTTGAGATAGGTGGTCAAAAAGAGGTTTTGCGATTGCAATGGCTGTTCCTGCTTCCGCCAACGAAATTGTAATGGTTGCCATTGCCCGCGATGCGTATGCGAGTGCCAGAGTTCTGGGTTTTTTTGTACTTTGTTCTGTAGGGGTTTGCTGGCGGTATATTAACTGCTGAGCCGCATCGGTGAAGTCCCACCAGGCGAGTACGAAACCACCTGTCCCAGCTAAACTGGCGCCCCATAGTTTCAAACGGCCTAAAGTGGCCACTGCTCCTCTTCCAGTCACACTGTTCGCGCCATACCGCGCGACCACCTGATCCACATAACTGGCTCCAACTTCGAAGCCCGCCGCAGCCGTGGTCATCGCCGCAGCCAGGAGTTCGGTCTTCACCCGCGCATCACTGTCAGGCAGTTCGCGCGCTTTGAAGGCCATCAGCATCCCCTCCAGCAGGCACACCAGCCCGGAGACACGCACCTTGTAGAAGTCACTGTTATGGGCTTGCATCAACCCTTCAGCCCAGGCCTGGTCGAGGTACCTTGATACCTGGCCTGCACTGCGTTGTGGGTTAATGGGCTGCCCGCTACGTGCGGCTTCGCCCAGGCGAATATCGACAGCGGTTTCATGCACCGAAGCGAACAAGGTCAGCCGTAAACCCTGGTGCAGCGCGCGGTCCATGCTGTTGGGTGTCGCGGTGCGCAGCACTTGCCGCCCCAGGGCGACGTACCAGGCATACAGGCCAATGCTGGCCGTGCTGCTCTGTGCCTGCATCTGTTCGTACAGGGTGTTGATGCGCCCAAAGGCATTGGCAGCGGCATGGGCTTGCCTGGCAAGCGCTTCCGGCAGGGCGAAGGAGGACGCTGACGACGGTTCGCTTTTGGCCGCTTCCAGCAGCGCCGCCAGTTCTTCCCGCAGGTCCTCCTGGTTGTAGGTGATGCCGCGCATTGCCAGGTTGCCCCGGTCTGCCACGCCGCTGCGCCACCAGTGGTCCAGCACCTTCGTGCCCCATTCACTCAACTCCATGCCGATCACGCACTGGCCGGTCTGCTCGGCAAAGGCCAGGCCGCTGATCAGGTCGGCGTTGTCGTAGCGGTCCAGCGCCTGCAACAAGCGTTCGCTGACCAGCCAGCGGGCATGGTCCTTGGCGCGGTCTTCGGCGGCTTGCTGGGCCTGTTGCATGGCCTGCTCGAAAGCGTCGAGCTGATCGTGCATGGCCTGGCGGTCGACCAGGTGGCCGTATTTCTGATCGAATTTCTTGGTGAACTCGCCGGCGTCCTGGCGGGCCTGGATTTTGCCGCGGACGTCGCGCTCGAACTGCGCCATGTGCGGCTTCATGCGTTCATCATGGGCATCGGCCTGTTGCCTGGCCCGTTCGGAGAACAAGTAGATCTCGGGATGCAGGTGGGGCTGGTTGCGTACTTTCTCGGCCGTGACTTCGCGCTTGACGATCTGCTCGGCCACCATCTGCGGGTAGAGCTTTTCGATTTCCAGAAACGACTGCGCGACCAACAGCTTGCGCTCGTTGTCGACCCCGGGCGCCACGGTGCGCGCCAGCCACTGGGTCTTCACATCCTCGACCGCGGCGTTGCGCCAGGCGTTGAGCTCCTGGGTGATCCCGATGGCGTCTTCGATGACGATGGCGGCGCCACGGGGCTTGCTGTGGTTCACCTGCGGAGCCAGCGCTTGGCGTGATGCGTGCGGCGAGACGATCTGGTCGTTGTTGAACGGCTGCAGGTCCAGCAGTGCCTGCAGGTCTGTATCGTCCTGGGCCTTGAAGTCGGCCACCCAGTTAAGTTGGTCATGCTTGAGGACGTGGGGCTGTGGCGGGGCGTCGGAAGGCTGGATGAAGCGGGCGATATCGATCGTGGGCAGGCTGCTGCGGTATTCGTCGTCGAGCAGGCGGTAGTTGTCGAGCATGCGCGGGGTCAGCGGGGAAGGGCTGAACAAGGGGCGCAGCTCCTGGATGTCATCCAGGTCGTAGAGGGTGATGGTCCAGCCGAAACCGCGAAGGATGTCATCCAGATTGCCGGCGCTGGGGGCAGGCGCCCAGGGGGCGTCGCTGCTGATGTACAGCAGCGAGCCATTGGGCGCCACGCGGTACTGGCTGTGCCATTCGTAGGCCGGTGCGCTATGGCGCTTGATCAGCAGGTAGAGAAAGCCCTCGCGCAAAGGGCGGATGGCGTAGCTGGAGTGGGTCAGCTCGCCGACATCCTGGAACGGGCTGAGATAGCCCGGCAGTTTGGGCAGGCGGGCACGTTGTGCCGGGTTGCCGCCGACGGCGGCGTAGCGCAGGGGCAGCAGTTCGAAGCGGCGGGTGCAGTCGGCGACGGGGCTGTTGCGCAGGGCAGGGCGGTAGCCGGAGGTGATGCGCCTGCACAGTTCGAGGGTTTCGTTGAGTGAGTCCATGGTTGTGCTGTGCCTCAGCCCTTGGTGCGCAGGCAGCGCTGCACATTGTCCATCAGGGATGTCTGCTGCTCGCGCGTGGCGGCAATTGCCTCCTGCCAGGCTGGCGAGCTACTGAGCTGTTCGCCACCGCGAGCCAGCATCAGCACATAGCTGATCAGGTCTTCTTCACGTTCCAGGCCTTGTGCGCGCGCCTGATCCAGATAGTGCTGAATCAAGCCGATCCGTGTGCCGTGGCAAGTAGCAGGCAAGGTCGGGCAGGACAGGTAGTTCTTGAGCAACTCGGCAAGTTGGTAGCTCAGCGGGTCACCCGCCAATTCGGCCCAACACGCTTCGTTCAACGTAATTGGCGGAGACTGCGTGGATTGAGGCTGATCACCGCCGGATATCTGCATCCACAGCCGCTTGCTCGGGTGCGCCACGGGTGCCCACCAGTGATGGATGGGGGCCAGCCATTCGCTTACCCCGGGCAGCTCACGGTGCCTGTCCAGCACTAACAAAGCCGCGGCGGTGTGGAAGCGCAACAGGTACGCGTGGCCGTCCGCGCCCGTGACGATGTTGGCGTGGCTCATGTGTCGGGCGAGCCGGGCAGCGGGGAGTGCGCTGACTATCCAGCCGCAGACTGCGCCAGCGGCACCTTGTTCAAGCTGCCATTGGAAGTCGTACTGGGCCGAGACATCGGAACCGGGGCGCGAACCGAACAACCAAGGGCCTGCTGCCCGCAGGTTCCTCAACTGGGCTTGTTGCAGCAGTGGCCAGCAGCGGCCCGTGTAGTGCCCGGTCAGTTGTTTCTGCACCTCGGGTGCCAAGTTGGCCATTTCCACGACGGCGCTGAGGCGATAGTGATCGGATGCCCGCAGTACCTCGACCATTGCTCTGACAAATGGGCTGGGCATCAGCTTGCTCCCTCCATGCGAATGATGTTGTGGCCGTCGGCGATCGCTTTGAGCAGGCAGCTGAGGCAAATGGGGTCGCCCGGCGCTGGTACGCCAGACGTTGAAGTGACGCGATTGCTACCCATGGCCTGCTGGCTGACAGGCCCTTTGAAGGCCAGCGCCAGGCCGTCCAGCGTGATACCGGCGCCGTCGACTCTCAAAAGCCCAGCGGGGCTGCGGATCGTCAGGCTTTCACTGACCTGGATGTCATACACCTTGGTGGTGTGCCGGATGGCTTCGCCCGTTTGCAACGTGCTATGACCGGCAACGACCTGTTCGAGGAGGCCGCCGATTTCTATTGTGTGGTTTGCCTTGGTGATGTCCTGTCGGTGGTTCCCCACCTGTTCGATTCGGTCCTTGCCTGTGGTAATCGTGTGGTTGCGACCGATGCTCAGGCTGTCGTCGTTGCCAATTTCGTGTACCCGGTTCTGGCCGATACCAACAGACTCGTCACGGGCAATGTCTTCGCGACGGTCTTGCCCGATCGACGTCGTCTCGTTTCGCTCGACGCGTTCGGTACGATCATTACCCACGCGTGTGGTTTCGTCGTGCTTGACGATGTTGTTCTGGTCCCGCTCGGCATGAATGAACACCTCCTGGCGACCCAGTTCATCCTCGAAGCGCAGCTCGTTGAAGCCTTCGCCTTTATGGGTCTGGCTCTTGATGGTCATGCGCGTCTTGTGCTCGGGCAGGTCATAGGGCGGCAATTGGTTACCGCAATAGGTGCGCCCGGTGATCATCGGCTGGTCGGGGTCGGCGTTGACGTACTGGATGATCACGTCCTGGCCGATGCGCGGGATGGCCATCGAGCCCCAACTGCCCCCCGCCCAACCTTGCGACACGCGTACCCAGCAGGAGCTGAACTCGTTGTTTTCGCTTTCCCGGTCCCAAGGAAAGCTCACTTTCACCCGGCCCCATTGGTCGCAATAGATTTCCTCGCCCTTGGGCCCGACCACCGTCGCCATGTGCGGGCCGTCGATGCGTGGCTTGGGCAGGGGGGCCGGGCGCCACTCGGCCCTGCCCGGAACCAGCAATGCTTCCTGTTTGTAGCGGGTGCCTTGCTGCGAGCCCGCGGCCTCTTCCTGCAGGCTGGTGAACTGGGTACCTTCGTGATGCACGCCGACCGTGCGCCAGTGCACGTTGAGGTCTTCACGCGGGTGCTCGATGAGGGTGAAGCTCAGCCCCGGTTGCAGGCGCACATCGTCGCCTTCCACTTCGGCAATGCGCGCATCGTGGCGCAGGGCGGTGAGGCGGATGGCAGTGAACGTAACCCCGACCGCATCACGCTTGTATCGGCCGGGGTAGTCGAAGCGCTCATAGTTCAGCGATTGATGAGGGTTGCTATTGTCGTACGCTTTGTGTTCCTGACGGTATTGCGGATGAGTGAAGGTGTAGTCCCGTTGCACCTGCCGCGCTGTTCGCACCTGTTCGCTGTAATGCAAGCGCCGCAGGCAAGGCCTGGCCTGATCGCCGCCTCCAACGGATCGGTACAGCACCTGATCGGGGCCGACGTCGTCATCGCGAAACCCTTCATCCTCATCATCGGTCTTGATCGCACCCCGGCTGATCTGCCCCAGCGCCAGCAGCCGGTCAGTGATGACCAGCAAGTGTTGTTTCGGTGTGTGTTCGAAGCGGTAGACAATGCCTTCCTCGGCGGCCAGGCGGGTCATGAAGTCGAGGTCTGTTTCACCGGCCTGCACGCAAAATTCGCGCACCTGATGCGGGTCGAGACACTTGAGTTCGTAGGCATTCACGCCCTGGCGCTTGAGCATGATCTCGAGAATCTGCGGTACGGTTTTCTGCTGGAAGATGCGCCAGTTCGAGCGCAGCCCGGCGCGGGCCAGCACAGGCTCGACCAGAGCGCGGTATCGGGTGCGATGGAAGCCTGTTTCACCTTGGCTGAAGGTGCTGACCAGGCCGTGCACGTAGCGCAACGGGCGCTCATCCTGCCAGAGGGTGAACAGCACCGGTTTGTCGAGGAGCTGGCCGAAGTCGACATCGTCTTCGAAACTGATCAGTTCCAGCTGCAGCTGGAACGGTGAGCTGATGGCTTCGTCCAGCTCGAACGACACCACCTCAAACTCGCTTCGGCCGATCAGCGGCTGAAAAGTGAAGCGTAAATCGGATTGGCTGGGCATTTGGCGTCCCTGGCTATTGCTGCAAAATGGCATTGAGCGATTCGAGAACTTCGGCCGTTAGCAGGTCGAGGCGGTAGCTGTAGTAGCTATAGGCGCAGACCATGGCGATGGCCGAGATGACCAGCGGGGTCCACCAGGGCCACTGCCACCGGCGCATACGATGCGGGCAATGGACGACGTTGCTATAGGGGTCGCTCACTGTTTGCGGCGTGGGGCCACGCAGTTGGCGAATGACCTTGTGCATCCTGCTGATCAGCGCGCTGAGGATTTCATCGCCCTTGGGGTCAAGGGCGTACTTGCCTTGCAGGCCCAGGCAAAAGCAGAAGTACAGGAACTCCAGCACATCCTGGAATTCCTTTGGCGATTGCATGATGCGCTCGAGCAGCACGAAGATCTTTTCGCCGCCCTGGGTTTCGTCGTGGAAGATGCTCAGCAGCGGTTCGTGGCTCCAGCACGAGTTCTGGCCCCAGGGGCGGGTCATCACGGCCTCGTCCAGGTGCAGGCACAGGGCGTAGGAATAGACTTCCTGGTGGACCGAGCAATAGCCGTGCTGTCGCATTTCTTCGCGGATAGTACTGACCTGCGTTTGCACGGTTTTGTGCACGAACTGGATGTTGGGCAGGTCATCCAGCGTGCGCAGGCGAATGACCAGGCCGAACAGCTGGCTTGCCGCATCGAGCATGAGGTTGTCGTAGCCGCCGCGTAGCTGAAAGTCCGGGTCGGCCGGGTAGCCGGGTAGATCGGTTGCGTATTCAGGACCCCTGCCGGCAGGAGGCGCTGGGGTTTCGTTTATGTCTTCAAGCAGGATTGGTTTTTGGGGGGCAGGCACTGGTTTGCCAGTGTGGTTGGACTCTTTGGGCATCCTTGATCCTCGTCTCTTGGCAGATCAAACATTCGCGCTGGCCCCCTGCATCCATGCGGTCGGGCGCAAGCCGTTGCGAAAGTTTGAAGACTATCGAGGAGTCAACGTTGGTGGCAGATCGAAACCTCCTGATGTGCTGTAGGACGTATCGCTAAAAGTTGTTGGTAAGTGCTTTCTGTCAAAAAATGATGCTTCGCACAGGTGTTGTAAGCGGGCTTCATGTGGTCGGAATCGAGCATGAAACCGGTTTCAAAACATTCCTGAACGCGCTAGATTATTCGGCTGTCTTCTGGGTGGCCTATCAAGATCACCGTTCAATTGAAAATCAGATGGCGCTTATCAAGGCCACCCCCCACAGCCGATGAGGATTCGCAATGCCTGAGCATGCCCCAGACAACCCGCGCAGGGATTTTCTGCGCAAGACCTTGACCCTGATCCCTGCCGTTACAGTGGCCAGCACAGGGCTTGGCGTGGGCGCCAGCCAGCTGCTTGCGGCCCCGCAACCGCAACCGCAACCGAAAGCGCCGGCCACGCCGCCTGCTGGCAACTACCAACCGACATTCTTCAGCGCCGAAGAGTGGGCTTTTGTACAAGCTGCCGTGTCGCGCATTATCCCAGCCGATGAGCTTGGCCCAGGGGCACTTGAAGCGGGGGCCGCCGAATTTATCGACCGGCAAATGAACACGCCCTACGCGACGGGCGCTCAGTGGTACATGCAAGGGCCGTTCAACGCCGACGCGCCGCCTGAGTTGGGCTACCAGCTGCAGCTCAGCCCGCAACAAATCTACCGCCTGGGCATCGCTGCCGTGGACGGCTGGTGCAAGGCCAATAGCGGACAGGTTTTTGCTGCGCAAGATAGCGCTACCCGGGACCGCATTCTCAGCAAGTTAGAGGCAGGAGAGGTGGTTCTCGAAACCGTTCCGGCGAACGTGTTCTTCAGCCTGCTGGTGCAAAACACGCGCGAAGGGTTCTTCTGCGACCCGATTCATGGCGGCAACAAAGGCATGGTCGGCTGGACGCAGATCGGCTTCCCCGGCGCCCGCGCCGACTTCATGGACTGGGTCGAGCGCAATGAGCCTTACCCGTTCCCGGCTGTGTCGATCCGTGGTGAGAGGGCCTGAGGCATGGCGACTGTGTTGAACAAAGTGGATGCGGTGATCGTCGGCTTCGGCTGGGCCGGTGCGATCATGGCCAAAGAGCTGACCGAGGCCGGGCTGCACGTGGTAGCCCTGGAGCGGGGGCCGATGCAGGATACCTACCCCGAAGGCAGCTACCCGCAGGTAATCGATGAGCTGACCTACAGTGTGCGCAAGAAGCTGTTCGTCGATGTGTCGAAAGAAACCGTCACTGTACGCCACAGCGTGAAGGACGTGGCACTGCCCAATCGCCAGCTCGGTGCCTTCCTGCCGGGTAAGGGCGTTGGCGGCGCAGGCCTGCACTGGTCGGGCGTTCACTTCCGGGTCGACCCGGTCGAGTTGCGTCTGCGCAGCCACTACGAAGAGCGCTACGGGCGCAAGTTCATCCCTGAGGGCATGACCATCCAGGACTTCGGCGTCAGTTACGAAGAGCTGGAACCCTATTTTGACTTTGCCGAAAAGGTCTTCGGCACCTCAGGCCAGGCCTGGACCGTCAACGGCCAGGTGGTGGGTGAAGGGAAGGGCGGCAATCCCTACGCGCCGGACCGTTCCAACCCGTTCCCGCTGCCCGCGCAGAAGAACGTTGTATCGGCAAGGCTGTTCGAAAAGGCTGCCACCAGCCTGGGCTATAAACCCTACAACCTGCCGTCGGCCAACACCTCAGGGCCATACACCAACCCCTACGGGGCGCAGATGGGGCCGTGCAACTTCTGCGGCTTCTGCAGCGGCTACGTGTGTTACATGTACTCCAAGGCCTCGCCCAACGTGAATATCCTGCCGGCGCTGCGCCAGGTGCCCAACTTCGAGTTGCGGCCCAATGCCCATGTGCTGCGGGTAAACCTGGACGACAGCAAGCGCAAGGCCACTGGCGTGACCTACATCGATGCGCAGGGACGCGAGGTGGAGCAGCCGGCGGAGCTGGTGATCCTGGCGGCGTTCCAGTTCAACAACGTGCGCCTGATGCTGCTTTCCGGCATCGGTAAGCCTTACGACCCCGTCAAGAACGAAGGTGTGGTCGGGCGTAACTTCGCCTACCAGAACATGGGAACGGTCAAGGCGTTCTTCGACAAAAACACCTACACCAACAACTTCATCGGCGCGGGTGGCAATGGCATTGCCATCGACGATTTCAACGCCGACAACTTCGACCATGGCCCGTACGGCTTCGTCGGCGGTTCGCCAATGTGGGTGAACCAGGCCGGCAGCCGGCCGATTGCCGGTACCTCCAACCCGCCGGGCACGCCGGCCTGGGGCAGTGCCTGGAAGAAAGCCACGGCCGACTACTACACCCACCAGGTGTCGATGGACGCCCACGGCGCCCACCAGTCCTACCGTGGCAATTACCTCGACCTGGACCCCACCTACCGCGATACCTACGGTCAGCCGCTGCTGCGCATGACGTTCGACTGGCAGGAAAACGACATCAAGATGAACCAGTTCATGGTCGACAAGCTGAGCAAGATCGCCCAAGCGATGAACCCCAAGGCCATTGCCGTGCTGGGCAAGCAGGTCAAGGACCACTTCAACACAGCCAGTTACCAGACCACCCACCTGAACGGTGGGGCGATCATGGGCACCGATCCCAAGACCAGTGCACTGAACCGCTACCTGCAAAGCTGGGACGTACACAACGTGTTCGTTCCGGGGGCTTCGGCGTTCCCGCAGGGGCTGGGTTACAACCCGACCGGGCTGGTGGCCGCGCTCACCTACTGGTCGGCCCGCGCCATCCGTGAGCATTACCTGAAAAACCCCGGTCCGTTGGTCCAGGCCTGAGGAGCGATGAGCATGAAGACAATGTTGATCGCAACCCTGCTGATCGGTGCCACTACGGCCTTACAGGCCGTGGCGAATGACGATGCGCAGGTGCGCCAGGGCGAGTACCTGGCCCGCGCCGGTGATTGTGTGGCCTGCCACACCGCCAAGGGCGGCAAGGCCTTTGCCGGCGGCCTGCCGATGGAAACGCCAATCGGCACGGTGTACTCCACCAACATCACCCCGGCGGCCAGCGGTATCGGCAATTACAGCTTCGAAGACTTCGACCAGGCGGTACGCAAGGGCATTGGCAAGGATGGCAGCACCTTGTACCCGGCCATGCCATACCCGTCGTATGCGCGGGTCAGCGAGCAGGACATGCAGGCGCTGTACACCTACTTCATGAAGGGTGTGGAGCCGGTCGAGCAGGCGAACCAGGCCACTGACATTCCCTGGCCGTTGAGCATGCGTTGGCCGCTGGCAATCTGGCGCGGCCTGTTCGCGCCAGAGGCCAAGCCTTGGCAGGCATCGGCCGCAGCCGACCCGGTGGTGAACCGTGGCGCTTACCTGGTCGAGGGGCTTGGGCATTGTGGCGCCTGCCATACGCCGCGGGCGCTGACCATGCAGGAAAAGGCGCTGAGCCCTGCAGAGGGCGAGCAGTTCCTGGCCGGCAGCGCACCGCTGGAAGGCTGGATCGCGAAAAACCTGCGTGGCGATCACAAGGACGGCCTGGGCAGCTGGAGCGAAGCGCAGCTGGTGCAGTTTCTGAAGACCGGGCGTAGCGATCGCAGCGCGGTATTCGGTGGCATGAGCGATGTGGTCGAACACAGCATGCAGCACATGAGTGACGCCGACCTTACCGCAATCGCCCGTTACCTGAAGACCCTGCCGCCGAGCAACCCGAATGACCAGCCGCACGTCTACGACAAGCAGGTGGCGGATGCGCTGTGGAAGGGTGATGACAGCAAACCCGGGGCGGCGGTGTACATCGACAACTGCGCGGCCTGCCACCGTACCGATGGCCAAGGCTACACCCGCGTGTTCCCCGCGTTGGCTGGCAACCCGGTGGTACAGACCGCAGATGCCACGTCGCTGATTCACGTGGTGCTGGCGGGGGGGACGGTGCCGGCGACGCACACCGCACCGTCGAACTTCACCATGCCGGCATTCGGCTGGCGCCTGAGTGACCAGGAGGTGGCCGAGGTGGTGAACTTCATCAGAAGCAGCTGGGGTAATCATGGCAGCGCCGTCACAGCAGGCGATGTTAAGCCGCTTCGCTGACCTCTCCAGCTGCACCCTGATCCACTGCGGGTTTACCCGCGAATGCGATGTCGTACCTACCGACGCATTCGCGGGTGAACCCGCGCCTGCTTTGTTTTTGGTTGAAATTGTATGTGCATCAACCATTTAATTTGCTTATCTAATCTTGAATATCATATTTTTTTAACATTGCCGACCAACGGCAGGTTGACGAACCGGCGTAGTTTTGCTGTATTGAAACCGGTTTCATCGCTATCACAATAATCATAAGGACAGCCCATGACCGATGCGCCTGCCCATGCCCGCGAACGGGTCACCATCAGCGAAGTAGCGCGTGTCGCTGGCGTTTCCAAAGCCACCGTCTCCCGTTACATCGGTGGCGACCGCCAATTGCTGGCCGAAGCCACGGCCAAGCGGCTGGAAGAGGTCATCGAACGCCTCGGCTATCGCCCCAACCAGATGGCTCGCGGCCTCAAGCGCGGCCAGACGCGACTGATCGGCATGCTGGTGGCCGATATCCTCAACCCCTATTCAGTGGCCGTGATGCACGGCGTAGAAACCGCCTGTCGTCAGCATGGTTACAGCCTGGTGGTGTGCAACACCAACCGCGACGACGAGCAGGAGCGTCACCACCTGGTGGCCCTGCAGAGCTACAACGTCGAAGGGTTGATCGTGAACACGCTCGGTCACCACCCCGGCGAACTGCTCAACCTGCGGCGTGATATCCCTATGGTGCTGGTCGACCGCCAATTGCCCGAGCTGAATGTGGACCTTGTCGGCCTGGACAATGCTGACGCAATCGAGCAGGCCCTGGACCACCTGCAGGCCCAGGGCTACCGCGACATCCTGGCGGTCAGTGAACCCCTTGATGGAACCAGCTCACGCCTGGAGCGGGTGCAGGCATTCGGCGCGTCGGTCAGCCGCCGGCCCGGCATGCGCCAGCAGGTGCTGGAAATCACCGCCGGGCTGCAGGGCCAACTGGCTACGTTTCTTGCCAGCCGCGGCCATGGCCCGCAAGCCATCTTCACCTTCAACGGCGTTGCCACCTTGGCGGTGACCCGGGCCCTGCACGAGGCCGGGTGCAACCTGTTCGCCGATGTCGGGCTGATCGCCCTCGACGACCTCGACTGGTACCCCTTGGTCGGCAAAGGCATCACTGCACTGGCCCAACCCACCGAGCGTATCGGTGTGGCGGCATTCGAGAGCCTGCTCGGTCGCCTGCGCGGCGACAGCGAGGCAGCCCGGCGCATCGACTTCAAGGCCAACCTCATCATCCGCGGTTCAACCCAACCCCAGTAAGCAACGGCAGGCCTTCGCCTGCTAGTGCCGATTAAAAATGAAACCGGTTTCATAAGGATAAAAACAATGCACCCGAACCCCGTTTCCATCAGCCTCTCAAGCTACGGTGCCGACTTTGTGCGGCAGCGTGGCCAGGAGCAGTTCCTGGACATGCTGGCGGCCGCTGGCGTCAGCCGAGTGGAATTGCGCGAAGAGTTGTTCGCCAGTGCACCGGACGCGGCTGCACTCGGTGCGGTCATCGCCGCACTGCGCCTGGAGTGCCTGTACTCGACACCTCTTGAACTGTGGACCGCGCAAGGCGTGCCTGACCCGCTACTGGTCCGCAAGCTGGAAACTGCCCGGGTGCTTGGCGCGGTGGCGTTGAAGGTTTCCCTGGGGCACTTCGATGAGCAGTGCGATGTGACGGCCCTGGCGTCGCTGCTGCCTGCCCATGGGCCTCTGTTGCTGGTGGAAAACGATCAGACCGCACAAGGTGGCAGGATCGAACCGATGCTGCAGTTTTTCCAGCGTGTCGACCCGCTTGGGCTGCGCCTGGGCATGACGTTCGATATCGGTAACTGGCAGTGGCAGGGCGAGCCTGCACAGCAAGCTGCAAGACAGCTAGGCCGCTGGGTGCGCTATGTGCATTGCAAGGCTGTGCAGCGCCGGGCCGATGGCCGCCTGGTTGCCATACCGCCGCAAGCAGCGGACCTGCAAGCGTGGGCAGCGCTGATGGCCGAGTTCGCGCCGGGCGTGGTGCGTGCCGTCGAGTACCCCCTGGTTGGCGAGGACCTGCTGGCGCTGACCCGGGCCCAGGTGCGTCACCTTTCTGCACTGGGCGCGGCGCAGGAGCTGGACCATGCATGAACATGACGTGCTGTGTTTCGGCGAGACCATGGCCATGTTCGTTGCCGAGCAAGCCGGTGACCTGGCCGGTGTCCGCCAGTTCGGCAAACGCATCGCCGGCGCCGACAGTAACGTGGCGATCGGCCTGGCGCGGCTGGGGTTCAAGGTGCGCTGGCTGAGCCGGGTAGGTGACGATTCGTTGGGCCGTTTCGTACTCGACAGCTTGCGCTGTGAAGGCCTGGACTGTTCCGGCGTCGAGGTGGATGCCAACTACCCGACCGGTTTTCAGCTCAAGGCCCGCAGCGATGATGGTAGCGACCCGGCAGTGGAGTACTTTCGCCGCGGTTCGGCGGCCAGCAGGCTGTCACCTGCGATGTTGAGCCCCGTTTGGCTGCAGGCGCGCCACGTGCACGCTACCGGTATTCCGCTGGCGCTGTCGGACAGTGCTCGGGCGCTGTCCCACGCGCTGCTGGATGCAATGCGCGCAGCCGGGCGCAGCCTATCGTTCGACCCTAACCTGCGCCCCTCGCTATGGCCCGATCAAAGCAGCATGGTGCGTGAAATCAATGCCCTGGCGGTCAAGGCCGACTGGGTTTTACCGGGGTTGGAGGAGGGGCGGCTGCTGACCGGTCAGCACACCCCGGCCGATATCGCCGCGTTCTACCTGGACCAAGGGGTGGAGTTGGTGGTGATCAAGCTGGGCGACGCTGGCGCCTACTTCCGCAGCACCAAGGGCGAAGGGCAGGTAGCCGCCGTGCCAGTCAGCCGCGTGGTGGACACCGTCGGTGCAGGTGATGCCTTTGCCGTCGGTGTGCTCAGCGCGTTACTGGAGGGTCGTCCGGTAGCCGAGGCGGTAGCGCGCGGCAACTGGTGCGGCAGCCGTGCCGTGCAGTCGCGGGGCGACATGGAAGGGCTGCCGCTGCGCCATGAACTGGAGGCCTACGACCTGCGCAGAAGCGCATGAGCCGACTCCGAATCACCTGTTGCAACAAAAACAACAAGCTCAGGAGAAACAAACCATGCAAAGCCAAAGCCTGGCACCTCGCCGCTGGTGGTACATCATCCCGATTGTGTTCGTCACCTACAGCCTGGCGTACCTGGACCGCGCCAATTACGGCTTCGCCGCCGCCTCCGGCATGGCCGAAGACCTGCATATCACCCCGGTGCTGTCTTCGTTGTTGGGTGCGCTGTTCTTTCTCGGTTACTTCTTCTTCCAGGTGCCCGGCGCCATCTACGCCGAAAAGCGCAGCGTGAAGAAGCTCATCTTCGTCTGCCTGATCCTGTGGGGCGGCCTTGCCACGCTGACCGGCATGGTCAGCAACGTCTACATGCTGATCGGTATCCGCTTCCTGCTCGGGGTGGTGGAGGCTGCGGTCATGCCGGCCATGTTGGTGTACCTGTGCCATTGGTTCACCCGGGCCGAGCGTTCGCGCGCCAATACCTTCCTGATGCTGGGCAATCCGGTGACCATTCTGTGGATGTCGGTGGTTTCCGGTTACCTGATCAAGCATTACGACTGGCGCTGGATGTTCATCATCGAAGGCTTGCCCGCCGTGATATGGGCGTTCTTCTGGTGGCGCCTGGTGGATGACCGCCCGGCCCAGGTGACTTGGCTGAGCGAGCAGGAAAAAGCCGCCTTGGCGCAGGCGCTGGCTGCCGAGCAGCAGGGTATCAAGCCTGTGAAGAACTACCGCGAGGCGTTCCGCTCGCCGCAGGTGATCATCCTGGCGCTGCAGTACTTCTGCTGGAGCATTGGCGTGTATGGCTTCGTGCTGTGGCTGCCGTCGATTCTCAAACAGGCGGCGAACGTCGATATCGTGCAGGCCGGCTGGCTGGCCTCGGTGCCCTACCTGGCGGCGGTACTGGCGATGGTGGGCGTGTCCTGGGCGTCCGACCGCGTGCAAAAGCGCAAGCGCTTCGTCTGGCCGCCGCTGCTTATTGCCGCTGTGGCGTTCTATGGCTCTTACGCCTTGGGCAGCGAGCATTTCTGGCTGTCGTATGCATTGCTGGTGGTCGCTGGCGCCTGCATGTACGCACCCTATGGCCCGTTCTTCGCGATCGTGCCCGAGATCCTGCCGGCCAACGTCGCAGGCGGCGCAATGGCGCTGATCAACAGCATGGGTGCGCTGGGCTCGTTTGGCGGTTCGTGGCTGGTGGGCTACCTCAATGGCGCTACGGGCGGGCCCGGCGCCTCTTATCTGTTCATGTGCGGTGCGCTGCTGACCGCAGTGGCGCTTACCGCTGCACTCAATACTTCCCAGACGTCTGGCCGGGCAAAGCGCGATAGCTCGCGTCTGGCCATGAACCATTAGGAAATCTGCAATGAAGAAGCGAATCGTCCTGTATAAACGCCTGTCCGACGACTTGATGGCACGCCTGCAAGAGCGTGTCGAGGTGACCTGGGTGGACACCACCCAGCCCGATGGCCTGGCCCGCCTGCGCGATGCGTTGCCGGGGGCGCACGGGTTGCTGGGGGCCAGCCTGCGCCTGGATGCCAGCCTGCTCGACCTTGCCCCGCAACTGGAAGTGGTGTCGAGCGTTTCGGTAGGCGTGGACAACTACGATATTGCTGAGCTCAGCAGGCGGGGTGTGATGCTCACCAACACGCCTGACGTGTTGACCGAAACCACGGCCGACACAGGCTTTGCCTTGATCCTGGCTACCGCCAGGCGGGTGGTGGAGCTGGCGAACTGGGTGCGTGACGGCCGCTGGCAGGCCAACCTGGGGCCGGCGCATTTTGGCAGTGATGTGCACGGCAAGACGCTAGGCATCGTCGGCATGGGCCGCATTGGCGAGGCCCTGGCCCGGCGCGCGGCCGCTGGCTTTGGCATGCGCGTGCTGTATCACAGCCAGCGTGCCAAGCCAGAGGTGGAAGCACGCTATGCCGCATGCCAGTGCAGCCTGGATGACTTGTTGCAGCAGGCAGACTTCGTTTGCCTGACGGTTCCGTTGAGCGCCAGCACCGAAGGCCTGATAGGCACACGAGAACTCGCGTTGATGAAGCCTGAGGCAATTCTGGTGAACATCTCACGCGGGCGTGTGGTGGATGAGCAGGCGCTGATCGAAGCGCTGCGTGCCAGGCGCATTCGCGGCGCGGGGTTGGACGTGTTCGTGCACGAGCCGCTGCCGCCCGACTCGCCGCTGTTGCAGCTCGATAACGTGGTAGCGACCCCGCATATTGGCTCGGCGACCGAGGAAACCCGCCAGGCCATGGCGCGTTGCGCGGTGGACAACCTGCTCAGCGCGCTGGCCGGTGAGCGGCCGGTAAACCTGGTCAACGGCTGACGCGGCCTCGTTCCTACAGGGGCTGCGTCAGCCTTTGAAACGGTCAGCGGCAGTTGCCTGCCTTGCGATACCCCGCTGCCTGCGCTTCACCTTCGTTTGCGAAGGTAACCTGGTTCTTAGCTGCAACCTGGTTGTAGCCCGGGCAGCCGACTGACAGGTGATAGACGTGGCTGTTGCGGTTGCCAAGCACGGCACCGACCGAACCGGCGCTGGCCAGGCTTGGTTCGGCCTCTGTCCTGGCCGCTTTTACCGGCGCCACCTGTACCAGGCCGCTGCCAACCGGCTTGTAGCCGGCAGTCCACTTGCGTTCGCCACTTACAAACGGGTTGCCATGGCCCATGATTGTGGCAATGCGCCGGTCGCGTTCCTTCTCCCAGGCCGACACCGGGTGCTGCTTGTCCCAGGCCATCAGCAGCTGTTGCTGTTGGCGCGACATGCTCAGCTTGTAGCGATCGAACATGTAGAACGTGGTGCGGGCCACCAGGCCTTTGACTTCGTCACGCGGTTCGGCGGTGCGCTGTACAAAATCGACCTTGGTAGTGCATTGGCCGTATTCGCCGGCATTGCCAGTGACCATGCCGTAGTTGAAGTTGCTGCGGTCACCGTTGACCTCACCCACGGCTGGGTAAAGGTTGAACAGGTCGGCCTCCATGGCGCGGAACACCGGGTCGTTGTCCACGCAATGCTCACGGCCTCCGTTCTTCCAGCACTGGCGCTGGTTACCGAAGGTATGGGCGGGCACGATGTGTTCCCACTCGGTGCGTTCGGCGCGGTTCTGCTGCTTGCGGGTCTGGTAGCCACACGAGGCGGCATCGATGCGTCCGCCAGACTTGCCCACCCAGGTCCATTTGCAACCGCAGTACAGGTCGCCCATGGCACTGCTGGCCTGGTCCAGGTAGACCTTCTGCTTGGCCACCACCTTGGCTTCGGTGAAGGTGGCCGGCGGGCTGGCCAAGGCGGGGAGGGTAAAGGAAAATAATAATGTTACGGCGTAAAGCAGTGATTTCATGGGGAAAACATATTTCAGGTTGGGCCGCGCATTGTAATGGTTTCCCCGGTGCTGACCAGCTCACGGAGCCATACCAATAGTCGCCCCGGGTCGTCGCTGCCCATACGGCTGAATGTGGCTGAATCGAGCATGTCCCGCACCTGGTTGCCCATGCGCAGCAGGTGCTCGACGAAACCGGCAGCGACGTCACCGTATTCCTCCAGGGAAACCCCGCTCTGGTTGTGCCCGATTGCGAGGTGGTCATGACTGACACCATCAAGAACTGCCACAAGCCAACGCTACTTGAAGCCGGTGACCGCATGGGGAACGTAAGGGGCCTGCAAGCGCATCACCTCGTCCTCGCTCAGTTGCAGTGACAGTGCGCCCAGGGCATCGTCCAGGTGGGCGGGCTTCGAGGCGCCGACGATAGGGGCGCTAACGCCGGGCCTGCCCAGCACCCAGGCCAGCGCAACCTGGGCCATCGGCACTCCCCGTTCACTGGCGATCTGCTCGACCACATCGATTACCCGGCCGTCCTCCACCTCAGTCTTTTCATAGAACGACTGCCCGGACACATCGGTGCGCGTGCGCTCGGTCTGCTGCCCATGCGGCCGAGTCAGGCGGCCGCGCGCCATCGGGCTCCAGGGCATCAGGCCGACGCCTTGATCCAGGCACAGCGGGATCATCTCTCGCTCTTCTTCGCGGTAGATCAGGTTGAGGTAGTTCTGCATCGACACGAAGCGGCTCCAGCCATGGCTGGCGGCTACCTGCTGCGCCTTGGCGAACTGCCAGGCATACATCGACGATGCGCCGATGTAGCGCGCCTTGCCGGCCTTGACCACATCATGCAGGGCTTCCATGGTTTCCTCGATGGGGGTGTGGTAGTCCCAGCGGTGGATTTGGTAAAGGTCGACGTAGTCTGTGCCCAGGCGGCTGAGGCTGGCGTCGATGTTGGCCATGATCGCCTTGCGTGACAAACCTTGCTCATTGGGCCGGCTGTCGCCTTCCCACATGTTGGCAGGGAAGAACACCTTGGTGGCGATCACGGTTTCTTCGCGGCGGGTAAACTCCCTCAGGAGTTTGCCGAGGATGATTTCCGAGGTGCCGGCGGAATAGCTGTTGGCAGTGTCAAAGAAGTTAATGCCTTGCTCGACGGCATGGCGAATGATCGGCCGGCTGGCGTCTTCGCCCAAGGTCCAGGGATGAGTGCCGGCGTCGGGTTCACCGAAGGTCATACAGCCCAGGCACAGCCTTGAAATGTCCAGCCCAGTGCTACCCAGCTTTACGTACTGCATCGTCGTCTCCTTCAAGGGGTGAGTGATGGAGTTAGCCTAACGCTGGCAGGCTTGGGCGAAAATTCCGTATTGATGCAGGCGCCATCTGCAAGAATTCACAAGCGTAGCAGCGGCCGCACCTGTTGCTGAAGGAAGTCGGTAACCGCCTTGATCCGTGGCGTGGCGCGTACGTCTTCATGAACGGCTAGCCAGATTTCGATGCTCATTGTCTGTTGGGCGCTGCCTGCCTCCTTCAGGCCGTGTTCCTGTGCCATGAACGCGGGCAGGCAGGCGATGCCGATGCCGCCGGCACAGGCTTGGGCCTGGATACGCAGGTCGTTGCTGCGCAATGCGAACGGCTGCTTGCCGGCCTGGAGGTTGAGCCATTGCTGTTGTGGGGAACGGGCCTGGGACTCGTCGTAGCCGATGTAGCGCCTTACCGTTGCGCTGGCCAGGTAACTGGGCGAGGCGTACAGCCGGTAATCCAGGTGCCCCAGCAGGCTGACCACCAGAGTTGGCTCTGTCGGCCTGGCCAAGACGATGCTGATATCAGCCTCGCGGCGGGCCAAGGAAGCCTTGGATTTGCTGCCTACCAGCTTCAGGCGCAGCTGCGGGTAGCGCTGGTACAGTTCGCCCAGGCGCCGGGCGACGATGCTGCCCAGCAGCGCCGGTGGTGCCGAGAGCACCACTTCGCCTTCCACTGCCTGTTGGCCGGCGCTGGCGAAATGCTCCAGGGCAAAAGAGGACATGGCCATTTGCTCGGCGAGTTCCGCGACACGTTGGCCTTCGTGGGTGAGGGCATAGGCGCGGGGACGTCGGTCGACCAGCTTGAGCTTGAGCGAAGCTTCGAGCGAGGCGATGCGCCGTGCCACGGTGGCGTGGTCGACACCCAGGGTCTTAGCAGCGGCCGACAGCGAGCCGGCCGAACTGAAGGCGGAGAAATGGCGCAGGTCTTCCCAATCGAACATGCATGACTCGGCAGTGGTGGGTGCATAAAGGGGTAGGGTAACCCTTTATGACCCTGCCGGCTTCAATGCCCGCCTTTCATCCGCCGCGCCAGCAGGTAAATGCCAAGGCCAACCAGCGCAGTCGCGGCGCCGATGTACCCGGTACTGGTCCAGCCCATGCCTGCAGTGATCGCCAGGCCTCCCAGCCATGGCCCCAGTGCATTGGCGAGGTTGAACGCCGCGTGGTTCGAGGCTGCCGCAAGGCTCGGCGCTTCATGGGCAATATCCATCAACCGGATTTGCAGCGGCGCCGCCAGAGCAATCATGGTGCCCACCAGGCCGATGCCCAGCAGCAGGCTCCACAGCGCCTGGGCGGCAAAGGTAAAGAACAGCAGCACGGCGACCGACCACATCAGTACCAAGCCCACGGCGCGGAACTGCAGGCGGTCGAACAGTTTGCCGCCCGCGATGTTGCCGACGATACCGCCCACGCCGAAGGCCGCGAGACCGAACGGAATCCACTGTGGCGACACCTGGGTCACTTGCAGCATGGTCGGAGCCAGGTAGCTGAACACGCAGAACATGCCGGCAAAACCGATCGAAGCGATAGCCAGCGCCATCCAAACCTGTGGGAGGGCAAAGGCCTTTAGTTCCTTGCGCGGGTCGCTGCGTGTTTCGTCGTGGCGCTGGGGCACGAAACGCCAGACCAGGGCGATGGTGCACAGGGCGATCGCGCCGACCAGCACGAATGCCGAACGCCAGCCGAAGTACTGGCCCAGGAAGGTGGCAACCGGGTTGCCGAGCAACATGGCCAAGGTCAGGCCCATCATCACCCGGGCAACGGCCCCCGCGCGCTGATCCCTGGTCACCATGCTCGAGGCCACCACTGCGGCAATGCCGAAGTAGGCGCCGTGGGGCAAGCCGCTGATGAAACGAAATGCGACCAGGCCACCGAACGAGGGGGCAAAGGCAGTGGCCAGGTTGCCCACGGCATACAGCAGCATCAACAGCAGCAGCATGTGCTTGCGCAGCAGTTTGGCACCGAGAATGGCCAGTGTCGGGGCGCCAACCATTACCCCTAGCGCATACGCGCTGATGGCATGGCCCACCTGCGGTTCACTCAGCTGCAAATTGCTTGCAATGTCGGGCATCAGGCCCATGATGGCGAATTCGCCGGTGCCGATGGCGAAGCTGCCCAGTGCCATGGCGGCTTCCATCTTGGCGACGGTGGATTTACTGGGGAGCGGGGGGCGTTCCTGGACTGACATCTGTATCCTTATTGAAACATGCTGAAACGTTCAAGGTGGGATAATAGTCAATCGATGGCTGCAACGTCGAGGACGCCGACCCGGCTTCCCCGACGTTGTCCTGGCACGGCAGCTGCGTGCAGCGCAGCAGGTGATTGCTCATCTCGCCCAGAAGACTGGCCCTCACCGCTCCAGGTAATGCGTCTGTGCAGCAAAGTCGATGAACCGCTTGCTGGCCAGCGACAGGTACTCCCCCGAGCGCCAGCACAAGCGGAAACTCATCTGCTGCGCTGGCCGGAACGGCACGCCGACGATGCCTGGCGTGCGTTGCTGCACCGAGCGCAGCAGGGTCGCCACCCCCATGTTGTCCAGCGCGGCCTGCACCACCAATGAGACGAAGTTGCTCTGCAGCGCCACCTGGTAAGTGATGCCATGTTCGGCGAAGAACGCATCCAGAAGATGGCGTTGAACGAAGGTGCGATCGAACACCACCATGTCGGTATTGCGCAGGTCTTCGGCGGTGAGGCAGGCCTTGCCGGCATAGGGGTGATCAGGGTGCATGCACGCCAGCATCTCGTCGCTGCCCAGCAGGATCGACTCCTTGTCGGGCGGTACACGCCGGGACTCCAGCAGCGCCAGGTCGATTTCCCGTTGCTCAAGGCGATGGCCAATGTCTTCGGCACTGCCTTCGAACACGGTCATGGCAATGCCCGGGTACAACTTGCGAAAGGCGTTCATCAACCCGGGGACGTAGTGCAGCCCGAACATCGGCGGGATACCCAGGCGCACTTCGCCACGCTTCAGGTCGGCCATGTCGCGCAGTTCTTGCCGGGCAACGTCCATTTCTCGCAAGGCAGAGGCAATGCGCGGCAAGAACTGCTCGCCTTCTGCCGTGAGGAGCACTTTGCGTGTGGTGCGGTTGAACAGGGTTACCCCCAGTTCTTCTTCCAGACGGGTAACGGCCATGCTCAGCGCTGGCTGGGCGATGTGCAGGTGCTGCGCGGCCTTGGTGAAGCTGCCTTGCCGGACGATTTCGACACAGCAGCGCAATGCCTTGAGGTTCATGGAGGGGTGCTACCTTTCATGCGAGATGCATTCATAACGAACTGTGATGCTAAGCATCATAACAATATATTTATTATTATTAACCAGAGGGCCTACGATGCGCGCCACTGAGACATCCTGCAACATCTCAGTCACGCAGCTTAATAAATCTGCAATCCCACAAAGATTTTGAGGTAGTACCCCAA
>NZ_JAJSAW010000040.1:0-2079 GCF_021378985.1 Pseudomonas sp. JR33AA
CTGGAAGACTAACTCGCGGCATATTTGCTAGTTTCTTCGACTGCCTTGGATTTGAGTGTAGAAATCTAAAAAGCTTGGTACTACTAATATTGCATTGTTGGGGCCTACATCATCTTCCATCGCGGTGTATTTCATACTGCCGGTTATAGTGTCAAGCCAGAAGTTATTGTCCCCGCAACTTCAGGTGAACGGGATGTTGTTTTGGAAGAATTCAGGATTTCCTGGGTAGCTGATTTTTTTGTTGTTAATGACCTCGATTATCGACAGGAGTCTTGGATGTTCGAGTATGCCTGGTATCTCAATGTAATGGAAAGACTCTATTTCCAAAAGATTGAGGTCTTTAGTTGATATTTTGTAAAATAAATCTCTGTATATGAATGCTCCTCCATCAAAGTATCCTCCGTTGTATCTTGAGTAGAAGTCGACAAAATGCTCCCTGCAGTCCTGGGTAAGAATCATTGAGTGTAAGTTTGTTAAGGGCAAATATTTTTTGCTGTGTCATATTGTGCGCTTTTCGGTCTTGTGTAGGTGGCGATTCTTTTTGTGTCTTGGTTCTTGGTGGAACTCGGCGCGTGGATCCGCGTGACCTCGTAAAGCGCTTTCTCCATCGCCGATCACGAGGGCTTGGTTTCAGAGAATATTTTTTCAATTTCTTTTGCGTATTGTTGGGGTGCTGGTATTCGAATTTTTTTTATATACTCTGATAATTCATTTTTTTTACTTGATAATATGCAGTACTCAATAATATGGCTGATAGGGAAGTTTGTCTTTGGTGCTAGATTTATTATGTTGTCCCTGCCGTCATTGGGTTCTGTATAGGTTTCTTGTTTTTTTATGATATAAGAAAGTAAATGTTGTTGGTGGTTTAATATAGTGTGATGTAAGTCATCGCAAGAAAGCGACGAATGTTGAATCCATTTCTCCATAAGTGCGATAATGGTTTCGTGAATTTTTGATTGTCTATCTATTTTTTCGGGAATGTATTTGTCTAAGTTGTCAAGGAGGTTTATGTAGATGTCTGATTGCATGAGTTCGGAAAGTGTCATTTAAAATCCTCTATAATTATTTATGTCTTGTAATACTTCAATTAGCTCGCTTCCTACGTGCCTGTAGCGATCTTTGATTGCATGCTCCCAAGGTGTTACTTTTTCAAGATTGTATGGGATGTCGATGTGTTTTCCATCACGTTGAGGCCAATGGCGGTGGTTTAATTCGATTGAGACGTTTCTTATTCTTTCAGTGCCGGTTTTTAAATGAAGCTCTCTGACTCGAATTCTTGGAGCAAGGCCTAGACGCATTCTAAACATATTTATTGATGAATACATGCCCTTTGGTGCTGCTTTAGCCTCTGCTTTCCAATAATCACGTCTTGCTGATGGCCAGCATTTGAGTCCTAATGGATCTATCCAGTTGAATGGGTTGGGCGCATAGTGAAAAAAGTTTGACCCCCCCGTCAGACCTACAGGGTCAGCTTGAATGAAACAGCCTACGTTAGGATCATAATATCTAAATGTGTTGTAGTGGAGTTGCGTATCTCGGTCAAGATACTGCCCTTGATATCGCAGGTTCTGTTCTCTCGCCTGGCGTGGACTGTGCCACTCATCCCGCGTCTTCCCCCAGCCCTCATAATCACCACGCCAAATCGCATCGCCATTCGCGTCAGTCAGTTGCTCGGGAAGCCCGGCCAGGTTGGTATGAAAATACTGAACCACCTCCCTGCCCATCGACCCATCGATCCGTGCCAGCGGCTCATAGCTATCCGGAGTGGCATACACATACAAGCTAGCCAAACCACTCTGCACTTCTTGCAGCAAGCGCAACCCTTGCCAGTGAAACAACACCCGCCGACGCGGTTCTGGATAGTCCCTCTGATAAACCTCCTTGCTAATCCGCCTCCCCAAAGGGTCATAGGCAAACACCACCCGCTCAAGCTCGCCACTGCGGTACTGCTCGACACAAACCAGCCGCTGTTCGGCGTCATACTCGAAATACTGCACCCAGTTGCTGCCGATCCGCTTCTCGCACAGCCGCCCAAAGCGGTCGTAGCGGTAGCGTTTGTCCTGATACACCAGCACTCGA
>NZ_JAJSAW010000041.1:0-2045 GCF_021378985.1 Pseudomonas sp. JR33AA
GTAACGCGGCCTTCCGGGTTGTATTGATACTGTGTCTCGCGCCCCAGCGGGTCCTGCTGCCAGAGCAGATTGCCGTGGCTGTCGTAGCCGTATTGCCGAGTCCGCCCGGCGAGTGACTAGTTTGCCTTTGGGCCGCAGGACTTCGTCGTGTACCGCATCGCGCTCGAAATCGCTGATGATTAGGCTGTTCAAGTTGATCTGATGCAGATGAAAACTAGATGTGTAGTTATTCAGGGCATTGCCTATAGGTTCCCAGTTCGCTCCCAGTCGTTAGTTAGTGGCAACAGATTTTCTCAGGGGGTATCTGTTGCGCACCGGTTTTTCTATGTTTATTGGGGCGCTAGGTGCGTTTGTGTGGTGCGCTCGTAATTCAACATGATGCTAGGTCCGCTTGGTTCTTGGGGTTTGCGATTGTCCTGATTGAGTGGCCATACTTATAGGTGGTGTTTGATACGTCAGTGATTGCTCTGGATTTGAATTTTCCTTAATAAAATCGAGATTTTGTAGTTGTTCAGCGGGGTGAGGGGTGGAAGATTGGCTATCTCATCTTCCGAGGCCTCTTCTTTTACGTTCAATGCGCTGATTTTTGTCCAGCTTTCTGGAGTTCCATATGCGAAATAATAATTTTCAAATCGATTTGTTTGTGTGATTTCTTGGTGGCCTATTATCCTCCATTCTCCTGTTGGATCCGCTTTTTTATCGAAGAGAGAGTAGCTGTCCAGCACGACCGGGTCGGTGAGAGGTTCTATGTGCTCAAGTTCTGCTGGTGTTATTAATGGGTCTTCCTTTACTATTCTGAATATTTCAGCTACATGGCCAGTGATTATTTTTGATATTATTTGTCCAAAATAATATCCCCCGTCTTCCTGGGTGAAGCAGAAAATATCTCCTGCTTTTATGTTATTTAAAGTGGTCTTTGTTTTTTGAGGCCAGCCCCAGATGTTAGCTTTGTTCATTTGCATGCTCCACTTCTGAGTTTTGCAGGAGTTCTTGTGAGTTTTGCTTTGATTTCATTGTAAGCTTGCTTGAAATATTTTGCTCTATCGTCGGTTCTCAAAAGGTCGAAAGAATTATATTTGTTTCCTCTGTTTACGCTCGATGTGGGTTGCCCAATTATTCCCGTTCTTGTCTGGTATTTTTCGATGTAATACTGTTCCTGTCCTCTTGCTTGTCCGTAAGTTATATCACTTTTAATAGGGGCTATGGAGGATGATTTTGGTAGTCGACCAGACATTTCGTGCTCTGCAGCCCTTCTGTCTATGTCGTTAGTTATTCCGATATAATAAGGTTTCGTGGTCAGTGGGTTTCCATCGTAAAGGCCGTATATGGTATAGCCTGGCGTGTCTACTGCAATAAGGCCCAGAGGGTCAGACCAGGTTTTTGCATTTGGAGCATAGCGATAGAGATTGATTCCTCCAGAAAGGCCAATTGGATCGTGCTGGGTGAACCGGCCTAGATTTGGATCGTAATACCTGAACACGTTGTAATGTAATTCTATTTCTCGATCAAGGTATTGACCCTGAAACCGAAAATTCTGCTCTCGAGCATACTGTGGATTGTTCCACTCGTCATGTGTCGCCCCCCAGCCCTGATAGTCGCTCTGCCAGATAGTCTTACCGTCTGAATCAGTCAGTTGCTGCGGCAGTCCAGCCAGGGTGGTATGGAAGTAGTGAATCGTTTCGCCACCCGATCTACCGTCGACCCGTGCCAGCGGCTCATAGCTGTCCGGAGTGGCATACACATACAAGCTAGCCAGCCCACTCTGCACTTCTTGAAGCAAGCGCAACCCTTGCCAGTGAAACAACACCCGCCGACGCGGTTCTGGATAGTCCCTCTGATAAACCTCCTTGCTAATCCGCCTCCCCAACGGGTCATAGGCAAACACCACCCGCTCAAGCTCGCCACTGCGGTACTGCTCCACGCAAACCAGCCGCTGCTCGGCGTCATACTCGAAATACTGCACCCAATTGCTACCGATCCGCTTCTCGCACAGCCGCCCAAAGCGGTCATAGCGATAGCGCTTGTCCTGATACACCAACACCCGG
>NZ_JAJSAW010000043.1:0-1556 GCF_021378985.1 Pseudomonas sp. JR33AA
CCCGGGGTCTTGATGCAGTGCTCCAGCAGCGGCAGCAGGCCTTCGGCGCTTTCCACACGGTGGCCGTTGGCGCCGTAGGCTTCGGCATATTTGACGAAGTCCGGGTTGCCGTAGTCCAGGCCAAAATCGGTGAAGCCCATGTTGGCCTGCTTCCAGCGGATCATGCCGTAGCCGTCGTCACGCAGGATCACCACCGTGATGTGCATGCCCAGACGTACTGCAGTTTCCAGTTCCTGGCTGTTCATCATGAAGCCGCCGTCGCCACACACCGAGATTACTGGGCGGTCCGGGTGCACCAGGTGCGCAGCCATGGCCGATGGCAGGCCGGCGCCCATGGTCGCCAGGGCATTGTCCAGCAGCACGGTGTTCGGCTTGTGCGCCTTGTAGTTGCGCGCGAACCAGATCTTGTAGATGCCGTTGTCCAGCGCGACGATGCCATCGGACGGCAGTACACGACGGATGTCAGCCACCATGCGCTGTGGGTAGACCGGGAAGCGGTCGTCGTCGGCGCCTTCGGCGATCTGTGCTTCGTTGGCTTCACGGATGGCCATCAGGCGGGTGAAGTCCCAGTGCGACGTGTCGTTCAGCGCTTCGCTGATCTGCCACACGGCGTTGGCGATGTCGCCAATCACTTCAACTTGCGGGAAGTACACGGCATCAACTTCGGCAGAGCGGAAGTTGATGTGGATGACTTCGGTGCCGCCACGGACCATGAAGAACGGCGGCTTCTCGATCACATCGTGGCCGATGTTGACGATCAGGTCGGCGGCTTCGACGGCGCGGTGAACGAAGTCGCCCGACGACAGCGCAGCGTTGCCAAGGAAGCGCGGGTGGCGCTCGTCGACCACGCCTTTACCCATCTGGGTGGTGATGAACGGGATGCCGGTCTTGTCGATCAGTTGCTTGAGGACCTTGGCGGTCATCTTGCGGTTGGCACCGGCACCGATCACCAGGATCGGGTTACGCGCGTTCTGCAGTTTCTCGACGGCAGCTTCGATGGCCACGTGCTCGGCCAGCGGGCGGCGGTGCAGGCTGCGCGGGATCGGCAGCGCGTCGGTCTGCTCGGCGGCGATGTCTTCCGGCAGTTCCAGGTGGACCGCACCCGGCTTTTCTTCTTCGGCCAGGCGGAAGGCTTCGCGCATGCGGGCCGGGATGTTGTCAGCCGAGGCGAACTGGTGGGTGTACTTGGTGATGGGGTCCATCATGCCGCACACGTCAATGATCTGGAAGCGACCCTGCTTGGACTTCTTGATCGGCTTCTGCCCGGTGATCATCATCATCGGCATGCCGCCCAGGTAGGCGTAGGCGCTGGCGGTTACCAGGTTGGTAGCACCAGGGCCGAGGGTCGACAGGCTGACGCCGGTCTTGCCGGTCAGACGGCCATAGGTGGCAGCCATGAAACCTGCAGACTGCTCGTGACGGGTCAGTACCAGCTTGATCTTCGACTTGCGCAGGGATTCGAGCAGGTCGAGGTTTTCCTCACCGGGAATGCCGAATACATACTCGACACCTTCGTTTTCCAGGCATTGCACAACGACATCGGCGGCCTTGGCCAT
>NZ_JAJSAW010000044.1:0-1326 GCF_021378985.1 Pseudomonas sp. JR33AA
GTCGCCCCGCGCAACTTCCGCATGAGCCGGCAATGGCCCTGGTGGAGCCCCTTGGTGATTTCCGCCATCGCCATGGCGGTGGCCTACAGCATCTACAGCTATCGCCTGCACCTGATTACCACCGAGGTACTGGAGTCGCTCAACGGTATCTTGCAGCAATAGCCAACCGTGACACAGCACCACTGAATGCAACGAATTAGCGAGGTTTTGCCTCGCTGACAAGAGCCCATCGCTCCCGATGGCCACGCCACCCGTGGTGCGCGTGCTTTACCCACATGGACGCAGGAGTAACTGTCATGCCAACACCCGCTTACATCAAGATCGTAGGCCAGACCCAAGGCAACATCACCGCTGGCGCCTTCACCGCTGACTCCGTCGGCAACGTGTTCCAACAAGGCCATGAAGATCAAATTCTGGTTCAGGAAATCAAGCATGAGGTGACTACGCCCACTGACCCCCAGAGCGGTCAACCGAGTGGCCAGCGCGTGCATAAGCCTTTCATATTCACCAGCTCACTGAACAAAGCTACCCCCCTGATGTATCAGGCACTTGCCACCGGCGAAATGCTGCCAACGGTCGAGGTCAGCTGGTATCGCACCTCGTCGGAAGGCAAACAAGAGCATTTTTTCACCACCACGCTCGAAGACGCCACCATCGTCAGCATCAATACCGTGCTTCCCCACGCACTCGACAAGGACAATGAAAACTACACCCAACTGGTTGAAGTATCGCTGGCGTATCGAAAGATCACGTGGGCTCACGATGTAGCCAATACCGAAGGCTCTGACGACTGGCGCGCACCCGCCGCCTGACCTGTGCAAATGCCCCGGGCTGGCCATGCCCGCCCGGGCTTTGTGTTGATTCAGACGGCGGAAAAGGATCGTATATGCCTAGCCAATCTGACGTGCGTTACAGCTTCCAGCCGCTGGTTGGCAAAGCTGAATTCGAGGTGGTGTCGTTCGAACTCCGCGAAGGCATCAGCACCCCCTTTGAACTGGAGCTGAAACTGATCAGCTTCGAAAACGATATCGACTTCGGCCATTTGCTCGACAAGCCCGTGCTCTTCACCATCCTGGAGGGCGAACGCCCGGTACGGTACGTGCACGGCCTTGTCAGCCGTTTCAGCCAGGCTGAAAGCGGCTTCTACCGCACCTACTATCACGCGCTGGTCGAGCCCCAACTGGCCCGCGCCAAGCTGCGCTCGAACTGGCGCATCTTCCAGCACAAGACCGCCCCGCAAATTCTCGAGCTGATGCTCAAGCGCCAGGGCATCGACCAGTACGAACTGCGCGCCAGCCTGGACCACCAGGTGCGCGAATTCTGCGT
>NZ_JAJSAW010000045.1:0-1306 GCF_021378985.1 Pseudomonas sp. JR33AA
CTGTTGGCGGTCAAGCTTTTCTGAGGTGTTCAGAGCTGAAAAGCTTGGCCGTATGAAATGGCTCATCCCCGTGCATGCACGCCCAGATGCCTGTCAGGTACTTGCGCATGACAGCAGCGATAGCCTGCATTTTCTTTTTGCCCCTGCTGACCAGCGCCTCGTAAAACGCCTTCGCATAAGGGTCACAGCGCACAGCGGTTAAAGCAGGCATGTACATGGCTGCCCGTAGGTAGGCATTCCCACTTTTGCCGAGCCGACCGGGTTTATCAATGCTCGTGCCTGATTGTGTCTGTCGAACATCGAGACCAGCGTGGCGAGCCACCTGAGCGGACTTGAGCTTTTCTGGCAGCGTGGTCAGCTCAGCCAAGGCGGCCAGCGCCGAGACTTCGCCAATCCCCGGGCCTGCGAGGAGTTGCTCGTACTGTCGAGTTAGCTTCGGACACTGGGCGATTAACTCGCGCCCTGCCTTACGAAAGCGCTCGATTCGATTATCCAGTGAAGCAATCTCTTCTTCTTGATCCTCGATCAACATCGAGGCAGTCGTAGCGGTCGCCTGCAATGCATGCAGCTCGTTCTTCGCCCTGATACGGTGTCCCACCAAACGATTGATGTGCCGGCCAAGGCCTCTCAGTTCAAGCTGTACACGGCTTGGAGGCGTCCACAAACGTGGGGTCATACGCTCCCCATACTCGGACAGCAACTGAGCATCTATTGCGTCAGTCTTGCTGTTCACCAGCATCAGTTTGGCGAAGTTGTGGAAGCTTTTGGGGTTGATCACGGAAACGGGTAGGTCGGCAGCGTGCAGTTCAATGGCCAAGTCCAGGTAATAGATCCCGGTCGCCTCCATCACAATTGACTTGGGCTTGAGTGCGAGCAGCTTTTTCACCGCAGCCTTGCGGCCGGCAGGGGTTTGAGCGATATCCCACTGACCGGCAGGACGCCCATCTTTACGCACCCCGGCAACCGAAGTCCGTGAGCCGATATCGAGGCCAATCCAGACACTCATTCTTCCCTCTCCCCAGCGAATCAGGTAACAATGGCCTCCGGTTCCCCGACCTCGAACTTCATGCCGCTGCAACCTTGTAATGCGAAGTCCGACTTGTCGGCTTCTCGATACTCTTCGTAGTGGGCAATGAGGCGGGGGGCCTCTCTACATACAAGGTCAGGGGCAATCCCTGCCTTCAGGAGCGATCGGCCTCCCCGGAAGTGCTTCTTCAGCCAGACGAGCATAACCTCTCTCGCCAGGCCAGACCCAACATACAAGGAGCGAGCTTGCTCGCGATGCGCCGCGCGGGCGGCGCTCGAT
>NZ_JAJSAW010000046.1:0-1298 GCF_021378985.1 Pseudomonas sp. JR33AA
CCGTGGCGTCTACCGCCGAATTGATGCCCAGGCTGATCTGGCCAGCATCGTTGTAGACGTCATCGCCCTGCGCAGCGTGGGTGTACGGTGCGCTGGTCTCGCCGGCCTTGATGGTGACCTGGGCATTGTTGCTCAGGGTCACGACCAGGTCGTGGGCCAGCGGCTGGTTGATGTGCACGGTGAACGTCGGCTTGACGTTCTCGGCCACCGAGGTCTGGTCGGCCGTGATGGTGACTTTGACGATGTCGCCTTCGTTGCCTGGGGTACCTGGCTCGTCGGTGACCTCGGTGCTGACCGGGGTCTTGTCCAGGTTCAGGTTTTCGAACTTCCACGCATCTGCGCCACTGACCGCGTCGATGGCATTGACCACCGGCTGGTTAGCGCCGACATAGACGTTGTCTGGTGCGGCTACAGTCGCCGAACCGGTGGTGCTGTTGGCCGCCACGACGACAGTGGTGCCGTCGGTCAGCTTGAAGTACAGCTCCGAGTGGTTGTTGATCGGCAGACCGTCTTTGTTGGTCAGCGTGATGGTGTAGGTGATCTCGCCACCTTCGGTGACCGAAGGGGTCGCGGTCAGCTTGGCTACCACTTCACTGATAGTGTCCGAGATTTCAACGGTAGCCGGGCCACCCAAGACCAGCTTCTCGAATGTGGCACCCGGAACTGTAGCTTCGGTAACACTGAGGGTGATGGAGCCCGCATCGCGATAGACGTCATCACCCTGAGCCGAGGTCTTGTACTCAACCTCGGTCTTACCGGCTTCGATCGTCACGGTGTCGCCGTTCGACAGGGTTACGGTCAACGGACGGTCCAGCGCCTGGCTTACTTTCACAGTAAAGGAAGGCTGCTGGTCTTCGGTCACATTGCCATTGCTGACAATGCTTACGGTGACGGTATCGATGCTGTCATTGATGACAGTCGAGGCCGGCGTCGGGTTCGGGGTCAGCTGCTCGAAGTTGCCGCCCGTGGCGTTCTCGATGGTGACGCTGACAGTCGAGCCGTTGTTGTAGACGTCATTGGCCGGGGTCTGGAAATCAACGCTGCCCTGGGTTTTACCCGCTTCAACGGTAATGGTCTGGCCGTTGGACAGGGTCACGGTCACCGGCGTCTTGGCAGGGTTGCTCAGGGTCACGGTGTAGGTGATCACGCCACCTTCGGTGACCGACGGGCTCGCCGTCAGGGTCGCGGTGGTGGTGTCGACCGAGTCGTTGATCGTGGTCTGAGCCGGCGTCGGGTTCGGGGTCAGCTGCTCGAAGTTGCCGCCTGTGGCGTTCTCGATGGTGACGCTGACGGTAGAA
>NZ_JAJSAW010000047.1:0-1216 GCF_021378985.1 Pseudomonas sp. JR33AA
ACCCCGTCGGCGTGGTAGCGCGCCAGGTCACCGGTGCGGTACAGGCGCCCGCCAGGGCCACCGAACGGGTCCGGCACGAAGCGCGTGGCGCTCAGGTCGCTGCGCTTGAGGTAGCCGCGCGCCAGGCCGGCGCCGCCCACGTACAGCTCGCCGATGCAGCCTTTGGCGACCGGGTTCAGGTCGCCATCGAGCACATACCAGGACAGGTCGGGGATCGGCACGCCCATCGGGCTGCTGGCCGCCTTGCCCAGGTCGGCCAGCGACAGCGGCCGGTAGCTGACATGCACGGTGGTTTCGGTGATGCCGTACATGTTCACCAACTGCGGCTGGCGGTCGCCGAAGCGTTCGAACCACGGTGCCAGGCTGTTGACGTCCAACGCCTCGCCCCCGAACACCACGCTGCGCAGTGCCAGCGGCCGCGGCGGCTCGGCCGTGGTGGCCACCGCCATCAGTTGCTTGAACGCCGACGGGGTCTGGTTCAGCACCGTGACCTGTTCGTCGGCCAGCAACTGGTAGAAGGCCTCGGGCGAGCGGCTGGTGTGCTGCGGCACGATCACCAGGCGCCCGCCATGCAGCAGGGCGCCGAAGATTTCCCACACCGAGAAGTCGAAGGCATAGGAGTGGAACAGGCTCCACACGTCGTCGCTGCCGAAGCGGAAGTCGGCGTCGGTGGCCGTGAACAGGCGCAGCACGTTGCGCTGCGGCAGCAGCACGCCCTTGGGCTTGCCGGTGGAGCCGGAGGTGTAGATCACGTAGGCGAGGTTGTCCGGGCTGACCGTGACCGGCGAGCAGGCCAGCGGGTCGGCCTGGCTGCTGTCATCGTTGCCATCCAGGCTGAGCACGCGCACGCCGGCCGGCACCGGCAGGCTGGCCAGCACCTGGGGCTGGGCCAGCAGGCGCTGCAGGCCGCTGTCTTCGATCATGTAGGCCAGACGGTCGGCCGGGTAGGCCGGGTCCAGCGGCACGTAGGCACCGCCAGCCTTGAGGATGGCGAAGATGCCAACGACCATGTCCAGCGAGCGCTCGGCGGCCAGGCCGACCAGCACGTCGGGCCCGACCCCGTCGTCGACCAGGCGCCGGGCCAGGGCGTTGGCGCGCTGGTTGAGCTGGGCATAGCTCAGGGCCTGGCCCTCGCAGGTGACGGCGATGGCATCCGGGGTGCGTTGCACCTGGGCCTCGATCCGGCGGTGCAGGGCCTGATCGGCCGGGTACTCGG
>NZ_JAJSAW010000048.1:0-973 GCF_021378985.1 Pseudomonas sp. JR33AA
GGCCGGCCAGCTGACGCGCTATATCGACCCAGCACAGAAAACCCTGCAATTTCGCTACGACCCCAGCGGCCGGTTGGTCGAA
Source organism: Pseudomonas sp. JR33AA (assembly GCF_021378985.1). NCBI lineage: Bacteria > Pseudomonadati > Pseudomonadota > Gammaproteobacteria > Pseudomonadales > Pseudomonadaceae > Pseudomonas > Pseudomonas sp. JR33AA. The sequence continues at coordinate 83 of NZ_JAJSAW010000048.1, forward strand.
CGCACCGACGCCATGGGCTACAGCGTGAAGTTCCGCTACGACGCCTATGGTCGGCTACTGCAACTGACCAACGAGAATGACGAGTCATACCGCTTCGGCTGGGACGAGCTGGACCGGCTGGTGGCCCAAAAGGACCTGGATGGCAGTGGCCGCCTCTACGTTTACAACGTGCTGGATGAGGTCACTCGTCTTACCCATGTGCCCTCGCCTGACGAGCAGCCGCCGCTGTCCGACAACGCCCCGCCAACACGGTCGACCGCCATCCGTCATGACTTCGAGCGCGACGCAATCGGCCGGCTTGTCAGCAAGCGCACTGAAGATGGCACCACCGACTACCGCTACGACGCGGCCGACAATCTGCTATCCATCACCTTCACGGACAACCAGGGCAAGAAGCAGCAACTCGATTACACCTACGACCCCAACGGACAACTGCTCAGCGAAACCAATAGCGCTGGCTTGCTGCAATACCGCTACGACGAACTGGGCAACCTGCAGACACTAGTCCTGCCCGACCAACGCGAACTCAACCACCTGTACTACGGCAGCGGACACCTGCACCAGATCAACCTGAACGGCCGGGTCATCAGCGATTTCGAGCGCGATGCGGTGCACGACGAGGTCCTGCGGACCCAGGGCAAACTGGTCACCCGCACACGCTACGACACCAGCGGTCGCCTGGCCGGCAAGGCCATTCACTACCGCGATGCCCCGGTTGAAGTGCTGCCGCTGCTGGACAAGGCCTATCGTTACGATGCCAGCGACAACCTGATTGCCGAGGTACTGACCCAAACCCAGCGCCGCGGGATGACCAGCGCTGCCAATGACGAAAACGCGCATCTTGAACAGATCATCGGTCGCTTCCTTGACCTACCCCACACGGGCAAGACT
>NZ_JAJSAW010000049.1:0-973 GCF_021378985.1 Pseudomonas sp. JR33AA
GGTCTTGCCCGTGTGGGGTAGGTCAAGGAAGCGACCGATGATCTGTTCAAGATGCGCGTTTTCGTCATTGGCGGCGTTGGTCATGCCGCGGCGTTGGGTCTGGGTGAGTACCTCGGCAATCAGGTTGTCGCTGGCATCGTAGCGATAGGCCTTGTCCAGCAGCGGCAGCACTTCAGCAGGGGCATCGCGGTAGTGAATAGCCTTGCCGGCCAGGCGACCGCTGGTGTCGTAGCGTGTGCGGGTGACCAGTTTGCCCTGGGTCCGCAGGACCTCGTCGTGCACCGCATCGCGCTCGAAATCACTGATGACCCGGCCGTTCAGGTTGATCTGGTGCAGGTGCCCGCTGCCGTAGTACAGGTGATTGAGTTCGCGTTGGTCGGGCAGGACTAGCGTCTGCAGGTTGCCCAGTTCGTCGTAGCGGTACTGCAGCAAGCCAGCGCTGTTGGTTTCGCTGAGCAGTTGCCCGTTGGGGTCGTAGGTGTAATCGAGTTGCTGCTTCTTGCCCTGGTTGTCCGTGAAGGTGATGGACAACAGATTGTCGGCCGCGTCGTAGCGGTAGTCGGTGATGCCATCTTCAGTGCGCTTGCTGACAAGCCGGCCGATTGCGTCCCGCTCGAAGTCGTGGCGGATGGCAGCCGTCCGTGTCGGCGGGGCGTTGTCGGACAGGGGCGGCTGCTCGTCAGGCGAGGGCACATGGGTAAGACGAACGACCTCATCCAGCACGTTGTAGGCATAGAGGCGGCCACTGCCATCCAGGTCTTTTTGTGCCACCAGCCGGTCCAGTTCGTCCCAGCCGAAGCGGTATGACTCGTCATTCTCGTTGGTAAGTTGCAGTAGCCGACCATAGGCGTCGTAGCGGAACTTCACGCTGTAGCCCATGGCGTCGGTGCGTTCGACCAATCGGCCGCTGGGGTCGTAGCGAAACTGCAGGGTTTTCTGGGCAGGGTCGACATAGCGCGTCAACTGGCCGGCA
>NZ_JAJSAW010000005.1:0-351899 GCF_021378985.1 Pseudomonas sp. JR33AA
TTACGCGCCCCTAAAAATCCCAGGGCAAGCCTCGTCAAACACACGCCATAACCCAACACCTGCCCCGACCACCCCACATGACGTTAAACTGTCATCTCCCCAGCAATGGACAGGAGATCCGGCGTGACCCCTCCCCGCAGTTTCCCCAGTGACCTCTGCCTAGACAGCCCACGCCTGCAACTGCGCCCCATGCGTCATGCCGATGCCGCGCAGTGGCTGGCGATCATGGCCGACCCCGAGGTCATGCGCTATTGGCATCATGCACCCTGGAAAGACCTGGCTGAAGCCGAGAGCGCCCTGGCCGCCGACCGCGAAGCCTATGCCAATGGCGACCAGCTCAAGCTCGGCATGTACCGTCGCGACAACGGCGAACTGATCGGCATGGTCCAGCTGTTCAACATCGACGACATTTCCCGCCGCGGTGAAATCGGCTACTGCCTGGCCAGCGCCGTGCAGGGCAGGGGCTACATGGACGAGGCTCTGACCTGCTTCATCGACTACCTCGCCCACACCTTGCACATGCGCCGCCTGGAAGGCGAAATCGACCCGCGCAACCAGGGCTCGGCACGCACCCTGGAGCGCCAAGGTTTTGTGCTGGAAGGCACCTTGCGGGCGCGCTGGTGCGTGGCGGGTGAGCTGTCCGACTCGGGTATTTACGGCCTGCTGCTGGAGCCGCCAGTAGCCTGATCTCATAACACCCGAGCGTGAATTTGGAAGCGGGGCAGGGCCTGGGTTAAGGTCGTAGGCTGTCCCGTTTCTCTCAGGAATCCCCTTTGCCCGTTTTCTACCTGAGTATCAGCCTGCTGCTGTATCTGCTCGCCCTGTTCTTCGATGGCGCGCTGATGAGCGGCGAGCGTCACATGCCGGCACTGCAGATGCTGCTGTACGGACCATGGGGCATGCCGTTCGGCTTGTACCAATGGTTTGCCAATCCGCTGCTGGCCCTTGCCATCCTTGCCCATCGTCGGTTTCGCCGGCTGGCCTTGCTGGCCGGGCTTGGGGCGGCGTATCTGGCTGCCAGCAGTTTTGGCATCGACCGTTTGCCGGATAACCGCAGCTATGAGTTTCATGACCTTACCGGCTTTGGTGCTGGCTTCTACCTGTGGCTGGCAGCGATGGTGGTGTTTTGCCTGGGGCAAGCCTGGTTTTGCTGGAAGGCGCGAAGAGCTGACGACGTGCCAGGCTGGAACTGGCTTGATGTCGCCTTGATTGCCGCCCTGGGGGTTACGTTGTATGCAGCGGCGCAAATGCCCTCGCTGCGCTTCGAGCCAGGCAAAGTGCTGATGCCCCCGGAGCAGCCGCAGACGCTTTGAAACCCACGAGGAGGGGTTGCATGATCAAGCATTACCTGACTGGCCTGGCACTGGCTGGCGTGCTGCCGTTGGCAGTGGCGGACGATTACACGGCGGCCTACGGGCAGTGCATGGACAAGGCCTCCAGCACCGTGGCCATGAACGCGTGCATCGGGGCCGAAACGCACGTGCAGGACCAGCGGTTGAACCGGGTGTACAAGCAATTGATGGGCAACCTGGATGCCGGGCAGCAGAAGAGCCTGCGGGATGTGCAGCGCAAGTGGCTGGCCTACCGTGATGGCAATTGCCAGTTCCATGTACAGGCCAGTGGCGGAACCATGGCGCAGCTGGAAGGTGGCACCTGCATCATGGAGATGACCCGCGACCGTGCCGCGGAGCTGGAGCGGGTGCTTAGTCCTGGGCAGTAGCCCCTGATCAGGCATGATTGGCCTACATTTGCAGGCGCGGGGTTAGCCGCCAACACCGGCTTTACGGTGTCAGGCACCGCGTTGCCTTCTTCGCGGGTAAACCCGCTCCTACAGAGCGCTGCATGGCGCTGGTTCTATTGGCGCGGTTGGCGCAGCGCCCGGGCCTTGAGGTACTCGCGCACTTCCACGGCATCCCCGGCAAACTCGATGCGCTCGGCCTTGGCTGCGCGCTGGTAGGCATACATCGGGTCGTAGTACTCGTTCAGCAAGCCTTCGACCCAGCCCCGGTGCAGGTCTACTGCGCCGCTGCGCTGCTGCTCTTGCAAGGCTTCGCGCAGCATCTCGGACAAGCGCTGATAGCGCTCTCCACCTAAACGCTTGTAGATGTTGGCCATGCTCTGCAGCATGCGTTCGGCAAACAAGCGGGGACCGTCGTCTTCGCCATGCACGGCCTTGAACTCGGCGCTCAGGTTGACCACGTAGTCGCGCAGGATGCGCTCCACGCGGTTGGTGAAGCTGTCTTCAAGCCACACCAGCGGGTAATGCTGCATGCCTTGGTACAACGCCAGCGGCACCGTGCAGCTGCCGACAATGCGGCCTTCATCTTCCAGCACGAACTGCCCGATACCGCGGGCGCGCTTTTTCAGCACGTCGATTGCCAGCTGGTTTTCAAAGTCGATCTGCGCCGGTTGCGCAGTGGCGCGCTTGCCGAAACTGGAGCCGCGATGGTTGGCGTGGCCTTCGAGGTCGAGCACGTTGTCCAGTTGGTGCAGCACATCGGTCTTGCCGGTACCGGTCAGTCCACCGACCAGCACGAAATCACATTGCTCCACCGCTTGCTGGGTAGTCTCCAGCAGGAAGGTACGCATGGCCTTGTAGCCGCCTTTGATACGCGGGTACTGAATACCCGCCTCATCGCGCAGCCAGCCCTGCACGATCTGCGAACGCAGGCCGCCCCGGAAGCAGTACAGGTAACCGTCAGGGTGGGCCTTGGCAAACGCTGCCCAGGCCTCCAGACGGGCCTGCTTGGTGGCGCCACTGACCAGCTGGTGGCCCAGGGCGAGGGCGGCGGCCTGTCCCTGCTGCTTGTAGCAGGTGCCGACCTTCTGCCGCTCCTGGTCGTTCATCAGCGGCAGGTTTACCACGCCAGGGAAGGCGCCTTTGGCGAATTCGACAGGGGCGCGCATGTCCATCATCGGCACGTCGTCGATAAACAGCTGACGGAAGTCGGTGCAGTCGGGGCGCATCAGATCACCTCGACCGCATGGCTCTGTCGCTCGACCAGCTGGCCGATCGGAGACAGTTTCAGGCCCATTTCGCCAGCCACGGCGAGGAACTCGGCTTCACCCTCCGGGGCAACAGCAACCAGCAAGCCACCGCTGGTTTGCGGGTCGCACAGCAGGTGCTTCTGGTCGTCGCTGAGGGCGCCGATCTTGTGCCCGTAGCTGTCGTAGTTGCGCAGGGTGCCACCGGGGATGCAGCCCTCGGCCAGGTAGTGGTCGACGCTAGGCAGGCGTGGCACGGCGGCGTAATTCAGGTGCGCGGTGAGGCCGCTGCCTTCGGCCAGCTCGACCAGGTGGCCGAGCAGGCCGAAGCCGGTGACGTCGGTCATGGCCTTGACCCCGTCCAGCTTGCCGAAGCGGCTGCCGGGCGTGTTGAGGGTGCACATCCAGTCGCGGGCCAGGCCCTGGTCCTGCGAGCGCAGCTTGGCCTTCTTCTCGGCTGTGGTGAGGATGCCGATGCCCAGGGGCTTGGTCAGGTACAGCTGGCAGCCTGCGCTGGCGGTGTCGTTGCGTTTGAGGTGGCGCTTGCTGACCACGCCGGTGACGGCCAGGCCGAAGATCGGCTCGGGCGCGTCGATCGAGTGGCCGCCGGCCAGCGGGATACCCGCTTCGGCACACACCGCGCGGCCGCCGCGGATGACTTCGCGGGCGACTTCCGGCGGCAGTACGTTGACCGGCCAGCCGAGGATGGCAATGGCCATCAGCGGGTCGCCGCCCATCGCATAGATGTCGCTGATGGCGTTGGTGGCGGCTATGCGGCCGAAGTCGTAAGGGTCATCGACGATCGGCATGAAGAAGTCGGTGGTCGAAACCACGCCTCGCTCCTCGTCCAGCGCATACACTGCTGCATCGTCGCGCGAGGCATTGCCGACCCACAGTTTCGGGTCCAGGGCCTGGGTGCCGCTTTCGGCAAGGATCACGTCCAGGACCTTGGGGGAGATCTTGCAACCACAGCCGGCGCCATGGCTGTACTGGGTCAGGCGAATCGGCTCGCTCATACGCACCTCTGCAGGTCAAATTGTTGCGCGATTGTAGCAAAGCTGGCCTTTGGGCCCTTGCCTCTTATAATTCCCTGTGTCGGCAAATGTGTCGGCACTTCCCCGCTATTGAACCGGAGAACACCCATGCTCAACCGCCCCCTGGCGCTCGCCGCCGGCCTCGTGCTGTCTTGCTGTGCCGCTGTCGTTCAGGCCGCCGAAACCCTGCGGGTCAGCGCCATCCCCGACGAAGCGCCGACCGAGCTGCAGCGCAAGTTCAAGCCTTTGGGTGAGTACCTGGCCAAGCAACTGGGCATGGAAGTGAAGTTCGTACCCGTGGCGGACTACCCGGCGGTGGTCGAGTCGCTGGCCGCAGACCGCCTCGACCTGGCCTGGCTGGGGGGCTTCACGTTCGTTCAGGTGCACCTGAAGGACCCGACCGCCACACCACTGGTACAGCGTGAGCAGGACGCCCAGTTCACCTCCAAGTTCATCACCGCCAACCCCGACGTGAAAAGCCTGACCGACCTGAAGGGCAAGTCGTTTGCCTTCGGTTCCATTTCGTCCACCTCGGGCAGCCTGATGCCACGTTACTTCATGCTCAAGCAGGACAATATCAAGCCTGAGCAGTACTTCAGCCGCGTGGCCTATTCTGGCGCCCATGATGCGACCGTGGCCTGGGTGCAGGCCGGCAAGGTCGATGGTGGCGTGCTGAACGCCAGCGTGTGGCAAAAACTGGTGGATGCCGGCAAGGTCGATACCACCAAGGTGAAGGTGTTCGCCACCACCCCCACCTACTTCGACTACAACTGGACCGTGCGCGGCAACATGGACCCGGCGTTGAAGCAGAAAATCAAGAAGGCCTTCCTGGACCTCGACCCGAGCAACCCGGAGCACAAGGCAATCCTGGACCTGCAGGCCGCCAGCCGCTTTATCGAGACCAAGCCTGAGAACTACAAGGGCACCGAACAAGCTGCACGCGAGGCCGGCCTGCTCAAGTGACGGCTTTGAATGCGGCAATCCATCTGCACGGTGCCAGCCTGCGCCATGGCCAGGTTCGCGCGCTTGACGCGGTGAGCCTGCGTATCACGCAGGGCGAGCGTGTCGCCATCATCGGGCCGTCGGGGGCGGGCAAGTCCAGCTTGCTGCACCTGATGGCCACCGCCATCGAGCCCAGCAGTGGGCACCTGGAGTTGCTTGGCGAGCAGCCTTGGGCGCTGTCGGCAAGGGCACGCCAGCGACTGCGCGCAAAGGTTGGCCTGGTGCATCAGGCGCCGCCTTTGCCACCGCGTCAGCGGGTGGTGACCGCAGTGCTGGCGGGTCGCCTGGGGCAATGGGGTACTTTGCGCGGCTTGCTCAATTTGCTGTATCCCAGCGATGTGCCAGGGGCGCGTCAGGCGTTGGCCGAACTGGGCCTTGCCGACAAGCTGTTCGTGCAGTGTGGGCAGTTGTCCGGTGGCCAGTTGCAGCGGGTGGGCATTGCTCGGGCGTTGTACCAGCGCCCGCAGGTGCTGCTGACCGACGAACCGGTGTCGGCCATGGACCCGGTGTTGGCCGACCACAGCCTGGCCTTGCTCAATCGCCATGCCCAGGCGAATGGCGTGACGTTGGTGGCGAGCCTGCACGCCGTAGAGCTGGCGCTGGCGCATTTTCCGCGGGTGATTGGCATTCGGGAAGGGCAGCTTGTGTTCGACTGCCCGGCCGAAGCGGTCACCGAGCAACTGCTGGATGCGCTCTACGCCAACGAACAACTGGCTCCGCCGCCAACCCAAGGGCCGATCCTGACCGTGCAGATTCCGCGATGCTGAAGGCTGACGCCCGCGACCCGGCGCTGCTGCCGCGGTTGCTGCTGGCTTTGTTGGCGATGGCAGTGCTGTGGCCGGCTATCCAGTCAAGCGAACTGAACCCCGGTGTGCTGTTACAGGCGGACAATCGTCAGCAGATTGCCAGCTTTACCAGCGCCTTCTGGCCGCCGGCACATGATGCCGATTTTCTTGCACTGCTGTATGAAGCCACCTTGCAGACCCTGGCTGTGGCGACTGCCGGCATGGCGCTGGCGTTGCTGTTGGCGATCCCGGCTGGCTTGTTGGCCAGCCGTGCCTTGTCCTTGCGTGCTGCTTCACGCGGCGGGCGGGCCGGGTTCTGGTCGCGACTGTTGCGCCTGCCGGTGCGCGGGCTGCTGATTTTCCTGCGTAGCGTGCCGGAGATCGTTTGGGCGTTGCTGTTCGTGCGCGCCGTGGGGCTGGGGCCGACGGCGGGCGTACTGGCTATCGCCATCACCTACAGTGGCATGCTCGGCAAGGTTTACGCCGAAATATTCGAGTCGGTCGACCAGCGCCCGGCGCATGCCTTGTTGCAGGCGGGCAGTGGCCGGCTGGCGGCGTTTTTGTACGGTATCCTGCCCAATGCTGCCTCTGAAGTGGTGTCGTACACCGTGTACCGCTGGGAGTGCGCGGTGCGGGCTTCGGTGGTGATGGGCTTTGTCGGTGCTGGCGGGCTGGGCCAGCAGATCGACCTGTCGATGCGTATGTTTGCTGGCGCGCAAGTGGCGAGCATGCTGTTGACGTTCTTGCTGCTGGTAATCCTGGCCGACCTGCTCAGCCGCCTGCTGCGCTGGAGGCTGTCATGAACCGGGCGATCAACCTGGTGCTGTTGGGCGCCATCGTGGCAGCGGTGGTGGCCTCGTTCGCATACCTGGAGCTGGACCTGCACGCACTGGTCGGCAATGGCGGGCTGAGACAGATGGGCGAGTACGCCGGGCGCTTCCTGCAGCCGGATCTTTCTGCGGGGCACCTCAAGGCGGTGTGGCGCGGGGCGCTGGAAACCCTGGCCATGTCTGGCATGGGCACCTTGTTGGCAATGGTATTGGGAATGTTGCTGGCACTGCCGGCGGCGGGTCGCTTCGGTTGGCCGTTGCAAGGGGCCGCGCGCTTGCTGCTCAATGCCTTGCGTGCCATTCCTGAACTGGTGTGGGCTGCGCTGACTGTGTTGGCGGCTGGGCTGGGGCCCAATGCCGGTACCCTGGCTTTGGCGTTGCACACCGCTGGCGTGCTGGGGCGGCTGTTTGCCGAGGCGCTTGAGAACGCCCCGCCCGAGCCGGCGGCGGCGATCCGTTTGCAGGGGGGCAGCCAGGTGGCGGCGTTCTGCTTTGGTACCCTGCCCAACCTGTGGCCGCAGTTGCTGGCCTACAGCTTGTACCGCTGGGAGAACAACATCCGCATGGCCAGCGTGCTCGGGTTCGTGGGGGCGGGCGGGTTGGGGCAGATGCTGTACACCACCTTGAGTCTGTTCCAGGAGGCCCAGGCCAGTACGGTGATCATCGGTATGCTGGTGTTGGTGTTGCTGGTGGATGTATCGAGTGATGTGTTGCGTCAGCGCTATGTGCGGGCCTGACGGAAAGCCCGGGCTGCAAAGCAGCCCCGACATCTCTCAGGCACCTACAGCCTCGGCACATTGCGCCTCCCGCTGCATTGACTCCAGGTTACGCTCGATCGTCTCGCATATGGTATCCATCTGGATCTGATGCTCACTGAACCTGAACGGGCTCTGCAAATCCGTGCCGATCCGCTCGATGGCCAGCAACATGAACCCTACCACCGTCGACGCCAGCGGCGTGAACCAGCCTAACGACTCCACCAGCCCCACCGGCACGATCAGGCAGAACAGGGTGATGAACAGCCGTGGGAAATACACATAGGGGTAGGGCAATGGCGTATTGGCAATCCGCTCCATGCCGCCCTGGGCGTTGGACAGGTCTACCAGCGTCGACTCCAGCCGCGCCATGCGAATGCTGTCCAGTCGCCCGGCCTGGTATTCCCGCGCCAGCAAGGCTGCCGAGCCTCCGAGAATGTCATTGGCGAAATTGTTCGAGCGGTTGCGCCGTTCGAACTCCGCCGGGGGGATGAAGGCCATCAGCTCATCCGGGCAGGGCTCACCTTTCAGGTGCGCCGCCAGGCAGTTCACATAGGCGATATGCCGGCGCAGCAGGGTGGCCTTGACCGGGTTCAGGCCGTCACCCGGGTCATCGATCAGCGTCAGCGTCTGCCGGGCGAAGCTGCGCGAACTGTTTACCAGCGCCCCCCACAGGGTGCGAGCCTCCCACCAGCGGTTGTAGGCGCTGCTGTTGCGAAAACTCACCAGCACCACCAGCGCTGAGCCCAGCAAGGTCAGCGGGATCAGGGGCAGGGTGAACTTGCTGTTCAAGAACAGCATGAAATCGATGGTGACCAGCACATCCCAAATCAGCAGCCAGAACAGCGACCAGCCGATATAGCCGATGGTCTTCACCACCAGGCGGTACTTGCGGGCGATGATGTCTTTCACGCGGGGGTACCTCGAAACGCGGGGGATGCAGGATGGGACGCCGAGGCTCGTCGAAGGTTCGAGGGTTGAGTGTTGCAAGGGATTTTGTAGCTGAAACGAAGGGAAAAATCTGACCAGCTTATCAGATGTGCCTGAATTCCTGATTCAGCTCAAAAACGACAGAGTGGGCCGCTTCAGTCCTTGAATGGGTGTATCCATAAGGATACGATTGGGTGACCACTTGATGTTTCTCGTTGAACAGACGGAAAGCTTTGCCGCTTGGCTATCGAGCTTGAGAGATTTGAGGGCCAGGCTGGCGATAGGTCGTAGGCTGGAGCGAGCAGCGGCGGGCAATCTTGGTGACTTCAAGTGGCTTGGCGGCGGTATTGGTGAGCTTCGCATCGACGTAGCTGCCGGTTATCGCGTCTATTTCACGCAAAAGGGGCAGAGGTTGGTTTTACTGCTGGTCGGCGGCGACAAGTCCACCCAGGCCGCCGACATCCTCAAAGCCAGAAAGCTGCTGAAGGAGATGAAATGAGCGAAAAATTGATCCCGTTTGATATGGCAGCCTTGTTGAGCAGCGATGAGGCAGTCAGTGAATACCTTAGCCAGGTGCTATCAGATGGCGATACCGAGGAAATCATTCGAGCACTTGGCCATATCGCTCGTGCACGGGGCATGACACATATTGCTACGGAGAGTGGGCTGGGTAGAGAAAGCCTGTACAAGGCGCTGAGCCCTGGCGCGAAGCCTCGTTTTGACACTGTATTGAGGGTCATTCGTGCTCTGGGGGTGGACCTTCTCGTTCAGCCACATGCAATGACCCGCTGATGCAGCTCGGTTAAGTCAGTATTTGCTTCATCTGCACTAACGCTACCCGCTTGCCGTCCCACGCCTGCCGCTCCTCGATGCCGAACGGTGTGAAGCCCAGCTGTGGATAAAGCAGCAGGCCGGCGGTGTTGTGATTGAAGCATGACACCCAGACCTCCCGGGCGTTGTACTGCTGGCGGGCGAGGTCGATCATTGCCGTTACCAGATAGCGCGCTACACCAAGGCCGCGGGCGCTGGGGGCCACCACTACGTTGCCCAGGGCACATAGGCCGCCATGTTCGGCTTTGTAGAAATTGGCGAAGGCCAGGACAGCGCCGTTACCTTCCACTACCGTGGAGCCGCTGCGTTGGGCTATGGCGTCGCTCAGCTGGTTGGGGGTGAGGGGGTAGGTGGCTTTGGGGAACATGTAGAACAGTTCGTCCGGGCTCTGCGGGAAGCTGCAGATAACGGGGATGTCTTCTGGCAGGATGGGGCGGTGGGTCAGGTGCATGGCAGGTCCTTCTCGCGTTGGCTGGCGGGGCCTCTTCGCGGGTAAACCCGCTCCTACAGGTACTGCACAAGATTCAAATCCTGGCGTCAATGACGGGCACAAATCGTAAGCAAAAAAAAACCGACCGTAAGGTCGGTTTTTTCCGGATTTTGGTGCCCCGAGGGAGACTCGAACTCCCACTCCTTTCGAAAACGGATTTTGAATCCGCCGCGTCTACCAATTCCGCCATCAGGGCGTGGCGCGCAGTATAAAGAGGTGCCGCTGGTCGGTCAATCGGCTTTCATGGTCAATTTTCACACATTGGGCTAAACTTCCCGGCCCTGTCGAACCGAACATCATCATGCGCGTCGCCGATTTTTCCTTCGAACTCCCTGATTCCCTGATCGCCCGCCACCCGTTGGCCGAGCGCCATGGCAGCCGTCTGCTGGTGCTCGATGGGCCTACCGGCGCGCTGGCGCACCGGCAATTCCCCGACTTGCTCGACTATCTGCGCCCCGGCGACCTGATGGTGTTCAACAACACCCGGGTGATCCCGGCGCGGTTGTTTGGCCAGAAAGCCTCCGGCGGCAAGCTGGAGGTGCTGGTCGAACGCGTGCTCGACAGCCACCGGGTGCTGGCCCATGTGCGTGCCAGTAAGGCGCCCAAGGAAGGCGCGGTCATCCTCATCGATGGCGGTGGCGAGGCCGAAATGGTCGCACGCCATGACACACTGTTCGAGCTTCGCTTCACCGAAGAAGTGCTGCCGTTGCTCGACCGTGTCGGCCATATGCCGTTGCCACCCTATATCGACCGCCCGGACGAGGGTGCCGACCGTGAGCGCTACCAGACTGTCTACGCCCAGCGCGCCGGCGCGGTCGCCGCGCCTACTGCAGGCCTGCACTTTGACGAGGCGCTGCTGGAAAAGATCGCCGACAAGGGCGTCGAGCGCGCCTTCGTCACACTGCATGTGGGCGCCGGCACCTTCCAGCCGGTGCGGGTCGACAAGATCGAAGATCACCACATGCATAAAGAGTGGCTCGAGGTGGGCCAGGATGTGGTCGATGCTATCGAGGCCTGCCGTGCCCGTGGCGGTCGGGTGATCGCGGTTGGCACCACCAGTGTGCGTTCGCTGGAAAGCGCCGCGCGTGATGGCGTGCTCAAGGCCTTCAGTGGCGACACCGACATCTTCATCTACCCGGGCCGGCCGTTCCATGTGGTCGATGCCCTGGTCACCAACTTCCATCTGCCGGAGTCCACGCTGCTGATGCTGGTCTCGGCTTTCGCCGGCTACCCCGAGACCATGGCTGCGTACGCGGCAGCGGTCGAGCATGGGTACCGCTTCTTCAGTTACGGTGATGCCATGTTCATCACCCGCAATCCGGCGCCACGCGGGCCCGAGGATCAAGCATGAGTCGCACCTGTCGAATGTCCTTCGAACTGCTGGCCACCGACGGCAAGGCCCGTCGGGGTCGCATCACCTTCCCACGTGGCACCGTGGAAACCCCGGCATTCATGCCGGTGGGCACCTATGGCACGGTCAAGGGCATGCTGCCACGCGACATCGAGGCCATAGGCGCCGAGATGATCCTCGGCAACACCTTCCACCTGTGGCTGCGTCCGGGCACCGAGGTGATCAAGAAGCACAACGGCCTGCACGATTTCATGCAGTGGAAAGGCCCGATCCTCACCGACTCCGGTGGTTTCCAGGTATTCAGCCTGGGGGCCATGCGCAAGATCAAGGAAGAGGGCGTGACCTTCGCTTCACCGGTCGATGGTTCCAAGGTGTTCATGGGCCCGGAAGAGTCGATGCAGGTTCAGCGTGACCTGGGCTCGGACGTGGTAATGATCTTCGACGAGTGCACCCCGTACCCGGCCGAGCACGATGTGGCGCGCACTTCCATGGAGCTGTCGCTGCGCTGGGCCCAGCGCTCGAAGAACGCCCATGCCGACAACACCGCAGCGCTGTTCGGCATTGTCCAGGGCGGCATGTACCAGGACCTGCGCATGCGCTCGCTGGAAGGCCTGGAAAACATCGGTTTCGACGGCCTGGCCATTGGCGGCCTGTCGGTGGGCGAGCCCAAGCACGAAATGATCAAGGTGCTGGATTATCTGCCGGGCCAAATGCCTGCTGACAAACCTCGTTACCTTATGGGGGTAGGCAAACCGGAAGATCTCGTTGAGGGTGTGCGCCGCGGCGTCGACATGTTCGACTGCGTGATGCCGACGCGTAACGCGCGCAACGGTCATCTGTTCGTTGATACAGGGGTGATCAAGATCCGCAATGCGTTTCATCGTCACGATGAATCGCCGCTGGATCCGACCTGTGACTGCTATACCTGCACCAACTTCTCGCGCGCCTATCTCCATCATCTGGACAAATGCGGCGAAATGCTGAGCAGCATGCTGAATACCATCCACAACTTGCGCCATTATCAGCGCTTGATGGCCGGTTTACGCGAGGCTATTCAACAGGGTAAATTGGCCGCCTTTGTCGACGCCTTCTACGCCAAGCGCGGGCTTCCTGTACCGCCCTTGGACTGACTGTCCGCATCCATTATTAGAAAATTACATTAGGAGTGCCCAATGAGCTTCTTCATCCCCGCCGCATTCGCGGACACTGCAGCACCTGCCGCTGGCCCAGCCGGTACCGGCTTCGAGTGGATTTTCCTGGTCGGTTTCCTGGTCATCTTCTACCTGATGATCTGGCGCCCGCAGGCCAAGCGCGCGAAAGAGCAGAAGAACCTGCTGAGCAACTTGCAGAAAGGTGACGAAGTTGTCACCAACGGCGGCATCGCCGGCAAGATCGTCAAGGTTTCCGATGACTTCGTGGTGCTGGAAGTGTCCGACACTGTCGAGCTGAAGTTCCAGAAGGGTGCCATTGCTGCGACCCTGCCAAAAGGTACGCTCAAGGCTATCTGAGTTACCGGTTTTATTTTCCAGTCGGGGCGCGCAACGCGCCCCGCGTCTTGAACGGGCGGCGTGATGCTGAACAAATATCCTCTGTGGAAATATGCACTGATCGTGCTGGTACTGGTGGTCGGTTTCATTTATTCCGCTCCCAACCTTTACCCGGATGACCCGGCGGTACAGATCAGCGGTGCCAGCTCGGCGCTGCAGGTGAATCAGGCCGACCTCGATCGCGTCAGCAAGGCGCTGGTCGATGCCAAGATCGCCGTCAAGGGTGCAAGCCTGGGTGAAAAGGGCAGCGGGCTGATCCGCCTGACCAATCAGGAAGACCAGTTGCCAGCCAAGGATGTAGTGCGCAAGGCACTGGGCGATGATTACGTCGTGGCCCTGAACCTGGCCCAGACTACCCCGCAATGGCTGCGCAACCTGGGCGCAAGCCCGATGAAGCTGGGCCTGGACCTGTCCGGTGGTGTGCACTTCCTGCTGGAAGTGGACATGGACAAGGCCATGACTGCCCGCATGAAAGTCTACGAAGGCGAGGTCAAGACCTTGCTGCGCAAAGAGCGCGTCCGCTACCGCAGCCTGCCTCAGCAGGATGGCGGCATCATGCTGGGCTTCGCTGACGATGCCACCCGCGAACAGGCACGTGCCCTGATCCGCAAGAATTTCAACGACTTCGACCTGACCACCACCGAGCGCAACGAGCTTGCGGTGCTGCGTCTGGCGCTGACCCAGGCGAAAGTCGCCGAGATCCGCGAATACTCGATCAAGCAGAACCTCACCACCGTGCGCAACCGCGTGAACGAGCTGGGGGTGGCGGAGCCCCTGGTACAGCGCCAGGGCGCCAACCGTATCGTGGTCGAGCTGCCAGGCGTGCAGGACACTGCCGAAGCCAAGCGTATCCTTGGTAAAACGGCCAACCTGGAGTTCCGCTTTGGTGCCGAACCGGGTGCGTCCAAGGCCACTACCGAGGTGTTCGAGTTCCGTGAGGGCGGCCGCTCCGCCGCAGTCGAGCGGGGCCTGATCATCACCGGTGACCAGGTTACCGACGCCCAGGCCAGCTTCGACGAACACGGCCGCCCGCAGGTGAACATTCGCCTGGATGGCCACGGTGGCGAGCTGATGAGCCGTGCTACCCGTAGCAACGTCGGCCGCAGCATGGCGGTGATCTTCATCGAGCAGAAGCCCGTCACCCGCTACGTCAAGCAGACTGTTGGTGGCGTCGAAAAAGACGTTGCCGTACAGAGCTTCGTGGAAGAGAAGAAAATCATCAGCCTGGCGACCATCCAGTCGCCGCTTGGCAGCCAGTTCCGCATCACCGGCCTGAACGGCCAGGGCGAATCGTCCGAGCTGGCCCTGCTGCTGCGTGCTGGTGGTCTGGCCGCGCCGATGTACTTCGCTGAAGAACGTACCATTGGCCCAAGCCTGGGTGCCGACAACATCACCAAGGGTATCGATGCGTCGCTGTGGGGCATGCTGTTCGTCTCGCTGTTCATCATCGCCATCTATCGCGGCTTCGGCGTGATCGCCACCATCGCCCTGGCGGGCAACATGGTCCTGCTGCTGGCGTTGATGTCGCTGCTGGGCGCTACCCTGACGCTGCCGGGTATTGCCGGTATCGTGCTGACCATGGGTATGGCGGTGGATGCCAACGTGCTGATCTTCTCGCGTATCCGCGAGGAGCTGAAAGCCGGTATGTCGGTGCAGCGTGCCATCCACGAAGGCTTCAACCGCGCGTACACCGCGATCATCGACGCCAACCTGACGAGCCTGCTGGTCGGCGGTATCCTGTTCGCCATGGGTACCGGCCCGGTCAAAGGCTTTGCGGTTACCATGTCCCTCGGGATTTTCACCTCGATGTTCACCGCCGTCATGGTGACTCGCGCAATGGTCAACCTGACCTGCGGCGGGCGTGACATCAAGAAGCTGTGGGTTTGAGGGAGCTGCGATGAAAACCATCAACTTCATGGGCGTGCGCAATGTTGCGTTCGCCATTACCGTGCTCCTCACCGTGCTGGCGCTGTTCAGCTGGTGGCAGAAGGGCCTTAACTTTGGCCTGGACTTCACCGGCGGCACGCTGATCGAGCTGACTTACGAACGCCCAGCCGACCTCAAGGCAGTGCGTGCCGAGTTGGTCGATTCCGGTTTCCACGAGGCGGTAGTGCAGAGCTTTGGCGCTACCACTGACTTGCTGGTGCGTATGCCAGGCGATGACCCGCAGTTGGGCAACAAAGTCGCTGCTGCGCTGCAAAAGGCCGGGGGTGACAACCCGGCCACAGTCAAACGTGTGGAGTTCGTCGGCCCGCAGGTCGGAGAAGAGCTGCGCGACCAGGGTGGTATGGGCATGCTCCTGGCCCTGGGCGGTATTCTCATCTACCTGGCCTTCCGTTTTCAGTGGAAGTTTGCCGTGGGGGCGATCGTTTCGCTGATCCACGACGTGGTGGTGACCCTGGGTATCCTGTCGTTCTTCCAGATCACCTTCGATCTGACGGTGTTGGCAGCGGTGCTGGCGATCATCGGCTACTCGCTGAACGACACCATCGTCGTGTTCGACCGGGTGCGTGAAAACTTCCGCGTCATGCGCAAGGCTTCGCTGATCGAAAACATCAACGTCTCCACTACCCAGACCTTGCTGCGCACCATCGCCACTTCGGTTTCGACCTTGCTGGCCATTGCTGCGCTGTTGTTCTTCGGGGGCGACAACCTGTTCGGTTTCTCGCTGGCCCTGTTCATTGGTGTCATGGCCGGTACCTACTCGTCGATCTATATCGCCAACGTGGTGCTGATCTGGCTGAACCTGAATAGCGAAGACCTGATCCCGCCGACCAAGGCCGAGGGTGTGGATGACCGTCCGTAAGGGCTAGTCCATCACCGCCTGGCGGTGTAAAAGGCGCGAGTATTGAACTCGCGCCTTTTTTTTTGCTCCAAGGCTGGGAGAAGCGCGGGTTGATACCCGCTGGTACGATCAGGAGGTCCACGTGAATAAATCAATGCTGGTGGGTGCGGTACTGGGTGCTGTCGGTGTGACTGCCGGAGGTGCTGTCGCGACCTACAGCTTGGTCAACAAGGGGCCTGAGTATGCCCAGGTCACCGACGTGCAGCCGATCAAGCAACAGGTGAAAACCCCGCGCGAAGTGTGCAAGGACGTTACTGTTACGCGCCAGGCGCCGGTCAAGGACCAGCATCAGATCGCCGGCACCGTCGTGGGGGCGCTGGCCGGTGGCTTGCTGGGTAACCAGATTGGTGGTGGTACCGGCAAGAAGATCGCCACGGTGGCCGGTGCGGTCGGTGGTGGTTATGCCGGTAACAAGGTGCAGGAAGGCATGCAGGAGCGTGATACCTACACAACCACGCAAACCCGCTGCAACACGGTCAATGACATCAGCGAGAAGGTGGTGGGCTACAACGTGACCTATTCCATCGGTGATCAGGTCGGCAAGGTGAAGATGGATCGCGAGCCGGGATCGACCATTCCGCTGGACAAGAATGGCAAGTTGATCCTGAGCGAAGCGGGTCAGTAATTAGCGTTGTCTGTGCTGGCCTCTTCGCGGGTAAACCCGCCCCTACAGTGGCAATGCGATCCCTGTAGGAGCGGGTTTACCCGCGAAGAGCCGGCACAGGCCACACAGAACCACCAGGCACAAAAAAAGCACCTCAAGAGGTGCTTTTTGTTTGCCCGCAATCTGCGCTTAGCGCTTCATGCTTTCTGGCAGGTGCGGCTGAATGGCAGTCAGTACTGCCTTGAAGCACTTGATGTTGCCTGCAACGATGTGGCCTTTGTCGAGGAAGTCGTGGCCACCGTTGAAGTCGCTCACCAAGCCGCCGGCTTCCTGGATCAGCAGTACGCCAGCTGCCATGTCCCATTCGGACAGGCCCGACTCCCAGAAGGCGTCGAAGCGGCCAGCAGCCACATAGGCCAGGTCCAGGCTGGCGGAGCCGGCGCGGCGGATGCCGGCGGTCTGGCCGGTCAAGGCGCGGAACATGCCCAGGTAGTTGTCCATGTCCGCCATCTGGCCATCACGGAACGGGAAGCCGGTGCCCAGTAGGGCGCCTTCCAGGCTGGTGCGCGAGCTGACGCGCAGGCGGCGGCCATTGAGTTGGGCGCCACGGCCACGGCTGGCGGTGAATTCTTCCTGGCGAACCGGGTCGACGATCACGGCGTGTTCAAGGCGGCCACGGTATTTGCAGGCAATGCTGACGGCGAAGTGCGGGATGCCGCGCAGGAAGTTGGTGGTGCCGTCCAGCGGATCGATGATCCACAGGTAATCCTTGCCTTCTTCGCCGCTACCCGCGTGCAGGCCGGTTTCCTCGCCCTGGATGGAGTGGTTCGGGTAGGCCTTGCGCAGGGCGTTGACGATGCTCTGCTCGGCGGCGCGATCGACTTCGGAAACGTAGTCCTTGGCCTCTTTCTCATCGACCTTGATGCTATCCAGGCGTTCGATGGAGCGGAAAATCAGTTCACTGGCGCTGCGAGCGGCGCGCAGGGCGATATTCAGCATAGGCTGCATGGGCGGGTCACCTGGAGATGTTAAAGAAGAAAGCCGATCATTCTAGCAGAAAACTTTGGCGGCAGAAGTGTCACATTTGCTTTCATGGCGTTACGTCTGTCGGTTCTGTAAGATCGAAGGCCCTGATTCCTGCATCTGTGAGCACAACACCTTGCTGCAAAATATTCGTGTTGTTCTGGTCAATACCAGCCACCCCGGCAACATCGGCGGCGCTGCGCGTGCCATGAAAAACATGGGCTTGTCGCGTCTGGTGCTGGTGCAGCCGAAAGAATTCCCCGCCGTGGATGCCAGTGCCCGTGCTTCGGGCGCCGACGATGTGCTGGACAACGCCCAGGTGGTCGACAGCCTCGAACAGGCGCTGGTCGGCTGCAACCTGGTGATGGGCACCAGCGCCCGCGAGCGCAGCATTCCCTGGCCGTTGATCGGCCCGCGTGAATGCGGTGCCAAGGCCGTGGAACATGCCAATGGCGGCGAGGAAATCGCCTTGGTGTTCGGGCGCGAGCACGCCGGCCTGACCAACGAAGAACTGCAGCGATGTCACTTCCACGTGCACATTCCCTCCAACCCCGACTTCAGTTCGCTGAACCTGGCGGCTGCCGTGCAGGTGCTCTCCTACGAGGTACGCATGGCCTGGCTGGCTGCCGGAGAAGCACCGGTCAAAGTCGAGAAGGTTGACGCCGCTGAGCTGGCGACCATGGATGAAATGGAGCTGTTCTATGACCACCTGGAGAAAACTCTGGTGGGTATCGGCTTCCTCGACCCCGAAAAGCCCAAGCACCTGATGCCGCGCCTGCGCCGGCTGTATGGGCGGGTGGCGGTCGAGCGTTCGGAAATGAGCATTTTGCGCGGCATCCTCACCGAGACCCAGAAAGTGGTCCGGGGCGAGCCGCATAAACGGAAGGACTGACAGATGTTCGAACGCCTGCGTGAAGATATTCAAAGCGTATTTCACCGTGACCCGGCTGCACGTAATGCCTTCGAGGTGCTTACCTGCTACCCCGGCATGCATGCCATCTGGCTGCATCGCCTGGGCAATGCACTGTGGAGGCGTGATTTCAAATGGCTGGCCCGGCTGGTGTCGAACTTCGGTCGCTGGCTGACCGGTATCGAAATCCACCCTGGCGCAACCATTGGCCGGCGCTTTTTCATCGACCACGGTATGGGGATCGTCATTGGCGAAACCGCCGAGATCGGCGATGACGTCACCCTGTACCAGGGGGTGACGCTTGGTGGCACCAGCTGGAACAAGGGCAAGCGCCACCCCACCTTGGAAAACGGCGTGGTGGTAGGGGCGGGTGCCAAGGTGCTGGGGCCTTTCACGGTCGGTGCCGGGGCCAAGATCGGTTCCAATGCGGTGGTTACCAAGGCGGTGCCGGCCGGGGCTACGGCGGTAGGCATTCCGGGGCGGATCATCGTCAAGAGCGAGGACTCCGAAGTCGAAGCCAAGCGTAAGGCGATGGCCGAGAAGATCGGCTTTGACGCCTATGGTGTCAGTGGCGACATGCCTGACCCAGTGGCCCGGGCCATCGGCCAGATGCTCGACCATCTGCAGGCCGTCGACGAACGGTTGGAGGGTATGTGTGGCGCGCTGACCAAGATGGGCAGTGACTATTGTGCCAAGGAACTGCCGGCTTTGCCGGAGGACGCCTTCACCGAAGTTGCCCAGGTGGCCCAGCGCGACACTCAGCCGCATTGATCGCGCCGCACTGAAGTCATGGTGACATGCGGGGCGTGTGCTCACGCCCCTCGTCTGCTACAATCGCGCCCGCCTCCCTGATGCAAACCCGACTAAAGCAGTAGGTCTAATAGTTGACTTAAATGCTCGGGAATCGCATACTCGCACACATCCTGAAACTCCCGTGGTACCCAATAGCCATGCGACTGACTACCAAAGGCCGATACGCCGTGACCGCCATGCTCGACCTGGCGTTGCACGCGAAGCATGGGCCGGTGTCTTTGGCCGATATTTCCGAGCGCCAGGGCATTTCCCTCTCTTATCTGGAGCAGCTGTTCGCCAAGCTGCGCCGCAGCAGCCTGGTTTCCAGTGTGCGCGGTCCAGGCGGTGGCTACCAGCTATCGCGAGGCATGGAAACCATCCAGGTGGCCCAGGTTATCGACGCGGTCAACGAATCGGTCGATGCCACCCGTTGCCAGGGGCTCGGGGACTGCCATGCCGGTGATACCTGCCTGACCCACCACCTGTGGTGCGACCTCAGCCAGCAGATCCATGAATTCCTCAGCGGCATAAGCCTGGCCGACCTCGTCAAGCGCCGTGATGTGCAGGAAGTCGCCCAGCGCCAGGACCTGCGCCGTGTCGCAGGACGAACCGCCCAGCTGGACAAGATTGAGACGTCAGCCGTCGATTGACCCCCTGGGACGACGAGCGACGCCACCGCCTGATAGGAGAGACAAATGAAGTTGCCGATCTACCTTGATTACTCTGCGACCACTCCGGTCGATCCACGCGTAGCCCAGAAGATGGCCGACTGCCTGCTGGTCGACGGGAACTTCGGTAACCCGGCCTCGCGCTCCCACGTCTTTGGCTGGAAAGCCGAGGAAGCGGTGGAGAACGGTCGCCGCCAGGTTGCCGAGCTGATCAACGCCGATCCGCGCGAAATCGTCTGGACCAGCGGTGCCACCGAGTCCGACAACCTCGCGCTCAAAGGTGTCGCGCACTTCTATCAGACCAAGGGCAAGCACATCATTACCTCCAAGATCGAGCACAAGGCGGTCCTGGATACCGCTCGCCAGCTCGAGCGCGAAGGTTTTGAAGTCACTTACCTGGAGCCAGGCGAAGACGGCATCGTCACCCCGGCCATGGTAGAAGCGGTGTTGCGCGACGACACCATCCTGGTCTCGCTGATGCATGTGAACAACGAAGTCGGCTCGATCAACGACATCGCCGCCATCGGTGAACTGACCCGTTCGCGCGGCGTACTGTTCCATGTCGACGCGGCCCAGTCGGCCGGCAAGGTCGAAATCGACCTGCAAAAGCTGAAAGTCGACCTGATGTCGTTCTCGGCGCACAAGGTCTACGGCCCTAAAGGCATCGGCGCACTGTACGTCAGCCGCAAGCCGCGTGTGCGTCTCGAAGCCATCATTCACGGCGGCGGTCATGAGCGCGGCATGCGTTCGGGCACCTTGCCGACCCACCAGATCGTCGGCATGGGCGAAGCCTTCGCCATTGCCAAGCAGGAAATGGTTGCAGAAAACGCACGCATCAAGGCTCTGAGCGACCGCTTCTTCAAGCAGGTCTCGAACCTTGAAGAGCTGTACGTCAACGGCAGCCAGACAGCACGTGTACCGCACAACCTGAACCTGAGCTTCAACTACGTCGAAGGCGAATCGCTGCTGATGTCGCTGAAAGACATCGCCGTATCGTCCGGTTCGGCCTGTACCTCCGCATCGCTCGAGCCGTCCTACGTACTGCGTGCTCTGGGCCGCAACGACGAGCTGGCGCACAGCTCGATCCGCTTCTCCTTCGGCCGTTTCACCACCGAAGAAGAAGTCGACTACGCCGCGCAGAAAGTCTGCGAGGCCGTCAACAAACTGCGTGAGCTGTCGCCGCTGTGGGATATGTACAAAGACGGCGTTGACATCTCCAAGATCGAGTGGGCCGCCCACTAAGCAGTCGCCGGCAAGAGCGGCTCCCTGATGAGGAAGGAATTGCACCATGGCATACAGTGAAAAGGTCATCGACCACTACGAAAATCCGCGTAACGTCGGCAAGATGAATGCCGAAGACCCGGATGTCGGCACCGGCATGGTCGGCGCCCCGGCCTGCGGTGATGTAATGCGCCTGCAGATCAAGGTCAACGAGCAGGGCGTTATCGAAGACGCCAAGTTCAAGACCTACGGCTGCGGTTCGGCCATCGCTTCCAGTTCCCTCGCCACCGAGTGGATGAAGGGCAAGACCCTGGACGAGGCCGAAACCATCAAGAATACCCAACTGGCCGAAGAGCTGGCGCTGCCGCCGGTCAAGATTCACTGCTCGGTACTCGCCGAAGATGCCATCAAGGCAGCCGTACGCGACTACAAGCAGAAGAAAGGCTTGATCTAAGTCGCCTGTTGCAAGGTAAGGAGTTCTGATGGCTATCAGCATGACAGAAGCCGCCGCCAACCACATTCGCCGCTCCCTCGACGGGCGCGGCAAAGGTGAGGGCATTCGCCTGGGCGTGCGCACCACCGGTTGCTCGGGTCTGGCCTACGTGCTGGAATTCGTCGACGAACTGGCGGACGAAGACCAGGTGTTCGAAAACCATGGCGTCAAGGTGATCATCGATCCCAAGAGCCTGGTCTACCTCGACGGCACCGAGCTGGATTTCGTCAAGGAAGGGTTGAACGAAGGCTTCAAGTTCAACAACCCCAACGTGCGCGGTGAGTGTGGCTGCGGCGAAAGCTTCAACGTTTGAGGCTGGCTGTGGGTACTCCTTGTCATTACGCATTGTTTGACCTCCAGCCAAGCTTCCGTCTGGATCTCGACAAGCTGGCCACTCGCTACCGCGAGCTGGCCCGCGAAGTCCATCCTGACCGCTTTGCCGACGCCTCCGAGCGCGAGCAGCGTATAGCGCTGGAAAAATCCGCGGCCCTCAACGACGCTTACCAGACGCTGCGCAGTGCGCCGCGTCGCGCGCGCTACCTGCTGGCCATCAGCGGCCACGAAGTGCCCCAGGAAGTCACGGTCCACGACCCTGACTTCCTGCTGCAGCAGATGCAGTGGCGTGAAGAGCTCGAAGAACTGCAGGATGAAGCCGACCTTGACGGTGTCGGCGTGTTCAAGAAGCGCCTGAAGGCCGCCCAGGACACGCTGAATGAGGACTTTGCCGGCTGCTGGGATGCCCCGGGCGAGCGCGACAAGGCTGAACGCCTGATGCGCCGCATGCAGTTCCTCGACAAGCTCGCCCAAGAAGTGCGCCAACTGGAAGAGCGCCTCGACGATTAACCCCGGTGCTGCCCGTGATGGCACCTAAGGTATTCAGATAAGCATGGCCCTACTGCAGATTGCCGAACCCGGTCAAAGCCCTCAGCCGCACCAGCGCCGCCTGGCGGTTGGGATCGACCTGGGCACCACCAACTCAATGGTCGCTGCGCTGCGCAGCGGCCGTAGCGAGCCCCTGCCCGACGCGCAGGGTAACGTCATTCTGCCGTCCGCGGTGCGCTACCTCGAAGGGCGCAACGAAGTGGGGCAGGCCGCGCGTGACGCTGCCTCCAGCGACCCGTTGAACACCGTGCTGTCGGTCAAGCGCCTGATGGGGCGCGGCCTGGCCGACGTCAAGCAGCTGGGCGAGCAACTGCCATACCGCTTTGTGGGTGGTGAATCGCACATGCCGTTCATCGACACCGTGCAGGGGCCGAAAAGCCCTGTGGAAGTGTCTGCCGACATCCTGAAGGTGTTGCGCGAACGTGCCGAAGCTACCTTGGGTGGCGAGCTGGTAGGCGCGGTGATCACCGTGCCGGCCTATTTCGATGACGCCCAGCGTCAGGCTACCAAGGACGCTGCGCGTCTGGCCGGCCTGAACGTGCTGCGCCTGCTCAACGAACCGACTGCGGCTGCCGTGGCCTACGGCCTGGACCAGAACGCCGAAGGCGTGGTGGCTATCTATGATCTGGGCGGCGGCACTTTCGATATTTCCATCCTGCGCCTGACCGCTGGCGTGTTCGAAGTGCTGGCCACCGGGGGTGATACCGCCCTTGGGGGCGATGACTTCGATCACACGATTGCCGGCTGGATCATCGAGCAGGCTGGTTTGTCGTCTGACCTCGACCCCGCTACCCAGCGCGCGCTGCTGCAAACCGCCTGCGCCGCCAAGGAAGCCCTGACCGACGCTGACGTGGTCAGCGTCAGCCACGGTGCCTGGCACGGTGAGCTGACCCGCAGCGCCTTCGAAGCCATGATTGAGCCATTGGTTGCCCGCAGCCTGAAGGCTTGCCGCCGCGCCGTGCGCGACAGTGGCGTTGAGCTGGAAGAGGTCAGCGCCGTGGTCATGGTCGGTGGTTCGACCCGCGTGCCGCGTGTGCGTGAGGCCGTGGGTGCGCTGTTCGGGCGCACCCCGCTGACCTCGATCGACCCAGACCAGGTGGTGGCCATCGGTGCCGCCATCCAGGCCGACACCCTGGCCGGCAACCGCCGCGAAGGTGGCGAGCTGCTGCTGCTCGATGTCATCCCGCTGTCGCTTGGTCTTGAGACCATGGGCGGGCTGATGGAGAAGGTGATTCCGCGTAACACCACCATTCCGGTGGCGCGCGCTCAGGAGTTCACCACGTACAAAGACGGCCAGTCGGCCATGATGATCCACGTCCTGCAGGGCGAGCGCGAGCTGATCAGTGACTGCCGTTCGCTGGCCCGCTTCGAGCTGCGCGGCATTCCGGCCATGGTTGCCGGTGCCGCGAAAATCCGCGTCACCTTTCAGGTGGATGCCGATGGCCTGCTCAGCGTCGCTGCCCGCGAGCTGGGTTCGGGCGTTGAAGCCAGCATTCAGGTCAAGCCGTCCTACGGCCTTACCGATGGCGAAATCGCCCGCATGCTCAAGGACTCCTTCGAACACGCCGGTTCCGACAAGCACGCCCGCCAGCTGCGTGAGCATCAGGTAGATGGCGAGCGGCTGCTCGAAGCGGTACAGGGCGCCCTGGACGCCGACGGCGAGCGCCTGCTCAGCAGCGACGAGCGCGACGCCATCGAATTCCAGATGCAAGAACTACGTGATTTGCTGGCCGGCACCGATGGCGCAGCCATCGAGCAACAGACCAAGCGTCTGTCGCAGGTGACCGATGCATTTGCCGCCCGTCGCCTTGATTCGACGGTAAAAGCCGCACTGGCCGGGCGCAACCTGAATGAGATCGAGGAGTAATCGATGCCGCTGGTGACATTCCTGCCGCATGAGAAGTTCTGCCCCGAGGGGCTGACCGTGGAGGTGGCGCCTGGGACCAACATCCTGGAATTGGCCCACGACCACCACATCGAGATGGAAAGCGCTTGCGGCGGCGTCAAGGCTTGTACCACTTGCCACTGCATCGTGCGCAAGGGCTTCGATTCGCTCGAAGAGGCTGACGAGCTGGAAGAGGACATGCTGGACAAAGCCTGGGGCCTGGAAGCGCAATCGCGCCTGGGTTGCCAGGTTTTCGTCGCTGACGAAGACCTGACCATCGAGATCCCCAAGTATTCGCTCAACCATGCTGCCGAAGCACCGCACTGAGGGCCTGTACATGAGTCTGAAATGGGTTGATGTACTTGAGATCGCAATCCAGCTTGCAGAAAGCAAGCCTGAGGTCGATCCTCGCTATGTGAATTTCGTGGACCTGCACCGTTGGGTGCTGGCATTGCCAGAGTTCAGCGACGATCCGTCCCGCGGCGGTGAGAAAGTGCTCGAGGCAATCCAGGCCGCCTGGATCGACGAAGCCGACTAAGCGTCACTTGCAGGTTAGGCAATCCCCCGGAACCCGCGTATAATTCGCGGGTTTAATTTTTCGTAACACTCATATTCTGGAGTTTTCCATGGCTGTTCAACGTACTTTCTCCATCATCAAGCCTGACGCTGTTGCCAAAAACGTCATCGGCAAGATCACCACTCGCTTCGAAGAAGCCGGCCTGAAAATCGTTGCCTCGAAAATGAAGCAACTGTCCAAAGCCGAAGCCGAAGGCTTCTACGCTGAGCACAGCGAGCGCGGCTTCTTCGCTGACCTGGTTGCCTTCATGACTTCCGGTCCGGTCGTTGTCCAGGTTCTGGAAGGCGAGAACGCCATTGCCAAGAACCGTGAGCTGATGGGCGCTACCAACCCTAAAGAAGCTGCTGCCGGCACCATCCGCGCTGACTTCGCCGAGTCGATCGACGCCAACGCCGTTCACGGTTCGGACTCCGAAGCTGCTGCTGCTCGCGAAATCGCTTACTTCTTCGCTGCTACCGAGGTAACCACTCGCTAAGCGAAAGCTTACGGGTGAGGGTGAATCCATGACGACATCTACTGGCAAAATCAACCTGTTGGGTCTGACCCAGCCGGAAATGGAACAATTCTTCGACTCTATCGGGGAAAAGCGCTTCCGTGCCGGCCAGGTGATGAAATGGATTCACCATTTTGGCGTGTCCGACTTTGCGGCCATGACCAACGTAGGCAAGGTCTTGCGCGAAAAGCTCGAGGCCGTTGCCGAAATACGCCCACCGGAAGTGGTCAGTGAAGACATTTCCGCCGACGGCACCCGTAAATGGGTGATCCGCGTTGCCTCCGGCAGCTGCGTCGAGACCGTCTATATCCCAACCGACGACCGCGGCACCCTGTGCGTATCGTCGCAAGCCGGCTGTGCCCTGGACTGCAGCTTCTGCTCCACCGGCAAGCAAGGCTTCAACAGCAACCTCACTGCCGCCGAAGTGATCGGCCAGGTGTGGCTTGCCAACAAATCCTTCGGGACCGTTCCTGCCAAAGTCGACCGCGCGATTACCAACGTGGTCATGATGGGCATGGGCGAGCCCTTGCTGAACTTCGACAACGTCATTGCCGCCATGAAAATCATGATGGATGACCTTGGCTATGGCATTTCCAAGCGTCGTGTCACCTTGTCCACCTCGGGCGTGGTGCCGATGATCGACGAGCTGGCCAAGCACATCGACGTGTCGCTGGCGCTGTCGCTGCATGCGCCGAACGATGAGCTGCGCAACAAGCTGGTGCCGATCAACAAGAAGTACCCGCTGAAGATGCTGCTGGAATCGTGCATGGGCTACATGTCCACCTTGGGCGGCAAGCGCGTGCTCACCGTCGAGTACACCCTGCTCAAGGACGTCAACGACCAGCCCGAGCATGCCGCGCAGATGATCGAACTGTTGCGCGATGTGCCCTGCAAGATCAACCTGATCCCGTTCAACCCGTTCCCGCATTCGGGCTACGAGCGACCGAGCAACAACGCCATTCGTCGCTTCCAGGATCTGCTGCACCACGGTGGCTTCAACGTCACCACCCGTACCACGCGCGGCGACGACATCGACGCGGCCTGTGGCCAGCTGGTCGGCCAGGTCAATGACCGTACTCGCCGCAGTGAGCGCTATATCGCAGTTCGCCAGCTTTCTGCGGACGTCGAACTGCCAGACAGCGCCGCCAGCCACTGACAGGTACCTTGCCCATGAGCCTGCGCGCCGCGCTGTCGATCCTTGCGCTTTTGCTGCTGGCCGGCTGCGTGTCGGGCGGCGCGAGCGACCCCTTGGCCAGCCGCCAGGGCAGGGTGGAGGCGGGGCGGGCTTATGTGCAGCTTGGCCTGGGTTATTTGCAACAAGGTTTGACCGAACAGGCCAAGGCGCCGCTGGGAAAGGCCCTGGCGCTGAATGACCAGGATGTCGATGCGCACGCCGCCCTGGCGGTAGTGTTTCAAGCCGAAGGCGAGCCGCCGCTGGCCGAAGCACACTTTCGCAAGGCCTTGCTGATAAGCCGTGGTGACACGCGAATTCGCAACAATTACGGCAGTTTCCTTTATGCTCAGGGGCGATTTGCCGAGGCCAAGCAGATGTTTCGCCTGGCCAGTGCCGATACCCTGTATCCTGAGCGCTCACGCGTGTACGAGAATCTGGGCCTGACCGCCCTGAGGCTCGAACGCCGCGATCAGGCGCACGCGTATTTGTTGAAAGCGTTGCAACTCAACCAGCGGCAACCAAAAGCGTTGCTGGAAATGGCTGAGTTGTCCTACGAAAACAGGCATTATGTGCCGGCCCGGGACTACTACGATCGTTTCAGCCAGTTGAGCGACCACGACGCCCGTAGCCTGCTGCTGGGCAGCCGCCTTGCCAGGGTGTTCGACGAGCAGGGCGCACTGGCCGAATTGGGCCAGCAATTACAACGACTTTATCCCGGTACGCCGGAATACCAGCAATACCTGTCGGAGCAACGATGAACGCCGCGCACCCCGAAGTAGCAGTAGCGCCTGGCCAGAACCCCGGTGAGCTTTTGCGCCTGGCCCGTGAGAAACGGGACTGGTCTCAAGCCGAGGTGGCCCGCAAGCTCAACCTCACTGTCAGTTCGTTGAACCACGTGGAAACCGGCGCCTTCGACAAGCTGCCCGGGCATACTTTTGCGCGTGGCTACATTCGTGCCTACGCCAAGCTGATGGACCTCGACCAGGCCGCCCTGGTAGACGCCTTCGACCGTTACACAGGTACCCACGCCAAAGGCAGCGAGGTGCATTCGCTGGGCCGTATCGAAGAGCCTGTGCGTCTGTCGCACAACATCCTGCGCGGCGTCAGCCTGGTGTTGCTGGTGGCTGTGGTCGGTGGTGGCTTTTTCTGGTGGCAGGACCAGGGCAGCCTGCGGGGCAAGGACCTGGCCAAGATTGCCCTGGAGCACGTCGAGGTCGAAAGCGCCGACGGCACCACACAGATTCACCCGCTCGATGAGCCGGAAGACCAGGCCGTTTCCGCTGGCCAGCAGCCTGAAAGTGCGCCGCTGGCGCTGGAGCAGGGCGCTGCCGAGCAGCCTGCTGCCGCTGAACAAGCGCCGCTAAGCTCGCAGGCCACCTTTGCCGCAGCGCCTGCTCCAGCACAGCAAGCGCCTGTGCAACCCGCACCTGCTGCTTCGCCTGCACCTGTTACTGCTCCGGTACAGGCCTCTGCTGCACCTGCGCCTGCACCGGTCGTGGCGGCCGCCGAGCCTGCCGCGGTGCCCGCTGGCAGCGCCAAGGTCGCCATCCAGTTCACCGCCGATTGCTGGACCCAGGTCAGCGACGGCAACGGCAAGGTGCTGTTCAGCGCCATCAAGCGCAAGGGGGACAACCTCGAGCTGACCGGCAAGCCGCCATTCGCGGTACGCCTGGGCTTTGCCCGGGGCGCCCAGGTCAGCTACAACGGCCAGGCCGTCGATGTTGCCCCGTTCACCAGTGGCGAGACTGCTCGCCTGAAGTTGGGACAGTAAGTCATGCACGGCGAATCTCCGATCAAACGTCGCGAATCCCGCAAAATCTGGGTTGGCAATGTGCCGGTGGGCGGTGATGCGCCCATCGCGGTGCAGAGCATGACCAACACCGACACCAACGATGTCGCTGCTACCGTGGCGCAAATCCAGCGTCTGGTCGATGCCGGCGTGGACATCGTGCGCGTCTCGGTGCCGGACATGGACGCCGCCGAAGCGTTTGGCAAGATCAAGCAACGGGTCAGCGTGCCGCTGGTCGCCGACATCCATTTCGACTACAAGATCGCCCTGCGCGTTGCCGAACTGGGCGTTGATTGCCTGCGGATCAACCCGGGCAACATCGGCCGGGAAGACCGTGTGCGCGCCGTGGTCGATGCCGCCCGCGACCGTGGCATTCCGATTCGTATCGGGGTCAACGCCGGTTCGCTGGAAAAAGACCTGCAGAAAAAGTACGGCGAACCGACCCCGGCCGCACTGGTCGAGTCGGCCCTGCGCCATGTCGAGCATCTCGACCGCCTGGATTTCCAGGACTTCAAGGTCAGCGTCAAGGCCTCGGACGTGTTCATGGCTGTCGAAGCCTACCGTCTGCTGGCCAAGCAGATCGTACAACCGCTGCACTTGGGCATCACTGAAGCCGGTGGCCTGCGTTCGGGGACGGTGAAGTCCGCCGTCGGCCTCGGTATGCTGCTGGCCGAGGGTATTGGCGATACCATCCGCATCTCGCTGGCGGCCGACCCGGTCGAAGAAGTGAAAGTGGGCTACGACATCCTCAAGTCGCTGCATCTACGTTCGCGTGGCATCAACTTCATCGCCTGCCCGAGCTGCTCGCGGCAGAACTTCGATGTGGTCAAGACCATGAACGAGCTGGAAGGGCGCCTGGAGGACCTGCTGGTACCGCTGGATGTGGCGGTGATCGGTTGCGTGGTCAACGGCCCCGGTGAAGCCAAGGAAGCCCATGTAGGGTTGACCGGCGGCACGCCGAACCTGATCTACATCGACGGCAAGCCTGCGCAGAAACTGACCAATGACAACCTGGTCGATGAGCTGGAAAAGCTCATCCGCCAGAAAGCGGCCGAAAAGGCCGAAGCCGACGCGGCGCTGATCGTCCGTGGCTGACACACCGAATTCGTAAGGACTTTTCGTGAGCAAATCGCTGCAAGCCATCCGTGGCATGAACGACATCCTGCCAGAACAGTCGCCGCTGTGGCGCTACTTCGAAGGCACCGTGGCCGGCCTGCTGGACACCTACGGGTACAGCCAGATCCGCACGCCGATCGTCGAGTTCACCGAGCTGTTCAAACGCTCGATCGGTGAAGTGACCGACATCGTCGAAAAAGAGATGTACACCTTCGAGGACCGCAACGGCGATTCGCTGACCCTGCGCCCTGAAGGCACCGCGGCCTGCGTGCGAGCGGTGCTCGAGCACGGCATCACCGGCAACGGTCAGGTGCAGAAGCTGTGGTACATCGGCCAGATGTTCCGCCACGAGCGCCCACAGAAGGGCCGCTACCGTCAGTTCCACCAGATTGGCGTGGAAGTGTTCAACCTGGACGGCCCGGACATCGATGCCGAGCTGATCATGCTGACCTGGCGCCTGTGGGGCCTGCTGGGCATCCAGGACGCGGTCAAGCTGGAGCTCAATAGCCTGGGCACCAGTGAAGCCCGCGCACGCTACCGAGACGCGCTGGTCGAGTTCCTCTCGGCGCGCCTGGAGCAGTTGGACGAAGACAGCCAGCGCCGTCTGAAGAGCAACCCGCTGCGCATCCTCGACAGCAAAGACCAGAACACCCAGGCGGTGCTGGTTGGGGCGCCGAAGCTGGAAGACTACCTGGACGAAGCGTCGCGCGTGCACTTCGAAGGCCTCAAGGCCCGCCTGGACGCTGCCGGTATTCCGTTCGTGATCAACACCAAGCTGGTACGTGGCCTGGACTATTACAGCAAGACCGTGTTCGAGTGGGTAACCGACAAGCTCGGCGCCCAGGGCACGGTGTGCGCCGGTGGCCGTTACGACGGCCTGGTCGAGCAGATGGGTGGCAAGCCGACCACTGGCGTTGGTTTCGCCATGGGCATCGAGCGCCTGATCCTGCTGTTGGAAACCCTGGGCAAGGTGCCGGAGTCCATCAACCGCCAGATCGACGTTTACCTGTGCGCCTTTGGCGAGCAGGCGGAACTGGCTGGCCTGCGCCTGTCCGAAGGCCTGCGCGACCGCTTGCCGGGCCTGCGCCTGGCCGTCAACGCCGGTGGTGGCAGCTTCAAGAGCCAGTTCAAGAAAGCCGACAAGAGCGGTGCACTGTTCGCCCTGATCCTCGGCGACGACGAGCTGGCCAAGCAAGAGATCGGCGTGAAGCCCCTGCGTGGCCAGGGCGAACAACAGAACATTGCCTGGGATGCTCTTGCAGAGCACCTGGAAACCGCGATCGCGCAGGCGTAACGCGGTTCAACAAGCGAATAGGCGAAAAGGAGTATTGGGGTGTCGAGTACCGATGATGATGACCTGGCAGGGGTCAAGGACTGGTGGAACCGCAACGGCAAGCCGCTGCTGACCGGTGCATTGCTGGCTGGCGTGGTGGTGTTGGGCTGGAATACCTGGCACAAGTACCAGAGCAACCAGTCGCAAGGTGCCTCGCAGTTGTATCAGGCACTGATTGAAACCAGCCTGACACCGACCGGCCAACCGGACGCCACCAAGGTCGCGGAACTGGCCGGCAAGCTCAAGAGCGAGTTTGGCGGCACCGCTTACGCCCAGTACGGCAGCCTGTTCGTGGCCAAGGTCGCGGTCGACAGCGGCAAGCTCGATGACGCCGCAGCCGAGCTGAAAAGCGTGCTGGACAAACCGGCCGACGTTACCCTGGGCGAGATTTCGCGTCAGCGTCTGGCGCGCGTACTGGCAGCCCAGAACAAGGCCGAGGATGCCCTCAAGTTGCTCGACGGCGACGCCGACAAAGCCTTCCTGGCTAGCCGTGAAGAGTTGAAGGGTGACCTGCTGGTGCAGCTGGGTCGCGCCGACGACGCACACAGCGCTTACGAAAAAGCCAAGGCTGCGCTGTCCGATGACGCGGCGGTCGGTGGCCTGCAATTGAAGCTGGATGACCTGGCTAAAGGGGACGCGTAAGTGATCGGTTGGAAACATGCAGCAGTGCTGACCCTGGCCGTACTGGCCGCAGGTTGCAGCAGCAACAGCAAGAAGGAACTGCCCCCGGCCGAGCTGACCAAGTTCACCGAGGAAGTGGTGCTGAAGAAGCAGTGGAGCCGTTCGATCGGTGACGGCCAGGGTGAAACCTACAACACCCTGGTACCGGCCATCGAGAACGACCGCATCTACGCTTCCGACGTCAACGGCGAAGTCTTTGCCCTTGATCGCATCACCGGTGACGTGGTGTGGAAGAAGGACCTGGAGCTGCAGGTTTCCGGCGCAGTTGGCGTAGGTTATGGCCTGGTCATGCTCGGTACCCTCAAGGGTGAAGTCATTGCCCTGGACTCCAGCACCGGTGAGGAGCGTTGGCGCTCGCGCGTGACCAGCGAAGTGCTGGCCCCGCCTGCCAACAACGGTGACGTGGTAGTGGTGCAGACCCAGGACGACCGCCTGATCGGTCTGGATGCCGCCACTGGCGACCGCCGTTGGATCTACGAAAACTCCCCGGCCGTGCTGACGCTGCGTGGCACCGGTGCGCCAATCGCCACCAACCGCCTGGCTGTTGCCGGCCTGTCTACCGGCAAAGTGGTCGCGGTTGACATCAACAACGGTGTGCCGGTGTGGGAAAGCCGCGTGGCCATCCCGAAGGGCCGTTCCGAGCTGGACCGTGTGGTTGATATCGACGGCGGCTTGCTGCTGTCTGGTGGTACCCTGTACGTCAGCACCTACCAGGGCCGTGTAGCGGGCCTGGACCTGGAAAGCGGCCGCGAGCTGTGGCAGCGCGATGCTTCCAGCTATGTGGGTGTCGCTCAGGGCTTCGGTAACGTCTACGTCAGCGAAGCCTCGGGTACCGTGGAAGGTGTGGATGAGCGCTCTTCCAGTGCCCTGTGGAGCAACGACAGCATGGCTCGCCGCCAGTTGACCGCCCCTGAAGTGTTCAGCAGCTACGTGGCCGTGGGTGACTTTGAAGGTTACCTGCACCTGCTGAGCCAGGTGGATGGCCGCTTCGTCGGCCGTGAGCGTATCGACAGCGATGGCCTGCGCGCCCGCCCACTTGTGGTCGGTGACACCATCTATGTCTTCGGCAACAGCGGCAAGCTCGAGGCACTGACCATCCGCTGAAGCTATGCTTGAAGCCTTGGCGGGCTTCAAGCCGCGGCGTAGGACACGCCGCCCAAACTCCGGCCGCTGCCTTGCAGCGGCC
This sequence comes from Pseudomonas sp. JR33AA, assembly GCF_021378985.1. Lineage (NCBI taxonomy): Bacteria > Pseudomonadati > Pseudomonadota > Gammaproteobacteria > Pseudomonadales > Pseudomonadaceae > Pseudomonas > Pseudomonas sp. JR33AA. The sequence goes on from NZ_JAJSAW010000005.1 coordinate 32,213, forward strand.
TTTGCATTTTCAAGAATTCGAGAGTGGAGAGCCGATGGTTCCCGTAATTGCCCTGGTGGGCCGCCCGAACGTCGGCAAATCCACCATGTTCAACCGCCTGACCAAGACCCGCGATGCCATCGTCGGTGACCTGTCGGGCCTGACCCGTGACCGCCAGTATGGTGATGCCAGCTGGCAGGGTCGTTCCTTCATCCTGATCGACACCGGTGGTATCACCGGTGACGAAGTGGGCATGGACGAAAAAATGGCCGAGCAGTCGCTCATGGCCATCGAAGAAGCCGACTTCGTGCTGTTCCTGGTGGATGCCCGAGCGGGCATGACCGCAGCAGACCAGATGATTGCCGAGCACCTGCGCAAGCGGAACAAGGCCGCGATCCTGGTTGCCAACAAGATCGACAACATCGACCCCGATGTTGCCCGCGCCGAATTCTCGCCAATGGGCATGGGTAACGCCATCCCTGTGGCGGGCTCCCAGGGCCGTGGTATCAACGCCCTGATGGAAACCGTGCTCGGTCACCTGCCGCGTGATGCCGAAGACGAAGCCCTCGAACAGGACGTCGCTGAAGGTGAGGAAGCCGTGCGCATTCCTGGCCCAAGCGAGAAGGATGGCATCAAGATCGCCATCATCGGCCGCCCGAACGTTGGCAAGTCGACGCTGGTCAACCGCATGCTCGGCGAAGAGCGTGTGGTGGTCTACGACGAGCCGGGCACCACCCGTGACAGTATCTACATCCCGTTCGAGCGCGATGGCGAGAAGTACACCTTCATCGACACCGCCGGGGTGCGCAAGCGTGGCAAGATCCACGAGGAAGTCGAGAAGTTCTCGGTGGTGAAGACGCTGCAGGCGATCAAGGATGCCAACGTCGTCATCTTCGTCATGGACGCCCGCGAAGGCGTGGTCGACCATGACCTGAACCTGCTGGGCTTCGCCCTTGAAGCCGGTCGCGCCATCGTCATTGCCCTGAACAAGTGGGATGGCATGGAGCCGGGTGAGCGCGCCTACGTGAAGACCGAGCTGGAGCGCCGGCTGTTCTTCGTTGATTTTGCTGACATCCACTTTATTTCTGCGCTGCACGGCACGGGCGTGGGCAACCTGTACAAGTCGGTGCAGGCTGCGTTCCAGTCCGCGGTCACCCGCTGGCCGACCAGCCGCCTGACGCAGATCCTCGAAGATGCCGTGAGCGAGCACCAGCCGCCGATGGTCAATGGTCGCCGCATCAAGCTGCGCTATGCCCACCTCGGCGGTGCCAACCCGCCGCTCATCGTAATCCACGGCAACCAGACCGACAGCATTCCCAAGTCGTACTCGCGTTACCTGGAAAACACCTATCGCCGGGTGCTCAAGTTGGTCGGTACGCCGATTCGTATCGAGTACAAGGGCGGCGAGAACCCGTACGAGGGCAAGAAGAACACCCTTACCGATCGCCAGGTCAACAAGAAACGCCGCCTGATGTCGCACCACAAGAAGGCCGAGAAGAAGCGTCGCGACAAACGCTAAGCAGCGCCATGTGGGGGCGGGTAAGGCTGCCCCCACAGACGCCCTTTGATCCAGAGCAATCCCCCTCTTGTTTCAACCTTTTTCCTGACCGCTCGATCCGCTATGCTCGGACTCCACCCCGTGCCGGATATACCCCAGGAAAGAGGGCTCCATGATCCGCAGCAAACTGCCGAATGTCGGCACGACCATCTTCACCACCATGTCCCAGCTCGCCGTGCAGACTGGCGCGCTGAACCTGTCCCAGGGTTTTCCTGACTTCAATGGCCCGCAGGCCCTGCTCGATGCAGTGGGCCGGCATGTGGCTGCCGGGCATAACCAGTATTCGCCGATGACCGGCCTTCCGGCCTTGCGCCAGCAGGTAGCGGCCAAGGTCGAGCGGCTGTATGGGGCCAGGGTGGATGCCGATCAGGAAGTGACTATCACCCCCGGCGCCACCGAGGCTATTTTCTGTGCCATCCAGGCGGTGGTGCATGCCGGTGACGAAGTGATCGTCTTCGATCCCTGCTACGACAGTTACGAGCCGTCCGTGGAACTGGCCGGAGGTCGCTGTGTACATGTGCAGTTGAGCGACGGCGACTTCCGTATCGACTGGCAGACATTCAGCGATGCCTTGAGCCCGCGCACGCGCATGGTCATCCTCAACTCGCCACACAACCCCAGCGGTGCGTTGATCACCCGCGAAGACCTGGACCAGTTGGCCGCACTTGTTGCCGACCGCGATATCTACCTGGTCAGCGATGAAGTGTACGAGCACCTGGTCTACGACGGCGTACGCCACGCCAGTGTGCTGGCCCATGAGCAGTTGTACTCGCGTGCCTTCGTGGTCAGTTCCTTCGGCAAGACTTACCACGTTACCGGCTGGAAGACCGGGTACGTGATCGCTCCGCCAGCCCTGAGCACCGAGCTGCGCAAAGTGCACCAGTACGTCAACTTCTGTGGCGTGACGCCGCTGCAGTGTGCCTTGGCCGACTTCATGGCCGGGCACCCCGAGCATATTGATGGGTTGCCAGCCTTTTACCAGGCCAAGCGCGACCTGTTTTGCGGTTTGCTGGAAGGCTCGCGTTTCAACTTTACCCGGACAACGGGCACTTATTTCCAGTTGGTGGACTATTCGCGAATCCGTCCGGACCTGAACGATGTCGACATGTCGCTGTGGCTTACCCGCGAACATGGCGTGGCAACCATCCCGGTATCGGTGTTCTACCAGCAACCCATCCCCGAGCAACGCCTGGTGCGCCTGTGCTTTGCCAAACGAGAGGAGACGCTGCGTCAGGCAGCGGAAAGACTATGCGCGATCTGAGTACACTGCCGAACCTGAAAGTCGCCCTGGTGCAAACCACCTTGGCCTGGCACGACCGCGAGGCCAACTATGCGCACTTCGAGGTGCTGCTGGAGCAGGTGGGCGAGGTTGACCTGGTGATCCTGCCGGAAATGTTTACCACCGGTTTTTCGATGCAGTCGGAAAGCCTGTGCGAGCCAGAGAACGGTCCGACCTACAAATGGCTGAAGGCACAGGCCAAGAAGCACAACGCGGTGATTACCGGCAGTGTGATCATCCAGGCCGCCGACGGCAGCCACCGCAACCGCCTGTTGTGGGCGCGACCGGACGGCGAGATTCTGCACTACGACAAGCGCCACCTGTTCCGCATGGCCGGTGAGCACAAACATTACACCCCAGGCGAGCGGCAGGTGCAGTTCGAGGTCAAGGGCTGGCGGATTCGCCCGCTGATCTGCTACGACCTGCGCTTCCCCGTGTGGAGCCGGGACGCCCAGGACACCGACCTGCTGTTGTACACCGCCAACTGGCCGGCTGCGCGCCGCCAGCACTGGAACCGCTTGCTGCCGGCGCGGGGTATCGAAAACCTGTGCTATGTGGCAGCGGTGAACCGGGTGGGCACGGACGGTAAAGGCTTTGCTTACTCAGGTGACAGCCAGGTACTGGATTTCCAGGGTGAGAGCCTGCTCAGTGCCGGGGAGGCGGACGGGGTGTTCACTGCCGTACTGAGCGCGGCCGAATTGGCGGCGTACCGGGCCAAGTTCCCGGCCAACCTGGATGCCGATACCTTCGAGCTGCACTGACCGCAGGGGCGGCTTCTTCGCGGGTGAACCCGCGCCTAGGTGGACACAGGTTGGTGATTGGGCACAGGCCGTTGTGGTAGGAGCGGGTTCACCCGCGAAAGGGCCGGCCCTGCTGGCCAATTTCCACCAGTCGTTCATCGTTGCTGCCGCTACCGTATTCGCGGGTGAACCCGCTCCTACACGGATTGGTGGTGGACATAAATCGGCGATTGGACACAGACCATTGTAGGAGCGGGTTCACCCGTGAAAGGGCCGGCCCTGCTGGCCAATTTCCACCAGTCGTTCATCGTTGCTGCCGCGACCGTATTCGCGGGTGAACCCGCTCCTACACAGATTGGTGGTGGACATACGTCGGTGATTGGACACAGACCATTGTAGGAGCGGGTTCACCCGCGAAAGGGCCGGCCCTGCTGGCCTATTTCCACCCGCCGTTCACCGTTGCCACCACCACCGTATTCGCGGGTTGAATCGATTTGCGGTCAATACACATCCCGCCGATACCGCCCATCCTCGATCAGCTGCTGTACAGCAGCTTCACCCAGCATGCCTTTGAGCGCCGCATCCACCCCTGCCGCCATGCCTTGCAGGCTGCCGCAGACATACACGCAAGCCCCGTCGGCCACCCAGCGCTTGAAGTCCTCGGCCTGCTCCAGCATCACGTCCTGCACATACACCTTCTCGGCCTGATCGCGCGAGAACGCCAGGTCCAGCCGTGCCAGGTCGCCGCTGTCGAGCCAAGCTTGCAGCTCATCGCCACACAGCAAGTCATGCGCCCGATTACGCTCGCCGAACAACAGCCAGTTGCGCTGCTCACCGGTATTGACCCGCGCGCGCAACAGGCTGCGAAGGCCCGCCAGGCCAGTGCCGTTGCCGATCAGGATCATTGGCGCAGCTGCCTCAGGCAGATGGAAGCCACTGTTACGTCGCAGGCGCAGGCTAAGGGTGCCATTCATTGGCAGGTATTCGGTCAGCCAGCCAGAGCCCAAGCCAAGACTGCCGTCGGGGTGGCGTTCCTGGCGCACAATCAGCTCCAGCACACCATCGCTAGCGATCGAGGCGATGGAGTACTCGCGGCTGCCGATTGGCACCAGTGCATCGACCAGCGCTTGCGGCTGCAAGCCGATCAGGTGGTCACGGCGCGTCGGCAGCTGGCGGCCAGCGAGTGCCTGGGCAAGGGTTTCGCTCAGGCCATTCACCTGCACCTGGCTGCTGGCGTCCAGTGCCATGCCCTTGAGGAACGCGTCGATCCGTGGCTGCCCATTCAGCGGCAGTATTTCTACCAGATCGCCGGCTTCCCAGCTCGCAGGTTCTGCAGCCTGCAGGCCAAGCAGGTAAACCGGTTGACCTTGGCTGCCGGGGTTGAGCAGTTTGCGGCGCACCAGCGACCAGTTGGCAAAGGTTGGCGGCTGCCAGGCGGCCACCGGCTGGGCGCCGGTCAGTTGCGCCAGTTCCTGCTGCCACTGCTGCAGGGCGGCCTGGTCGGCGTTGTCCACTTCTACCGGGCTGAATGCACTGCTGGCACCGCGCTCGCCCAGCCACGCCTGGAGGCGACGAGCGAAACCGCAGAAGTGTGGGTACTGACGATCACCGAGGGCGAGCAGGGCATAGTTGAGGTTGTTCAGTGTCCAAGGCTGGCCGAGCACCTTGCGCTCGAAGGCGCGAGCGCTGTCGGGCGCTTCGCCGTCGCCGAAGGTACTCACCACGAAGAGCGCGCGATGGGCCTGGCGCAGGTCGTTTTCACCCAGCTCGCTAAGGGCGCGCACCTGCACTGGCAGGCCAGCTGCCTGCAGCTGTTCGGCGCTCTGCCAGGCCAGCTGTTCGGCAAAGCCACTCTGGCTGGCAAAGCCGATCAGCCAGCCGTCGCCATTGGCGCTGTTGGTGACGTTGCCACGGGCTGCACGCACCTGACGTTTCTTGCGGCGGCGGTCGAGGTACAGCAGCCAGCCGGTGACGAAAAACAACGGCATGGTGAGGCTGGCGATGGTGACGATGATGCGCCCCGGCAAGCCGAAGTATTCGCCGACGTGCAAGGCGTAAACACTCTGCAGCAGTTGCGCTTTGAAGGACTTGTCGGTGTAGCGGTCGTGCTTTTTAACCTGGCCGGTGGCCGGGTCAAGGACCAGGATATTGAAGGCGCGTGGGTGCGCAGCGTTGTCGAGCAGGTAGAACAGGTTGGCCGGCTGACCGCCAGCAGGCGGCAGGCGCAGGTTGTAGGTGGACAGGCCTGGGCCCGCGGCGTCCTTGAGGTTGGCCCAGATGGCGTCGTAGTCCACCACCAGCGGCGGTGCATTCCTGTCGACTTTCTGCGGCCCGTGCCGGCCACGGCCTTCACCACGTTTTTGCTGCTGGCCCGCAGCCGGCGCGTCGGCCAGCAGCTTGTTCAGGCCTTCTCGGTACCACTCATAGGACCAGAACAGCCCGGTCAGGGCGAACAGCAGATAGAACAGCAGGCACCAGGTGCCGGCAACGGCGTGCAGGTCCCAGTTGAAGGCGCGGCCTTTCTTGGCCCAGTCGAAGGTCAGCCAGGTACGCCAGTCCAGCGCTTTACGCGGCCAGCGCAGGTAAAGGCCGGACAGGCAGAAGAACACCAGCATCAGGGTGCAGGCCCCGGTGATTTGCCGGCCTGTATCGCCCATGGCGAGGAAGCGGTGCAGCTTGAGCATGAGGTTGAAAAAGCCTTGCCCGGCCGCTTCACCCTTGAGTTCGCCGGTGTACGGGTCGGCATAGCGCAGCTCGCCACGGCGTTCGCCCGGTGCGGGCATGAAGAAGATCCGTGCCGCGTTGCCTTCGCGCACGTCGACCCACAGCATCGACACCTTGTCGTGTTGCTGGGCTTCGACCCGTTTAACCAGCTCGGCCGGCGGCAGCACGCCTTCGGCGCGTACTTCTACCTTGAGTACATCGGCATTGAATGCGCGCAGCAGTTCTTCCTGGAACGAGTACAGTGCCCCGGTAATGCCCATCAAGGCCAGCACCAGGCCAGCGGTGATGCCAAAGAACCAGTGCAATTGGAACAGCGTCTTCTTCACCACGTCTTTCACCTTGTGTTGCTGCCGCAGACTGCACGGCGTGCATTATGCCTTGATACGCAAAAGCCCCGCTCAATGAACGGGGCGGGGGTGGGCTTCTTTTGGTGGAAGCTTGTACCGGCCTCTTCGCGGGCTTGCCCGCGAAGAGGCCGCCACAGGAGCAGCCCTTCTAGCGGATCAACCCAATCCCGACATCAGAAGTGGACGCTGGTGGTCAACAGTGCAGTCCGCCCGGCTGCCTGGTTGGCGAAGTGGGTGGAGAAGGCCTTGTCGTAATACACCTCGTTGGTCAGATTCTGCACGTTCAGTTGCAGGTCGACGTTCTTGGTCAGCTTGTAGGCGGCCATGGCGTCGTAGCGTACATAGCTGTCGACCATGGTGGTGTTGGCCACGCTGCCGTACACGTCATCCACGTAGAACGCACCACCGCCAACGGTCAGCTTTGGCGTGATCGAGTACGTGGTCCACAGGCTGGCGCTGTTGTTCGGCGTGTTCGGCAGCTGATTGCCGTCGTTGGCCTTGCCCAGCGGGCCGCCGTCGATCTGGCGAGCCTGCATGTAGGTGTAGCCGGCGAATACCTGCCACTTGTCGGTGAGCTTGCCACTGGCGGACAGCTCGATACCCTGCACGCGAGTTTCGCCGACGTTCTCGTAGGTAGTGGTGTCCACCTGGACGCGGGCGTTTTCCTTCTCAGTACGGAACAGCGCCGCTGTCAGCGACAAGCGTTCGTCCAGTAAGTCCCACTTGGTACCGATTTCGTAGTTGGTGGTTTCTTCTGGTTCCAGGTCGCTGCCCAGAATATTGCCGCTGCGGTCGGTTGTACCTGGCAATGCGTTGGTCTCGGTACCTTCGCCGAGCATTGCGCCTGGCGGGGTCGCTGAGGTGGCGTAGGAAATATAGATGCTGCCGTTCTCGGCTGGCTTCCACACCAGGCCCAGCTGGCCCGTGAAGAATTCACTTTTGTCGCGACCTTTGGTGGGTTCGCCGTTCTTGGTCAAGACGGTTGCGCCGCTGGCGTCGTAGGTGCGGAACTTGGTATCGAAATGGTCGTAACGCAGGCCCATGTTCAGCAGCCATTGGGGTGTGAGCTCCAATGTGTCGAAGACATAGATCGCTCGGGTCTTGCCGCTGGTCTTGGTGCCGGCGTAGTTGCGCGAGACAGTGCCATCCCAGGTGTCGTCCGGGTTAGGGTCGCTCAGTGAGGTGCAGCTACCACCGTTGCCAGGCCCAGTGCAGGTGAGCTTGCTGTTTGGCGTGACCGTGTAGCTCTGGCGGTCGGACTCTTCCTTGGTGAGTTCGATACCGGTCGAGAAGTTGTTTTTGAAACCGCCGACGAAGAACTCGCCGAACAGGTCGGTCTGGTTGGTGGTGGTGGCGGTGTTACCCACGCGAGTGTTGGCACGACGCCATACACCGTTGTTGTTCACGTTGCCGGCACTGTCATCCGGCTGGGTCAGCACGTAGTCTTGCATGCTGTTGCCGTGACGTAGGGTGTTCTTGATGGTCAGCGAGTCTGTCAGGTCGTGCTCGATGGCGAAAGTGGCGATGTCCACGCGGCTCTTGCGGAAGTCGCGACCGGTCAAGCCATAGAAGTTGTCGCTGTCACCGCCATCGATCGGCTTGCTCGGGTGCGCCGAAGTACGGGCAGCGCTGCCAGCAACGGGGATGCTGTAAGGGATACCCGAATCCGGCAGGTCGTCGCTTTCCAGGTGGTAGTAGTCAAGGTTGACGCGGGTCGGAGTGCCCAGGCCAAAGGCCAGCGACGGGGCGATACCCCAGCGGTCGTAGTTGACCTTGTCGCGGCCGGCGACGTTGCTTTCGTGGGTCATCAGGTTCAGGCGACCGGCAACGGTATCGCTGAACTGGTAGTTGCCATCGAAGGTGTAGCGCTGGGTCTGGTCGCTGCCCCAGGTCCAGGCGCCGTCCAGCGAGTTGCCCAGATGCGCGCGCTTGCTTACCAGGTTGATGGTGCCGCCGGCCGCGCCGCGGCCACCGATGGCCGAGTTCGGCCCCTTGGCCACTTCGACAGATTCGATGGCGAAGATTTCGCGGGTTTGGGCGCCAGTGTCACGCACGCCGTCCAGGTAGGTATCGCCCTGGGCGTCGAAGCCGCGGATGAACGGGCGGTCGCCTTGTGGGTTGCCGCCTTCGCCGGCACCGAAGGTGATGCCGGGTACGGTGCGCAGGGCATCCTGCAGGGTCAGGGCGTTGGTGTCCTTGATCACTTGCTGCGGGATCACGGTTATCGAGCGCGGGGTGTCTACCAGCGGCGCGGTGTACTTCTGCGAGGCGGCCTTGTCCACCTTGTAATCGGTGCTGGCTTGTTCAGCCTTGCCGTTGACGCTGGTGGCATCGAGGGTGATGGCGCTGTTGGCGGCCGTATCGGCGGCATAGACCGACGAGGCACTCAGGGCGACACCGATGGCAGACACGATCAGGCGTGGCGAACTCACAGCAGATGGTACGTACTGGCGCATTGCAAAGAACCTTCCCCAAGGTATTGAGGCGGTGGATCTTAATGTAAGCAATTTTGACTAACAATTGAGACTCGTTACCATTCGTGAAGAATTTACAATCTTTACAATTTGTCTTTACGGTTTCATGCCGCTGAAACGTCTTAAGCGGCGAATAGGGCTTGTGTAGCGCAAAAGGGAATCAATATCATTGGCGTCTTTACATTTCCTGACGGTACTGCTGCCATGCTGCTTCACATCCCAGGCCTGTTCGACGCTGATGAGCTGGCCCGTATCCGCGAGGCGCTGGAGCGGGCCGACTGGGCAGATGGCAAGGTTACGGCGGGTTATCAGTCGGCCAAGGCCAAGCACAACCTGCAGTTGCCGGAGGGGCATGTGCTGGCCAAGGAAATCGGCAGTGCGTTGATCGATCGCCTGTGGAAATCACCACGCTTCATGTCGGCAGCCTTGCCGCACAAGGTGTTCCCGCCGCTGATCAATTGCTACCGCGAAGGCGGCAACTTCGGTTTCCATATCGACAACGCCCTGCGCCAGCCCAAGGGCAGCCCGGAGCGCGTGCGTACCGACCTGTCTTCCACGCTGTTCCTCAGCGACCCGGAAAGCTACGACGGCGGTGAGCTGGTTATTCAGGACACCTATGGCGTGCAGCAGGTCAAGCTGGCCGCCGGTGACATGGTGCTGTACCCCGGCACAAGCCTGCACAAGGTCAACCCCGTAACCCGTGGCCAACGCTATGCCGCATTCTTCTGGACCCAGAGCCTGGTGCGCGATGACAGCCAGCGGACGCTGCTGTTCGAGATGGACAACGCCATCCAGCAACTGACCGCCGATGTGCCGGACCATCCTTCGCTGTTGCAACTGACTGGCACCTACCATAACTTGCTGCGCCGCTGGGCTGAGGTCTGAGCCGTGTCCTACTTGCTGCGACGTGAGGAAGTGGTGGATGTGGCCGGCTTGCAGGCCATGCTCGAGGAAACCCCTGGCAAGGCTGCCCAGGCGATTCTGGCGGCAGCGGGGCAGGGCGCGGTCGCGGCGCAGTTGCTGCTGGGGCAGATCCTGCTGGATGGGCGTGGTATCCAGCAGGATGCCACCGTTGCCCGGCGTTGGTTCGGTATCGCTGCACAGGGTGGCAGTGCCATGGCGCACAACATGCTCGGGCGCTGCCTGGAGCATGGCTGGGGCGGCGAGGTGAGTTTGGCGCAGGCTGCTGTTCACTACGCCCGTGCGGCTGATGCCGGGTTGGACTGGGGCCTGTATAACCTGGGCAACCTGTTGGCGACCGGGCGTGGGGTGCCGGCCAATCAGGCGCAGGCGCTGATGTGCTACGAGAAGGCTGCGCAGCTGGGGCATGCCAAATCAATGAACCTGTATGGGCGTTACCTGGAGCAGGGCATAGCCACGGCGCCAAGCCCGGCGCGGGCGGTGCGCTGGTATCGGCGTTCGGCTGAGGCAGGGGATTTCCGGGGGATGTTCAGCCTGGCGCTGGTGCTGGTCGAGCGCGGGCAGTTGGCCGAGGCAGGGCAGTGGCTGGAGCAGGCGCGGGTTGAGGGGAACATGAATTTCCTGCGCGCTGCGTTGGTGACCTTGCAAGGGGCAGGGCCATTGTTGATAGCCTTTGCCGGGCGTTATGCCGAGGAGATCGAGCGGCGCGGTGATTGACGTCGCTGGTGTGGTCGCCTGCTCTGCCCCGACAAGCGCTGCCAGTTCGGCAACTTTTTCCAAATTGCCTATGGTATGCCCGCTTGGAATGGTGATAACCCATTTCAAGAGGGTTTGGCATTCATGTCGTACATCCAGGAACGTTCCTTCATCGCCACACTGTCCTCCACCACACCCGGGTATGAAGGCATTCTCGATTCGGTCGAGTCTGAAACCATTCCTGCCTCGCGTTGCAACAGCTGGCTGACCGTTTCGTCACCTTTGACTGTCGGTTCGCCGCAGCGCTTCTGGTTTGGCTATTACGAGGGCGAGAATCCGGGTTACCGGATCGTTACGGTGGAATCGGAAGACGGCGCATCCCACAGAGATTTTCTGGCCCTGAGTAGCGGAAATTATATTGGCTACTACGTGAGGGTAAAAAAACCGCTGTTGTGGCGCATATGGGTAAGTGGCAAAAAGCTGGAGGTGCCGGTGGTTGGCGTTTACTCAGGAGTGACGATCGCCGCAGTGGGTAGTGTGCCTATTGGCGTGCGGAACTGGCGAGCTTGGGAAGATTGGTATGTCAGCGCAGGTGCGCCGAACAAATTGATCATGCGGATGAATGTCAGCGAAGTGAACGTGCCAGGCTTCGACAGTTACAAAAACTTCCGACGCCGCTGAGTGCCCATGAAAAACGGGGCCTTGTGGCTAATGCCGATCAGTTGAGCGCTTTGGGGCTGCTGCGCAGCCCATCGCCGGCAAGCCGGGCTCCCACAGGTACGGCGCAAGCCTCAAGCATTGCGCTGTATCTGTGGGAGCCCGGCTTGCCGGCGATGGGCCGCAAAGCGGCCCCATGCATTACAGGTAGTAAGCCTTCAGCGGCGGGAAACCGTTGAATTCCACTGCGCTGTAGCTGGTGGTGTAGGCGCCGGTCGACAGCCAGTACAGGCGGTCACCGATGGCCAGGTTCAGCGGCAACCCGTACTTGTAGTTCTCGTACATGATGTCGGCGCTGTCGCAGGTCGGGCCGGCGATGACCACTTCCTCGGCTTCGCCCTTCTTCTCGGTCCAGATCGGGAACTTGATGGCTTCGTCCATGGTTTCGATCAGGCCGGAGAACTTGCCCACGTCGGTGTAGATCCAGCGCTCGACGGCGGTACGCGACTTGCGTGCGACCAGCACCACTTCGCTGACCAGGATACCGGAGTTGGCGATCAGCGAACGGCCAGGCTCGAGGATGATTTCCGGCAGTTCATCACCGAAGTCTTCCTTGAGGAAGCGGATGATTTCTTCGGCGTAGGTTTCCAGGCTGTTGGTACGGGTGATGTAGTTGGCCGGGAAGCCGCCACCCATGTTGATCAGCTTCAGTTCGATGCCGTCTTCTTCTTTCAGGCGTTCGAAGATCACCTTGACCTTGGCGATGGCGGCGTCCCACACGCTGATGTCGCGTTGCTGCGAACCCACGTGGAAGGAGATGCCATAAGGCACCAGGCCCAGGTCGCGGGCAAGGATCAGCAGGTCCATGGCCATGTCGGTCTGGCAGCCGAACTTGCGGGACAGTGGCCAGTCGGCAGTGGTGGAGCCTTCAGTCAGAATACGCACATACACTTTCGAGCCCGGTGCGGCCTTGGCGATGTTGCGCAGGTCGGCTTCCGAGTCGGTGGCGTACAGGCGCACCCCCTTCTCGTAGAAGTAGCGGATGTCCTTGGACTTCTTGATGGTGTTGCCGTAGCTGATACGGTCGGCGCTGACACCACGGCCCAGTACTTTGTCCAGCTCGTAGATCGAGGCGATGTCGAAGCTCGAACCTTTCTCCTTGAGCAGGTCGATGATTTCAACGGCCGGGTTGGCCTTGACCGCGTAGTAGACCTTGGCAAATTCGAAACCGGCGCGCAGGTCGTCGTACGCCTGGCTGATCATCTGGGTGTCGATGAGTACGAACGGGGTTTCCTGCTTGTCAGCGAACGCCTTCATTTTCTGGAAGGTTTCACGCGCGAAATAGTCTTCGACCTGGATCGACATGCTCAGGGACTCCATGGGCAAACTGAAAGATTAAGTGGCTGCAAACTGAACGTCCTCCGTATCCCCACTTTGGTTCGCCTACTCAGTACTTGAGCCGGATGGATCGTTTCCAGCATGGACGTTCGGCGCGCACTTTAGGGCGTGAAGAATGCAGAATCAACAGGCAATCCGGGCGTGATCGACGTGGATCGACGACCAGCCATTTGAATAACCGACTCGTGTGACCGGCTGATGTTCCCTGCGATCTTTCAAGCGTAAAAAATTGTGGAATGGAGCGTGTTGGGCCCTTTGCGGGCAAGCCCGCTGCTACAGGGGATACGCGCTCCATGTGGGAGCGGGCTTGCCCGCGAAAGGGCCGGGGGTGTTCATATTTATGGCCACATTTTCCTGTAACCCCCGTACAGGAAATCGCCCATAAATTTTTTGTTACCGACTGGCGGATTTGCTGCTTTTGATGAGAAACATTACTATTCGCACCCTTGTCTGCCTCCCTGATGACCCCGACCGTGTCCGGACACAAAGGCTTCCTCGACCACTACCATGAGCTGATCGGCACCTGGACGCGCAAGCTGCGCAGTCGTCAGCAGGCCGAGGACCTCACCCACGATGCCTTTGTCCGGGTACTGGAAACCCCGCGCGAGCAGGTTGAGCAGCCACGCGCCTACCTGCATCAGGCTGCACGCAATATCGCTGTGGATGGCTTCCGTCGCGAGGACCGCCGCCAGGCCCTGGAGCGGGAAGCCTTCGAAGAAGGCGCAACCGGCAGTGGCGACCCGGAAGCCTACGTGCATGCCCTGGAGCTGGCCGACAGCGTCGAGCGAGCCCTGGCCGAGCTGCCACTCAACTGCCGGCAGGTGTTCATCTGGCAGAAGCTCGAAGGCCTGACCCAGGCCGAGATTGCAGAGCGCATGGGGTTGAGCAAGAACATGGTCGAAAAGTATATGATCCGCACGCTCCGGCATCTGCGTGAGCACCTGGATGTGTCGGCATGAAGTGTCAGGAGACCTTTCGATGAAACAGCACGGTACCGATGCCGTCCGCGAGCAGGCGGCCGCATGGTTCGCCCGCGTGCAGGATGCACCTCGGGATGCCGGGCTGCACAAGCAGTTGCGTGCCTGGCTGGCGAGCGACGCGCACAACCGGGAAGAATACGAGCATCTCTGCCGCGTGTGGCAGGCCGCCGACTTCATTTCACGTCGGCGCCTTGAAGCGTTGTGCGAACCCGTCCCGGTGCAGCAACTGCCACGTCGGCGTTTCGTGCGTCAGGCCCTGGCCGCCAGTGTGGCGGTGTTGGCGTTGGGCCTGGGTTGGGGCGGCTGGCACCACCAGCAACTGAATCACCAGGCCAGCTTGCAGACCGCCTTCAATGAACGCCGCCAGGTCGAACTGCCTGATGGCTCGAACCTCGAGCTCAATGGCAGCACACAACTGCAGGTCGATTTCAGCTCCGGCCAGCGGCTTATCCGTCTGAGTGCCGGTGAGGTGATGTTCAGCGTCGCCCACGACAGTGCCAGGCCTTTTGTGGTCGACACTGCTCAAGGCCGTGTGACTGTGACTGGTACCCGCTTTGACGTGCGTCTGGACCCGGCCAGCACCCGGGTGGCGGTGGAGCAGGGTTCGGTGCGTGTACAGGGCAAGGGCGCCGCGCTGGCGCAGCTTACGGCCGGCCAGGGTTCGCATATCGATGCACAAGGCATGGTGACCGCCCCCTACGCAGTCAATACCGCTGCTGTTACTGCCTGGCGCCAGGGCAAGCTGGTGTTCGACAACGCCACCCTCGCCGAGGTGGTGGCCGAAGCTTCACGCTACCGTAGCCAACCGTTGCGGGTCGCCCCCGGTAAAGTCGCCCAGATGCGCCTTTCGAGCACCTTCAGCACCGATGACACCGACGCACTGCTACGGGCCTTGCCGAGCATCCTGCCGGTGGCCATCAAGGCCCATGAAGACGGCTCCAGCGAAATAATCGCCAAATAGATTCAGGTTTTTTTTCACTCGTTCGTCTTCCTCGCCAGCTGCAACTGCCAAGCATTTCCATTTGCACGCGGTTGGCGTTTATTCCGCATTCCAGGATGTTTCGACGACGTGAACAACAACAAACCCCTCCCACGCTTTCGCGCCCTGGCGCTGGCCCTGGCGGTCAGCGCCGTGACCGTCAACAGCCAGGCCGCAGAGGCGGGCAATACCCTCCAGATCCAGGCCCAGCCGTTGGGTTCGGCGCTGAACCAGCTCGGCCAGCAGACCCGCCTGCAGCTGTTTTTCAGCCCCGAGCTGGTCGCTGGAAAGCAGGCCCCGGCGGTATCGGGCAACCTGGCGCCGGTGCAGGCGCTGCAACAGTTGTTGCAAGGCAGCGGGCTCACCTTCGAGATGTCCGGGGACACCGTTGTGGTGAAGCCGCTGCCGACTACCCTTGACCTGGGCAGCGGCAGCCTGGAGCTGGCACCCACCGACATCAAGGTGGTCGGTGACTGGCTGGGTGATGCCCAGCAGAGCGTGGTACAGAACCATCCCGGGGCACGCACCGTGGTACGCCGCGAGGCAATGGTGGAGAAGGGCGCAATGAACGTGCGTGACGTACTGCGCGGCATCCCTGGCGTGCAAGTGCAGGACTCCAACGGAACCGGTGGCAGCGACCTGTCGCTGAACGTGGGCGTGCGCGGCCTTACTTCGCGCCTGTCGCCGCGCTCCACGGTACTGATCGATGGCATCCCGGCCGCCTTTGCGCCGTATGGCCAGCCACAGCTGTCGATGGCACCGATTTCCTCTGGCAATCTCGACAGCATTGACGTCGTACGCGGTGCCGGCTCGGTGCGCTACGGCCCGCAGAACGTGGGTGGCGTGATCAACTTCGTCACCCGGGCGATTCCGGAAAAGGCCTCGGCAGAGCTGTCCACCACCCTGGAGACCTCCCAGCACGGTGGCTGGAAACACACCGAGTCGGCTTTCGTCGGCGGTACGGCGGACAACGGCATGGGTGTGGCGCTGCTGTACACCGGCGTGAACGGCAACGGTTACCGTGAAAGCAACAACGGCAACGACATTGACGACGTTATCCTCAAGACGCACTGGGCGCCAACTGACGTCGATGAGTTCTGGCTCAACTTCCATTACTACGATGGCCGTGCCGATATGCCGGGTGGCCTGACCCAGGCTCAATACGACAGCAACCCGTACCAGTCGCTGCGCGATTACGACTACTTCGCGGGCCGGCGCAAGGATGTGTCGTTCAAATGGCAGCGGCAGCTCGACGATGCCACCCAGTTCGAAGTGCTGACCTACTACACCGACAGCTTCCGCGGCAGTACCATCGCCGCGCGGGACATGAAGACGTTGTCGTCGTACCCGCGCAACTACCACACCTTCGCCATCGAACCCCGTGTGTCGCGCATCTTCTTTGCCGGCCCGACCACCCAGGAAGTCAGTGTCGGTTACCGTTACCTGAAGGAAGCAATGCGCGAACAGTCGACTCGCCTGGCGCTGATCGACAACGTGCCGACGGTGACCCCGACTTCCGACGGCCACGTGTTCCAGGACCGCAGCGGCGGCACTGAGGCCAGCGCCTACTACATCGACGACAAGATCGACATGGGCAACTGGACCATCACCCCTGGCGTGCGCTTCGAGCACATCAATACCGACTGGCGCGACCGCCCGGTGCTGGACGCCAACAACCGTCCGGTAGCCGAGAAGAAGCGCAGCATCACCAGCAACGAGCCTTTGCCGGCACTGAGCGTGATGTACCACGTTTCCGATGCCTGGAAGGTGTTCGCCAACTACGAGACGTCGTTCGGTAGCCTGCAGTACTTCCAGCTGGGCCAGGGCGGTGCTGGCAACAGCACGGCCAATGGCCTGGAGCCGGAAAAAGCCAAGACCTACGAAATCGGTACACGTTATGACAATGGCGGCTTTGCCGGTGAGCTGACGGCGTTCTACATCGACTTCGATGATGAGCTGCAGTACATCAGCAACGACGTGGGCTGGACCAACCTGGGGGCGACCAAGCACCAGGGCATCGAGGCTTCGGTGCGTTATGACCTGGCCGGGCTGGACCCGCGGCTGGACGGGCTGTCGGTGAGCGGTGGCTACACCTATACCCGCGCGACCTATGAAGGGGATATCCCAGGGTTCAAGGGCCGAGACCTGCCGTTCTATTCACGCCAGGTGGCCACTGCCGGGGTGCGGTACGCGGTCAACCGCTGGACCTGGAACCTGGATGCCTACGCCCAATCCAAGCAGCGCGCGCCGGGGACCGGGATAAATGCCGATGGCAGTTTCAATGGCGACTACATCACCGAGCCGAGTGCTGACGGGCAGTATGGCGATATTCCGGGCTACGTGACCTGGCATGCCCGTGGCGGTTATGAGTTCGGGCCGCAGCTGTCCAACCTGAAGCTGGCGGCGGGGGTGAAGAACCTGTTCGACAAGCAGTACTTCACCCGCTCCAGCGACAACAATGCCGGCCTTTACGTGGGTGAGCCGCGGACTTTCTACGTGCAGGCCAGTGTTGGGTTTTGATCCCCGATTGCCGGAGCCGCGTTGCGCCCCTTCGCAGGTAACCCCCTCTTGTAGGAGCGGGTTTACCCGCGAAGGGGCGCAAAGCGCCCCGTCAGTTACGAAACCACCGCCTCGGCCGGCGAAACAATACTGCTCTTCGCCCCCCGCGATCTCCCCGAACTCAGGTACGCCGCAATCGATTCCTGCGTCACCTCGCCCAAGAACACCTGCTCGGCATCCAGCACCGGCAACCATGCCCGGTTGAACTCGTACATGCGCGACAACAAAATGCGCAAGTGCTCATCATGCGAAGCCGTGGCATTGAACGGTCGCAGGAAATCGCCACATGTCCCTTGCTGGCGGTGCATGTCGCGCCGGCGCACATAGCCCAGGGCCTTGTTTTGCGCATCGGTCACCACCACGTAGCGGCGGTCGTGCTCATCGAGCAGCTCCAGCGCGTCGCTCACCGGTGTTTCCGG
Source organism: Pseudomonas sp. JR33AA (assembly GCF_021378985.1). Lineage (NCBI taxonomy): Bacteria > Pseudomonadati > Pseudomonadota > Gammaproteobacteria > Pseudomonadales > Pseudomonadaceae > Pseudomonas > Pseudomonas sp. JR33AA. The sequence continues at coordinate 49,923 of NZ_JAJSAW010000005.1, forward strand.
GCTCACCGACGGCGCGTTGTCCGCTGCATCCTCGGCACGCACCAGCAGTAGGCGCTTGAGCGTGCTGTCCTGGCCCACGAAGTTGCTGACGAAATCATCCGCCGGGTGCGCCAGCAGGGTATCCGGATGGTCCAGCTGCAACAGCTTGCCGGCACGGAAGATGGCAATCTTGTCGCCCAGTTTGATCGCTTCGTCGATGTCGTGGCTGACCATGATCACGGTCTTGTTCAGCGCCCGCTGCATTTCGAAGAACTCGTTCTGGATCATCTCGCGGTTGATCGGGTCGACCGCGCCGAACGGCTCGTCCATCAACAGCACGGGTGCATCTGCTGCCAGGGCACGAATCACGCCGATACGCTGTTGCTGGCCGCCGGACAGCTCGCGCGGGTAGCGTTGCAGGTACTGCTTGGGTTCGAGCTTGATCATGTGCATCAGCTCGCGAGCACGCTCGTGGCATTTCTGCTTGTCCCAGCCGAGCAGGCGTGGCACCACGGTGATGTTCTCTTCGATGGTCATGTTGGGAAACAAACCGATCTGCTGGATCACATAGCCGATGTGTCGGCGCAGGGTGACTTCGTCCAGCCCGGTGGTGTCTTCGCCATTGATGAACACCTGGCCGGAGGTGGGCGTGATCAGGCGGTTGATCATTTTCAGCGTGGTGCTCTTGCCGCAGCCCGACGGGCCGAGGAACACGCAGATTTCCCCTTCGTTGACGGTGAGGCTTACCGAGTCGACGGCTTTGACGTCCTTGCCGTTGACGTTGAAGGTTTTGCTGAGGTTCTTCAGTTCGATCATGAGCGCAGTCCTTCTGGAGTCAGGGCACGTTGCAGGGTTTGCAGCAGCAGGTCGGCGATGATCGCCAGCAGGCTGACCAATACGGCGCCGACCAGCAGCATCGACATGTCGCTGCGGCTGATGGAGGTAAGAATCAGCACGCCGAGGCCGCCGGCGCCGATGGTGGCGGCAATGGTCATGACGCCGATGTTCATCACCACGGCGGTGCGCACGCCGGCGAGGATCACCGGTACGGCGATGGGCAGCTCGACCATGCGCAGGCGCTGGCCGAAGGTCATGCCGATGCCGCGCGCGGCTTCACGGATACCGGGCTCGACATTGGTCAGGGCCAGGTAGGTGTTGCGCAGGATGGGCAACAGCGAATAAAGGAACACGGCAGTGATCGCAGGCAAGGGGCCCAGCCCCTGGCCGAACTTGGAGTAGAACGGCAGCAGCAGGCCGAACAACGCAATCGATGGGATGGTCAGCAGCACCGTGGCGCTGGCCTGCAGCGGGCCGGCCACCGCCGGGAAGCGGGTCATCAGGATGCCCAGCGGCACGCCAACGAGGATCGCCAGGCCGACGGCGATGCCGACCAGCATGATGTGCTGCCAGGTCAGTTGCAGTACCTGGGCCCAGTCGAGGTGGGCGAACGTGTCGAGCAGGCTCATGGCTGTACCTCCTTGAGGGGATGCTCGCGCAGGAATGCGGCGGCCACTGCGGTCGGGTTCTGGTGGTCTACGTCGACCTTGGCATTGAGCTGGCGCATGGTCTCGTCATCGAGTTGTTCAGCCAGTGGCTTGAGCAGGGCGGCCAGTTGCGGGTTGGCGTCGAGCACGGCCTTGCGCACCACCGGGGCGGCGGTGTAATCGGGGAAGTAGTGCTTGTCGTCCTCGAGCAGCTTGAGGTTGAACGCGCTCAGGCGACCGTCGGTGGTGTAGACCAGGCCTGCGAACACCTGGTTGTTGTGCATGGCCGTATAGACAAGGCCCGCGTCCATCTGACGGATGTTGGCGCGGCCGACCTGCAGGTCGTACATCTCCTTGAGCCCGACCAAGCCGTCGGGGCGGTTGGCGAACTCGGTGTCCAGGGCCACCAGGTGGTTACGCTTGCGCTCGTCACGCAGCACGTGGTTGAGGTCGCTGATCGAGTTGATCTGCGGGTAGGCCTCGGCGACCTGCTTCGGCAAGCCGAGCGCATAGGTGTTGCTGAATTTCGACGGGGTCAGCCAGATCAGGTCTTTTTTGGCATCCAGCGCCTTGACCTTGGCGTAGGTGGCCTCGGCGCTGGGCATACGCTCATCGATGTGGTTGTAGGACACCAGCGACACCCCGGTGTATTCCCACATCAGGTCGAGCTGGCCGGTTTCCTGGGCCTGGCGAGCGATGCTGCTGCCAAGGCCGGTGGTGACGCGTACGTCAAAGCCGTGAGCGCGCAGGTACTGCGCGGTGATTTCGGCGAGCACGGTCTGTTCGGTGAACACCCGCGCGCCGATGCGCACCAGGGGTTTTTCCGCTGCCTGGGCAACTCCTGCGAACAGCAGGGCCGCGCCCAGCAGCAAGGCGATTCTCTTCTTCATACGTTTCCTATCCTTATTGGGCCAGGCCACGTTCCAGCCAGCGCCTGCTGGAGAAACTCACCGCCGCGTCCAGCACCAGTGCCAGTAGCGCGGTGCAGGCGGCCCCCAGCAGCAGCTGCGGCTGGTTGTTCAGGGCGATGCCGGGGAAGATCAGGCTGCCCAGGCTGTTGGCGCCGATCAGGAATGCCAGCGGTGCGGTGCCGACGTTCAACGCCAGGGCCACGCGTACGCCGCCGACGATGATCGGCACGGCATTGGGCAGTTCCACCTGCCACAGTTGCTGGCGCGGGGTCATGCCAATGCCGGTAGCGGCTTCCTTGAGCGAGGCAGGGACGTTTTTCAGGCCTTCGTAGGTGTTGCGCACGATGGGCAGGAGGGAGGCGAGGAACAATGCGAAGATCGCAGGCCCGGCGCCGATGCCCAGGATACTCAGGGCGATGGCCAGAACGGCCAGAGGGGGGATGGTGTTGCCAACGTTGAAGAACTGCATGAAGCGCTCGGCTTTGTCGACCCGGTGCGGTCGACTTAACGCAATGCCGGCGGGGATGCCCACGGCCAGCGCCGCCGCCATCGAAGCCAGCACCAATACCAGGTGCGCTTGCAGGTAGAACCCAAGATCATCGCGATAACGCGCGATCGTGTCGATGCCGATCCAGTGGACCAGCAGGGCCAGGATGACGAGCACGGCGGCCCATCCCAACAGCCCCTTTCCGTAGCGTTTAGCCACAGGCGGACTCCTTGTGTTGTCGGCGAGCACACTTCTTGGAAGCCGGCCAGTCCTGGCGGCGGGTGGTGTGTTCGCGAGTAGCAGCGAGAGGCAAGCCGAAGGCTGCGATCAGGCCATGAGCCGAACCCCGTCGGGCCCGAAAATGCTGATGAAACCAGTCCCCAACCGAAGCGGTTTGCAGGGGAGTGGACGTCTCCGTAGGTGTAAAGGTTCCCATCTGGGACGGCATTTGGCCAGCGGTAATCGCTGGGTCGAGGGATTTTGGGCGAGAAAAAACAGCGAGTTAATGTGCTACAGGCGTTGAAATAACTGCGCTTTGGGCATTCGTCGTGATAAAGCGATTGTTTGGTGAATTTGTTGCGGCAGGTCCGGCCCTTTCGCGGGTAAACCCGCTCCTACAAGGACCGCACGACATTGCAATCTTTGTAGGAGCGGGTTTACCCGCGAAAGGGCCGGCACAGGCGCCATTCATTCGGCAAATTTTGGTCCAGGCCCAACTTCAGGTATAATACTGCCCCTTTCAAATCCCCCAGTCAGGCGATTTCCCATGACCAACCAGGCCGCCGAAGTCGCGAAGCGCCGCACTTTCGCAATCATTTCCCACCCCGACGCCGGTAAGACCACCATCACCGAGAAGCTGCTGCTGATGGGCAAGGCCATTGCCGTCGCCGGTACCGTGAAGTCGCGCAAGTCCGATCGCCATGCCACCTCCGACTGGATGGAAATGGAGAAGCAGCGCGGCATCTCCATCACCACTTCGGTGATGCAGTTCCCGTATCGCGAGCACATGATCAACCTGCTCGACACCCCCGGCCACGAAGACTTCTCGGAAGACACCTACCGCACCCTGACCGCTGTGGACTCGGCGCTGATGGTGCTTGACGGCGGTAAAGGTGTAGAGCCGCGTACCATCGCCCTGATGGACGTGTGCCGCCTGCGCGATACGCCCATCGTCAGCTTCATCAACAAACTCGACCGAGACATCCGCGACCCGATCGAACTGCTCGACGAGATCGAAGCCGTTTTGAAGATCAAGGCCGCGCCAATCACCTGGCCGATCGGTTGCTACCGCGACTTCAAGGGCGTGTACCACCTGACCGGTGACTACATCGTGGTGTACACCCCGGGCCACGGCCACGAGCGCACCGAAGCCAAGATTATCCAGAACCTGGACTCGGACGAAGCCCGCGCGCACTTGGGCGACCAGTACGACGCGTTCGTCGAGCAACTTGAGCTGGTGCAGGGCGCTTGCCACGAGTTCAACCAGGACGAGTTCATCAACGGTCAGCTGACCCCGGTGTTCTTCGGTACTGCGCTGGGTAACTTCGGTGTCGACCACGTGCTCGACGCCGTGGTCGACTGGGCACCGCGTCCGCTTGGCCGTGTGGCCCACGAGCGCACCGTGGAGCCTGTGGAAGAGAAGTTCACCGGCTTCGTGTTCAAGATCCAGGCGAACATGGACCCGAAACACCGCGACCGTATCGCCTTCATGCGCATCTGCTCGGGCAAGTACGAGAAAGGCATGAAAATGCGCCACGTGCGCCTGAACAAAGACCTGCGTATCGGCGATGCGCTGACGTTCTTCTCCTCGGAGCGTGAGCAGCTGGAAGAAGCCTTTGCCGGTGACATCATCGGCCTGCACAACCACGGCACCATCCAGATCGGCGACACCTTCACCGAAGGCGAGGCGCTGGGCTTCACCGGTATCCCGCACTTCGCGCCGGAGCTGTTCCGCCGCGTACGCCTGAAAGACCCGCTGAAATCCAAGCAACTGCGTCAAGGCCTGCAGCAGCTGGCCGAAGAAGGTGCTACCCAGGTGTTCTTCCCTGAGCGCAGCAACGACATCATTCTCGGTGCGGTCGGTGTGCTGCAGTTCGACGTGGTCGCCAGCCGCCTGAAGGAAGAGTACAAGGTGGAGTGCGCCTACGAGCCTATCACCGTGTGGTCGGCGCGCTGGATCAGCTGCGATGACAAGAAGAAGCTCGAGGAATTCCAGACCAAGGCCATGGAAAACCTGGCCATCGACGGCGGGGGGCACCTGACCTACCTGGCGCCGACCCGGGTCAACCTGGCGCTGATGGAAGAGCGCTGGCCGGACATCAATTTCCGCGCTACCCGCGAGCACCACTGATCTCGGTCGCCTGCTCCTGACCCTGTGTAGGAGCGGGTTTACCCGCGAATGCGATGTTGAAACTACCGACGCATTCGCGGGTGAACCCGCTCCTACAGGGATGGCGTAACGCCCGAAATCAGTTCCCTGCCTTGATACTGGTCCAGATTCGCGTACGAATACGGTCGATCTTCGCCGGCATCGCCTCCAGCGCATACAGCTTGCCCATCACCTCGTCGCTCGGGTAAATCATCGTATTGCCCTTCATCGCCGGGTCTACCAGGCCGTCTGCCTTGAGGTTGCCGTTTGCGTATTGCACATGGTTGCTGATGTTGGCCATCACTTCCGGCTGCAGCAGGTAGTTCATGTAGGCATATCCGGCCTTTTCATCCGGCGCATCGACGGGCATGGCGACCATGTCGAACCACATCGGCGCGCCCTCCTTGGGTATCGAATAGCCCACCTTCACGCCATTGTTCGCCTCATCGGCGCGGTTCTTCGCCTGCAGCACATCCCCTGAGAAACCCACCACCACGCAGATATCACCGTTGGCCAGGTCGCCCGTGTACTTGGACGAGTGGAAATAGCTGATGTACGGCCGCACCTTCATCAGCAGGTCCTTGGCCTTCTCGTAGTCCTTGGGGGCTTGGCTGTGATGGGGCAAGCCCAGGTAGTGCAGGGCGATCGGCAGCAGTTCGGGGCCATTGTCCAGCACCGCGACGCCACAGCTTTTGAGCTTGCTCATGTACTCGGGCTTGAAGATCAGGTCCCAGGAGTCCACGGGCGCGTTGTCGCCGAGCACCGCCTTGACCTTGTCGATGTTGTAGCCAATACCGGTACTGCCCCACAGGTACGGGAAGCCGTACTGGTTGCCTGGGTCGTTCACCTCCAGCGCCTTGAGCAGCACCGGGTTGAGGTTGTGCCAGTTGGGCAGCTGGGACTTGTCCAGGCGCTTCAAGGCCTTGCCCTGGATCTGCCGGGCCATGAAATGGTTGGAGGGGAACACCACGTCGTAGCCGGAATTGCCGGTCATCAGCTTGCCATCGAGGGTTTCATTGCTGTCGTACACGTCATAGGTCGGCACGATGCCGCTGGCTTGCTGGAAGTTCTTCAACGTATCGGGGGCCACATAGCTGGACCAGTTGTAGATCTTCACCGTTTCAGCGGCGCTGGCCACGCTGGCGGCCAGCATCAGGGGGGCGAGGAGGAGGGTGCGCATGTCGGTTTACCTTGCTTTGTCTGTTGTTATCGAAGGCAGGCGATCAGCGGATCAGAAAATAAGCACGTAGGTCTTGCGCACGGTCTCCTGGATGTCCCAGGTGCCGGTGCTGTTGGCCGGTAGCATCAATGCATCTCCGGCTTCTATGACCAGGGGCTCGCCACCGTCGGGGGTGAACGTGCAGCGGCCCTTGATGAAATGGCAGAACTCCTGTTGCACGATCTGCCGCCGCCAGCGCCCTGGGGTGCATTCCCAGATGCCGGTTTCAACGCCATCGCTGCGCTCCACGCAGGTGACTGACGTGACTGCCACGGGTTCGCCGAGCGGTACTGCGACCGGGTTGCAGCTGTCGAGCACGGCACATTCGGTGTTCTTGAACTGGGTGATGCTCATGACCGGTGGATCCTGTACGAGTGATAAGGGAAGTCAGTGCATGAAACCTTCCATGAAGTCCGCAACCGAGATGGCCAGGCGCCGCCTCCACGGCGCGCTGGCGGGGTTGGCGAGGGTCCGGTCCTCGTGGACGAAGCTCTGGATGATCGCGTTGTAGCCCAGCCAGCGGCAGGGCTCGGGAGGCCAGCTGGCCAGGCTCGATAGCGGGCGGTTGTCGAGCACCCAGGGTTGCGCCGTCAGTTCGTTGCGCTGGTTGAGGATCAGCGCCGCCAGGGTGCGCCCACCCAGGTTGGTCGCCCCGACGCCTTCGCCGCCGTAGCCGCCGGCAAGGGCGATGCCGCGCTGGCGGTCGCAGAGCATGTGTGGGCGGAAGCGCCGCGCCATGCCCAGGTTTCCGCCCCAGGTATGGGTGATGCGTACCTGTTTGAGCTGCGGGAACAGTTCGCTGAACAGGTAGCGGCGCAGTTCGATTTCATGGTCGTCCAGGTTGAAGTTCTCCCGCAGACGCCCACCGAAGCGGTAACCACCGCGGGCACCGAACACCAGGCGGTTGTCGGCGGTGCGCTGGCCGTAGGTAACCTGGCGGCTGCTTTCACTGAAGGCTTGGCCCTGGCTCAGGCCAATCTGCTCCCAGGTGGCCTCTGGCAGCGGCTCGGTGGCCACCAGCAGGCTCTGTACCGGCAATTGGTGTTTGCCCAGTGGCGGCAGGCTGGCGGCGTAACCCTCCACGGCTGGCACCATCCACTGGCAGCGAATCTGTGCCAGCGGGGTACGCACCTCGCTCGGCTGCCAGTCGATGGCCGGGGTGTTTTCGTAGATCGATACGCCCAGCGCCTCCACTGCCCGGGCAAGGCCGCGCACCAGCTTGGCTGGCTGGATGGTCGCCGTGTGCGGGCTGTAGATGGCTCCAAACGCATTGCTGACCCGCAGCTGGCTCCCCAGCTGCTCGGGGCTCAGCCAGCGGTAGTCGTCCTCGGTCATGCCTTGGCGATACATCTCGTCGAGGTAGGCGCGCAGGCTGCTTTCCTGCTCCGGGTAGCGCGCCGCGCAATACAGCACGCCGCCTTTGCGGTAGTCGCAGTCGATGCCTTCGCTTTGCAGCACGCGATGAACTTCATCAGGGATGCCGTGCAGCAGGTCGATGCTGGCGCGGCGCTGTTGCGGCGAGAGGGTGCCGAGCAGGCGGTCTTCGCCCAGCAGGTTGCCCATCAGCCAGCCCCCATTACGGCCGGAGGCGCCGAAGCCGGCGATTTGGGCTTCGATCACCGCAATGTTCAGCTGGGGTGCCTGGCGCTTGAGGTAGTAAGCGGTCCAAAGGCCGGTATAGCCGGCACCGATGATGCACACGTCGACGTCGAGGTCATTGCGCAGTGCCGGGCGCGCGCACAGCGGCTCGTCGAGCTGGTCCATCCACAGGCTGAGCGTGCGCAGGGGTTGCATCGGGTTCGGCTCCACATCCGTCAAGGTCTGTGGGCGATCGTAGTGGTGTCAGCGGGCAGCTGTCTTACGTGCGTGCACGCAGGGAAATCTGCTTCAGGTAGGCCTTGGGCGTGAGCCCGGTGTGCTCACGGAAGCACTTGTAGAACGCCGACAGCGAGTTGAAGCCGGCACTGAAGGCCAGCTCGTCGATCGTCGCCTCGGCGCTGTCATCGCCGAGGCTGGCCATCAGGTGCTGCAGGCGTGCCTGGTTGACGTAGCGGTAGAAGCTTTGCCCCAGAACCTGGTTGAGCAGGTAGGAGATCTGGTTGCGGCTGTAGCCGCTGGCGTCGGCGACCTGTTGCAGGTCGAGCTCCGGGTCGAGGTAGGGGCGTTGACGCTGGAAGTAGTGCTCCAGGTCCTGGGCCATGGTCGACAACTGCCGGGGTGACAGGCCCAGCCGGCTGGTGGCGGGGCGCGGGCCACTGTTTGCGTGGCCTGTGCTGTTCCGGCGGACCAGCGTGGCGTATTCGTTAACCCGCCAGATCAGCCCGTCCCTGACGGTGATCGCCTCGCTGGACTGGAACGCAACCAGGCCGTCGCCGCCCTGGACGGTGACCTGATACTGGATGAACGCGGTGCAGCCATCGACGCGGATGCGGTCGCTGTGGACGATGTCCTCGCCAGCTTCATGGGGCAGGCAAGCGCGTACGTAGTCGCGCAGTTCCTGGTGGCCGAGCACGCGGTTCTGGAAGAAGTCGTGGTACTGGATATCGGGGTGGTAGAGCGCCATGACGCCATCGAGGTCGCGATGCTTCCAGCAGAGGTGGTAGCGCAACACGACGTCGGCGGTAAGCGGCGTTTGCTCGGGGCCGTCGGGGAGGGTGGTGGCGATCATGGGTGGATAGTGCATTGCAGAACACCCAGGTGCAAGGGCGTGGATCCTGCATATTGCACGGTTTACTCAGGCGGCTTGCAGGGTAAGCCTCTGATTCTTATGAATGTAGTTTTTTGATACAACTGGCATGGCGGCTGCACCTTTCTTGTCACCATTGAACAAGGAGAAAGGCCATGCGCTCGATACTGCTTTGGATGATTGGGGTGCCGATTCCGGTGATCATTCTGATCTGGTTCTTTATGCATTGAGAACGTGTAGACCTGTGCCGCGAAAGGGCCGCTGAAGCGGCCCCCCAGGTACAGCTGTCATTCATGAACCGCTGGGGCTGATGTGCAGCCCTTTTCCGACAAAAACGCAGCTGCTTCGATCTACAGGAACTGCTCCGCATAGTGGCAGGCAACTTGCCGCGTACTCACCTGCCTCAGCGCCGGCACCTCCTTGGCACACCGCTCTGTCGCATACGGGCAGCGTTTGTGGAACGCACACCCATCCGGTGGGTTCAGCGGGTTGGGCAGCTCCCCGACGATGCGAATCTTCAGCTTCAACGGGTCTGGATGAATCGCCGGTGTCGCCGACAGCAACGCCTGGGTATAGGGATGCAGCGGCTTGTTGTAGATGTCCTCTTTCGGCCCCATTTCTGCCGGCCGCCCCAGGTACATCACCAGTACCTGATCCGCCACATGTCGCACCACCGCCAGGTTGTGCGAGATGAACACGTAGGCGGTGTTGAACTCCTTCTGCAGGTCCATGAACAAGTTCAGCACCTGCGCCTGAATCGACACGTCCAGCGCGGAGGTTGGTTCGTCGGCCACCAGCACCTTGGGTTGCAGCATCATCGCCCGGGCCAGGGCGATACGCTGGCGCTGGCCGCCAGAGAACATGTGAGGGTAGCGCTGGTAGTGCTCGGGGCGCAGGCCGACCTGTTCCATCATCTTCTGCACCTTGTCGCGGCGCTCGGCCTTGCTCAGCGAGGTGTTGATCAGCAGCGGTTCGGCCAACTGGTCACCGATCTTCTGCCGTGGGTTGAGCGAGGCGTAGGGGCTCTGGAACACCATCTGCACATCGCGGCGCAGTTGCTTGCGCTCTGCCTTGCTGGCGCCCTTCACCTCGGTGCCGGCAATTTGCAGCGAGCCGGACGACGGCTCTTCGATCAGGGTCAGGGCGCGGGCCAGGGTCGACTTGCCACAGCCGGACTCACCGACCACGGCCAGGGTCTTGCCGGCCTCCAGTTCGAACGACACGCCATTGAGCGCGCGCACCAGCGCGTGGCCCTTGAACAGCCCGCGGGACACTTCGTAATGCCGGGTCAGCTCCCGTGCGGTAAGTACGACGGCCATCACGCCACCTCCTGGTTCAGCGGGTAGAAGCAACGCACCAGGCTGTGGGCCTGTGGGTCGAGGGGCGGGCGCTGGCGCCGGCAATTGTCCTGTACATAGGGGCAGCGGGGTGACAGCAGGCAACCGACCGGGCGGTCGTAGCGGCCGGGGACGATGCCAGGCAGTGTGGCCAGGCGTTCGGCGCCAATGCTGTGCTCGGGGATCGCGGCGAGCAGGGCTTCGCTATAAGGGTGGGCGGGTACGTCGAACAGTTCTGGCACCTGGCCCACTTCCACGGCCTGGCCGGCGTACATCACGCACACCCGCCGGGCGGTTTCGGCGACCACGGCGAGGTCGTGGGTGATCAGGATGAGCGCCATGTTGCGCTCCTTCTGCAGGTTGACCAGCAGCTCCATGATCTGTGCCTGGATGGTCACGTCGAGGGCCGTGGTCGGTTCGTCGGCGATCAGCAGCTTGGGCTCGCCGGCAATGGCCATGGCGATCGCCACACGTTGGCTCATGCCGCCTGACAGCTGGTGCGGGTAAGCGTCCAGGCGGCTTTCGGCGGCCGGGATCTCGACCTTTTTCAGCAGCTCAAGGGCACGCTGGCGTGCAGCCTTGCCTTTCAGGCCCAGGTGCTGTCGCAGCACTTCCTCGATCTGGAAGCCTACGGTGTAGCTGGGGTTGAGCGCGGTCATCGGGTCCTGGAAGACCATGGCGATGTCCTTGCCCACCACCTTGCGCCGCTGACGGCCGCTGAGCTTGAGCATGTCGGTGCCGTCGAATGTCAGGGCGTCGGCGGTGATGCGCCCGGGGGCATCGATCAGGCCCATCAGGGCCATCATGGTGACCGACTTGCCCGAGCCGGACTCGCCGACGATGGCCAGGATTTCGCCGGCGTCTACCACCAGGTCAAGGCCATCCACCACGGGTACCGCATTGGTGTCGCCGAAGCGCACGTTGAGGTTGTTGATCTGCAAAAGTGGCATGACGTTCTCCTCAGGCGGCGTTCTTGAGTTTCGGGTCCAGCGCATCGCGCAGGCCGTCGCCCATCAGGTTGATTGCCAGCACACTGAGCAGGATGGTCAGGCCGGGCAGGCTTACCACCCACCAGGCGCGCTCGATGTAATCCCGGGCTGAAGCCAGCATTGTGCCCCACTCCGGGGTAGGCGGCTGCACGCCGAGGCCGAGGAAGCCCAGCGCAGCGGCGTCGAGGATCGCCGAGGAAAAACTCAGGGTCGCCTGCACGATCAGCGGTGCCATGCAGTTGGGCAGCACGGTGACGAACATCAGCCGGGGCAAGCCGGCGCCGGCCAGGCGGGCAGCGGTGACGTAGTCGCGGTTGAGCTCGCCCATCACCGCGGCGCGGGTCAGGCGCACGTAGGACGGCAGGGAAACAATGGCGATGGCAATCACGGTGTTGATCAGGCCTGGGCCGAGGATGGCGACGATGGCCACGGCCAGCAACAGCGACGGCAAGGCCAGCATCACGTCCATCAGGCGCATGATCGACGGGCCGAGCAACTGCGGGAAAAAGCCGGCCAGCAGGCCCAGGAGTATGCCTGGGATCAGTGACATTACCACTGACGACAGGCCGATCAGCAGCGACAGCCGTGCACCTTGAATCAGCCGCGAAAGCAGATCACGGCCCAGTTCGTCGGTGCCCAGGATGAACTGCCAGGTGCCGCCTTCCAGCCACACCGGCGGGGTCAGCAGGAAATCGCGGTATTGCTCGCTCGGGTCATGCGGGGCTACCCAAGGCGCGAACAGCGCGCAGAACACCACCAGGCACATGAAGGCCAGGCCCATGACCGCGCCTTTGTTGCGCGCGAAGGCATGCCAGAATTCTTTGTACGGGGAAGGGTAGAGCAGGCTCTGGTCCACCGGGCTGGCCGGCGACACGGATTTTGCAATCGGGCTTGTCATGGCAAGGGTCTCAGCGCTGATGACGGATGCGTGGGTTGGCCAGGCCGTAGAGAATGTCCACGACGAAGTTGACCAGGATCACCAGGCAGGCGATCAACAGGATGCCGTTCTGGACCACGGGGTAGTCACGGGCACCGATGGCTTCGATCAGCCATTTGCCGATGCCCGGCCAGGAAAAGATGGTTTCGGTCAGCACCGCACCGGCCAGCAGCGTGCCGACCTGCAGGCCGAACACGGTCAGTACCGGGATCAGCGCATTGCGCAGGCCGTGGACGAACACCACACGGGCCGGCGACAGGCCTTTGGCGCGGGCGGTGCGGATGTAGTCTTCGCGCAGTACTTCAAGCATCGACGAGCGGGTCATGCGGGCGATCACCGCCAGCGGGATGGTGCCGAGCACGATGGCCGGCAGGATCAGGTGCATCACAGCGTCCTTGAACGCGCCTTCTTCATCGCTGAGCAGGGTGTCGATAAGCATGAAGCCGGTCTTTGGCTCGATGTCGTACAGCAGGTCGATGCGCCCGGATACCGGGGTCCAGCCCAGGCTCACGGAAAAGAACATGATCAGGATCAGGCCCCACCAGAAAATCGGCATCGAGTAGCCGGCCAGTGATATGCCCATGACCCCGTGGTCGAACAACGAACCACGCTTTAGCGCGGCGATGACACCGGCCAGCAGGCCGACGATGCCGGCGAACAGCAGGGCGGCGAAGGCCAGTTCCAGGGTGGCCGGGAACAGGGTGAGGAACTCGCGCCACACGCTTTCGCGGGTGCGCAGCGATTCGCCAAGGTCACCCTGGGCCAGTTTGCCGACGTAGTCCAGGTACTGGACCGGCAGTGGCTTGTTCAGGCCCAGGCGTTCCATGGCCTGGGCATGCATTTCGGGGTCGACCCTGCGCTCGCCCATCATCACTTCCACCGGGTCGCCGGGGATCAGGCGTATGAGCGCGAAGGTCAGCAAGGTGATGCCGAAAAAGGTCGGTATCAGCAGGCCAAGGCGCCGGGCAATAAAACTCAACATTGTCGGGGTTACCTCATCAGGCCGTGGGGCGATCAGCCCGGTACGGCAGTGCCGCCGGTCCCCGTGTGGGTCGCCGGCGGTCGTTGTTGTTCTACTTCACCTTGGTGGTGGCGAAGTTGTTGTTGGTCAGAGGGTTGATCACGTAGCCCTCCACGTTGTCACGCATGGCGGTGAACATCTTTGGATGAGCCATGCTGATCCAGGGTTGTTCGTCATCGTACACTTTCAATGCCTCGTTATAGAGCCTTGCACGCTCGTCGTTGTCGACCGATTCGCGGGCGCGGCTGATCAGCTCCTGGAACTTGGGGTTGCACCAGCGCGCATAGTTCTCGCCACTTTTCACGGCATCGCAGCTGAGCAGTGGGCTGAGGAAGTTGTCCGGGTCGCCGTTGTCGCCGGCCCAGCCAGTGGACACCAGGTCGGCTTCGCCGTTCTTCGCCCGGCGCAGCATCTCGGCCCATTCCATGACGCGGATATCCAACTTGAGGCCGATCTGTTTGAGGTCGGCCTGCAGCATCTCGGCGGACAGGCGCGGGTTGGGGTTGGTCGGGCCGCCGCCGTTGCGGGTGAACAGGGTGATTACCGTGCCCTCGGGTACACCGGCCTGACTGAGCAGGGCGCGGGCTTTATCGAGGTCGCGCGGTGGGTTCTGGTTGTGGGTGTTGTAGCCGATCATGGTGGGCGGGTAAGGGTTTACACCCACTAGTGCGTTGCCTTTGCCAAACAGTTGGTCGACATGGGTCTGGCGGTCGAAGGCCATGTTGATGGCTTTACGCACGCGCACGTCGTTGAGGTATTTGTGCTGGGTATTCATGGCAATGTAGCCGGTGACCAGGGCCTCGATTTCTTCAACCTTGAGTTTCGGGTCCTGCTTGATCGACGGCACGTCATCGGGCTTGGGATAGAGCGCCACCTGGCACTCGTTGGCGCGCAGTTTCTGCAGGCGCACGTTGCTGTCGGTGGCGATGGCGAACACCAGCGCATCGGCCGGCGGCTTGCCGCGGAAATAGTCCGGGTTGGGCTTGAAGCGGACCTGGGCGTCCTTGTTGTAACGCTGGAAGATGAACGGGCCGGTGCCGATCGGTTTGCTGTTCAGCTCGGCGGTTTTGCCAGACTTGAGCAGCTGGTCGCCGTATTCGGCGGAGTAGATCGAGGTAAAGCCCATGGCCATGTCGCGCAGAAACGGCGCTTCCGGTCGGCTGAGGGTAATCACCACGGTGTGCTCGTCAGCCTTGCTGACCGACTTGAGCAGTTGCTTGAACCCCATGCTCTCGAAGTACGGATAGCCGACGCTGGTCTTGTCATGCCAGGGGTGGTTCGGGTCGAGCTGGCGATTGAGGCTCCACAGCACGTCATCGGCATTGAAGTCACGCGTGGGCTTGAAGTAGTCGGTGGTGTGGAACTTCACCCCCTGACGCAGATGGAAGGTGTAGGTCAGGCCGTCGGCTGAAATGTCCCAACGCTCGGCCAGGGCCGGCTGGATCTCGGTGGTGCCGGGCTTGAAGTCGACCAGGCGGTTGAACACTGTCTCGGCCGAGGCATCGGCGGTGACTGCGGTGGTGTACTGGACGATGTCGAACCCTTCCGGGCTGGCTTCTGTACACACCACCAGCGGTTTGGCCGCCAGGTGCGTAGCGCCGCCCAGAAGCAGCGCGGCCAAGGCTAGGCGCAACGGCCGCGTTTTCCTGAAAGCTATCTGCATAGGTTGAAGTCTCCCTGCGTGCATTGATTCCAGCGTAGCTGCCACGGCCCACAGCGAAGCAGGCCGTGGCGCCAGCGCTCAGAGAATGTTGAACGGAATGGTGGTGACCACGCGGAACTCATTCAGGCTGCCATCGCCCTGGGCCTTGCTGGCGCGATGGGTGGTGTAGGTGGCGCGGATGCTGGTGTCTTTCAGCGGCCCGCTCTGCAACGCGTAGCTGGTGCCGATACCCCACTCATAGTGGGTTTCGCCGTCCAGGCCATTCACGTCGTAGGCAGTGCCACGGTAGTGGGTGCCGTCGATACCCCAGCCGCGGGCGTTGTACAGGTTGAACTTCAGGCCAGGCACGCCATAGGGCGCCATGTTCAGCACATAGGAGATCTGCAGCGATTTTTCGTTGGGGCCGTTGAAGTCCGACAGCAGCGAGTTGGCCAGGAAGATGCCGTTGGTTTCGTGCAGGTAGTCGAAGTACTCATTGCCGTTGACCTGCTGCCAGGAGGCGCTGAGGGTGTGGGCCTGATGGGTCAGTCCCAGTGACAGGCTGTAGGTGTCGTTGTCGATCTTGCCCATTTTCTGGCTGCCGGCGTCGACGGTCTTGTAGTAGTTCAGGCCGGTGCTCAGGCTGAGCGCTGCGCTGTCGCCGAGCACATGGTTGGCGCCGAAGTAGTACTGGTTCCAGAAGTCGTCGACCTTGGTGGCGTACAGGCTGGTACTCAGGCTCTTGAACGGCTGGTAGTTGATGCCGGCGGTGCTGGCACGGTCGGTTTCCACGCCGGTGGCGCTGTACTCGCTGCGGAACTTGCTGAGGCTCTGTTCGGTACGTGGCGAGACGCGGTCGAAGGTGCCCAGGTCGATGCTGAGGTTGTCGAATTCAGCGCTGTGCAGGAACGCGCCCTGGAAGCTCGAAGGCAGTGCGCGGTTGCCGATGTAGGCGATCATCGGTGTATCCACCGATTGGCGGCCAAGGGTAAGGGTGGTGTTGGACACGCGCGCCTTGATATTGCCCAGTCCCAGTTTGCTCCACTGGCCGATGGGGTCGCCATCGCTGTGGGTGAGGGTGCGGTTGTTGGGGCCGGCAATGGCTTCGCGGCTTTGCTGCAGGGCGATGGCGTTGTAGCCGGCGGCCTCGACGGCGAAGCCCACGGTACCCTGGGTGAAGCCGGAGCTGTAATTGAGGATGGTGCCCTGGACCCAGTTTTCACGGCTGTGGGTGTCGTGGCGGGTGCCGTCGTTCTTGTAGTACTTCCACAGCGGCGCGCGTGCGGCGCGTTCGCGGGCATACCAGTTGCGGGTGCTGCCAGACAGGCTTTGGCCGTCGATGAAGCCGCTGGCTTGCGCTTGCTCGCTGCTGCTTTTGAGGGTGAGCGGGAGGTAGTCCTGGCTCTGCGGGTCTGCCTGGGCCACCGTGGAAAAGGCACTGATGGATAACGCCAGTGCGGTCAAGGTGAATACTTTCAAGGTTAAAGCTCCCTTTCTTTTCTAGTTATGGCCGGCCTTGTGGGCCGGGTGATTGCTGCGGTGTTGCCAGGGGTGCCGCGGGATCGCCGGGCAAAATCGGGGCGTTGTGTTGGCCGTACTGGCCTCTTCGCGGGCAAGCCCGCTCCCACAGGTAGGGCGCAGTGTCCGAACCTGTCGAGATCCTGTGGGAGCGGGCTTGCCCGCGAAGAGGCCGGTACTGGCTAACGCTTAATCAACACTCACACCGGAAAAATCATTGCGCCCAAACGGGCTGACCTTGAACTGGGAAACCTTGACGCTAAGCGGCTGGTTCACTGTGGAATGCGCCACCGGCGTAATCGGTACCTGCTGCTTGAGCCGCTGCTGGGCCTGCTGGTACAGCGCGGTGCGTTGCGTACGGTCGGTCACCTGCTTGGCCTGCTTGACCAGGCTGTCGTACTGCGGGTCGCACCACTGCGAGTAGTTGTTGCTGCCGATGGCATCGCAGCTGTAGAGGGTGCCCAGCCAGTTGTCCGGGTCGCCGTTGTCACCGGTCCAGCCGATCAGGGCGATGTCGTGCTCACCGTTTTTCATGCGCTTGAGGTATTCGCCCCATTCGTAACTGACGATGCGCACCTTGAAACCGAGCTTGCTCCAGTCGGCCTGGAGCATTTCGGCCATCAGCTTGGCGTTGGGGTTGTACGGGCGTTGCACCGGCATGGCCCACAGGGTGACCTCGGTGCCAGGTTCGACACCGGCCTGCTGGAGCAACTGTTTGGCCTTTTCCGGGGAGTAGGGTGCGTCCTTGAGGCGTTCGTCATAGGACCACTGGGTCGGTGGCATGGCGTTGACCGCCAGTTGGCCGGCGTCCTGATACACCGCCTGGATAAGGGCCTTCTTGTTAACCGCCATGTCCATTGCCTGGCGCACTTCCAGGCGGTCGAACGGCGGGTGCTGGGTGTTGTAGGCGATATAGCCGAGGTTGAAGCCCGGTTGCTGCAGCACCTGCAGCTTGCTGTCGGCCTTGAGCGCCGGCAGGTCGGCCGGGCGGGGGTGCAGGGTGACCTGGCATTCGTTGCGGCGCAGCTTCTGGATGCGCACCGAAGGGTCGACGTTGATCGAGAACACCAGGTTGTCGATCTTCACCTGGTTCGGCGCCCAATAGTCCTTGTTGCCCTTGTAGCGGATCTGCGAATCCTTCTGGTAGCGCTGGAACACGAACGGCCCGGTACCGATCGGCTGCTGGTTGATGTCGCTGGGGCGCCCACTGGCCAGTAACTGCTCGGCGTATTCAGCCGAGAGGATGGAGGCGAAGCTCATGGCCAGGTTCTGGATGAACGCGGCATCGACCGTGTTCAGGGTAAACACCACGGTCAATGGGTCGGTCTTCTCGACACGGGCGATGTTCTTGTCCAGGCCCATGCTGATGAAATAAGGGAACTCGGTAGGGTAGGCCTGTCGGAACCGGTGATCCCTGTCGAGCATGCGGTTGAAGGTGAACAGCACGTCGTCGGCGTTGAACGTGCGGCTCGGGCTAAAGGCCTTGTTGCTGTGGAACTTCACCCCTTCACGCAAATGGAAGGTGTAGCGCAGGCCGTCGTCGGACACCTCCCAGCGGGTCGCCAGGGCCGGCTCCACGGCAGTGCCGCCGCGCTCGAACTCGACCAGGCGGTTGTAGATCGGTTCGGCTGCGTCGTTGTCGGTGGCGCTGGTGTACTGGGCGGTGTCGAAGCCGGCTGGGCTGCCCTCTGAGCAGAACACCAGGTTGCTGGCCAATAGGGCCGGGGATTGGCTGATCAGGCCCAGGGCCAGCAGGGTCGAAAGGCGTTTGGCGTAGCGCATGGCAGTTCCTTTTTCATCTGTTCGCGCCGCCTCGGGGTGCGAATGGCGGCAACAGTTCGCCGACCCCGCAGCGGATAGCCGCAGGACGACATGAAAGGGTGGCAAGGAGGGAGAGGCACCCGCCGCTCAGCGGGTGCCACGGTCAGCCTATTTGTCCACGCTGACGCCGTAGAAGGAATTCAGCGCGAACGGGCTGATCTTGAAGTCCTTCACCTTGGCGCTCATGGGCTGGTAGACAGTGGAATGGGCGATCGGGGTGATCGGTACCTGCTCCTTTAGGATATGCTGCGCCTTCTGGTACAGCTCGGTGCGCTTGGCTTGGTCGGACGTGGCCTTGGCCTGCTTGATCAGGTCGTCGTAGGGCTTGTAGCACCACTTGGAGAAGTTGTTGCCATCGATGGCATCGCAACCGTAGAGGGTGCCCAGCCAGTTGTCCGGGTCACCATTGTCACCGCTCCAGCCAATCAGCATGGCGCCCTGTTCGCCGCCTTTGGAACGTTTGATGTACTCGCCCCATTCATAACTGACGATCTTCGCCTTGATACCGATCTTGGCCCAGTCGGACTGGAGCATTTCGGCCATCAGTTTGGCATTGGGGTTGTACGGGCGTTGCACGGGCATGGCCCACAGGGTGATTTCGGTGCCTTCCTTGATGCCGGCTTCCTTGAGCAGTTGCTTGGCCTTCTCGGGGTCGAAGGCGGCGTCCTTGATACTGTCGTCATAGGACCACTGCGTGGGCGGCATGGCGTTGACCGCCAGCTGGCCGGCGCCCTGGTACACCGACTCGATGATCTTTTTCTTGTCCACGGCCATGTCCAGCGCCTGCCGGACTTTCAGCTGGGCCATGGGGTTGGCCTCGTTGCTGCCCTTGATCTTGTCCATCACGTTGTAGGCGATGTAGCCGAGGTTGAAGCCGGCCTGTTGCGGCATTTGCAGGTTCTTGTCGGCTTTTAGCGGCTCGATGTCGGCCGGGCGTGGGAACAGGGTGACCTGGCACTCGTTCTTCTTAAGCTTCTGCATGCGCACCGAGGCGTCGGTGGTGATGGCAAAGATCAGGTTGTCGATCTTCACGTCCTCGGGCTTCCAGTAGTCCTTGTTGCCCTTGAAGCGGATCTGCGCGTCCTTCTGGTACTTGCTGAACACGAACGGGCCGGTGCCAATCGGCTTCTGGTTGATGTCGGCGGCCTTGCCGTTCTTGAGCAGATGGTCGGCGTATTCAGCGGACTGGATCGAGGCAAAGCTCATGGCCAGGTTCTGGATGAACGCGGCGTCAACCTCGTTGAGGGTGAACTTCACCGTGTGCTCGTCAAGCTTCTCCACTTTGTCAATGTTCTTGTCCATGCCCATGTCGGTGAAGTATGGAAACTCGGTGGGGTACGTCTTGCGGAACGGGTTGTCCTTGTTGAGCATGCGGTTGAAGGTGAACAGCACGTCGTCGGCGTTGAACGGGCGACTGGGCTTGAAGTAGTCGGTGGTATGGAACTTGACCCCCTCGCGCAGGTGGAAGGTGTAGGTCTTGCCGTCGTCGGACACCTCCCATTGGGTCGCCAGGCCCGGGATGACCGCAGTGCCGCCGCGCTCGAACTGGGTCAGGCGGTTGAACACGGTCTCTGCCGAGGCGTCGAAGTCGGTCCCGGTGGTGTACTGCCCCGGATCGAAGCCGGCTGGGCTGCCTTCGGAGCAGAACACCAGGTTGGATGCGGCAACGGCCGACGGTGCGCCGCTGAGCAAGCCTGCGCCCAGCAGGAACGGAATGACTGCGTGTTTGAGCATGGTGGCCTCATTGTTGTCATTTTTTGGATGAGGTGGCCTCGTGAGCCGACCTGCGGATACTTATGCAGGGGGTGTTCCCAATGCAACAGGCAGAAGGATAGTTGGCGCCAGAAAAGTGGTACGCTCGTACATGGATGTCGCATCGCTATAACTTTTGGCGAAGTCAAACGTTTGCGCAGGCAAAATGATGGCGTTTTGCGAGATGTTTCGAGGCGAGGGTAAACGTAGGACGCACCTTGGTGGTGCGTAAGAAAAGTCCGAAAATCGTGAAAATGACGTGGTCATCTGTAGGAGCGGGTTTACCCGCGAACACGGGCGAAGCCCGTGCCATTCACCGCAGTGTCTTGCTCGCGGGCTCGCCCGCTCCCACAGGTGCTTCGTGGCTGTTACGGCATTTGCACTTCAATCAGCCCGTCGGCGTTCATGCTCACCTCACTGGTGCCCGCCTCGATATCTGGCGCCGGTGCTGCTTCATCAGCCCCCATGGCCTTCATCGCCATTGGCGCACTACGCAGGTACGGGCGCGGGTAGCCGCTGCTGTTGAGGTTCAGGCTGACCACCTTGTAGCCCTTGCCACCCAGCGCTTCGGTGGCCAGTTGTGCGCGTGCCTTGAAGGCATCGACCGCATCCTTGAGCAGTGCATCCTCGCTGGCCTTGCGCGTGGCGGGGGCGATGGAGAAGTCCATGCCGCCCATTTTCAGCTCTTGCAACAAATCAGCGGTAAGCTGGGACAAGGCCGGGAAGTTGGCACTTTCAAGGCGCAGTTCGGCGCGCTCGCGCCAGCCGGTAATTTTCTGGCCCTTGCTGTCATACACCGGGTAGCTGTTGCGGCTGCCCTGGCTGATCTTCACGTCCTTGACCTGGCGCGACTGCTGCACGGCCTTGTTCATGGTTTCGGTGATCTGCTTGGCGAGCTTGCCCGGGTCGCTGTTCTGCGCTTCGCTGTACAGGGTCACGACCATCAGGTCGCGCGCCACTTCCTTGCTGACTTCGGCACGCAGCGATACCTGGTTGAAACGCGGTTCATCGGCGGCCATTGCCGGCAGGCTGGCGAGCAGGCCGCAGGACATGATCAGGGCGGCGCCGCGACGTGGGATTTGCATGTGGTACTCCTTGGCATTTGAAGGCGTGGGGGCTGGTCATCCATTCCACGCATGGCCCATAGGACCGGCAACAGTGTAGTGGGTTCAAAAGTGCCATCATGAACCTGTGACAAAGTGTGGCGCTTTGCCGCATCGCTGCAGCGAGGCGCCCGGCTTCGGTATACTCCAGCCGATTTTTCTGGAGCACTCATCAGGAGAGCTCATGCTCGCCGCCGTACAACCGTTGTCCGCTACCCGCCAGAACCTCTGGCGCCTGACCGTCATTCGGGTCCTGGTCCTGGCTGCTCAGGCCGGCTCGGTGGGCGTTGCCTACTGGACCGAACTGCTGCCGTTGCCCTGGCTGTCGCTGGCCGGCACCTTGGCCCTGTCTTCGCTGCTGTGTGCCTTCACGGCCCTGCGCCTGCGCCTGTCGCTGCCCGTCACCGAAATGGAGTACGCCCTGCAGCTGGCCTGTGACCTGCTGATCCACAGTGCCTTGCTGTATTACTCCGGCGGCTCGACCAACCCGTTCGTTTCGTATTACCTGGTGCCGCTGGCGATCGCTGCGGTGACCTTGCCGTGGCTGTACTCGCTGATCCTGTCGGGCATTGCGCTGACGGCCTACAGCTTGCTGCTGGTGCAGTTCTACCCGCTCGAAGGGCTGCCGATGGCGCGGGACAAGATGCAGGTCTACGGCATGTGGCTGAGCATTGCCCTGGCGGCGGCTGTGATCACCTTCTTTGCCGCGCGCATGGCCGAAGAGCTGCGCCGCCAGGAGCAACTGCGTTCAGAGCGGCGTGAAGAAAGCCTGCGCGACGAGCAACTGCTGGCTGTGGCCACCCAGGCCGCCGGCGCCGCCCATGAGCTGGGTACGCCGCTGGCGACCATGAGCGTGCTGATCAACGAAATGCGCCAGGACCATACCGACCCGCTGCTGCAGGAGGACCTGCAGATCCTCCAGGACCAGGTAAAACTGTGCAAAGAGACCTTGCAACAGCTGGTGCGCGCAGCCGAAGCCAACCGACGCCTGGCCATCGTGGAGCAGGATGTGACAGCCTGGCTGGACGAGGCGCTCAACCGCTGGCACCTGATGCGCCCGGAAGCCAGCTACCGCTTCCAGCGCCTGCGCGACGGCAAGGTGCCGCGTCTGGCGCCGCCGCCAGACCTGACCCAGGCGTTACTGAATCTGTTGAACAATGCCGCCGATGCCTGCCCTGATGATCTGGAGGTGCGCCTGGACTGGGACGCCCAGGACATCGTCATCAGTATCCACGACCATGGTCCTGGTGTACCGCCAGCCATTGCCGAAGCCATTGGCAAACCTTTTATTACCACCAAGGGCAAAGGCTTCGGCCTGGGCCTGTTCTTGAGCAAGGCCAGCGTGACCCGTGCGGGCGGCTCGGTGAAACTCTATAGTCATGAACAGGGTGGCACCCTGACCGAACTGCGCCTGCCCTATGGCAAGCGAGGAGATGAATGATGAGCGAAGAAAACCAGGTCGAAAGCGAAGAGCTGCCGCACCTGCTGCTGGTGGATGACGATGCCACCTTCACCCGGGTCATGGCCCGGGCCATGAGCCGTCGTGGTTTCCGTGTGAGCACTGCCAGTTCTGCCGAAGAAGGCTTGATTCTGGCCCAGCAGGACCTGCCGGACTACGCCACGCTGGACCTGAAGATGGATGGCGACTCCGGCCTGGTGCTGCTGCCCAAGCTGCTGGAACTGGACCCGGAAATGCGCGTGGTGATCCTGACCGGTTACTCGAGCATTGCCACCGCAGTGGAGGCGGTCAAACGCGGTGCCTGCAACTACCTGTGCAAGCCGGCTGACGCCGATGATGTGTTGGCAGCACTGCTGTCGGAGCACACCGACCTGGATACCCTGGTGCCAGAAAACCCGATGTCGGTCGATCGCTTGCAGTGGGAACACATCCAGCGCGTGCTGAACGAGCATGAAGGCAATATCTCGGCCACCGCACGGGCGCTGGGCATGCACCGGCGGACGTTGCAGCGCAAGCTGCAGAAGCGGCCGGTTCGGCGCTGATTCCTTGTTGATGATGTTGGCCTGTTGGCGGGGGAGTTCGCGCCTGCAACGGTGAGCGCGGGCTTGCCCGCAAAGGGCTGGACGGCAGCCCCAATCAAGGCGAGCACGATGAAGGTACTGTTGGTCATCCCTGCGCTGGTTGCCGGTAGCGCCAAGGCGGAGGACTGGCCTGACCCACAGTGGCAGAACGATCCCGCCACCTTCGACTGGCAGGCCGTTGACGCTTACGCCTTTCCTGCACGTTCCCCCTCAGAGCGCAACGGCATCCGCACGGACGCTCTGCTGATCATCCGCGACGGTCGTATCCTCCACGAGCGCTACACCGCGCCCACCGGTGCCGCCACTGCGCACCTGACCTGGTCGGTAAGCAAGAGCGTACTGGCCACGATAATGGGCGTGGCCCAGGGCGAAGGCCGCTTCCAGCTACAGGACCCGGTCAGCCACTTCTATCCACCCATGCGCGCCCACCCAGGCGTGCGCGTGGCCGACCTGCTGCACTGGGCCAGTGGCCTCGAGTGGCAGGAAGACTACGAATACGCGCCGCTGAAGTCTTCGGTGGTGGCCATGCTGTATACCCGTGGCCGCGCAGACATGGCCGCCTATGCGGCAGCGCGGGGTGCCGCCGTCAGCCCCGGTCAGCGATTCCTTTACTCCAGCGGCGACAGCAACCTGCTGGCCGCCGCGCTGCGCGGCATGCTCGATGCCGGGCAGTACCCCGACTACCCCTGGCATGCACTGTTCACCCCGTTGGGTATTGGCAGTGCGGTGTGGGAACGTGATCGGGCAGGCACCTACGTAGGCTCTTCCTATCTCTACCTCAGTGCCCGCGATTTGGCCCGTATCGGCCTACTGATGCAGCGCGACGGGCGCTGGCAGGGCCGACAATTGCTACCCAAGGCCTGGGTAGCCTTCAACCGCACCCCGTTTGCCGAGGCCCAGGCGCTGCCTGGCGAGGCCAGCCCCGGAGGCCACTGGTGGCTCAACCAGCCGCTGGCGGGCGCCGAACGGCCTTGGCCAAGCGCACCCGCAGACACCTTCGCCGCCCTTGGCCACTGGGGGCAGGCGTTATATGTGCTGCCTGAGCAAAAGCTGGTGATCGTGCGCTACGCCGATGACCGCGACAGCAGCTATCGACACGATGAACTGCTCAAGCGGGTGCTGGCGGTACTGGCCGGGGAGGGGGCATGAAGCGGCTATTGCTGCTGGTGCTGGCAGGGCTCCTGTACTGGGCCTGGCAGGAACGCCAGGCGCTGGCGGACTTCCCCGGCATACTCTCGGCCTACTCGGCCAAGGAATACTGTTCCTGCCGCTTTGTCATGGGGTTCGACAAGGTGTACTGCCAAGGGTACGTGAAGCAGTGGCTGCCACTGAGCCTGCTGGAGGAACACAGCCAGCAGCGGCGAGTCACCGCTGAAGGCCTGGGGCGGCGCAGCCAGGCGGCCTGGCAAGGCGCGCGTGAGGGCTGCCGCTTGCTGCCGTGAATGCGGGCGGGTAAGGTTGGCGGCCTGGTTTCACGAGATCTGTCATGTTCAAGTTGCCCCGTCTGCTGCCTGCCTTGTTGCTGGCTTTGTGCCTGCCTGCTCATGCCAATTGGCACCTGGATGGCGAATCTTCACGGCTGTCGTTCATCACCGGCAAGAACGGCGACACCGCCGAAGTGCATCGCTTTCTTGTGTTGCATGGCACGGTCGACCGCAAGGGCGTGGCTGGGTTGAGGATCGAGATGGATTCGGTGAGCAGCGGTATTCCGCTGCGTGACGAGCAAATGCGCGACAAGCTGTTCGAGGTCGAGCGCTTCGCCGAGGCCACAGTGAAGGCGCAGATCGACCTGCAGCCGATCAATGACCTGGCCGACGGTGCACAGATCGAGTTGCGCCTGCCGCTGACGGTCACCCTGCATGGCCAGTCGCACAGCTACAATGTCCTGTTGCTGGCCACCCGCCTGGATGCGCGGCGCTTCCAGGTGGTGACCCTTGAGCCTCTGGTGCTGCGCGCCGAAGATTTTGGCTTGCTGCCGGGGCTGGAAAGCCTGCGCAAGTTCGCCAAATTGAAGTCCATCAACCCGTCGGTACCGGTTAGCGCGGTGCTGATCTTCACTGCGCGCTGACATGGCGGGGCCGGTCTTCCCCTGGCGGGATGGCAATCAGTTCGAACTGCTTATCGATGGCCCTGCGTTCTTTCCGCGCATGCTCCAGGCGATCATGCGTGCCGAGTTCCAGGTTGACCTGGAGCTGTACCTGGTCGAGGCCGGTGCCTGTGCCGAGGCGGTGGTCGACGCGCTGGAGCAGGCTGCCCGGCGTGGCGTGCGGGTGCGGTGCCTGTTCGATGACTACGGTTCATTGGCCTTCAACAGCGCGTTGCGTCAGCGCCTGCTGGACGCGGGCGTGTACTTGCGCTGGTATAACCGCCTGCGCTGGAAGCGTGGCCTGCGCAACCTCTACCGTGATCATCGCAAATTGCTACTGGTTGACGAACGTTGGGCAGTGGTAGGGGGGACGGGCGTTACCGACGAGTTCTGGACGCCGGGTGAGGCGACCAGCGAATGGCACGAAGTAATGGTGCAGATGCAGGGGCCGGTAGTGAGCGACTGGCAGTTGCTGTTTGACCGTCAGTGGCAAGCCAACAACCGCCGCACCGCCTGGCGCCCTGCCGAAGGCTTTGGCCTGCCGCGTCTGCCCAAGGTGCCTGCGCAGGGGCAGGGCATGGGCCGGGTCGCTTATGCCGACGCCCGCCAGCACCAGGACATCCTGCACTCGCTGGTACGGGCGCTGAACAGCGGCAAGAAACGGGTGTGGCTGGCCACGCCGTACTTCTTGCCGACCTGGAGCGTGCGCCGTTCGTTGCGCCGGGCCGCCAGCAAGGGCCTGGACGTGCGTCTGTTGTTGACCGGTCCGCGTACTGATCACCCTTCGGTACGCTACGCCGGGCATCGTTACTACCCGCGCCTGTTGCGTGCGGGCGTCCGGATTTTCGAGTACCAGCCGTGCTTCCTGCACCTGAAGATGGCTGTGGTAGACGACTGGGTCAGCGTCGGTTCGTGCAACTTCGACCACTGGAACTTGCGCTTCAACCTTGAGGCCAACATCGAAGCGCTGGACCCGCCCTTGACAGCGGCGGTGGTGGCCAGCTTCGAGCGCGACTTCGCCCAGAGCGAAGAAGTCGACCTCGCCCACTGGCATGCGCGCCCGTTGTGGCGCAGGGTGAAGCAACGGGTCTGGGGCTGGCTTGATCGGTTGGTGGTCAACTTCCTCGACCGCCGTGACTGACAGCGGCTATCGTGCAGTGACTATTCACAGTTAACCGAAGGAGTGGGCGAGATGACGGCGAAGAAAATTCTCATGCTGGTGGGCGACTACGTCGAAGATTACGAAGCGATGGTGCCTTTCCAGGCCCTGAGCATGGTGGGCCACACGGTGCATGCGGTGTGCCCGGAAAAGCTGGCGGGTCAGACCGTGCGTACCGCGATTCATGACTTCGAGGGTGAGCAGACCTACAGCGAAAAGCCTGGGCACAATTTTGCCCTGAATTATGATTTCGTGCGGGTGCGGCCCGAGAGTTATGACGCGCTGCTGATCCCAGGTGGCCGCGCGCCGGAGTACCTGCGCCTGGATGAAAAGGTGTTGGACCTGGTGCGGGCGTTCAACCAGGCCGGCAAGCCGATTGCCGCGGTATGCCATGGTGCCCAGCTGCTGGCGGCGGCAGGGGTGCTGGAGGGGCGTGAGTGCAGCGCGTACCCGGCATGTGCGCCAGAAGTGCGCCTGGCGGGTGGCACGTTCATCGACATCGCGGTGGACCAGGCGCATGTGGACGGCAACCTGGTGACCGCACCGGCATGGCCAGCGCACCCGGCGTGGCTGGCGGCGTTCCTTAAAGTGCTGGGCACGCGTATTGTCTGACAGGCCTGATTGAATTGGCAGCGGGTTGCTTCAGGCAACCTGCTCAACCCAGTCATTGAGGTTGTAGTAGTTGGTCACCCGGGCAATCTTGCCGCAGTGAATATAGAAGAACGCCCCCGCCGGCAGCACATAGGTCTGGCCGTTTGCCGTCGGCAACCCTTCGTCGTCTGCCAGGTATTGGCCATGCACGGTGAACTCCGCCGCCGCGCGGCTGCCATCGGCGTTCTGCATCACCACGATGTCGGCCAGGCGCTCGCGGTAGCAGCGGTTCATCTTGTCCATGAATGCAGCGAACCTGGCCTTGCCCATCTGACGCTCGCCCTGGTTGATGTCGTGGATCACGTCTTCGCTGAGCAGCGCCAGAAAGCCCGGCATGTCACCCGCATTGAAGGCGGCGTAGTAAGCATTTACCAGTTCGGTTGCGGTCATGGAACATTTCCTGTCGTGTAGGGAAAAGGCGGGTCGTTACCTCGGATGATAGGGTTTCCCCTCAAGCCCGGCTTAGCCGAGCGCGTCATCCACATCGACAAAACGACCGCCAAACATGGAAATACGCCTGTTGCACGGTGCCGCTATCGCGCCTTACATCGATGACCTCGCTCGCCTGCGCCTTACTGTGTTCCGCGAGTTCCCCTACCTTTACGACGGCACCCCGGAGTACGAGGCCGACTACCTGGCCAACTATGCCCGCTCCGGGCGCAGCCTCGTTGTGCTGGCGCTGGACGACGGCAAGGTGGTCGGCGCCTCTACCGGCCTGCCGTTGGTGGATGTCGCGCCCGAATTCCAGCAGCCATTCCTGGCCCAGGGGCGCGACCCGGCGGGTGTGTACTATTTCGGTGAGTCGCTGGTGTTGCCGGCCTACCGCGGTCAGGGCCTGGGGGTTCGCTTCTTCATCGAACGCGAGTCCTACGCACACAAACTGGCCGAGTTCGATTACTGCGCGTTCTGCGCGGTCGAGCGGCCCGGTGCGCACCCGCGACGGCCAGCCGAGTACAAACCCCTGCACGGCTTCTGGCGCAACCGCGGCTTCCTGCACGACCCGTCGCTGCGCACCACCTACGCCTGGCGTGATCTGGACGAGCAGGAAAGCTCCGACAAGCTGATGTCGTTCTGGCTCAAGGCACTGCCGATATGATCCGCCTGGCGGCCTGCCAGTACGCCATCGAGCTGCTCGAAACCTGGGACGCCTACGCCGACCACCTGCAAGGCCTGTGCGCCGAGGCGGTGGAGGCGGGGGCACGCTTGCTGCTCTTGCCGGAATACGCCGGGCTGGTGCTGAGCGGCCAGCTGAGTGCCGGGCAGCGGGAAGACCTGAAGGCTTCGATTGCCGGCATCCAGCCGCTGATCGAACCCTGGAAAGCATTGTGCGAGCACCTTGCCCGGCGCTGGGGGATCTACCTGCAACCAGGCAGTGTGCCGGTGCTGGACAGCGATGGTCGCTACCGTAACCGTGCCTGGCTGTTCGGCCCACAAGGTGTGCTGGGTTATCAGGACAAACTGATGATGACCCGCTTCGAACGCGAGCACTGGGACATTGCTGCGGGCCAGGGGCTGCAGGTGTTCGAGACCGAGCTGGGGCGCTTGGGCATCCTGATCTGCTACGACAACGAGTTCCCGATGCTGGCCCGCCGCCTGGCCGAGAGAGGGGCCGACCTGATCCTGGCGCCGAGTTGTACCGATACCGAGGCCGGCTACCATAGGGTGCGTATTGGCGCCCAGGCGCGAGCCCTGGAGAACCAGATTGCCGTGTTGCAGAGCCCTACGGTGGGGGTAGCGCCCTGGTCGCCGGCATTGGATGAGAATATCGGCCGGGCAGGCCTGTTCGTGCCGCCGGATCACGGGATGCCGGGGGATGGGGTGGTAGCGTTGAGCGAGCAGTTGAGCCCGGGCTACAGCCAGTGGCTGGTGTGCGAGGTTGATCTGGAGGAAGTGCGGCGGGTGAGGCGGGAAGGGCAGGTGTTTACCTGGCGGGACTGGCCGGAGCAGTTCGAGAGAGTCCTGTGATGACAGTGGTGGCCACTTCGCGGGCAAGCCCCACAGGTAACGCGTAGCCTTCTGGCTTGCGCTGTACTTGTGTGGGCTTGCTCGCGAAGCAGCCGCCGCAGTTACATCAGGTTACTTCACTTCGACGGCCAGGCTTTCGGCAATCTTGCTCTGCCACAGGGCAGGGCCAGTGATGTGTACCGACTCACCGTTGCTGTCCACGGCGACGGTCACCGGCATGTCCTTGACCTCGAACTCGTAGATCGCTTCCATGCCCAGCTCGGCGAAGGCCAGTACCTTCGACTTGCGGATAGCCTGGGCGACCAGGTAGGCAGCGCCGCCAACGGCCATCAGGTACACGGCCTTGTTGTCCTTGATCGCCTCGATGGCGGTCGGGCCACGCTCGGACTTGCCGATCATGCCCAGCAGGCCAGTCTGCTCAAGGATCTGGCGAGTGAACTTGTCCATACGGGTAGCAGTGGTCGGGCCGGCTGGGCCTACCACCTCGTCACCCACCGGGTCGACCGGGCCGACGTAGTAGATGAAGCGGCCTTTCAGGTCTACCGGCAGCTCTTCGCCACGGTTGAGCATTTCAACCATGCGCTTGTGCGCGGCATCGCGGCCGGTCAGCATCTTGCCGTTGAGCAGGATGGTTTCGCCCGGCTTCCAGCTGGCCACTTCTTCCGGGGTGATGTCGTCGAGGTTGACGCGACGGGCGCTCGGGCCGGCTTCCCAGACGATTTCCGGGTAGGCGTCCAGCGACGGCGCTTCCAGTTCTGCCGGGCCGGTGCCATCGAGCACGAAGTGGGCGTGGCGGGTAGCGGCGCAGTTGGGGATCATGCACACCGGCAAGGACGCCGCGTGGGTCGGGTAATCCATGATCTTGACGTCGAGCACGGTGGTCAGGCCACCCAGGCCCTGGGCGCCGATGCCCAGCTGGTTGACCTTGTCGAACAGCTCCAGGCGGATTTCTTCCAGGCGGTTCTGTGGGCCACGGGCCTTCAGTTCGTGGATGTCGATGGACTCCATCAACACTTCCTTGGCCATGACCGCGGCCTTCTCGGCGGTACCGCCGATGCCGATGCCGAGCATGCCGGGCGGGCACCAGCCAGCACCCATGGTCGGCACGGTTTTCAGTACCCAGTCGACGATCGAGTCGGACGGGTTGAGCATGGCCATCTTCGACTTGTTTTCCGAGCCGCCGCCCTTGGCTGCGACATCGACTTCCACCTTGTCGCCGGGGACGATGGAGTAGTGGATCACTGCCGGGGTGTTGTCCTTGGTGTTCTTGCGGGCACCGGCCGGGTCGGCCAGGATCGAAGCGCGCAGGACGTTTTCAGGCAGGTTGTAGGCGCGACGCACACCTTCGTTGATCATGTCGTCGACGCTCATGGTGGCGCCGTCCCAGCGCACGTCCATGCCCACGCGGATGAACACGGTGACGATACCGGTGTCCTGGCAGATTGGACGATGGCCGGTGGCGCACATGCGCGAGTTGATCAGGATCTGGGCGATGGAATCGCGTGCAGCAGGCGACTCCTCACGCAGATAGGCCTCGTGCATGGCCTGGATGAAATCGACGGGGTGGTAGTACGAGATGAATTGCAGGGCGTCGGCGACGCTCTGAATCAGGTCGTCTTGCTTGATCACGGTCATGCAGCGCGCTCCTCTTAAAGACGGGAACATTCAAAAAGACGCTCGACATAGCCGACCAGCACGTCGAAGCGCCTTGCAAGGCGCCGGCACATCAGGCCGACGGAAAAAGGCGCGGCAGTATAGCGTGCATCCGGGCCGGGCACACCTGCGGCCGGTCTGGACCATGGTCGGCAGCGCGCAGGCATCTATTTTGCTGGTGTGCTGTGCTTGGCTTACAGTGAGCCTTGGATAGCAGGAGATGTACCGAACATGCCCGAAATTTGCGTGGGCGAGCGCCGCTGGACGGTGCCCATTGGCAGCAACCTGCTCGATGCTCTCAACGAGGCGGGGTTGAACGTGCCTTACAGTTGCCGCGCCGGCAGTTGCCATGCCTGCCTGGTGCACTGCCTGGACGGGCAACCGGCAGACGCTTTGCCCGAGGCTTTGGCGTTGGAGAAACACGCCCAGGGCTGGCGCCTGGCTTGCCAGTGCCGGGTGGTCGAGGACCTGCGTGTGGCGCTATACGACCCCCAGCTGGGCGGCGTACCGGCGCAGGTCTGTGCGATGGACTGGTTTGGCGATGTATTGCGCCTGCGGTTGCGCCCCGATCGGGTGGTGCGTTACCAGGCGGGGCAGCACGTGGTGCTGTGGCTAGGCGCGGTCGCTCGGCCTTATTCCTTGGCCAGCCTGCCGGGTGAGGATGTTTTTCTCGAGTTTCATATCGATTGCCAGCGGCCTGGTGCCTTTTGCGACAAGGCGCGTGGACTGCAGGTCGGCCACGAGATGCGTTTGGGGGAGTTCAGAGGCGCAGCCCTACATTACGACCCAGATTGGCAGGAGCGGCCGCTGTGGTTGCTGGCTGCGGGAACCGGGCTGGCGCCGCTCTGGGGTATCTTGCGCGAAGCATTGCGCCGGGGTCATCGGGGCGAAATCCGGGTGGTGCATGTGGCGCGGGATCCGGCAGGGCACTATCTGGCGGAGAAGCTGCTGAAGCTGCCGGGGGTGAGTGTCGAGCTGGTGCTGGCGGAGCATGTGGATGAAGCGTTGGCCGGGATGCGGCTGTTGTCGCGGCAGACAGTGGCGCTGCTGTGTGGGGCACCGGCGAGTGTCGAGCGGTTTGCCCGGCGGATGTTCATCGCAGGG
Organism: Pseudomonas sp. JR33AA; assembly: GCF_021378985.1. NCBI lineage: Bacteria > Pseudomonadati > Pseudomonadota > Gammaproteobacteria > Pseudomonadales > Pseudomonadaceae > Pseudomonas > Pseudomonas sp. JR33AA. Next base: position 81,835 of record NZ_JAJSAW010000005.1, read on the forward strand.
GTACCGCGGGGGCAGGTGTTTGCTGATGTGTTCGTCGAGCATGCCTGAGGGTAGCATTTGAAGTGCGAAGGGCCGCAAAGCGGCCCCTCCTCCTCTTTCATGCGGCGCTGCGCTCGGCGACGTGCACCTCGGCCTGCCCCCGCCGATAGAGAACCAGGTAATACGACCCCAATCCGATCAACCAGCAGAACACTGCTGTCCACACATTGTGCGACAGGAAGTGCGCCCCTTGCATCATCCTGCCCACCGACAGTATCGACCCTGCTATCAAGGCCACTACAAACGCCACCCGCGCCAGGCGGGGCTTGCGATCACGCAGCATGAAGAACAAGGCGAACAGGCAGAACCCGGTCGCTGCATGCCCGCCGGGCCAGCACAGCCCAGGCTTGTCTGTAGGCGGCCGTGGTTCCAGCAGCTTGCTGTATGTTTCGGTGCCGCCAAACTGGATCAGGCTCCAAGGGCACTGCACCTGGGTGACTTTTTTCAGCGGCGTGACAAACGCCGTGGACAAGCCCAGTGCCAGCGCCAGGCAGCCCAGTTCACGGCGCCAGCCAAACAGGCGCTTCCAGAAAAAGCTCGCGGCAAAGGTCAGCAGCGATATCACCCCCAACAGGATCACCACTTGCTTGACCCGGTCATGCAGGATGTTTTCCAACAGGTAACTGTGGCGGCCAATGAACTGCCCGGCAGCGGGGTCGAAGAACAGGTTGGCGACATCCATGTCCACTGACGTCAACTCCAGCAGGATCAAGGCCAACGCAGTCGCGAGGGGAATCCCCAGGTACAGCCAGTAGTTGATCGGGCGAGGGCGGGTGCGTTGCTGCATGACGGCTCCAGGGCGCGAAAAAGATCGGGTATTGTCGGCCGCCCGCTATCCTGTGTCCGTGAAGGATCAGTGAAAAAACCGTCAAGTGCGGTGAATTTTTCCCAGGGCTGGCACCGTGCAGGCATAGGCCTTAAGCTGCGCCTGCCGCGCACCACAGCGAGAAGCGCCGCACAGGAGAAACCGATGCGCATTCTTTTGGTTGAAGACAACCGCGATATCCTGGCCAACCTGGCCGATTACCTGGGTATGAAAGGCTACACCGTCGACTGTGCCCAGGATGGCCTGTCCGGGCTGCATCTGGCCGCCACCGAACACTACGACCTGATCGTACTCGACATCATGCTGCCAGGCATCGATGGCTACACTCTGTGCAAGCGCCTGCGCGAAGATGCCCGCCGCGACACGCCGGTGATCATGCTCACTGCCCGTGACCAGTTGGACGACCGCCTGCAAGGTTTCCGCTCGGGGGCTGACGACTACCTGCTCAAGCCTTTTGCCCTGTCGGAGCTGGCGGCGCGCATCGAGGCGGTGCTGCGCCGTGCCCAGGGCGGTGGGCGCCGTACCCTGCAGGTAGCTGACCTGAGCTACGACCTTGATACCCTCGAGGTGACCCGCCAGGGGCGCCTGTTGAAGCTTAACCCGGTCGGCCTCAAGCTGCTGGCGGTACTGATGCAGAAAAGCCCGCATGTACTGCGCCGCGAGGTGCTGGAAGAAGCCTTGTGGGGCGATGACTGCCCCGATAGCGACAGCCTGCGCAGCCATGTGCATCAGCTGCGCCAGGTGATCGACAAACCGTTTGAGAAACCGTTGCTGCATACCGTCCATGGCGTCGGCTATCGCCTCGCCGAGGGCCGCGATGGAGTTTAAACAAAGCCTTGCCCAGCGCATCATCATCGCCTTTGCCCTGATGAGCGCGCTGGTGGCCGGGGCCTTCGCATTCGGTATCGTCGGCACGGTGCACCTAGTCGAAGAGCGCCTGATTTCCTCGGTACTGGGCGGTGACCTGCAGCGCCTGCTGCGTATGGACAGCGTCAGTGACTGGAGTCATCGCCCCCGCCCCGACCAGCTGTTCTATTTCAGCGGCGGGCGTGACGACTTCGAGCTGCCCAAGGACCTGCGTCACCTCGACCGCGGTTTCCATGAAGTGTTCCGAGATCAGCTGTCCTACCACGCCATGGTCGAGATCGTCGATGGTCGCCGCTATGTGCTGCTGCAGGACCAGAGCGACTTCGAGGAGCGCGAGCGTCTGCTGTTTGCCGTCGTTGTGGTGGGCTTCGTGCTCAGCCTGGTGTTGGCGGTCATCCTTGGCTGGCTGGTTGCACGTCGGGTAATGGCACCGGTCATCCGCCTGGCGCGTCAGGTGCGCCACCGCGATCAACTACTGGGCCTGGCCCCGCCGCTGGCGCCGGATTATGCGGCAGACGAAGTCGGCCAGCTTGCAGTGGCTTTCGACGACACCCTGGGCCGCCTGCGTGATGCGCTGACCCGCGAACGGCTGTTCACCAGTGACGTCAGCCACGAGCTGCGCACGCCGTTGATGGTGTTGGCTACCTCGTGTGAGCTTCTGATGGAAAACCCGGGCCTTGATGCCCGCGCGCGTAGCCAGGTGGAGCGTGTGGCGCGGGCCACCGAAGAAATGCGCGAGCTGGTCAAGACCTTCCTCATGTTGGCCCGCGCGCAGCGTGATGAGGGGGCGGTGGCGTCACGGGCGACCCTGCGCGAAGTGGCCGACGAGCTCATCGGGGTGTGGCGCGACACCATCGAACAGAAAGGGCTCACCCTGTATTTCGATGGCCGCGTCAGCGCCAGCCCGGTGCTGTACAACGCCACCTTCCTGCAGTCGGTGATGGGCAACCTGCTGCGCAATGCTGCGCACTACACCGACAGTGGGTATATCCGCCTGAGCCTGGAAGCCAATGGTTTCAGCGTAGAGGACAGCGGTGTGGGTATCCCCGAAGAGCAGCGTGAGGCCATGTTCAGGCCGTTCGTGCGCGGCGATGAACGGCGTGGCGAGGGGCTGGGGCTGGGGCTTTCACTGGTGCAGCGGATCTGTGACGACCAGGGTTGGCGTGTCACCCTGACATCCACCTTGCCGCATGGCTGCCGCTTCCAGGTGGACCTGAGCAACACCGTGGCCAAAGGCGACCCGGACGCCCTGGTCGAGTAATTTCTTGTATCAGGTCAACGGGTGCTCAACGTTTTTTTCACATTGGCATGACCTGATTCCAACGCTTGCATGACTAGTGTGGGCGCAATGGAGTCAGGAGATGCCCAATGCGTAGCCCCATCAAGCTTGAATTTTCCGAGAAGTACGACAAAGACCATGCGCGCGAGTACTTTCTCAAGCACCAGGACGGCCTGGCGCGACGCCTTTCCCACAAGCGAGATGAGCAACTGGCGCGCCGCGCCTTGGCATTGGCGGGCGAGCCCGGCCTGGTTCTGGACCTGCCATGCGGTGCAGGCCGTTTCTGGCCGCTGTTGGCGGAAAAGCCCAATCGGGTAATCATCGGTGCCGACAACTCTGAGGCCATGATCGAGACCGCCTGTGCGGCGCAACCGCCAGAAGTGGTGGCACGGGTACGGCCTTTGCAGACATCGGCATTTGCCATCGACCTGCCAGATAACGCCGTGGACAGCATTTTCTGCATGCGCCTGTTCCATCACATAGGCGAGTCGGCGCACAGAAAGACCATTCTTTCGGAATTTCAACGAGTTAGCCGTGATAGTGTGATCCTTTCCCTGTGGGTGGATGGCAATTTCAAGGCCTGGCGTCGGAAAAAGCTGGAGCAGCGCCGTAGCGCCAAGGCCGAACAGGATAATTACCAGAACCGTTTTGTGTTACCTGTCGAAACGGTCGAAGAAGAATTCAGGGCCGCCGGCTTCAGAATCCAGGAACGCCTCGACTTCCTGCCGTTCTATGCCATGTGGCGAGTCTACGTATTGCGTAAGGGGTAGTGTTTGATGGCTGTAGCCCATAAAGGGGAAGCGCAGTTCGATTTTTACTGGCGCCAACAAGGCGAGTGGGTCGAGGAGCCTAATCAGCGCCGCGGCGGCGAGAGTGGCGTGCAACGCCTCAACGATGCCAATGGCAAGCTGTTGTATGCCAAGCGCCAGGTCGGGCATATCTACCGCAGCCTGTTGCACCCTTTCGGTCGGCCGACCGTGTTGCGTGAACTCGATGCACTGAACAGTTTCGAGCAGTTGGGCGTGCGTGTACCGCGTGTCGTCTTCTGTGGTGCAGAGCGCGATGCCGAGCACCAGTGGCGCGCGCTGCTGGTCAGCGAAGCGCTGGACGGTTTTGTCGAACTCGACACCTGGCATGCCGAAGGTGCCCGCGAGCGTTACCCGCAGGTGGTGCATGAGCGCATGCTCAAGGACCTGGCGGACAACCTGGCGCGGATGCACCTGGGGCATTGGCAGCACGGCTGCCTGTATGGCAAGCACGTATTCATCAAGGTAATCGGCGAGGGCGAGCAGGCCCGCGTCGAAGTGGCGCTGCTGGACCTGGAAAAGTGCAGGCGGCGTATCAGCTGCCAGCGTGCGGCCGGCAATGACTTGCGTCAGCTACGGCGCCATTCGTCATTCAATGATGCGGAATGGCGAACACTGCTCTACTTTTACAAGATGGCGTTTGGCAGCGCTGTCAAAGGGTTAGAGTAATGAAACTAGAAATTGCTCGAGCTTTGTTCCTGGTAGCCGGTCTGGCGGTGACCACCGTGGCGGTGGCTGCCTGGGAAGAGCCGAGGCCGACGGTGTTCAGCAAGGCTGAGATGGCAGACCAGTGCGCGTTGCCGCGGGAATCAAAACCGCAGCAGCAGGCCCGAAGCGAGCCGGACCAGGACCTTCTGCTGTTCCTGTTTGGCCTGCGTCAAGGGTTGCGGCCACTTGGATGAACCCTGCGTTAGCTAAATAAGCCAGAGGCCTCGCGATTGCGGGGCCTCTGGTTTTTTGCGTCTGCCTTGCCGGCCTCTTCGCGAGCAAGCCCGCTCCCCCAGGTATGGTTCAAGCTATTGCAGGTTCCTTGGCGCTCGCCTTGTGCGCCAGCAGGGTGTAAATACAGGGCAACACAAACAAGGTAAACAGCGTGCCAATCGACATCCCGGTGGCAATCACCATACCGATGTCAAACCGGCTGACCGCTCCCGCCCCGGTTGCCAGAATCAGCGGCACCATGCCGAATACCATAGCCGCGGTGGTCATCAGCACCGGCCGCAGGCGAATGGCCGCTGCTTCCTCGATCGCTTCGCGCACACTCAGGCCTCGCTCATCGCGTAGCTGATTGGCGAACTCGACGATCAGGATACCGTGCTTGCTGATAAGCCCGATCAATGTCACCAGCCCGACCTGGGTGTAGATGTTCATGCTCGACACACCCAGGAATAGCGGCAAAAGCGCGCCACAGATCGACAACGGCACCGTCACCAGAATCACCAACGGGTCGCGGAAGCTTTCGAACTGTGCAGCCAGCACGAGGAAAATGATCGCCAGCGCCAGGCCGAAGGTGACCCACAATGCGCTGCCTTCCTGTACATACTGGCGGGCCACGCCGGCGTAGTCGAAGGCAAAGCCCTCCGGGGCCTCTTCGCGAGCGATGTCCTGCACAGTCTTCAGCGCCTCGCCCAGGCTGACCATGGGCACGCCCTGGATGATCGCAGCGTTCAGTTGCTGGAACTGGTTGAGCTGGCGTGGGCGAGCGCGGTCGGTGAGGGTGATCAGGGTCGACAGCGGCAACAACTGGCCCTGGTCGTTCTTCACGTAGTAATTGTTCAGCCAGCCGGGGTTGTCGCGGTAAGGCCGCTCAACCTGGGCGATCACCTTGTAACTGCGCCCTTCAAGGGTGAAACGGTTGATTTCCGCCTCACCCAGCAGGGTCGCCAGGGTGCCGCCGAGGGTGTCCATCGACACCCCCATCTGCGCCGCCTTTGCCCGGTCGATGTCCACCACCACTTCGGGCTTGTCGAAGGCAAGGTCGATATCGAGGAAGGCGAACTTGCCCGATTGCTGAGCGCGCGTCTTGATGCGCTGGGCCACGTCCAGCAGTGCTGGGTAGTCGCCAGCGGTATTGATCACAAACTGGAATGGCAAGCCCTCGCCAGTGCCGGGCAATGACGGCAGGTTGAAGCCGAAGATCTGCAGCCCGCTGATTTCCTCGAGTTTGGCCTGCACCAGCGGCAGTAGCTCCATCTGTGTGCGTTCGCGCTCGTTCCACGGCTTGAGCAAGAAACCACCAATACCGGTCTGCACGCCATTGAAGCCGTTGATCTGAAACGACGAATAATACTCGGGGAAGGCCTTGAACAGCGGTGTGAACTGGTCGGTGTAGGCGTTGAGGTAGTCGAGGTTGGCCGGTTGAGGTGAGCTGCTCATCATGAAGATCACTCCCTGGTCCTCGTTGGGCGCCAGTTCGTTCTGGGTGAATTTGAGCAGCACCGGGATCAGGCACAGGATGATCACGGCAAACACCAGCACCACCGGCCGGCTGTCGAGGGTGGCGTGCAGCACGCGCTGGTAGCGCCCTTTCAGGCGTTCGAACAGCTGATCGAGGCGGTGGGCCAGGCCGCTGGGGTTCTGCTCGCGGCGCAGCAGCAGGGCGCACATCATCGGTGACAGGGTCAGGGCAACGATACCGGAAATGACTACCGCCCCGGCCAGCGTCAGGGCAAACTCCTTGAACAGCGCGCCGGTAAGCCCGGTGAGGAAGCCGATCGGTGCATACACGGCGGCAAGGGTGATGGTCATGGACACCACTGGCATGGCAATTTCGCGCGCGCCTTCCAGGGCTGCGTCGAACGGCGACTTGCCTTCCTCCATATGCCGGTGGATGTTTTCCACCACCACAATGGCGTCGTCCACCACCAGACCGATGGCCAGCACCATGGCGAGCAGGGTCAGCAGGTTGAGCGAGTAGCCCATCATCTGCATGAAGAACAGTACACCGATCATCGACAGCGGTATGGTCACCACCGGAATCAGTACCGAGCGCAGGGCACCAAGGAACAGGAACACCACCACGATGACGATCAGCACCGCTTCGCCCAAGGTCTTGATCACTTCGTCGATCGAGGCCTGGATGAACCGCGTGGCGTCGTAGGCAATCGACACGTTCAGTGCCGAGGGCAGCTGGCTTTCCAGCTCTGGCATGATGCGCCGCACTTCCTTGATGACATCCAGCGGGTTGGCGGCCGGGGTGGCCTTGATGCCGATATAGACCGACGGGGTGCCGTCGAACGAGCTGACCGTGTCGTAGTTTTCTGCGCCCATCTCGACCCGGGCCACATCGCCCAGCAGCACGCGGCTGTCACCGCTGGTCTTGAGCGGCAGGGCGGCGAACGCCTCGGCCGACTTCAGCTCGGTGCTGGCGTTGACGCTGGTGACCACGTATTCACCTTTCACCTCGCCAGCGGCGGAGAGGAAGTTGTAGCGGCGTACGGCATTGGTCACGTCGGTAGCCGAAAGGCCGAAACCGGCCAGCTTCACCGGGTCCAGCCAAAGGCGCATGGCGAACACCTGGTTGCCGAGGATCTCCGCCTCGGCCATGCCCGGCAACGTGGCCAGCTTGGGCTGGATAACCCGTGACAGGTAGTCGGTGATCTGCGGGTTGCTCATCTCCTTGCTGTAGAAGCTGACGTACATCAGTGCCGAGGCATCGGCAGCTTCCTTGCTCAGTACCGGGTCTTCGGAGTCCTGGGGTAGCTTGTTACGTACCTCATTGGCCTTGGCCAGAAGCTCGGTGAACAGGCGGTCGCTGTCGGCGCCAACGCGCGCGTAAATGGAAATGATCGAGAAGTTCTGCCGGCTCACCGAGGTCATGTAGTCAATGCCTTCGGCGCTGGCCAGGCTCTGCTGCAATGGCTGGGTGATATAGCCCTGAATGGTTTCGGCGTTCGCCCCGGGGTAGGCGGTGGTGACCGTGATCAGGGCGTTTTCCATTTGCGGGTACTGGCGGATCTGCAGCTTGTTCCAGGCCTGGAAGCCGAGCAGCAGAATCAGCAGGCTGACCACGCTGGCCAGCACCGGGCGGCGGATGAACGGGTCGGTGAACGCCATGCCAGCCTCCTGTCAGTCCTGAGCCGCTGCGCCCGGTTTGGGCTTGAGGGCGTTGTCCTGGCCAATGCGTATCGCGGCACCGGGGGTGAGTTTCAGCTGCCCGGCGGTGACCACCTGTTCCCCGGCCTGCAGGCCTTCGCGGACAACAACCACGCCGTCCCGGCGCTCGCCAGTCTGTACCGTACGCTGTTCGGCGACCCGCTGAGGTTGGCCCTTGTCGTCGTATTCCGGTTTGCCGTCCTTGTCCTTTTTCGGTGAGACGACATACACCGAGTTGCCATACAGGGTGTAGGTAATGGCGCTTTCCGGCACCACCACGTGCGGCTGCGGGTTGGGCAGCAGGATCATCAGGCTGGCGAACATGCCTGGCAGCAGTTTGCCGTCGGGGTTGGCCATGGTGGCGCGTACCAGCAGGTTGCGCGTGGTTTCCTCGACCTTGGGGTTGATGGCGCTGAGGCTGGCGGGGAAGCGCTGGCCGGGGTAGGCGGCCACTTGCACCAGTACCTGCTGGCCCAGGCTCAGGTGTGGCAGGGCCTGTTCCGGCACGTTGAAGTCTACGTACAGGCTGGACGTGTCTTGCAGCGTGGCGATCACAGTACCGGCGGCCAGGTACTGGCCGATGTCCACCTGGCGGATGCCGATGGTGCCGCTGAAAGGCGCATTGATGCGTTTCTTGATCTTCTGCGCCTTAAGCTGCTCGACCACGGCCTGGTTGCGCCGGTATTGGGAGGAAAGGCGGTCGAACTCGCCGCGGGAGATGGCCGAATCGCCCACCAGCTGGCTGCCACGGCCGAAGTCGACCTTGGCCAGGCCCAGGTCGGCCTGGGCGGTGCCTAGCAGGGCTGTTTCCTGATCGTCGTTGAGCTGCAAGAGCAGTTGCCCGGCCTTGACCTGCTGGCCTGAGTCGAAGTGCAGGGATTTGACGATGCCTTCTACCTCCAGGCTCAGATCCACGCCCTGCAGCGCCTTGAGGCTGCCGACAGCGGGCAGGCGCTCTTGCCACGGGCGCTGTTCGACCGTGGTAGCGGCCACGGTGATGGGGGGCTTGGGGGCAGTGAACATCTGGATCTGCTGGTAGATCGAGAAGGCTTTGTAACCCCCCAGGGCCAGCACGATCAGCAGAACCACGGCCAACATGATGAGCATGCGGCGGCGCAGCATAGGTCCGGTTCCTTGGATGCAGTTGTTATTCGCTTTTGCACGACAACGGGCGATCCTGCCCACGTGTGGATGGGGGAAGTATTGACTGTTTTTCGGGAGGAGGGAGGGAAAATGCCTGTGCCGGCCTTTTCGCGGCTAAAGCCGCTCCTACAAGGGCCGTGTAGAACCCTGTGGGATCGACTTTAGCCGCGAATAGGCCAGTCAATGCAACAGAATAATCAGACGAGATGCAGGTGGTTGTCCCAGAAGCCGGACGGCAGGTTCATCGGTTGCCCGATCAGTTCGGCCTTGCGGCAATCGTAGAACCGGCAGCGGCCCTGCCCGGAGGTGACGACAAAGCCGTCCTTCACCGCGCCAACGCCTGCGCAGTCGGGCATTGGGGCGTCCAGCCGCACCGCGCCGCTGTCCAGGTCCCAGACGAACAGGCGGTTGGCCCGCGGTGCAGTCAGCGCCACAAGCCGCAGCTCGCTGTGAATGGCAACGCTTGCGGTGTATTGGGCCATGGCTTGCAGCTGCCGCTCCGGTACCGGGAAGGCCTTGAATGGCTCGCCTGGGCGCTTGATCGCCAGCAGCTCGGCAGTTTCATCGGCATCGCCCATGAACTGCTGGCACGCAGCGATGGTGCCGTCGCTGGCCACTGCCAGGTGTCGCACGCTGTTCATCTGCTGGGTCAGGGTTTCCTTGCTCAGCAGGGTGCCGTCGCGCTGCATCAGCACCAGGCTCGGTTGCATTGCGTCGAGGTTCATCTCGACACGGCTTTCGGCTTCGGTACGGATACCGCCGTTGGCCACGACCAGCGTTTCGCCGTCGGGCAGCCAGGCGACCTCGTGCGGACCGATACCGTGGGTCGGGATCTCACCGGTGTGCACCAGGCGTTCGCCTTCGAAACGGTACACGCCAAGCACGCCGCGCCCGGGGTCGGTGGTGTCGTTCTCGGTGGCATACAGCCATTCGCCGCCTTTGTGCACGACGGCGTGGCCATAGAAGTGCCGGTTCGGCTGCGAGGCTACCGTTTGCAGCAGACGCCCGTCACGCAGGTCGATCAGGTAGCTTTCGGTACCGGGGCGACGGGCGACGAACAGGGCCATTGGCTGCTCGGGGTGGTGGATGATGGCATGGCAACGCTGAGCGACCTCGGTGCTGAACACCTGTGTACCGTCCAGGCGAAAACCTACGGCATAGTGCTGGCCGTTGCCGTTGTCACGCGCCGAGAGCAGCAAGGGTTCGCTGCCTTTGCTGCGGAACAGGCTCCAGCCGCCCAAGGTGAGGGCACTGAGCAATACGCTACCGAGTTTGAGTACCTGGCGTCGCAGCATGATCAGTCACCGTCGTTGGCATTGAAGCCCAGCTGGATGTTCAGCGCCTTGGCCAGATCGCCTTCGTGCAGGCGGTGGACGGCGTTCAAGCTGTCGTAGATCTGGTTGAGGGTTTGCTGACCGGCGTCGTCGGCCAGCAGCTCACCGAGCGTCTTCTGGTTGTCGGCCAGTAACTTGAGCGAGGTAGCGTAGGCGGCGTCGATCTTGTCCGCCAGCGCTTTCTGATCGCTGGGCAACAGGCCGCGCAGGCCCTGGTTGTCTACCCCGACCCAGACGGCTTCGGCGGCCTTGAGGCTGGCCTGCAGGCTGTTCATCGAGTTGTGGCTGCGCCAGGCCTCGGCCTGCAGCGGCTGCGGGATGCCCTTGCTCTGACGGCCCATCGGTGCACCGAGTTTCTTCTTCAGGGTGTCCAGGGCGGTAACCTGGGCGCGCAGCAGATCGGCGATAGCCTCGTGGGAGTCGGCGTAGCGCTGGTTGGGGAACTTGGTCATCTGCGAGAGCATGCCGTCGGTGCTGTTCCAACCTTTGAGGATCTCCTCTGCCAGGGCTTTCTGGTGTACGCCGATGGCCACCAGCAGCGGGCAGTAGCGGGCTTTCTGTTCGGCAGTGGCGATGTCCGGCTTGCTGTCGAACAGAATGTATTCATAGGCCGACAAGCCACGTACCACGACGCTGGCCTTGCCCAAGGACTCAGCATCTACCGGCTTGTCGCCGTTGACCAGTTGCTCGACCTGACGGCCGACCAGGTTTTTCTTGTCGGGCCAGAACTGTACCTGCCAGGCGCGGTTGCCTTCAGCCAACGGGCCGACCAGTAGCGGCTGCAGCTCGGCCCAGGCTTTTTGTGCGTTGAGGAAGTCGGCGCGGGCCTTGTCCAGGCTTTCCTTGCCTTCGCAATAGGCCAGGGCACTGGCAGCCAACGTACGGTCGGCTTCGACCCAGCGGCTGTAGGTAGGCAGGATCACCTGGTTGGCGATGGCGGCGGAGGTCACTGCTTGCGGGTCTTGTGGCGAGCAGGCACCGAGGGCGAGTGCGGCGAGGCTGGTGAACAACAGTTTGGGTCGGAACATGCCCGGCTCCTTTGCGCGTTTAAAGTGAGTTCAGGAACGCGAGCAACGCAGCGCGCTGCTCGGCATCGAAAGTGAGTACGAAATTGCGTGCCGCCTCGGCTTCGCCACCGTGCCACAGCACGGCCTCAAGCAGGTTGCGGGCGCGGCCGTCATGCAGGAACTGGCTATGGCCACTGACCGTTTCGCTCAGGCCGATGCCCCACAGCGGCGGCGTACGCCAGTCCTGGCCGTTGGCGGCGAATTCGGTGCGCTCGTCGGCCAGCCCCGGGCCCATGTCATGCAGCAGCAGGTCGCTGTAGGGGCGGATGACCTGGTTCGCCAGCGCGGGGTCGGCGGCGTCAGCGGCGGTGTTGAACTGCGGTGTGTGGCAACCTTGGCAGCCCGCCTGGTAGAACAGGTTCTTGCCCGCCAGTACCTGTGGCGAGCCGACGTCGCGACGGGCCGGCACAGCCAGGTTGCGGGTGTAGAAGGTGACCAGGCGCAGGATGTTGTCGCTGACTTCTTTCTCGCCATCGGCACCATCGCCGTTGGGCGCAGCCAGGCAGTCGGCTTGTGCCGGGGTGCAATCGTCGTTGGGCTGCAGGGTGCTGGTCAGGCCCATGTCGCCGGCAAAGGCGTGCACGTTCTGCTGGTTGACGTTGGGCTGCCCGGCTTTCCAGCCGAAGCGGCCGATCACTGTTTTGCCCTGGGCGTCGTCCCATACACGGTTGGCCCGCCCGCGGATGCCATCGCGGTTGCGATCGTCCGGGTCCTCATTGGCCAGCAGGTCGGCTTCGGGGATAGCTTCGAGCAGGCCCAGGCCGATCATCGGCGGTGCCACCCGCGCAGAAAAGCGCGTGTCGGGGTGCATCACACCATAGCCGAGCTGGGTGATTTGCAAGGCTGGTTTGCGCAGCTCGACCTGGTGGCCGTCCCTGAATGATACGGTTTCGTGGGTGTAGCTCACCCGCACCTTGCCTTCCGGCGCCACGCCGGGGATGGCCATGTCCTGCAACTGGGTGCCGTAGGCTGGCTCTGGCACCACGCCGAGGCGCTCGATCACTTTGGCCAGGTAGGGTTGGTCGGGGATCGACAGGCGCACAAGCATACCCACCGCGTTGCTGTCGCCCGGCTCTGGCGGGTGGCCACGGCCATCGCGCACGTGGCAGTTCTGGCAGGCGTTGGTGTTGAACAGCGGGCCCAGACCATCACGCGCGGTGGTGGTGGATGGCGCGATCACCCAGGGGTTGCGAAAGAAGCTGTTACCCACGGCGAAGTCCAGGCGCTGCTCTGGGGAGAGGTTGGCCGAGGGCAGGGAATAGGCATTGCGGTCGCTGCGCTGCACGGTCGCCTGGCCACCCGACAACGCTTCGCCGGGCTCGGCGTGGGTGAAACGCGGGGCGTCGTCACAGGCGGCCAAGGCCAAGGCCAGCAGCAAGGGAGGGAGTCGGGACAGCGACAAGGACATCGAGAATCCTGGGCGTGAGCGAAAAACCGGCGTGCAGCTTAGCAGGCCCAGGATCATTGAATAAGAGCAATTTGCGTTTGCTTGATGAAATCGCTGCCAGTGCAGAGTGTCAGGCCATATAGAGCATGAAGTGTCGGTTGACCAGGTTGACGATCAGGTTCTTGTTGCCGCCACCGCGATTATCGCCGGCGACTTCGATGACTTCTTCGCTGGCGTATTCCATGGAGGAGGCGGTAATGCACTTGACCGCGTCCATGTGCGCAGGTTGCCAGTAATCCTGGAATATCCAGACGCTGGTGTCGGCAGACGGGCCGAGTATCAGGCGCAAGGCCTTGTGGTTCTCAGTCGATCTGCCGATCCACGGGATGGCCAGCGAGCCATTCCAGACGTGCTGGGCGCCGACTGCCAGGCTGTTGCTGCGGTTTTCACCGTCGATCAGGGTCAGGGTATAAGGCGTGTTATTGGCGATGGAGCGCAAGTAGGTGACGTTGGCCATGGAGTGTTTCCTTTCAGTGTTCAGTTTTCGGGCGTGGTAACGGGCTGGTCGGGGCGCGATAGACATAGGCCGCGAGCAAGGTGATTTCGTTGAACGGGGGGGCGAGCTCGGCGGGATGAAAGCGTCCGAGCAGCTGCATCCCTTGGTCAAGGGCGACTGCCTCGAACATACGGCGGTCAGTTTCGTTGGGGTCGTACAGGTAGATCTTGCCGGGGCGGGCAACTACCCGGCACATTTCCTCGGCCACATGCCGGGTGATCGGAGCGCCCATCAGCGTCACGTGAGGGACTGCATGGTCGTCGAGTGGAAAGTCCGGAGCATCGTATTCGTATACGACGATGAGGTTGGGAATGTGCCCGCCAGCGAACGGCCCGTTGGAGATGAGCTGGCCAGCCTTGTTCAGGTTGTATGCATCGTTGAATCCGGTGATGAGGTCTTCCCCATTCATGCGCTGGACGATTCGGCCTTCGCCCCAGACATCAAGAATCTGCAGCACTGTGCCTCCTGTTAGGTTTGATCGAAGGCCTACAGGATGAGCATCTGCGTGCACGCCAGGCAGCGGGAAGCGTTTTACCCGGCAGCAAACGAAAACGCCCGGCACAAGGCCGGGCGTTTGCGATGGAGCGCTACAGCAGGATCAGAACTCGTGATCCGCAGTGTCCGGGTTCAGGTTGGCAATGCCCAGCTTGCCCGCGGCCTGCTCGATCGACCCGGTCTGCTTGACCAGGGCGGCGATGGCGTCACGCACGATCTGGTTGCCGGCAGCGTTGTCGGCGGCGATCAGCTGATCGTAGTGCTCGCCTTTGAGGGCGTGGTCGACGATCACCTGAAGCTTGGCCTCGGTGGCTTCCAGATCGGCCTTGAGGGTTGCATCGGCGGCCGGGTCAACCTTGGCCACCAGCGACGACAGGCTCGGGCCGGTCAGCTTGGTGCCGTCCGGGCGGGTGTACTCGCCCAGGTAGACGTTGCGGATGCCCTTGGCGTCATAGAAGTGCGAATAGTGAGTGTTGTCGCTGAAGCAGTCCTGCTCGTCTTCAGGCGAGTTGGCTTCCAGCGAAACTTTCATGCGCTCGCCAGCCAGTTCGCCCAGCGACAGGCTGCCCATGCCGAACAGCATCTTGCGCAGGCCGTCGTTGACAGGCTCGGCTTCCAGCTTGGCGCGGTAGTTGTCGGCGACGTTCGGTGCCCAGTTGCCAACCATCTCTTCGAGGTCGGTGACCAGCAGGTCGGTAACCGCTTTGAGGTATGCGCGGCGGCGGTCGTTGTGGCCGCCGGTAGCGCCCTGGCCTTCCAGGTAGTCGGATGCCGGGCGGTTGCCAGCGCCAGGGCCGGTGCCGTTCAGGTCCTGGCCCCAGAGCAGGAATTCGATGGCGTGATAGCCCGTGGCAACGTTGGCCTCGGAGCCAGCCAGCTCGTTCAGGCTAGCCAGTTTTTCGGGGGTGATGTCCTTGACGTCGACCTTCTCTTCACCCACCTGGATCTCGGTGTTGGCGATGATGTTGGCGTTGGCCCCCGGGTTGCCCAAGGCGTGCTCGTAGCTCTTGTCGACGTAGTCGATCAGGCCTTCGTCCAGGGGCCAGGCGTTCACCTGGCCTTCCCAGTCGTCGATGATGGTGTTGCCAAAGCGGAAGGTTTCGCTCTGCAGGTACGGTACGCGCGCGGCGAACCAGGCTTCCTTGGCGGCTTTCAGGGTTTCGTCGTTGGGCTTGGCCAGGAATGCGTCGACGGCGGTCTGCAGCGCCTTGGCAGTGCTCAGCGAGTCGCTGTACACGGCGTAGACCATGTCGGTGTAATGCTTGACCACGGCTTTGCCGGCTGCTTCATCGACAGCCCCTGGCGCAGCAGCGGTGGTGGCGGCAGCAGGTGCCTGGGCTTGCGGCGCGGCGGCTTTTTCGTCCTTGCCTTCACCGCAACCGGCGAGGGCAATGGCAATGGCCAGCAGACTGGCGGAGGCCAGAGGCATTCGAATCATTATTGGTTTTCCTGCATCGTGTGGTTGGACCAAAGGGGTGGACCGTGCGCCGTGGCACGCGAAACGACAACATCATGCGAAAGATTTGCATTTGCTGTAAAGGGGCTGGCGCGCAATTCATGTAAATCAGGGGCACGGCCTGTAACCGGGCAGGTGGCCTCAGGACACCGAAACCCGGTTGCGTTGCGCTTGTTTGAGGAAGTGGGTCAGTTCACGGGCCGAGAGCGGCTTGCTGTAGTGGTAGCCCTGGCCCTCGTGGCAACCCTGGGCAACGATGTAGGTTTCCTGTTCGGCAGTTTCCACGCCCTCGGCGATCACCTGCATCCCCAGGCTCTTGCCCAGCTGGATGATGGCGCGAACGATGGTGGCGTCGTCATCGTCGTCGAGCAGGTCCTGTACGAAACTCTTGTCGATCTTGATCTTGTCCAGCGGCAGCGACTTCAGATAGCTGAGGGACGAGTAGCCGGTGCCGAAGTCGTCGATGGCGATCAGCGCCCCGGAGCGGCGCAGGCTCAACAGGTGCTGGGCGGCGGTGCTGATGTCTTCCATCAGGCCGGTTTCGGTGACTTCCAGTTCCAGGCTGCGCGGAGGTAGGCGATAGGCTTGCAGCAGGTTGTTGACCACCCGTGGCAGCTCGCTGTGGTGCAGTTGCACGGTAGACAGGTTGACCGCCATGCGCAGGTCGCTGAAGCCCTGGTCGTGCCATTCGCGCAGTTGCCGGCAGGCCTGGTCAAGCACCCATTCGCCGATGCTGATGATGCTGCCGTTCTGCTCGGCCAAGGGGATGAACTGGTCGGGTGGCACCATACCCAGTTCCGGGTGCTGCCAGCGCAGCAGGGCCTCTACGCCAACCACTCGGTGGTCGCGGTAGCTGATCTGTGGCTGGTACACCAGGTAAAGCTGGTTGCGGGGCAGGGCTTCACGCAGGTCCTTTTCCAGTTCACGACGGCGACGCATCTCGCTGTCGACACTGGCGATATAGAACTGGTAGCGGTTGCGCGAGCGGGCCTTGGCCAGGGTCATGGTCTGTTCGGCTTTCTGCAGCAGTTTTTCGGTGCTGTCACCGTCTTCGGGGAACAGTGTGATGCCGATGGTCGCGCGCAGGCGGATTTGTTCGTGGTCGAGGTCGAACGGAACTTCCAGGTCGTCAAGGATGCTCTGCGCCAGTTCGGCAGCCTCGTAGGGCTGTTCGATATTGGCCTGTACCAGGGCGAACTGGTCCCCGCCCAGCCGCGCCAGAGCGCCCAGGCGGCCGCTGTGGGCGCGTAGTCGATCGGCCAGCGCCAGCAGCAACTGGTCACCCACCTGGTAGCTGAACTGTTCGTTGATACCCTTGAAGTCGTCCAGGCCAACGCACAGCACTGCCACACGGTGCTGCAGGCGGCCGCCGTCGACGAGGATCTTGTCCAGTTGCTGCTGCAGTTGCTGGCGGTTGGGCAGGCCGGTGAGGAAGTCGTACTGGGCCATGCGCTGCAGGCTGTTTTCCGCCTCGTGGCGCAGATGGGTGTTGCGCTCGATCGAGGCCAGCAACTGGTTGGCAGTGTTCACCCACAGGCCCAGCTCGTTTTTTTCGTGGCCCTTGAGCAGCGGTATCTGGTGCTGGCTGGGGCGGTCAGGGTTGATCTGGGTGAGGTGCTCGATGATCTTCGACAGCGGTTTGGTCAGCAGCCAGTGGTAGACGAGGTAAAGCACCAGACCCATGGCCATGGCCCGCAGCACGCCGGATATGAAGATGATCACCGCGTTGATCAGGAAATCTTTGCCATAGGCCGAGGTATCGAGGGTAATGCTGAGGTCGCCGTAATATTCACTGTAAGGGCCACGGCCGACCAGTTGTGTGGTGTAGGTGCGCTCCTGGCCGAGGATGAGGTCGGTAAGCCAGCGCATGGACATGTCCTGCAGCGGGCGGGACTTTTCTGCCAGCATGGTTTCGTTGGGGTGGCCAATGGAGGCCATGCGTACTGATTCGTCCTGGAACAGGCCTTCCATGACCTGCATGCCCATTTCACGGTCGAGGCTGTAAACCGCCTGGGTCGAGGGGTCGCGGAACATGTCGAGGATGCGCTGGGCATCGTTGTTCACGGCCTGGCGGGTCTTGTAGGTGTCATAGACGATTTGCGCACAGCTGAGCACGACGCCAACCGCCAACGCCGACAGCAGCACGACCCTGAGCAACTTGACCGACAAGCTGTTCCGCAATTCCAGCTTCAATGGGGTTTCCTTAATCCATGCGCATGGCATCATTTTGCCATCAACGATGACGATACACTACCGGTCGATCATAAGCAGTGTATCGGTTGCCTGACCCCGCAACTTGAATGCGCTGTATCAATCTTCCAGAGGTTTGATGTTAGCGTGGTATGCGGCCTGAGCAAGCGTTTTGCGGGTGGGGCGCAGGTGAAAAACGTGCTGGCTGCTTCGCGGATAGCCCGCCCCTTGTCACTCCTGTCTGATTGACATGAATTCAAGTGGGCACTTTTGGTGTCGATGAATGGTTGAACGCGGGTATGACGGCGCTTGGGACTGGGGCAGGAAAACACCACACACGAAGGACCTGAGTATCTGCACGCAGCGAGCTGGCGCAGTTGCTGCCAGCGCAATGCCGGAGCCGTGGTTCAGGCTTTGCAACGACGATTGTTTCTTCCCGGGATGGATCTTTACACATGCTCTGTGCGCTGGCCCGTTCCACGACCCTTGAAAAAAAACCGATGCCAGAAGACTGGCATCGGTTTTTCGAGGAAGCCCGGCGTGGATGACAATGCTGGACTAACAGCATTACGCCACGTGGCCGGGTTTCTTGCTCAAGGCTGAGGGACTCAGGCCTTGAAGGTCTTGCCTTCGAACTGCTCGGCAACGAAGGCCCAGTTGACCAGGTTCCAGAACGCTTCGACGTACTTCGGACGCAGGTTGCGGTAGTCGATGTAGTAGGCGTGTTCCCAGACGTCGCAGGTCAGCAGCGGGGTGTCGCCGCTGGTCAGTGGGCAGCCGGCGCCGATGGTGCTGGCCAGGGCCAGGGAACCGTCAGCTTTCTTCACCAGCCAGCCCCAGCCGGAACCGAAGGTGCCAACCGAAGTCTTGGTGAACTCTTCCTTGAACTTGTCGAAGGAACCGAAAGCGGCGTTGATGGCGTCAGCCAGTGCACCGGTAGGCTGGCCGCCGCCATTTGGCGACAGGCAGTTCCAGTAGAAGGTGTGGTTCCAGACTTGAGCGGCGTTGTTGAAGATGCCGCCCGAAGAGCTCTTGACGATCTCTTCCAGGGTCTTGCCTTCGAATTCGGTGCCTGGGACCAGGTTGTTCAGGTTCACGACATAGGTGTTGTGGTGCTTGTCGTGGTGATACTCCAGGGTTTCCTTGGAGATGTGCGGCTGCAGGGCATCATGGGCGTACGGCAGCGGCGGCAATTCAAAAGCCATGGTGGATCTCCTGATTCAGGTCTGTTTGCGGTTTGCGCAAGGCCGATCACGGGCGGCCCGATAAGCGTCGGCGAGTCTGTACTCTTTGCGACGCAAGGGCTGGATCA
The DNA here is from genome assembly GCF_021378985.1 of Pseudomonas sp. JR33AA. Lineage (NCBI taxonomy): Bacteria > Pseudomonadati > Pseudomonadota > Gammaproteobacteria > Pseudomonadales > Pseudomonadaceae > Pseudomonas > Pseudomonas sp. JR33AA. The sequence continues at coordinate 100,687 of NZ_JAJSAW010000005.1, forward strand.
TAGCACCGGGCCCGGCGCATAACCACGCAACAAACATAGGGAATAGAGGTTCCGGAGGGGCTGGGCTGTGCCGACCAGTGGCTCGCCGTTGCGTGGGTGTTGCCCGTCGGGCCGAGCGCCGCTCGATCCTGCAGGCGATGAATATGCCGCACCAGGCCCCGAGGTCAGTTGAAGATCAATTGCGCCGCCACCGCGAACATCATCACTGCCACCATCAGGTCGAGCATGCGCCAGGTGGCTGGCCGCGCCAGCCACGGTGCCAGCCAGGCCGCACCCATGGCCAGGGTCGAGAACCACAGCAGCGAAGCACTGGCTGCCCCGGCCACATAGGCGCCAGGGGCGGACTGCTGGGCGCCCAGCGAGCCGATCAGCAACACGGTGTCGAGGTACACGTGCGGGTTCAGCAGGGTCACCGCCAGGGCGCTGAGCAGCACGGCGCGACGTGAGCGAACGCCCTGGCCTTGCTGGTGCTGCAGGCTCTGCTTGGAGCAGGCACTGCGCAGCGCCTTGGCGCCGTACCAGATCAGGAACACCGCGCCGCCCCAGCGGGCGATTGCCAGCAAGGTCGGGTTGTGTGCCAGCACGGTGGCCAGGCCGAATACCCCGGCGGCCACGAGGACAGCGTCACAGACAATGCACAGCGCTGCCACCGGCAGGTGATGCTCACGGCGCAGGCTCTGGGCGAGGACGAAGGCGTTCTGGGCGCCGATGGCCATGATCAGGCCGAAGGCCACCAGCATGCCATTGAGATAGCTTTGCCACATAGCAGGGCTCTCCAAAAAGGGTCACGGAAGATGCTGGTCATTGTGATGCTCGGCGCTGTATAAGAAAAACAAATAAAGCTGATCACCCATTAGGAAAACAGATGTTCGACTACAAACTGCTGGCTGCCCTCGCGGCAGTGATCGAACAGGGCGGTTTCGAGCGGGCGGCGCAGGTGCTGGGCTTGTCGCAATCGGCCATTTCCCAGCGCATCAAGTTGCTTGAGGCGCGGGTCGGCCAGCCGGTGCTGGTACGTGCTTCGCCGCCTGGCACGACCGAAGTCGGCCGCCAGCTACTCAACCATGTGCAGCAGGTGCGCCTGCTCGAACGCGACCTGCAGCGCCAGGTACCGGCGCTGGACGAAGAGGGCATGCCGGAGCGCCTGCGTATCGCCCTCAACGCCGATAGCTTGGCCACCTGGTGGGCCGGCGCGGTGGGCAACTTCTGCGCACAACAGAATGTGCTGACCGACCTGGTCGTAGAGGACCAGGAAGTGGGCCTTAAACGCATGCGTGCCGGCGAAGTGGCGGCCTGCCTGTGTGGGAGTGAGCGGCCGGTAGCCGGCGCACGCAGTTTGCCACTGGGGGCCATGCGCTATCGGGCATTGGCCAGTCCCGTATTCATGGCGCGGCACTTCCCCCAAGGTTTTGTCGCCAGCCGCCTGGCCCGTACTCCAGCGATCGTGTACGGCCCGGACGATTTCCTGCAGCATCGCTACCTGGCATCGCTGGGCATAGAGGGTGGTTTCCTGCACCACCTGTGCCCTTCATCCGAAGGCTTTCTGCGCATGACCGAGGCCGGGTTGGGATGGGGCCTGGTGCCCGAACTGCAGGCCCGGGAGCAACTGGCCAGTGGGCAATTGGTGGAAATCTGCCGCGATACTCCTATCGATGTGCCGCTGTACTGGCATCATTGGCGCAATGGCGGGCAATTGCTCGCGCAACTGACCGACCACCTGCGGCACACCGCACAGCATTGGCTGGTGCCCTTGTAGCCATGGCTGGCGTCAGTTGCATCTGAAATCTGGCAAGACGGAGTGTTACATGCGAATTCTGGTCACCGGCGCGAGTGGCTTCATTGGCGGGCGTTTTGCGCGTTTCGCCCTGGAGCAAGGCCTGGACGTGCGCGTCAGCGGCCGCCGTGCCGAAGGGGTCGAGCATCTGGTCAAGCGTGGCGCACAGTTCATCCCGGGTGATCTGGGTGACGCCGAACTGGCCCGGCGTTTGTGCCAGGGTGTCGAAGCCGTGGTGCACTGCGCGGGCGCGGTGGGTAACTGGGGGCGCTATCAGGATTTCTACCAAGGCAACGTGGTGGTGACCGAGAACGTGGTCGAGGGCTGTCTGAAAGAGCACGTACGGCGCCTGGTGCACCTGTCTTCGCCGTCGATCTATTTCAACGGCCGTTCGCGCCTGGACATTCGTGAAGACCAGGTGCCACGTCGCTTCCGTGATCACTACGGGCAAACCAAGTACCTGGCCGAGCAGAAAGTGTTCGGTGCCCAGGAGTTCGGCCTCGAAGTGCTGGCGCTGCGCCCGCGCTTCGTCACCGGGGCTGGCGATGCCAGTATCTTCCCGCGGCTGATGCAGATGCAGCGCAAAGGGCGGCTGGCGATCATCGGCAACGGCCTGAACAAGGTCGATTTCACCAGCGTGCACAACCTCAACGAGGCGCTGCTAAGTGCATTGTTCGCCGATGACCGGGCGCTGGGCCAGGCCTACAACATAAGCAACGGCCAGCCGCTGCCGCTGTGGGACGTGGTCAACTACGTGATGCGCCAGATGCAGCTTTCCCAGGTGACCCGCTACCGCTCCTATGGCCTTGCCTACAGCCTGGCCGCGCTGAACGAGGCGGCCTGCATGTTATGGCCAGGGCGCCCGCAACCGACCTTGTCGCGCCTGGGGATGCAGGTGATGAGCCGGGATTTCACCCTGGATATCAGCCGTGCCCGGCAGTACCTGGACTACCAGCCCAAGGTCAGCCTGTGGACGGCGGTGGATGAATTTTGCGGCTGGTGGAAGCATCTGCCGCCCGGCTGACAATGGTCATCAATGCGCCGCGCTGGCGGTTTATACTCGTGCCTCTTTGTGACTACCGCGGTTGAATGTACCCATGCGTAACCATGTTCACGATGACTTTGATGACGTGCCTGCCTTGCGGGCGGGCACCGTTGATGATGACGAACTGATACCGGCGCATGTGATGCGCAGCCGCCAGAAAGCCGCCCGCGGGGCCAGCACGGCGCCGTTGTGGGCGTTGATCGGTGCCTTGTTCATCGCGTTGGCGGGCCTGGGTTGGTGGAGCTTTCAGCAGATCTCGCTGATGGAGCAGCAACTGGTGGCGACCCAGGAAAGCTTTGCCCGCATCAGTGAAGAGGCGGCTGGCCGCCTTCAGGCGATCAGTGGCAAGGTGGCGGCCAGCGAGTCCGGCGTTACTACCAGCAGCGAGGCGCTGAAGCTGCAGTTGCGCCAGTTGCAGCAGGGTGTTGCCGGGCAGACCGGTGACCTGGGCAAGCGTCTGGAGCAGGTGCTGGCCGATACCCGAGAGCAGCAGAAGGCTGTGACTGAGCTGCAAAGCCAGTTGCAGGCGCAACTGAAGCTGGTGAATGGCGAGCTGGCGGCGCTGCGTTCTGGCCAGGTCGACGGTGGCAAGCTGGATGCCCAGTTGAAGAGCCTGAACGAGCAGGTTGCCGCGCTGAAAGCCTCACAGGTGGATGGCGGCCAGCTGGACGGCCAGCTCAAGAGCCTGGGTAGCGAGGTGGCGGCCTTGAAGAAGCAGGGCAACCCGAGCGCGGCAATCCAGGGCCTGGAACAGGATATTTTGGTGTTGAAGAGCCAGATCGACAACCGCCCGGCTGCGGCAGCGTCCGGTGGTGCGTCGGTGCAGGAGTTCGATGCCTTCCGGGCGCAGATGACGCGTAACCTGAATACGCTGCAGAACCAGATTCAGAACCTGCAGCAACAGATCAACGCTCGGCCGTGACGCCGCAGGGGAGGGCGTTGCCCTCCTATCGCGACACAGGGCCGCTCCTACAATGGCCGATCCATGTGGGAGCCTTGTGTCGTGATAGGGCCGCAAAGCGGCCCCGGCAATCTTGATTACAACCGCGGGTAATCGATGTACCCCACCGGCCCCTTGCCATAGAAGGTTTCGGGATGTGCCTCGTTCAACGGCGCATCCGCTGCCAGCCGTGCTGGCAGGTCGGGGTTGGCGATGAACGGCACACCAAACGCCACGGCATCCGCTTTGCCATTGGCCAGGGCCGCATTGGCACTGGCCTTGTCGAACCGCTCGTTGACGATGTACGGGCCACCGAATGCCTCTTTGATCAGCGGCCCGATGCTGTCGTCGGCTTCCCGTTCCCGCGAGCAGATGAAGGCGATGCCGCGCTTGCCCAACGCTCGGGCCACATAGGTGAAGGTCTCGGCGCGGTCGGCGTCGCCCATGTCATGGGCGTCGGCACGCGGTGCCAGGTGCACACCGACGCGCTGCGCGCCCCACACTTCAATGACCGCATCGGTCACCTCCAGCAGCAGGCGCGCGCGGTTTTCCAGCGAGCCACCGTAACGGTCGGTGCGCTGGTTGGTGCTGCTTTGCAGGAACTGGTCGAGCAGGTAACCGTTGGCGCCGTGTATCTCCACACCATCGAAACCGGCAGCCTTGGCGTTTTCGGCAGCACTGCGGTAGGCCTCGACGATGTCGCTGATTTCTTCGGTTTCCAGCGCCCGCGGGGTAGGATAGTCACTCAGCGGGCGTACCAGGCTCACATGGCCCTTGGGCTGGATCGCGCTGGGGGCCACCGGCAGTTCGCCATTCAGGTAGCTGGGGTGGGAGATACGACCCACATGCCATAACTGCAGGAAGATGCGACCGCCCGCGGCATGTACGGCCTTTGTCACATTGTTCCAGCCACGTACCTGTTCATCGTTCCAGATGCCGGGGGTATCTGGGTAGCCGACGCCCATGGGGCTGACCGAAGTCGCCTCGCTGAGGATCAGCCCGGCGCTGGCACGTTGGACGTAGTATTCGGCCATCAGCGCATTGGGCACACGGCCTTCATCGGCGCGGCAGCGGGTGAGCGGGGCCATGATGATACGGTTGGGCAGTTGCAGGTCGCCCAGTGTGATCGGATCGAAAAGCGTGGTCATAGCGGTTACCTGCCTTGTCAAAGTGCTTGGCGCAGTTGTTCGAGGAACGCCTGGATGGTGGCTTCGTCGCGTTTGAAGAAGTGCCATTGGCCGATCTTCTGGCTGCTGATCAGCCCGGCGCGCTGCAACGTGGCCAGGTGGGCAGAGACGGTCGACTGCGACAGGCCGCAGCGTTGGTCGATTTGCCCGGCACACACACCGTTTTCGGTGCTGTGGTACTGGTCCGGGAACTGGGTTGCCGGGTCTTTCAGCCAGCTGAGAATTTCTCGCCTGACCGGGTGGGCCAGTGCTTTTATGATTTCGTCGAGATCGAGTGGCATGGTTTTGAGGCTCGTTGTAGCGGTATATCGCGATAGGGCGAAATATAATTCGCTGAATTCCGATATACAAATACGAAGGCGTTCTGAGCTGAGCACGAATCGGTATATCGCGTTATAACGATATGCTGGGTGGCGATGCTAGACTGCGCTCATGAACTACCTCGCACACTTGCACCTCGGCGGCCCCGCGCCGCAACAACTGCTTGGCAGCCTGTACGGCGACTTTGTCAAAGGCGCCTTGGAAGGGCGCTTTGCGCCTGCGCTGGAGGCGGCCATCCGGCTGCACCGGCAAATCGACAGTTACACTGACCAGCACCCGTTGGTGCTGGCGGCGCTGGCACGTTTTCCGCGCGAGCGGCGGCGCTTTGCCGGCATCGTCCTGGATGTGTTTTTCGACCATTGTCTGGCACGACACTGGGGCAACTACGCCGATCAGCCGCTGGAGCAGTTCACTGGCGCGTTTTATCGGGTATTGCTGGCACAGCCCGAACTGCCTGGGCGGCTGGCGCGGATTGCGCCGTTCATGGCAGCCGAAGACTGGCTGGGGGCGTATGGCGATTTTGCCACCCTGGAACAGGTGTTCAACGGCATTGCCCGGCGCTTGTCGCGGCCGGAGGGGATGGCCGGGGTGATGGTGGAACTGGAGCGGCTGTATGAGCCGCTGCTGGCGGATTTTCGCGAGTTCTATCCGCAGTTGCAGGCGTTTGCGGCGGCAGGGCGGATGTCTGACCGTTAGAGGTGTGTGGGTGTTACTGGCCTCTTCGCGGGTGAACCCGCTCCTATGGGCAATGCGCTCGGTGTAGGAGCGGGTTCACCCGCGAAAGGGCCAGAACAGGCAGTGCAAGCATTCAGGCAGCCCGCGCCTGCCGACGCGGCGCCATCTCCATGTCTTCAACCCCGAACAGCGCCAGGTGAATTGCCTGCTGTGCCTGCAATGCCAGCACCGCACGTTCCTTGCCCACGCTGCCTATTGGCTGCAGCAGGTGGATGCACACCTCGCCGCGCGGCAGGGCAAACAGGCGCATCAGGTGCGACACCAGGTCGTCTTCACCAATGAACGGCGCTACCGGGTCGATCTGGCCATCACGCAGGTACTGAATAGCGACTGGCTGCACTGCCACGCCACGGTCGATGGCACCTGCCAGCAGGCGGCCATGAAAGGTGCGCAACGTGCGGCCGCTGGTAGTAGTGCCTTCGGGGAATATCAGCAACGGCCGGGCCAGCCCCAGTTGTGCGGCGATCTGTTCGCGCAGGCGCTGGCTGTCGCCCCCGCCACGGCGAATGAACAGCGTGCCGGCCTTTTCCGCCAGCCAGCCGGCCACCGGCCAGTGGCGCACTTCGGCCTTGGACAGGAAAGACAGCGGCGTGAGCATGCCAAGCAAGGGGATATCGGCCCAGGAAACATGGTTGCTGACCCACAGCATCGGCCGCTGTGGAAGTTCGCCAACTACCTTCACATCGAAGGGCAGGGCGGCGACCAGGCGCTTCATGAACAGGCAGGTCCAGCGCTGGCGCCGTTCGATCGGCGCCTTGAAGCCCAAGTGTTCGCCCAAGGCGATAATGCTGGCCATCAGCATGCCCTGCGCGAGCACCAGTAGCAGTCGGATGAGGCGGGCCAGCACCCGCAGCCTCGGCATCAGACCGCCGCCTTGAAGTGGCGGGCGTAGCGTGGGCACAGCTCGTCGCGCTTGAGCAGGATGAACACGTCAGCCACCTGGAAATTCTCGTCCCAGCAGGGCTCGCCGCAAATCTTCGCGCCCAGGCGCATATAGGCCTTGAGCAGCGGTGGCATTTCGGCAATGACGTTATTGGGCAGGGCCAGTTTCGGCAGCGGGTTCTTCGGCTCGGCACGCAGGTGTTCGGTGCACAGGTAACGTTCACGCAGGCGCTGCATCACTGCGTGGGCCTGCACGCCGCCGTCCTGCATGGGAATACTGGCGCAGCCCATCAGATAGCTGTAGCGGCCCTCGTTGAGCACCTCGGCCAGTTCGCCCCAGAGCACGGCGATGGTACCGCCGTTGCGGTAGTCGGGGGCGACGCAGGTACGGCCCAGTTCGAGAATTGGGCCTTGCAGCTGCAAAAGGCCGTGCAGGCTGAATTCTTCTTCACTGTAGAACCGGCCCAGGCTACTGGCGGCCTGGTGATCGAGCAGGCGGGTGGTGGCAACCAGTTTGCCGGTGCTCAGATCGCGTACACCAATGTGGCTGCAGTGCACGTCGTAGTCGTCCATGTCCAGGCCTTGCTCGGCACCTTTGAGCTTGGCCTTGAATTCTGCGCTGAATACGGTGTAGCGCAGAGCCTGGGCTTCTTGCAGCGCCGCGGCGCCAACCAGGCGTTCGGCTTGCAGACGGCGTTCGGTGCTGTAGTCGCCAGCGGTAGCGATCCGAGTCATTACGAGTCTCCATAAGCCAGCCAAGAAGGGTTGCGGCCGGTCGGCTTTGTTGTGCAAAGTCAGCCTAGGTAGACCCAGTGTCACCCCTGTGAATGTTTGGTGATGCTTGCGTGACACACCCTGAGCCTTAACTGAAAGCCCTCCAGCAAGGAGCTGTTCCATGGCCTGGTTGCAACGACTCAACGATCCGCTTCGCCTCGCGTCGACAGGCACCCTGGGCGAAACCTACGCCGCGCTGCTTGAGCGCCTTGGCCCGGTTACCCCGTTCGAATTGGCGGCACTGGGTGGGCGTGCAATGGCTACCCCGGGCCTGGCCTTCCTGGTGGGTTACCAGGCTGCCCTTCGCGTGCTGTGGCCCAGTGCGCCGCACAGCCTTGGCGCCTTATGTGCCACCGAGCGGCGCAGCGTGCGGCCGGCAGACATGCACACACGGCTGGACGCTCTGCGGCTGTCGGGCTGCAAAGACTTCGTTACCGCAGGTCTGGAGGCGGAGTGGCTGCTGGTGGCGGCGCGTAGCGAAGCGGCTGACGCGGCGCCGCAACTGAGCCTGGCGGTGGTTTACCCCGGGGAGCCCGGGGTGACTCTGGAACCATTGCCGACCCTGCCGCTGATGCCGGAAGTCGGGCACGGCCGACTGCTGCTGGAGCAGGCATCGTGCGAGTTGCTGGCCGGTGACGGCTGGGATGCCTACGTGAAGCCGTTCCGTTCGCTGGAGGATTTGTATGTGCTCACGGCGCTGACCGCTTGGTTGTTCGGCGTTGGGCAAGCGTGCGCCTGGCCGCAGGGGCTGCGCCTGCAATTGCTTGGGCTGTTGGCCGGCTGCGCCGAGGGTAGCCGGCAGTGTGCCGATAGCATGGGTTGTCACTTGTTGCTGGGCGGGTTATTTGCGCAGTTCCAGGCGTTGCGGGGGGAGATCGATGCGGCGTTGGCGACAGGGCCGGTGCATTGGGCGCAAATCTGGCAGCGTGACCAAGGGGTGATGGCGCTGGCGGCGTCGGCGCGGGAGAAGCGGCTGAACAAGGCTTGGGTTGCTGCGGGCTTGTCGTGAATGGCTGACAGGGTTGTGTGACCCGATAAGTCGCGGCGTGGCATCTGTGGGGGCGGGTTTACGCACAAAAGCGGCCTGTACGGGCAGCAGAAAACCTGAAAGTCATTTCCTTTTATCGCGCTTGATCCCCGCAAATCCCAGCCGTTGACGTATCATTAGCCGCCTGACGGCAACCCCTCCAGGATCGCTTGCGCATGCTCGCCCTTCTTATCCAGACCCTGAACATCACGGCCCCGGTATTCGCCATGCTGTTCATGGGCGTCCTGCTCAAACGCATACACTTGATCGACGACAACTTCAACCGCGTCGCCTCGCAGCTGGTGTTCAACGTCTGCATGCCGGCGCTGCTGTTCCTCGGCATCTACCACGCCGACCTGGCCGCAGCGGTCAAGCCGGGTGTCATCCTGTATTTCATCGTCGCCACCCTGGTCGGTTTCGCCATTGCCTGGGGCATGGCCATCTGGCGCAGCCCGATGGCCGACCGGGGCATCTATACCCAGGGCGCCTTCCGCGGCAACAACGGTGTGATAGGCCTGGCGCTGGCCGCCAGCCTGTACGGTGACTATGGCATTTCCCTGGGGGCGGTGCTCGCAGGCCTGGTCATCCTCATGTACAACTCGCTGTCAGCGGTGGTACTGGCGGTGTACAGCCCTGACCTTAAGTCCGACCCGTGGAGCATCTGCAAGAGCATTTTCAGCAACCCGCTGATCATCAGCGTGCTGGTGGCCGCGCCGATGGCTTACGGCCAGGTGCCGTTGCCCAACTGGCTGCTGACCTCGGGCGACTACCTGGCACAGATGACCCTGCCGCTGGCGCTGATCTGTATCGGTGGCACGCTGTCGCTGGCAGCGCTGCGTAACTGTGGCCGGCTGGCCATCGATGCCAGCTTCGTGAAAATGCTCTGGCTGCCGCTGCTCGGCACCCTTGGAGCCTGGTTGTGTGGGTTTCGCGGGGCGGAGCTGGGCATCCTGTTCCTGTACATCGGCAGCCCGACCGCTGCGGCCAGCTATGTGATGGCGCGGGCAGCCAACGGCAATCACGAACTGGCCGCGTCGATCATCGTGATTACCACGCTAATGGCGGCGATCACCACCAACATTGGTATTTTCATCTTGCAGTGGGGCGGATGGATCTAGATCCTTGACTGCAAATAACAGCAACAACACTGCCTCACTGAGCTAAAGGACACTTCATGCAAGACCAGAGCACGCCCGAGCGGTTACAGCGCGGGCTGAAGAATCGCCATATCCAGCTGATCGCGCTGGGCGGGGCCATCGGTACCGGGTTGTTCCTAGGCATTGCCCAGACCATCCAGTTGGCCGGCCCCTCCGTGTTGCTGGGCTACGCCATCGCCGGCCTGATGGCCTTCCTGATCATGCGCCAGCTGGGTGAAATGGTGGTGGAAGAGCCGGTCGCCGGCAGCTTCAGCCACTTCGCCCACCAATACTGGAGCGAATTCGCCGGCTTTGTCTCAGGCTGGAATTATTGGGTGGTGTACGTGCTGGTCGGCATGGCCGAGCTGACGGCGGTCGGTATCTACGTGCAGTACTGGTGGCCGGACTTCCCCACCTGGGCCACGGCGGCGATCTTCTTCGTGGTGATCAACCTGATCAACCTGACCCAGGTAAAGGTCTATGGCGAGATGGAGTTCTGGTTCGCCCTGGTCAAGGTGGTAGCCATCGTCAGCATGATCGGCTTTGGTGCCTGGTTGCTGGGCAGCGGTCATGGTGGCCCGGATGCCAGCGTGGCCAACCTGTGGCAGTACGGCGGCTTCTTCCCCAACGGCGTCACGGGTCTGGTAATGGCCCTGGCGGTGATCATGTTCTCGTTCGGTGGCCTGGAGTTGGTGGGCATCACGGCTGCCGAGGCTGACAACCCGCGCCAGAGCATCCCCAAGGCCACCAACCAGGTGGTGTACCGCATCCTGATCTTCTACATCGGTGCTTTGGCAGTGTTGTTGTCGCTGTACCCTTGGCAGAAGGTGGTGCAGGGCGGCAGCCCATTCGTGATGATTTTCCACGAACTGGACAGCGACCTGGTGGCGACCATCCTCAATATCGTGGTGCTGACAGCTGCGCTCTCGGTGTACAACAGCTGTGTGTACGCCAACAGCCGTATGCTGTTCGGCCTGGCCAGCCAGGGCGATGCGCCGCGTCAGTTGCTGAAGGTAAGCCGTAGCGGCGTGCCGCTGACCGCGCTGGGCGTGTCGGCCTTTGCGACCGGCCTGTGCGTGCTGATCAACTACCTGATGCCGGGTGGGGCCTTTGGCTTGCTGATGGCGTTGGCAGTGTCCGCGTTGGTGATCAACTGGGCGAGCATCAGCATAACCCACCTGAAATTCCGCAAGGCCAAGCTGGCCGCCGGGATCACCCCCTTCTACAAAAGCCTGGGGCACCCACTGACCAACTACCTGTGCCTGGCATTCATCGTGCTAATCCTGGTGGTGATGTACCTGACGCCGCCGATTCGCATCTCGGTACTGCTGATCCCGGTATGGATCGCTGTGCTGTGGGTGGCCTTCAAGCTGAAGAAGGCTCGCCAGGCCAAGGGCTGATCGGGTTTGTTCGTAAGGGGTATGCCGTTGGATTTTCGGCGCCTGTGAGATCGAGCGCCGCGCGGGCGGCGCTCGATCTCACAGGCGATGAAAGCCTGAAGGCATGCGTCTGGCGGCCCTTACGCGTACCCCTTCCATGCCCCTCAATGCTGCCTCCGCCAGGCCCGTACGGTGGTGTACAGCAATACCATGGCGAGCACGGGCAGCACATAGAACAGCATCAAGCGCTCCAGGCGCCCAGCCAGCGGCATACCCATGGTAAAAGCCGCCACATGAAGGCCGTAGGCCAGGTACAGGCAAAGAAACACCAGGCCTTCGGCGCGAGTGATGCGGTAACCGGAATAGAACACTGGCAGGCTCAGTACGGCAACGCCGAGCATTACAGGCAGATCGAAAGACAGCGCGTTAGGCGAAATCGACAGTGGCTCCGGGGTGATCAGTGCGGTCAGGCCCAGTACGCCCAGCAGGTTGAACAGGTTGCTGCCGATCACCGTGCCCACGGCGATCTCCCGTTCGCCCCGCAAGGCGGCGATCAGCGCAGCGGCCAGTTCCGGCATGGAGGTGCAGATGGCGACGACCGTCAGGCCGATAATACGCTCGGACAGGCCCAGGTCGGTGGCCACCTCGATGGCAGCTTCCAGTAGCAAGTGGCCCGCCAGGCTCAGCAGGCCAAGGCCGACCAGTATCTGCAGCAGCGTACCTGACCAGAAGCGTCCCGCCCCGGACCTGGCGGCATCGGGGGCAGGGTAGGTGCGTGCGTAATGGCGGGACTGATGCCAGAGCATTGCCAGGTAACCGGCCAGCCCCAGCAATAGCAGCGCCCCTTCAACCCTGCCCAGGTGGGCATTGGCGGACAGTACATACACCAGCCCGCTGGCGAGGATCATCAAGGGAATGTCCAGGCGCACCAGCTGGCGTGACACCCGCAGCGGGATAATCAGCGCGGCCAGGCCGAGAATGACCAGTACGTTGAAGATGTTGCTGCCGATCACGCTGCCTACTGCCACATCCGGCGCGCCCTGGTAGGCGGCCTGCAGGCTTACGGTCAATTGTGGCGCGGTACTGCCTAAGGCCACCAGGCTAAGGCCTATGATCAGCGGACGAACGTGCAGGCGCTGCGCCAGGCGCAAAGCGGAGCGCACCAGTAGCTCGGCGCCACCGATCAGCAACAGCAGGGCGACGCCCATTTGCAGCAGACTAAAAGTGGGAAGGGTGGCCAGGTCGAAAATGGTCGAACTCCTGTCGCGTCAGTCGCTAAGCCCTTGTACGCGCACGCGCGCTGTTCCGCTACGGAGCATACCGAGTTTTTCTGCTGCCGCGCGAGACAGGTCGATCAGGCGGCCGCGGGTGTGCGGGCCACGGTCGTTGATGCGTACCACCACACTGCGCTGGTTGGCCATGTTGGTCACCCGTACACGTGTGCCGAAGGGCAGGCTGCGGTGTGCGGCGGTAAGGCCGTGCTGGTTGAACGGTTCGCCACTGGCGGTGCGTTTGCCATGGTGGCGCGAGCCGTAGTAGGAGGCGGTGCCCGTCTGGTCGTAGCCGCGCGGGTCGATGTCATGGCTGGCGCAGCCGGCCAGGAAAGAAAACAGGGCGAGGGTGCCGAGGGAACGTTTTAGCAAGTCAGGTGCTCTCCGGTGCGACCATTCGCGGGTAAACCCGCTCCTACAGGGAACGCTGGCTGTGTAGGAGCGGCTTTAGCCGCGAACGAGGGCGAAGCCCTCGCAGCATTACAGGGGTAAAACCATCACCCTTCGAGCTTGGCCTTGAGCAATTGGTTCACCTGCCCCGGGTTGGCCTTGCCTTTGGAGGCTTTCATGGCCTGACCGACGAAGAAGCCGAACATCTTGCCGCGCTTGGCCTCATCGGCCGCGCGATACTGTTCGACCTGCTCGGCATTGGCTGCCAGCATTTCGTCGAGCATCTTGTCGATCGCACCCGTGTCGGTAACCTGTTTCAGGCCTTTGCTCTCGATGATGCTGTCGGCATCGCCTTCACCGGCGGCCATGGCTTCGAACACGGTCTTGGCAATCTTGCCGCTGATGGTGTTGTCACGAATGCGCAGCAGCATGCCGCCCAGCTGCGCGGCGCTGACCGGCGCCTGATCGATTTCGACACCCAGCTTGTTCAGCAGGCTACCCAGTTCGACCATGACCCAGTTGGCCGCCAGCTTGGCATCACCACCGATCTTCACCACTTCTTCGAAGTAGTCTGCTTGTTCGCGGCTGGAAGCCAACACGTTGGCATCGTAGGCCGACAGACCGTACTGAGTCTGGAAGCGCTCGACCTTCTGTGGCGGCAGCTCCGGCAGGCCGGCGCGGATGGTTTCGAGGAAGCTGTCCTCGATGACCACCGGCAGCAGGTCGGGGTCGGGGAAGTAACGGTAGTCGTTAGCTTCCTCTTTGCTGCGCATGGAGCGGGTTTCGTCCTTGTTCGGGTCGTACAGGCGTGTTTCCTGCACGACTCTGCCACCGTCTTCGATCAGGTCGATCTGGCGCTGGATTTCGCTGTTGATCGCGCGCTCGATGAAACGGAACGAGTTGACGTTCTTGATTTCGCAGCGAGTGCCGAACTCGGTCTGGCCTTTCGGGCGGATCGATACGTTGCAGTCGCAGCGCAGCGATCCTTCGGCCATGTTGCCGTCGCAGATGCCCAGGTAGCGCACCAGCGCGTGGATTGCCTTGACGTACGCCACGGCTTCCTTGGCGCTGCGCATGTCAGGCTCGGAGACGATTTCCAGCAGCGGGGTGCCGGCGCGGTTCAGGTCGATGCCGGTGGAGCCGCTGAAGTCTTCGTGCAGGCTCTTGCCGGCGTCCTCTTCCAGGTGCGCGCGGGTTACGCCGATGCGCTTGATGGTGCCGTCTTCCAGCGCGATGTCCAGGTGGCCCTTGCCCACGATCGGCAGGTCCATCTGGCTGATCTGGTAGCCCTTGGGCAGGTCGGGGTAGAAGTAGTTCTTGCGTGCGAACACGTTGCGCTTGCCGATTTCGGCATCGATGGCCAGGCCGAACATGCACGCCATGCGCACGGCTTCCTCGTTCAGCACCGGCAGTACACCGGGCATGCCCAGGTCAACCAGGCTGGCCTGAGTATTCGGCTCGGAACCAAAGGTGGTAGCGCTGCCGGAGAAGATCTTCGACTGGGTGGCGAGCTGAGTGTGGATTTCCAGCCCGATCACAACTTCCCATTGCATGTGTGAATTCCTCAGAAGCCGTTGGGGGCGCGGGTATGCCAGTCGGTCACCTGTTGGTAGCGGTGCGCGACGTTGAGCAGGCGGCCTTCCTGGAAGTAGGGCGCCAGCAGTTGCACGCCGACCGGTAGGCCGTCGACGAAGCCCGCAGGCATCGACAGGCCTGGCAGGCCCGCCAGGTTGGCGGTGATGGTGTAGACGTCTTCGAGATAGGCGGCAACCGGGTCGCTGCTCTTGGCGCCAAGCTTCCAGGCCGGGTTTGGCGTGGTCGGGCCGAGAATCAGGTCGACATCGTTGAAGGCGGCCATGAAGTCGTTCTTGATCAGACGGCGGATTTGCTGCGCCTTCACGTAATAGGCGTCGTAATAGCCGGCCGACAGGGCGTATGTACCGACCATGATGCGGCGCTGTACTTCAGCACCGAACCCTTCGCCGCGTGAGCGCTTGTACAGGTCGGTGAGGTCCTTGGGCTCTTCACAGCGGTAACCGAAGCGTACGCCGTCGAAACGCGACAGGTTGGAAGAGGCTTCAGCCGGGGCGATCACGTAGTAGGCCGGAATGGCATGCTGCATGTTCGGCAGGCTGATTTCCTTGACCACTGCGCCGAGCTTTTCCAGCTCTTTGACGCTGGCCTGGACCAGGTCGGCGATGCGTGGGTCCAGGCCTGCGCCGAAGTACTCTTTCGGCAGGCCGATGCGCAGGCCCTGCAGTGAAGCGTTCAGGCTGGCGCTGTAGTCCGGCACCGGTTCTTCGATGCTGGTGGAGTCCTTGGCGTCGAAACCGGCCATGCCTTGCAGCAGCAGCGCGCAGTCCTCGGCGGTGCGGGCCAGTGGGCCGCCCTGGTCGAGGCTGGAGGCGTAGGCGATCATGCCCCAGCGCGAAACACGACCGTACGTCGGCTTGAGGCCGGTGAGGTTGGTCAGTGCTGCGGGTTGGCGGATCGAGCCGCCGGTGTCGGTGCCCGTGGTGACGGGCAGCAGGCGCGCGGCCACGGCAGCGGCCGAACCACCGGACGATCCGCCCGGCACGTGCTCGAGGTTCCACGGGTTCTTCACCGCGCCGTAATGGCTGGATTCGTTGGCCGAACCCATGGCGAACTCGTCCATGTTGGTCTTGCCCAGGGTGACCATGCCGGCGTCGGCCAGCTTGGCGACCACGGTGGCGTCATAGGGCGCCTTGAAGTTGTCGAGCATCTTCGAGCCGCAGCTGGTACGTACGCCGTTGGTGCAGAACAGGTCTTTGTGGGCGATCGGTGCACCCAGCAGCGCGCCGGTTTCGCCAGCGGCGCGACGGGCATCGGCGGCACGCGCCTGGCCCAGGGCCAGGTCGTCGGTGATGCTGATGAAGCTGTTGATCTGTGGGTCGAGCTGTTTGATGCGCGTCAGCAGCGCGCCGGTCAGCTCTTCGGAAGAAAACGATTTGTCGGCGAGTCCGCGGGCGATCTCGGCCAGGGTCAATTGATGCATGGCAGGCTCTATCCCTTACTCGATGACTTTGGGAACCAGGTACAGACCGCTTTCGGTCGACGGCGCGATGGCCTGGTAGGCATCGCGCTGGTTGCTTTCGGTGACGTGGTCAGGACGCAGGCGCTGGCTGGCCTCCAGCGGGTGGGCCAGGGGCTCGATGCCAGTGGTATCGACCGCTTGCATCTGGTCGACCAGGCCGAGAATGCTGTTCAGGGCGTCGGTAATGCGTGGCAGTTCGCCATCATTCAGGCCCAGGCGGGCCAGATGGGCGATCTTTTCCACGTCGCAGCGTTCAAGCGCCATGAGGATCTCCAAGGGAAACAAAGAACGGAATTTGGGTCCGCAGTGAGGAACATGTCAGCTTTCTGGCGGTCTAACGGCCGCGAAATTCTGCTGGCATGCTCGGAAAAACAGCCAATTTAACATATTGGCTCCTTGCCCAAAATCCCTGCCATTGTTAGAGTTTGCCGCACTTTTTTACCCACGCTTTCCCCAGGGTCACTTTCCCATGTTCAAGAAACTGCGTGGCATGTTTTCCAGCGATCTTTCCATCGACCTGGGTACTGCCAACACCCTTATTTACGTGCGTGAGCGCGGTATCGTCCTGAATGAGCCCTCGGTTGTTGCCATCCGTACCCATGGCAACCAGAAAAGCGTTGTCGCCGTCGGTACCGAAGCCAAACGCATGCTGGGCCGTACGCCTGGCAACATTGCAGCCATTCGTCCGATGAAGGACGGCGTCATTGCCGACTTCAGCGTCTGCGAAAAAATGTTGCAATATTTTATCAACAAGGTTCACGAGAACAGCTTCCTGCAGCCGAGCCCGCGCGTGCTGATCTGCGTGCCATGCAAGTCGACCCAGGTCGAGCGCCGCGCCATCCGCGAGTCGGCCCTCGGTGCGGGTGCCCGTGAAGTGTTCCTGATCGAAGAGCCAATGGCCGCTGCCATCGGTGCCGGCCTGCCGGTTGAAGAGGCCCGCGGTTCGATGGTCGTCGATATCGGTGGCGGTACCACTGAAATCGCCCTGATCTCGCTGAACGGCGTGGTTTATGCCGAGTCCGTCCGCGTGGGCGGTGACCGCTTCGACGAAGCCATCGTTACCTACGTGCGCCGCAACTACGGCAGCCTGATCGGCGAATCCACCGCTGAGCGTATCAAGCAGGAAATCGGTACTGCCTACCCAGGTGGCGAAGTACGTGAAGTCGACGTGCGTGGTCGTAACCTGGCCGAAGGCGTGCCGCGTGCCTTCACCCTGAACTCCAACGAAGTGCTCGAAGCACTGCAGGAATCGCTGGCGACCATCGTCCAGGCGGTCAAGAGCGCCCTGGAGCAATCGCCGCCGGAGCTTGCCTCGGACATCGCCGAGCGCGGCCTGGTGCTGACCGGTGGTGGTGCGCTGCTGCGTGACCTCGACAAACTGCTGGCCCAGGAAACCGGCCTGCCGGTGATCGTCGCCGAGGACCCGCTGACCTGCGTCGCCCGTGGCGGCGGTCGCGCCCTGGAGATGATGGACAAGCACGCGATGGACCTGCTCTCCAGCGAGTGATCCCGCTCGCTGTTCACGAGCGCCCGGTTTACAGGTAGTACGCACAGTGCTACCTGTATGTGCTGGGCTGGTGCCCGTTGGGGCACCGTATCCGTCAACCCGCAACCAGGCTGGTGCGTTGTTCCATGTCCAATGACCTCCTGAGTCGTCCACGAGGAACGGCCCATTAAACCGCTTTTCTCCAAGGGCCCTTCGCTGGGCGTTCGCCTGCTCGTTCTGGTGGTGATGTCGGTCGCGTTGATGGTTGTCGACGCGCGCTTCGACGTGCTCAAACCTGTGCGCAGCCAGATGGGCCTGGTGCTGATGGAGTCGTACTGGATCACCGACTTGCCGCAGCGTGCCTGGCAAGGTGTGGCCGGCCAGTTCGGTAGCCGCACCGAGCTGATTGCCGAAAACGAGAAGCTCAAGACCGAAGCCCTGCTGCTGCAGGGTCGCCTGCAGAAGCTGGCGGCCCTGACCGAGCAGAACGTGCGGCTGCGCGAGTTGCTCAACTCTTCAGCGCTGGTCAACGAAAAGGTCGAAGTGGCCGAGCTGATCGGTGTCGACCCCAACCCGTTTACCCACCGCATTCTGATCAACAAGGGTGAGCGTGATGGTGTGTTCCTGGGCCAGCCGGTGCTCGATGCCCGCGGCCTGATGGGCCAGGTCGTAGAGTTGATGCCCTATACCGCGCGGGTGCTGCTGCTGACCGATACCACTCACAGCATTCCGGTGCAGGTCAACCGCAACGGCCTGCGTGCCATTGCCAGCGGCACTGGCAACCCGGAACGCCTGGAGTTGCGGCATGTGGCCGACACTGCCGACATCAAGGAAGGCGACCTTCTGGTCAGTTCCGGCATGGGGCAGCGCTTTCCTGCCGGCTACCCGGTGGCCACGGTCAACGAAGTGATCCACGATTCCGGCCAGCCCTTTGCCATCGTCCGTGCCATCCCCACCGCCGCGCTTAACCGCAGCCGCTATATGTTGCTGGTGTTCAGTGACCGGCGTAGCCCGGAGCAGCGTGCCACCGATGCCGCCATTGCCCAGGAAGAGGCTGACCGCAAGGGGGCTGCACCTGCCGGCCAGCCAGCCGCTACCGATGGTCAGGCTGCACCCGCCGCTGGCACGCCTGCCGCGTCGGTCACACCGGCAGCACCGGCAGCACCGGCAGCACCGGCCACTCCGGTCGCGCAACCAGCAGCCCCGTCTGCTGCACCTGCCATGCCGGCCGCACCCGCTCAACCCCGGAGGCAATGATGGCTGCATCACGCCGCAATAACGGCTGGGTCATCTGGCTTACATTCGCCATCGGCCTGCTGCTCAGCGTTTCCCCCATGCCGCAGTTCATGGAAGTGTTCCGGCCCATGTGGCTGGCCTTGCTGGTGTCGTTCTGGACCCTTGCCGTGCCGAACAAGGTTGGCATGACCACGGCATTCGTGCTGGGCCTTGCCGAGGACGTGCTGTATGGCACGCTGCTGGGGCAGAATGCGCTGGTCCTTACCCTCATCACCTTCCTGGTGCTGTCCCTGCAGCAGCGTCTGCGCATGTTCCCCATGTGGCAGCAAAGCCTGGTCATCCTGGTGATCTTTGGTATCGCCCAATTGATCCAGCTGTGGCTCAGTGCGCTGACCGGCAACCGCCTGCCCACCCTGGCGCTGGTCTGGTCGGCGGTGATCAGTGCCTTGCTCTGGCCGTGGATCAGCTTTGCCTTGCGCGACCTGCGTCGACGCTTGCACATCAACTGACGGCAACGCGCCACTGACAGGGAGATGTCTGCATGACCCCGCTATACCTGGCTTCAGGCTCGCCCCGTCGTCGTGAACTGCTGACGCAGATCGGCGTGCCGTTCATTGTCATCAGTGCCCCCGTGGATGAATCTCCGCTACCCAGCGAAAGCGCCCCTGCCTACGTCGAACGCCTGGCCCGGGCAAAGGCCGCCGCCGGTCTGGCCCGTGTCGACGGCCCGGCCGTCGTGCTCGGCGCAGACACTGCCGTTGTGCTCGATGGGCGTATTCTCGGCAAACCGGAAAACCGTGAAGATGCCTTGGCCATGCTGGCTGACCTGTCCGGCCGCGAGCATCAGGTGCTGACCGCTGTCGCCCTGGACGATGGCCAGCGTGTGCACAGTTTTTGCGTGACCAGCACGGTGCGCTTTCGCGCCATCAGCACCGATGAAGCGCAACGCTATTGGGCCAGCGGTGAGCCCGCTGACAAGGCTGGCGGCTATGCCATCCAGGGGCTGGGTGCGGTCTTCGTCACCGGTCTTTCCGGCAGTTATTCGGCGGTGGTCGGCTTGCCGCTCTGTGAAACGGCCGATTTGCTTGCCCAGTTCGGCATCGCCTGCTGGCAATCGCTCGTGCATACGCCAGAGGTAACAAACCCGCAGTAGCCAGCAGTGCATACGCCATCCATCATTAGAAAGAACCTTTGACGAGAGCCTGCCATGAGTGAAGAGATCCTGATCAACATCACCCCGATGGAGTCGCGTGTGGCGGTGGTGGAAAACGGGGTGCTGCAGGAAGTGCATGTCGAGCGCACCCAGCGCCGTGGCATCGTCGGCAATATCTACAAGGGCAAGGTGGTACGTGTGCTGCCAGGCATGCAGGCAGCCTTCGTCGACATCGGCCTCGAGCGCGCCGCGTTCATCCATGCCTCGGAAATCTCCCAGCGCGAAGGCTCGGCGGTAGAGAACATCACCGCACTGGTACACGAAGGCCAGGCCCTGGTGGTGCAGGTGACCAAGGACCCGATCGGCACCAAGGGCGCGCGCCTGACCACCCAGCTATCGATCCCGTCGCGCTACCTGGTGTACATGCCTCGCAGCAGTCATGTCGGTATTTCGCTGAAAATCGAGGACGAAGCCGAGCGTGAGCGCCTCAAGCAAGTGGTCAGCGACTGCATGGAAAGCGAGAACATCAAGGATGCCGGCGGCTTCATCTTGCGCACCGCCGCCGAAGGCGCGCGTGCCGAGGAGATCTTGCAGGACATCCGTTACCTGCGCCGCCTGTGGGAGCAGATCGGCACCCAGATAAAGACTTGCGGCGCGCCCACGGTCATTTACGAAGACCTTGGCCTGGCCCTGCGTACCCTTCGCGACCTGGTCAATCCGAAGATCGAGAAGATCCGCATCGACTCGCGGGAAACCTTCCAGAAGACCACGCAGTTCGTCGGCGAGTTGATGCCGGAAATTGCCGACCGCCTCGAACATTACCCCGGCGAGCGCCCAATCTTTGACCTGTACGGCGTCGAAGACGAGATCCAGCGGGCTCTGGAGCGCAAGGTGCCGTTGAAGTCCGGCGGTTACCTGGTGGTCGACCCGGCCGAAGCGATGACCACCATCGATGTCAACACCGGGGCTTTCGTCGGTCATCGCAACCTCGAAGAAACCATCTTCAAGACCAACCTCGAGGCCGCTACTGCCATTGCCCGACAACTGCGCCTGCGCAACATTGGCGGCATCATCATCATCGACTTCATCGACATGGAAGACGAAGATCACCAGCGCCAGGTACTGCGTACCCTGGAAAAACAGCTGGAGCGCGATCACGCCAAGACCAACATCATCGGCATCACCGAGTTGGGCCTGGTGCAGATGACTCGCAAGCGTACGCGGGAAAGCCTGGAACAGGTGCTTTGCGAGCCGTGCCTGGCTTGTCAGGGCCGTGGCAAGCTGAAAACACCCGAGACCATCTGTTACGAAATATTCCGCGAGATCCTGCGTGAGGCCCGTGCCTATCAGGCTGAAGGCTACCGTGTGCTGGCCAACCAGAAGGTGGTCGACCGCCTGCTGGATGAAGAGTCAGGCAACGTGGCGGAACTGGAAGCCTTCATCGGTCGAACCATTCGCTTCCAGGTCGAGTCGATGTATTCGCAGGAACAATACGACGTGGTGCTGCTCTGAGGCCTTCTGAAACACGCCACTGCATCGTCGCGCTGGCAAAGCCGGCGCGACGGGCCATCATGGATAAACGACTTGGAGGGCCATGGCCATGGGACGTCTGAACCGCGTTCTTGTTGCTCTGACCCGCTGGGGGTTGGGCATATGTGCCCTGCTGGCAGTATTGGTGGCGCTGTATGTCAGCCTTGGTCGTGAACTGGTGCCGCTGGTAGCCGAGTACCGTGCCGACGTAGAAAGCAAGGCCGAGCAGGCGCTGGGCCTGCCCGTGCATGTCGGAGCCCTGGAAGGGCACTGGAGCGGACTGGCCCCTGTGCTGCGGGTGCGCGACCTGCAATTGGGCGAAGGCACCCAGGCGCTCCGGCTGGACGACGTCAGGGTGGTGCCCGACATCTGGGCCAGCCTCACCGCCCGCGAAGTGCGCCTGGCGCGCATCCAGCTGGGCGGTCTGCAACTGATCCTTCGCGAGAACGAGCAGGGCGCCTGGAGCCTGGAGGGCCTGCCGAAGAAGGACGACGCGCCGCTGGACCCTGCCGACTTGCTGCAGCGCCTGCGCCAGCTGGGGCGCATCGATGTGTTCGACAGTCTGGTCACCCTGCACCCCTGGCAGCGCGACCCGCTGACCCTGACTTATGTGAGTGCCGGCCTGCAGGCCGGTGCCACCCGCCAGGCCTTGGATGTGCGTGCGACCCTGCCTGACGGCCAACCCCTGGCGTTGAGCCTGAACAGCCGGATGTCGGCCGAGGCCTGGCGTAATGGCGAGGTAGAAGCCTATGTGAGCCTGCCGCAAAGTGACTGGGCACATTGGTTGCCGCCCAGGGTGATGGGGCAGTGGCATGCCGACACCCTGCGGGCGGGCGGTGAGTTCTGGATCGGCTGGGGCAAGGGGCAGTTGCAACGGGCCGTCGTAAGGCTCAATGCACCCAGGCTGGAGGGGGCCTATGCCGGGCGCAAGGCTGCCAACCTGAATAACCTGGCTTTGGGCGCCTGGTTCCAGCGCCGGGAGGAAGGCTTCGATGTGGTCGTCGACTCGTTGGCCATGGACCTCGGCAAGACCCGCTGGGAATCTCACCTGCAGTTGCAGCAACGCCCTGGCCAGAACGCAGCTGATGAAAGCTGGCAGTTACAGGCCGACCGCCTCGACCTCACCCCGCTGACCCCGCTGATCGATGCCTTGGCACCACTGCCGGACAAGGTCAAGGATGTGGTCGATGGCTTGAAGGTGACCGGTGCGTTGCGCAATGTGCGCCTCGAGGCCAGGCCCAAGGCCGAGGGTGACCAGCGTCTGCAGTTCGCAGCCAACCTGGAGAAGGTAGGCTTCGATGCTTATCACAACGCCCCGGCGGCCGGTAACGTCAGTGGCAGCATCAGTGGTGACCTGGGCCACGGCGAGCTGCGTCTGGATACCGATGCGTTCATGCTGCATCTGTACCCGATCTTCGCCAAGCCCTGGCATTACCAGAAGGCGAATGCGCGCTTGACCTGGACCTTGGACAAAGACGGTTTCACCCTGATTGCGCCCTACCTCAAGGTGCTGGGCGAGGAGGGCAAGATCGCCGGTGACTTCCTGATTCGCCTGTTGTTCGAGGAAGGCCGCGAGGACTACATGGACCTGCGCGTAGGCCTGACCGAAGGTGATGGCCGCTACACTGCCAAGTATCTGCCCGAGGTGCTCAGCCCGGCCCTCGACGAGTGGCTGCGCAGCGCTATCGTCAAAGGCGCTGTGGATGAAGGCTACTTCCAGTATCAGGGCTCGCTGAACCATGGCGCATCCCCGCAAGCGCGCAGCATCAGCCTGTTCTTCAAGGTGCATGACGCCGCCCTGGACTTCCAGCCCGGTTGGCCACAGGTGCAGCATGTCGATGGCGATGTGTTCATCGAAGACAGTGGCGTGCGCATCAAGGCCCAGCGAGGCATGCTGCTCGACACCAAGGTCAGCGATGTGAGTGTCGATATCCCGCATGTCGACGGTGACCAGCACAGCCACCTCTACCTGGATGGCGACTTCGACGGTAGCTTGGGTGATGGCCTGAAGATTCTCAAGGAAGCGCCAATCGGCACCGGTGAGATTTTCGCCGGCTGGGAAGGTGAGGGGCCGCTGAAGGGCAAGGTCAAACTCGATATCCCGCTGGCCCATGGGCAGCGCCCAAAAGTGCAGGTGGACTTCGCCACCAACGATGCGCGCCTGAAAGTTGCCCCGCCAAGCCTGGAGTTGAACCGCCTGAAGGGCGACTTCAGCTTCGACTTCGACAAGGGCCTGAGTGGCAAGGGCATCAGCCTGCAGGCCTTCGGCAAGCCGGTAACGGCGCAAATAACCGCTGAAGGTCAGGCTGGTCAGATGCAGACCCGCATTAATGCCAATGGCCAGCTAGCGCTCAAGACGCTGACTGACTGGCTGCAGTTCAAGCATGCCTTGCCGGCCTCCGGTGACCTGCCCTATCAGTTGCAGCTCAGTCTGGGCAGCCGGGACAACCGCCTGAGTGTCACTTCCAGCCTCAAGGGTCTGGCCATCGACCTGCCGGCTCCGTTCGGCAAGGCGGCAGCAGATACCCGTGACAGCCGTTTCAGCATGAGCCTTCAGGGCCCGGAGCGGCAATTCGATGCTGCCTACGCCGACCTTGCTCGCTTTGCCTATGCTGCACCGGCTGAAACGTTGACTCAGGGCCGTGGCGAGCTAGTGCTGGGCACAGGCGACGCCCGGGTACCTGCCAGCCAGGGGCTGAGGGTGCGCGGGCGCCTGGAGACCCTGGACCTGGGCCCTTGGCAAGAGCAGGCGGGCCGGCTGGCTGGGGACGACCCCGGTGGCAGCGCGCGGCAGAACCTGCAAAGCGTCGACCTGAGCATCGGCCAGTTGAAAGCCTTCGGCATGGACCTGAACCAGGCCGTGGTCCGCCTGGCACGGGGCGGCCCGGCCTGGGACTTGCGCCTCGACAGCAAGGAAGTCATCGGTAATGCGCGCGTACCGGATGCCAAGGGCGCGCCCATGGTCGTGCGCATGCAGACCTTGCGGCTGCCTGCCGCCAGCGCCGCTGAACAGCAGGCTGAAGACGGCCCCGACCCGCTGGGCTCGTTCGATCCACGCAAAGTCCCGGCACTGGACCTGAGCATCGACAAGCTCTATCGCGGTGACGATCTTTACGGCAGCGCCTCGATCAAGCTGCGGCCGACCCCACGTGGTGTTACAGCCAGTGATATCGACCTCGACCTCAAAGGGTTGCGCATCGACGGTGGTGGTGGCTGGGAGGGTGAAACGGGCAAAACCAGCAGTTGGTACAAAGGGCGCCTTGACGGCAAGAACCTGGCCGATGTGCTCAGCGCCTGGGGCTTTGCCCCGACTGTGACCAGCCGCGACTTCCGCCTGGATGTGGATGGCCGCTGGCCCGGTTCGCCGGCCGCAGTGGGCCTGAAGCGCTTCTCGGGCAGCATGGATGCAGCACTGCGCACCGGTCAGTTCGTCGAGGTCGAAGGCAGCGCACAGGCACTGCGGGTGTTTGGCCTGCTCAACTTCAACTCGATTGGCCGGCGCCTGCGTCTGGACTTTTCCGACCTGTTTGACAAGGGCCTGGCCTATGACCGGGTCAAGGGCTTGCTGGTGGCCAGCAGTGGCGTGTACGTGACCCGCGAGCCGATTACCGTGACCGGCCCGTCGAGCAACTTTGAGCTCGACGGCACGCTGGACATGGTCAGCGACCGGGTCGATGCTGACTTGCAGGTGAGCCTGCCGGTGACCAACAACCTGCCGCTGGCGGCGTTGATCGTCGGCGCGCCGGCGGTGGGCGGTGCGCTGTTCCTGGTCGATCGGCTGATCGGTGACCGCGTGTCACGCTTTGCCAGCGTGCACTACCGTGTCGAAGGGCCATGGAAAGAGCCTAGAATCACATTTGTGAAACCTTTCGAGAAATCCCGCTAGGAGTACCCATGAAGGCAGCGGTAATCCAAATGGTCAGCCAGGACGATGTGCTGGCCAACCTGCAGCGTGCCGGTGCCCTGTTGGAGCAGGCCGCGTTGGGCGGCGCACGGCTGGCGGTGCTACCGGAAAACTTTGCCGCCATGGGGCGCAAGGACTCTGCTGCAATCGGCCGTGCCGAAGCCATGGGCGAAGGGCCCATTCTGCCATGGTTGAAACGCACCGCGCGCGACCTCAAGTTATGGATTGTTGCCGGTACCTTGCCCTTGCCACCGTTCGGCCAGCCCGATGCCAAGGCCCATGCGTGCTCGCTGCTGGTCGATGAACACGGCGAGGTGGCGGCAAGGTATGACAAGCTGCACTTGTTTGATGTGGACGTGGCCGATAACCGGGGCCGTTACCGCGAATCGGATGACTACGCGCAGGGTGCTCAGGTGGTGGTGGCTGATACGCCGGTCGGGCGGCTGGGGCTGAGCGTGTGTTACGACTTGCGCTTTCCCGAACTGTACAGCGCGCTGCGCGCGGCCGGCGCGGAGCTGATCACCGCACCTGCGGCGTTTACTGCAGTGACCGGCGCAGCACATTGGGAGGTGCTGGTGCGTGCCCGGGCCATCGAAACCCAGTGTTACATGCTGGCTGCGGCACAGGGCGGCGTGCACCCTGGCCCACGGGAAACCCATGGACATGCGGCGATCGTCGACCCTTGGGGGCGCATGCTCGCAGAACAGGCGCGAGGTGAAGCGGTACTGCTTGCCGAGCGCGACATTGAAGAACAAGCGTCCATTCGGACGCGCATGCCGGTGGTATCGCACCGGCGCTTTTTTTCGCAGGGCGCGTTGCGGCCTGCGCATACCTCGGAGTGACTATGAGCCAGATGTTATCCACCGTCAGTGAGCAGCTCCTGGCCCCAGGGGGCTTGACCCTGGACAGCCTGCAGAGCGTGCTGGGTGAGTTGGCTGGCCCCGGCATCGACGCCGCCGACCTGTATTTCCAGGGCCAGATCTCGGAAACCTGGGCGCTGGAAGACGGCATCGTCAAAGAGGGCAGCTTCAACCTCGACCAGGGCGTTGGCGTGCGTGCCCAGTCCGGCGAAAAAACCGGCTTTGCTTACAGCAACGCGATCAACCTTGAAGCGCTGACCTCGGCAGCCCGTGCTGCCCGTTCTATTTCCCGTGCCGGGCAGAACGGCACGGTGCAAGCCTTCCGCAGCCAGGAGGTGGCCGCCCTGTATGCCGCGGACAACCCGCTGGACGTGCTCAGCCGTGCCGAAAAAGTTGAGCTGCTTAAGCGTGTCGATGCCGCCACCCGTGCCCTGGACCCGCGCATTCAGCAAGTCAGCGTGAGCATGGCCGGGGTCTGGGAGCGCATTCTGATTGCCGCGGCCGATGGCAGCCTGGCCGCCGACGTACGCCCGCTGGTGCGCTTCAATGTCAGCGTCATCGTCGAGCAGAACGGCCGTCGTGAACGCGGTGGGCAGGGCGGTGGCGGGCGTACCGATTACCGCTACTTCACCGAAGAGCGGGTGATGGGCTATGCCCGCGAGGCCCTGCGCCAGGCCTTGGTGAACCTGGAAGCGATCCCGGCACCGGCCGGTACCTTGCCAGTGGTGTTGGGCCCGGGCTGGTCGGGCGTGCTGTTGCACGAAGCTGTCGGCCATGGCCTGGAAGGCGACTTCAACCGCAAGGGCAGTTCGGCATTCAGTGGCCGCATTGGCGAGAAAGTGGCGTCGAGCCTGTGCACCATCGTTGACGATGGCACCCTTGAAGGCCGCCGTGGTTCTCTGAGCGTGGATGACGAAGGCACCCCGACCGAATGCACCACGCTGATCGAGAATGGCGTGCTCAAGGGTTACATGCAGGACAAGCTGAACGCGCGCCTGATGGGTATGGCCGTGACCGGCAATGGCCGCCGTGAATCTTACGCGCACCTGCCGATGCCACGCATGACCAACACCTACATGCGAGCCGGCGAAAGCGACCCGCAGGAGATTATCGCGTCGGTGAAGAAGGGTATCTACTGCGCCAATCTCGGTGGTGGGCAGGTGGACATCACCAGCGGCAAGTTCGTGTTCTCCACCAGTGAGGCCTACCTGATCGAAGACGGCAAGATTACCGCGCCAGTGAAGGGCGCAACCCTGATCGGCAACGGTCCCGAGGCGATGAGCCGGGTTTCGATGGTCGGTAACGACCTGGCATTGGACAGCGGAGTAGGAACGTGCGGCAAGGACGGGCAGTCGGTGCCGGTCGGGGTGGGGCAACCTACCTTGAAACTGGATGCAATTACCGTGGGCGGTACCGGGGCTTGATGGCTTCGGGGACCATTGTGGGGGCGGGCACGCCCGCTCCCACAGGGCCCCAGTCCGTCAGCGCAACCCGCGCTGCAACTCGTCGAGGTCGCGGATGTACTTGAACACCTTGCGCGCGGCGGCAGGCGGCTTGTTCCGGGCCTTCTCGTGCTGGGCATGGCGCACCAGCGAGCGCAGCTGCTGGCGGTCGGTGTCGGGGTACTCATTGACGAAGCGCTCGAGGTCTTCGTCGTTACCGTCGATCAACCGGTCACGCCAGCGCTCCAGGCTGTGGAAGCGTTCGTTGTACTGGCGAGTCGAGCTGTCCATCTGCTCGAGCAAGGCGTGGATGGCATCGAGGTCTTGCACGCGCATGAGCTTGCCGACGAACGACATGTGGCGTTTACGGGCGCCATGAGCGGTGTGCTTGCTGGCCTCGGCCAGTGCCTTGCGCAGCTCGTCGGTCAAAGGCAGGCGCGCCAAGGTATCGGCCTTGAGCGTGGTAAGCCGCTCGCCGAGTTCGACCAGCGCATGCAGTTCGCGCTTGATCTGGGTTTTGCTTTTTTCGCCGTCGAAGGCGTCGTCGTTTGAATCAACCATGGTGGCAGTCCGCTAGAAATCGCCGCCATGATAACCAGTCGGGGGCCGCTTGTCCGGCCCGGTCGTAGAATGACCCCAAGCCGTACGCAGAATTTGAGTGGAGAGAACCATGAGTGCAGTCCAGAGCGTAGGTCCGAAAGACCTGCCAGCATTGCAGGAACAGGTCGAGGCGATCATCGCCGAGGCGCGTCGTCAGGGGGCCAGTGCCTGCGAAGTGGCGGTGTCGCTGGAGCAGGGGCTGTCCACCACCGTACGCCAGCGTGAGGTCGAAACGGTCGAGTTCAACCGCGACCAGGGCTTTGGCATCACCCTCTATGTTGGCCAGCGCAAAGGCTCGGCCAGCACCTCGGCCAGTGGCCCGGAGGCGATTCGCGAGACCGTCGCTGCAGCGTTGGCAATTGCCAGGCATACCTCCGAGGATGAATGCTCGGGCTTGGCCGACGCAGCGCTGATGGCGCGTGAAATCCCTGATCTGGACCTGTACCACGACTGGGATCTCGAGCCCGAGAAGGCCATCGAAATGGCCCTGGCCTGCGAGGCGGCGGCGTTCGACGCCGACCCGCGCATCCTCAACGCCGATGGCACCACCCTCAATACCCATCAGGGCTGCCGCGTATATGGCAACAGCCATGGATTCATCGGGGGTTACGCCTCGACCCGCCACAGCCTGAGCTGTGTGATGATTGCCGAAGGCGACGGGCAGATGCAGCGAGACTACTGGTACGACGTGAACCGCCAGGGCAACCTGCTGGCCGACCCGAGCAGCATCGGCGTGCGCGCTGCCCAGCGGGCCGCCAGCCGCCTTGGCGCCCGGCCGGTGCCGACTTGCGAGGTGCCGGTGCTGTTCTCGGCCGAATTGGCCGGTGGCCTGTTCGGCAGCTTCCTGTCGGCCATTTCTGGCGGCAACCTGTACCGTAAGTCGTCGTTCCTGGAGGGTACCATTGGCCAGCGCCTGTTCCCTTCCTGGCTGACCCTCGACGAACGCCCGCATATTCCGCGCGCGTTGGGCAGCGCCGCCTTCGACGGTGATGGCCTGGCCACCTATGCCAAACCGTTTGTCGACAAAGGCGAGCTGGTGTCGTACTTGCTGGGTACCTATTCGGGGCGCAAGCTGGGTTTGCCGAGTACGGCCAATTCCGGTGGCGTGCACAACCTGTTCGTCAGCCATGGTGTTGAAGATCAGGCCGCGCTGATTCGCCGTATGGGGCGTGGGCTGCTGGTGACCGAACTGATGGGGCATGGCTTGAATATGGTGACGGGGGATTATTCCCGCGGTGCGGCGGGGTTCTGGGTCGAGAATGGCGAGATCCAGCATGCCGTGCAGGAAGTCACCATCGCCGGAAACATGAATGACATGTTCCAACAGATTGTCGCGATTGGCAGCGATCTTGAAACCCGTAGCAATATTCACACGGGCTCGGTGCTGATCGAGCGGATGACCGTTGCGGGTAGCTGATCGGTAGCCTGCGCCGGCAAATTTGTCTGCACATTCGAAAACCCGGCCCTCGTGCCGGGTTTTTATTTCATTACCTTTTTCTTGAAGTGATTCTGTTTATCACTTAATAATGAATATCATTATCCAGTAACCCGGCGATGATGTTCATGAAATCCGTCCTCCGCGAACTGCCCTACCTGGAAAACTGGCGCTGGCTCAGCCGGCGCATTCGCTGTGCGCTCGATCCCGACGAGCCGCGGCTGATCGAGCATTACCTGGCCGAAGGCCGCTATCTGGTGTGCTGCACCGAAACCTCGCCATGGACGGTGGCGCTGACAGCGTTTCGCCTGCTGCTCGATACCGCCTGCGATCGCATGCTCCCCTGGCATTGGCGTTGCCTGTGCCTGGACCAGGCCTGGCGCCCGCTGCTGGACCTGCGCAACCTCGATCGCCAGGAACAGAACCAACGCTGGCAACCCTACGCCCTGCAGTTGGCCAATTGCCGTCTGCTGCCTTCGATTTCTCCCGATGAACTGATGCAAGGATTTGATGATGAGTGATACCCGTATCGAGCGTGACAGCATGGGTGAGCTGCAGGTGCCGGCCCAGGCCCTCTACGGCGCCCAGACCCAGCGCGCGGTCGACAATTTCCCGATCAGCGGCCAGCGTATGCCGGCCCAGTTCATTCGTGCCTTGTTGCTGGCCAAGGCCGCTGCGGCCAAGGCCAACGTCGAACTGGAGCAACTGTCTGCGGGGCAGGGCCAGGCTATCGTCAAGGCTGTCGAGCAATTGCTGGCCGAGGACTTCATCCAGCACTTCCCGGTGGATGTGTTCCAGACCGGCTCTGGCACCAGTTCGAACATGAACGCCAACGAGGTGATCGCCACCTTGGCGACCCAGTTACTGGGTGAGGCGGTCAATGCCAATGACCACGTCAACTGTGGCCAGAGCAGCAATGACATCATTCCGACCACCATCCACGTCAGCGCCGCGCTGGCCCTGCACGAGCAGTTGCTGCCAGCCCTGGCGCACCTGGTACAGGTGATCGAGGTCAAGTCGGCACAAGTACACCAATACGTGAAGACCGGTCGTACTCACCTGATGGACGCGATGCCCGTGCGTATGAGTCAGGTGCTGGATGGCTGGGCAGCGCAGATCAATGCTGCCAAGGCGCACATCGAAGGGGTGCTGCCGCACTTGCAGGCGCTGGCCCAGGGGGGAACCGCCGTGGGTACCGGCATCAATGCCCATCCGCAGTTCGCTGTCGGTTTCGCTCGCCAGCTCAGTGGCCTGACCAAGATCGAGTTCATGCCCGGCCAGAACCTGTTCGCACTGATCGGCTCGCAGGACACTGCCGTGGCTTTGTCTGGCCAGCTCAAGACCACCGCTGTGGCATTGATGAAAATCGCCAACGATCTGCGCTGGATGAACTCCGGCCCGCTGGCCGGTCTGGGCGAAATCGAGCTGCAAGCTCTTCAGCCGGGCTCTTCGATCATGCCAGGCAAGGTCAACCCGGTGATCCCGGAGGCCACTGCCATGGTCGCCGCCCAAGTGATTGGCAACGACGCGACCATCGCCGTCGCAGGCCAAGCCGGTAACTTCGAGCTGAACGTGATGCTGCCGGTGATCGCCCGCAACCTGCTGGAAAGCATCGAGCTGATGGCCAATGTCAGCCGCTTGCTGGCCGACAAAGCCATCGCCAGCTTCAAGGTCAACGAAGACAAACTCAAGGAAGCCCTCGCGCGCAACCCGATTCTGGTCACTGCGTTGAACCCGATCATCGGCTACCTCAAGGCCGCCGAAATCGCCAAGACCGCCTACAAGCAGGGTCGCCCAATCATCGATGTGGCGCTGGAGCACACAGACCTGTCCCGCGACCAGCTTGAAGCGCTGCTGGACCCGGAAAAACTCACCGCCGGCGGTATTTGACACTGCGCCACCGCCCAGGAGACAGCCATGCAGCACTGGAAACGCACCACAGAAACCGCCAACCGCCTATTCGAACAAGGCGAACTGGTGGATGCCCGGGAACACTACCTGCAAGCCTTGGCGTTGGCCCAGGTGCTATTCGAGCGCTGGCATGACGTGGACGAAGCGGTGGCTGCATTCGTCATCGCCCACCACAACCTGGCTGACCTGCACCTGCGCCTTGACCAGCCGCATGAAAGCGCCGACTACCTGTGCGCGGCTCACCAGCGACTGCTGCAGGCGTGCCAGGAAGTGCGCCTGCCTCAGGCATTGCGTGATGCAGCCTTGCGCCACAGTGCGCGCACTTACACCGAGCTGCTGAGTTTCATTGCCGAATATGGCCAGTACCCGCGTACCGAGCGCTTGCTCAACCGCCACAGCGCCGGGGCCAGCGAGCTCGCTGCCCAGACGCATGTGGCGCCCAGAAACCATGCCTACGGAATTCACTGACATGCCCCATACCTTGCCTGCATTGCCATACGCCTACGATGCGCTGGAACCCCACATTGATGCCCAGACAATGGAAATCCACCACACCAAGCATCACCAGACCTACGTGAACGGCCTCAATGCCGCCCTCGAAGGTACCGAGTGGGCCGAATGGCCGGTGGAAAAGCTGGTCGCTGCCGTCACGCAGCTGCCGGAAAACCTGCGTGGCGCTGTGACCAACCACGGCGGCGGTCACGCCAACCACAGCCTGTTCTGGACTGTCATGTCACCTCAGGGCGGTGGCGAGCCTGTGGGCCGGCTGGCGCAAGCCGTCACTGCACAACTTGGCGGCTTCGAGGCTTTCAAGGAGGCTTTCACCAAAGCCGCGTTGACCCGCTTCGGCAGCGGTTGGGCCTGGCTAAGCGTGACGCCGCAAAAAACGTTAATGGTGGAAAGTAGCGGCAACCAGGACAGCCCCCTGATGCACGGCAATGCGCCGATCCTGGGCCTGGACGTGTGGGAGCACGCGTACTACCTCAAGTACCAGAACCGTCGTCCGGAATACATCGGTGCCTTCTACAACGTCATTGACTGGGTGGAAGTTGAACGTCGCTACCTTGAAGCCCTGAAGTGAGTCGGACCGGTATGCGCTCTGAGGTGATGTCTGTCAGCAGTGTGCGCCTGTTCCGCCTGGCGCTTGGGACTTTGCTTTTGCTGGCTGGCGCCGCGTTACTGGTGGCGCGGGGCCTGGCCTGGCTAGACCTTGAGCCGCGCATGCTGCGCGCCCTGGAGGGCGGTGCTTTGTGCGCGCTGGGTACGGCACTGGGCGCAGTACCGGTACTGGTCATTCGCAATATGCCCGTGGCGCTGGCGGATACGCTGTTGGGCTTCGGTGCTGGCGTGATGCTGGCGGCCACCGCGTTTTCCCTGATCATGCCGGGCCTGGCGGCGGCTCAGTCTATTGGCTTCAGCCCTTGGGGGGCAGGAGGCCTGGTCAGTTTTGGCCTGATGTTCGGGGCGTTGTGCCTGTTCCTGGTCGACCTCAAGGTATCCTGGGCTTCGCCGGAGACGTTGGTGGGTACTGCCAACCAGCCGGTGATTGCAGCGCGCGTCTGGCTGTTCGTGATTGCCATCATTGCCCACAACATCCCCGAAGGTATGGCCATTGGCGTGTCGGCCGGGGGAGGGATGGCCGACGCCGACAGCCTGGCCATGGGCATTGCCTTGCAGGATGTGCCTGAGGGGCTGGTGATCGCGCTGGTGCTGGCAGGGGCGGGCATGCCGCGCTTCAAGGCCTTCCTGATCGGCGCAGCCTCAGGCTTGGTCGAGCCGGTGGCGGCGTTGATCTGTGCCTGGCTGGTGAATGTTGCCGAACTGCTGCTGCCGCTGGGGCTGGCCTGTGCAGCGGGGGCGATGTTGCTGGTGGTCACCCAGGAAATCATCCCCGAATCGCGCAGCAACGGCCATCATCGTCTGGCCAGTCTTGGGCTGTGTACAGGCTTCTGTCTGATGATGGTGATGGATACCGCGATGTCCTGACTTTGTGCCAGCGCAGGTTTGCGAGGGTCTATTCGCCTTCGTCAAAGAAATTGTTGATCAGCTCGACCAGGGCATCCATGGCGTCGCTGTCCTGCTCGCCCTCGGTATGCAGGTGCACCTGGGTGCCTTTGCCTGCGGCCAGCATCATCACCGCCATGATGCTCTTGCCATCCACCAGTTTGTCTGGGGCGCGCCCCACCCGTACCTGGCAGGGGAAGCGGCCGGCCACACCGACGAACTTGGCTGCCGCCCGGGCATGCAGACCCAGCTTGTTGATGATGGTGATTTCGCGGGCGGGCATCTGGGGTGGATCCTTGGGCTAGAGGTCGCGATGGCGGACCTGGACGTTTTTCAGGGTTTGCTGCAGCTGTTGGCCCAGGCGCTCGGTGATATAGACCGAACGGTGATGGCCGCCTGTGCAGCCGATGGCAATGGTTACGTAGGCGCGGTTACTGGCAGCGAAGCGCGGCAACCATTTGAGCAAGTAGCTGGAAATGTCGTTGTACATGTCTTCGACATCCGGTTGTGCGGCCAGGTAGTCGATCACGGGTTGATCGAGACCTGAATGCTCACGCAGTTCTGGTTTCCAGTAGGGATTGGGCAGGCAGCGCACGTCAAAAACCAGGTCGGCGTCGACCGGCATGCCCCGCTTGAAACCGAACGATTCGACCAGAAACGCTGTGCCAGGCTCGGGTTGGTTGAGCAGGCGCAGTTTGATCGAGTCACGCAACTGGTACAGGTTCAGGTTGGTGGTGTCGATCTTCAGGTCGGCCAGGTCGGCAATGGGGCCCAACAAATCGCTTTCCACGCGGATCGCTTCTGCGAGCGAGCGGTTGGCGTTGGTCAG
This sequence comes from Pseudomonas sp. JR33AA, assembly GCF_021378985.1. Lineage (NCBI taxonomy): Bacteria > Pseudomonadati > Pseudomonadota > Gammaproteobacteria > Pseudomonadales > Pseudomonadaceae > Pseudomonas > Pseudomonas sp. JR33AA. Next base: position 134,993 of record NZ_JAJSAW010000005.1, read on the forward strand.
GGGGTGCCGCCTGCGGGTTTCCGAGAAACGTTTGAGAAGGACCTCTTCATCGGCATCCAGGTACAACACGTCGCACTGGATGTGCCGGGCGCGGGCTTCTTCAAGCAGCTGGGGGAAGCGTATCAGGTGGCTGGGCAGGTTGCGCGCATCGATCGATACTGCCACCTTGGGCTGCAGCAATTCAGTGTTGATCAGTGCATTTTCCGCCAACTGCGGTAATAGCCCGGCCGGCAGGTTGTCGATGCAATAGAAACCGCTGTCTTCCAGGACATCGAGGGCGGTGCTCTTGCCGGAGCCGGACCGGCCGCTGACGATGATCAGGCGCATGTTCAGTGCTCGTTCTGTACGTCCAGGACAACCTGGAACAGGGCCTCGTTGCTGGTGGCCGCACGCAGCCGATCACGGACCTCCTTGCGATCGAGCATGCTGGCGATCTGACGCAGAAGTTCAAGGTGGGCATCGGTAGCCGCTTCGGGTACCAGCAGCACAAACAGCAGGTCCACCGGCGCGCCATCGATGGCGTCGTAATCGATAGGCGCTTCCAGATGCAGCAGGGCGCTGACTGGCGCGGAGCACCCTTCAAGCCGGCAGTGCGGGATGGCGATGCCATTGCCAAAACCAGTAGAACCGAGCTTTTCCCGGGCTACCAGTTTTTCGAAGACGTCCTGCATCTCCAGTTCTGGCACTTGGTCGGCGATGACAGTGGCGACCTTTTCCAGGGCGCGCTTCTTGCTGCCGCCCGGCACGTTCACGAGGGAACGGCCGGGGGTCAGGATGGTTTCAAGTCGGATCATGGATGAGGGGGATCAGCGGGCAGCTGCACCTTGCAGCAGGCTTTGCTGTTTTTCCTTGTGTTTTTTCAGTTGGCGGTCGAGCTTGTCGGCCAAGGCGTCGATCGCTGCATACATGTCTTCGTGTTCGGCGTTGGCTACCACTTCGCCGCCGGGAATCTGCAGGGTCGCCTCGACCTTCTGCTGAAGCTTCTCGACTTTCATGATTACCTGCACGTTGGTGATCTTGTCGAAGTGACTCTCCACGCGGGCGAGCTTTTCAAGCACGTAATCGCGCAGTGGCTGGGTGACTTCTACATGCTGTCCACTGATATTGACTTGCATACAGCTTCTCCTTTGTTGCCCGTGCATAAAGAGGCAGGTCTTGCACCTGCCACGAAAACGCTGTGGCACATCTCAGGGGCTACATCAGTCGCTTGCGTTCGCTCGACGGTGCGATGCCGAGGGACTCGCGGTACTTGGCGACGGTGCGACGGGCTACCTGGATGCCTTGTGCCTCCAGTAAACCAGCGATCTTGCTGTCACTCAATGGCTTTTTCTGATTTTCCGCCGCAACCAGTTTCTTGATGATCGCGCGGATCGCCGTGGACGAGCATTCTCCGCCTTCGGAGGTGCTGACATGGCTGGAGAAAAAGTATTTCAGTTCGTAGATGCCACGCGGGGTGTGCATGTATTTCTGCGTGGTAACCCGCGAGATGGTCGATTCGTGCATGCCTACCGCTTCGGCAATGTCATGCAGTACCAACGGCTTCATCGCTTCGTCGCCGTGGTCGAGGAAGCCGCGTTGGTGCTCGACGATCTGCGTGGCAACCTTCATCAGGGTTTCGTTACGGCTTTGCAGGCTCTTGATGAACCAGCGCGCTTCCTGCAGCTGGTTGCGCATGAAGGTGTTGTCGGCGCTGGTGTCGGCACGGCGCACGAAGCCGGCGTATTGTGGGTTGACGCGCAGGCGTGGGATGGCTTCCTGGTTCAGTTCTACCAGCCAGCGGTCGCTGTCCTTGCGCACGATGACGTCCGGCACCACGTACTCGGGCTCGCTGGACTCGATCTGCGAACCAGGGCGCGGGTTAAGGCTTTGCACCAGTTCGATGACCTGGCGCAGTTCGTCTTCCTTGATTTTCATCCGCCGCATCAGCTGGCTGTAGTCACGGCTGCCGAGCAGGTCGATGAAATCGGTGACCAGGCGCTTGGCTTCGGTCATCCACGGGGTGGTAGCGGGCAGTTGGCGCAGTTGCAGCAACAGGCATTCGCCCAGGTTGCGGGCGCCGACGCCAGCCGGCTCGAACTGCTGGATGCGGTGCAGTACGGCTTCGACCTCGTCCAGCTCGATATCCAGCTCCGGGTCGAAACCGGCGCAGATTTCTTCGAGTGTGTCTTCCAAGTAGCCCTGGCCGTTGATGCTGTCGATCAGGGTCACGGCAATCAAGCGGTCGGTGTCGGACATCGGCGCCAGGTTCAACTGCCACAGCAGGTGGCTTTGCAGGCTTTCGCCGGCCGATGTGCGAGTGGTGAAGTCCCATTCGTCGTCATCGTTGCTGGGCAGGCTGCTGGCGCTGGTCTGGTAGATGTCTTCCCAAGCCGTATCGACCGGGAGCTCGTTGGGGATGCGCTCGCCCCACTCACCGTCTTCCAGGTTGTCGGTGCTGACAGTGCTTTCCTGGAAGCTGTTGTCCTGAACTTCGGCGGCCGGCTTGTTCTCGGCGTTGTCGGCCATCGGGTCGCTGTTGTCGAAGTCTTCACCGTCTTCCTGACGTTCGAGCATCGGGTTCGACTCCAGCGCTTCCTGGATTTCCTGTTGGAGGTCCAGGGTAGAGAGCTGGAGCAGGCGGATGGCCTGTTGCAACTGAGGCGTCATCGTCAGTTGCTGGCCCATTTTTAGGACGAGCGATGGTTTCATGGCAGGGGCTTAATACCTTGTTCGCCGGCGCGCATGCGCCATCCACTACACGAGGGCGCCGAGGCGCCAGATCAAGCAAGTTTTATGCCTTAAATTGTAGCGTTTGCCTAGAGTACCGTAACAACTTTACCCGCAGTCTCAGTGGTGTTTGCCAGTACTTCAGGCGCGTGCCGGGTCAGAGGCGGAACTCGTGGCCCAGGTAAACTTCTTTGACCAAGTCGTTTGCCAGGATGGTTTCAGCGTCGCCTTCGGCGATCAATCGGCCATCGTTGACGATATAAGCGGTTTCGCAGATATCCAGGGTTTCACGCACGTTGTGGTCGGTAATCAGTACACCGATACCTTTGGCTTTGAGGTGGTGAATGATCTGCTTGATGTCGCCGACCGAAATCGGGTCGACACCGGCGAACGGTTCGTCCAGCAGGATGAACTTGGGTGCGGTCGCCAGGGCGCGCGCAATTTCGACGCGGCGGCGTTCACCACCGGACAGGCTCATGCCGAGGTTGTCACGGATGTGGCTGATGTGGAACTCCTGCAGCAGGCTTTCCAACTCTTTGCGGCGGCCGTCCCGGTCGAGGTCCTTGCGGGTCTCGAGGATGGCCATGATGTTGTCGGCGACCGACAGCTTGCGGAAGATCGAGGCTTCCTGCGGCAGGTAGCCGATCCCGGCGCGCGCGCGGCCGTGCATGGGCTGGTGGCTTACATCGAGGTTGTCGATCAGTACGCGGCCCTGTTCGGCCTGGACCAGCCCGACAATCATGTAGAAGCAGGTGGTCTTGCCGGCGCCGTTGGGGCCGAGCAGGCCGACGATCTGGCCGCTGTCGATAGACAGGCTGACATCACGTACTACCTGCCGCCCCTTGTAGCTCTTTGCCAGGTGCTGGGCTTTGAGGGTTGCCATTTACTCGGCCTTCTTCTTGGGCTGGATCACCATGTCGATGCGCTGACGGGGTGTTGTCACATTGCCACCGCGACCGGCGGTCGCCACCTGGGTCTGGGTGTTGTAGACGATCTTTTCGCCTTCGGTGGTATTGCCTTCGCTCTCGACCTTGGCACGGTCGGTGAGAATGACCAAGTCCTTCTGCGACTGGTACTGGATGGTCACGCCCCAGCCTTTCATCTTGTCCGGCTTGGCTGCGCTCTGCTGCTGCTCGAAGTAGGCCAGGTTGCCCACCGAGGTCACTACGTCGATATCGCCAGAGGCGGAGCGGGTAATGGTCACGGTGTTGCCTTTGATCATCATCGAACCCTGAGTGATGATCACATCGCCGGTGTAAGTGGCCACACCTTGCTTGTCATCCAGGTGAGCGTTGTCGGCCTGGATGCGGATAGGCTGGTCACGGTCGTTCGGCAGGGCGAGGGCGCTCGCGCTTCCCAGTGCTGCGCTCAGGCTGAGCAAAAGGGGGAGGGTTTTAACGAGCCTCATACTGTCCTCTTACGTTAGAGAGCAAGTCCATCTTGCCTTCTTTCAAATACGCTTTCATGCCTTTGCCCGTAGTCGTGCCTCCGGCGCCGTCGATTCTAACGGCTTGCTCGGTCTGCGCATATTGCTTCTGCGGGAACACGGTCATGCGTGAGCTGGTGATGATGGTTTCACGCTGCTTTTCATCGGTGCGGGCAATCCGTACCTTGTCGATCAGTTCGACCTCGGTACCGTCCGGATTGACCTCGGCGCGCGTGCTTTGCACATGCCATGGGTATTCGGTACCGCGGTACAGGTGCAGGTCCGGTGTGGTCACCTGGGTGACTTCGCTGGTCTTGAGGTGTTCGATCCTGTCGGCGGTCATTTCGTATTGCAGCTTGCCGTCAGGCAGGAATTGCACGCTGTGTGCGTTGATCGCGTAGTAATCGATGGCGCTTTCGTCGACCTGGGCCACGGGCTTGTCGAGGAAGCTTTCCGGGCTGACATTCCAGTAGCCAATGGCTACCAACAGGGCGGCTATCGCCCCGAGCAGCACAATGTTTCGGGCTTTCTTGCTGAGCATGGGCAGCCTTACAGGTAGTTGGCGTTGGCAGCGTCCAGGGTGCCCTGGGCCTGCATGATCAATTCGCAGAATTCGCGGGCCGCGCCTTCGCCGCCACGTGCCTGGGTCACGCCATGGGCGTGCTGGCGTACGAACGGTGCGGCGTTGGCTACGGCCATGCCCAGAGCCACACGGCGAATCACCGGCAGGTCGGGCAGGTCGTCGCCCAGGTAAGCCACTTGATCATAGCTTAGGCCCAGTTCGGCGAGCAGGCCGTCAAGCACCACCAATTTGTCCTCCCGGCCTTGGTAGAGGTGCGGGATACCGAGGTTGCTGGCCCGGCGTTCGACCACTGGGGTCTTGCGCCCGCTGATGATCGCGGTGGTCACGCCCGAGGCCATGAGCATCTTGATGCCCTGGCCGTCGAGGGTATTGAACGTCTTGAATTCGCTGCCATCCTCGAGGAAGTACAGATGCCCATCGGTGAGCACGCCGTCCACGTCGAATACTGCCAGCTTGATGCCTTTGCCGCGTTGCATGAGGTCCTGGTTCATTCCATCGCTCCTTTACATTACGCCGGCGCGCAGCAGGTCATGCATGTTCAGGGCGCCGGTCGGGCGGTCGTCACGGTCCACCACCACCAGGGCGTTGATCTTGTGGTCTTCCATGATCTTCAGGGCTTCGGCGGCGAGCATGTCGGCACGCGCAGTCTTGCCATGAACGGTCATGACCTGGTCGATCAGGGTGGTGTGCACATCGATGTTGCGGTCCAGGCTGCGGCGCAGGTCACCGTCGGTGAAGATCCCGGCCAGTTTGCCATCGGCTTCGACGATCACGGTCATGCCCAAACCTTTGTGGGACATTTCCAGCAGCGCGTCCTTGAGCAGGGTGCCGCGTGGTACTTGAGGCAGATCGTCGCCGGCGTGCATCACGTTCTCGACCTTCAGTAGCAGGCGGCGGCCCAGCGCGCCACCCGGGTGCGAGAAGGCGAAGTCCTCGGCGGTGAAGCCGCGGGCTTCGAGCAAGGCGATGGCCAAGGCGTCGCCCAGTACCAGCGCTGCCGTGGTGGAGGAGGTGGGTGCCAGGTTCAGTGGGCAGGCCTCTTGTGCGACACGCGCGTCAAGGTTGACCTCGGCGGCCTGGGCCAGCGGCGAGTCCGGGTTGCCGGTCAGGCTGATCAGCTTGATGCCAAGGCGTTTGATGAACGGCAGCAGGGTGACGATTTCGGCGGTACTGCCGGAGTTCGACAGCGCAAGGATGACATCATCACGGGTGATCATGCCCATGTCGCCATGGCTGGCTTCGGCCGGGTGCACGAAAAACGCCGGTGTGCCGGTGCTGGCCAGGGTCGCGGCGATCTTGTTGCCGATGTGCCCGGACTTGCCCATGCCGACCACGACGACCCGGCCCTTGCTGGTCAGAATCAGTTCGCAGGCTTTGACGAAATTGTCGTCGATGCGCGCCAAAAGGGCCTCTACGGCCTCGAGTTCCAGGCGCAGAGTGCGTTGGGCGGATTGGATCAGCTCGCTGGATTGGCTCATGTCGAAAAAGCAATGCCTGATGAAAGGGCGACGATTATACGCGCAATGATGAAAACCCTCACCTCCTCGATTGCTGTGGTGACTACCACCAAAGCCTGTACCGAGGCTGAACGACTGCTTGCCCGGCCTTGGGGCGGGGCTGTCAGCGGTGCTATAGTTCGCCGCTATTCGGCCTGTCAGGGGTGCGTGTGCCTTCCAGATGGAGGCCGGCGTCCATTAGGACGAGGCTGCATTAGCAAGGAGTCTAGATGAGTGTGGATAGCGCCTACGCGGTCGAGTTGAAGGGTGTCACCTTCAAACGTGGTTCGCGCAGCATTTTCAGCAACGTGGACATCAGCATCCCGCGCGGCAAGGTCACCGGCATCATGGGGCCATCGGGTTGCGGCAAGACCACGTTGCTCCGCCTGATGGGCGCACAGTTGCGCCCCTCGAGCGGTGAGGTATGGGTTGCCGGGCAGAACCTGCCGACGCTGTCGCGCAGCGACCTGTTCGACGCCCGCAAGCAGATGGGCGTGCTGTTCCAGAGCGGCGCGTTGTTCACCGACCTCGATGTGTTCGAGAACGTCGCGTTTCCACTGCGCGTGCATACTCAGCTGTCGGACGAAATGATCCGTGACATCGTGTTGATGAAGCTGCAGGCCGTGGGTCTGCGCGGTGCCATCGACCTGATGCCCGACGAGCTGTCCGGTGGCATGAAGCGCCGTGTGGCTCTGGCCCGGGCGATTGCCCTGGACCCGCAGATCCTCATGTACGACGAACCGTTCGTCGGCCAGGACCCGATCGCCATGGGGGTACTGGTGCGCCTGATTCGCCTGCTCAACGATGCCCTGGGCATCACCAGCATCGTGGTTTCCCATGACCTGGCAGAAACCGCCAGCATCGCCGACTACATCTATGTGGTAGGTGACGGCCAAGTGCTGGGCCAGGGGACGCCTGATGAGCTGATGGGGTCGGACAATCCACGGATCCGCCAATTCATGAAAGGCGACCCCGATGGCCCGGTTCCCTTCCACTTTCCCGCGCCTGACTACCGCGCCGACCTGCTGGGAGCGCGTTGATGCGCAGAAAATCCTTACTCGAACGTGTCCGCCTGCTGGGCCGCTCGGCAATCGACGTGCTGGCCGTGCTCGGGCGTTCGTGCCTGTTCCTGTTCCATGCGCTGGTCGGTCGCGGTGGCATTGGTGGCGGCTTCCAGCTGCTGACCAAGCAGTTGTACTCGGTGGGTGTGCTGTCGCTGGCGATCGTCGTCGTGTCCGGTGTGTTCATCGGCATGGTGCTGGCGCTGCAGGGCTACAGCATCCTGACCAAGTACGGCTCGGAGCAGGCGGTAGGGCAGATGGTCGCCCTGACCCTGCTGCGTGAACTTGGCCCGGTGGTAACGGCGTTGCTGTTTGCCGGGCGTGCCGGTTCCGCGCTGACCGCCGAAATCGGCAACATGAAGTCCACCGAGCAGTTGTCGAGCCTGGAAATGATCGGTGTCGACCCGCTCAAGTACATCGTTGCGCCACGCCTTTGGGCCGGTTTCATCTCGCTGCCGCTGCTGGCGCTGATCTTCAGCGTGGTTGGTATCTGGGGTGGCTCGTGGGTGGCGGTGGACTGGCTGGGTGTGTACGAGGGCTCGTTCTGGGCCAACATGCAGAACAGTGTTTCTTTCACGGACGACGTGCTCAACGGGCTGGTCAAGAGCCTGGTGTTTGCTTTCGTCTCGACCTGGATCGCCGTATTCCAGGGCTACGACTGTGAGCCCACCTCAGAAGGGATCAGTCGTGCAACCACCAAGACCGTGGTCTATGCCTCGTTGGCAGTGCTGGGTCTGGACTTTATTCTGACCGCCTTGATGTTTGGAGATTTCTGATGCAAAACCGCACCCTGGAAATCGGTGTCGGCCTGTTCCTCCTGGCCGGGATCCTGGCGCTGCTGCTGCTGGCCCTGCGTGTCAGCGGGCTGTCGGCCAGCCCGAGCAGCGATACCTATAAAGTTTATGCTTACTTCGACAATATCGCCGGTTTGACGGTCAGAGCTAAAGTGACCATGGCCGGTGTGACCATCGGCAAGGTCACCGCCATCGATCTGGACCGTGATTCCTACACCGGTCGGGTGACGTTGCAGCTGGACAAGTCGGTCGATAACCTGCCGACCGACTCCACTGCCTCGATCCTGACCGCCGGTTTGCTTGGCGAGAAGTACATCGGCATCAGCGTTGGCGGTGAAGACCAGGTACTCAAGGACGGCGCGACCATCCACGACACCCAGTCGGCGCTGGTGCTCGAAGATCTGATTGGCAAGTTCCTGCTCAACTCCGTTGGCAAGGAACCCAAAGAAGCGCAACCGGCTAATTAAGGAGTATCCATGATTTCGATCCTGCGACGTGGCCTGCTGGTCCTGCTGGCGGCTTTCCCCCTGCTGACCGTGGCCGCCCCTGGGCAATCCGCCCGGGAGGTGATCCAGACCACCACAACGCAGTTGCTCAGCGACCTCAAGAGCAACAAGGAGCAGTACAAGGCTGATCCTCAGGCCTTCTATGACGCCCTGAACAGCAACCTGGGGCCGGTGGTTGACGCAGACGGCATTTCCAAGAGCATCATGACCGTCAAGTACTCGCGCAATGCCTCGCCTGCGCAGATGCAGCGCTTTCAGGAAAACTTCAAGCGCAGCCTGATGCAGTTCTACGGCAATGCCTTGCTCGAGTACAACAACCAGGGCATTACCGTCGATCCGGCCAAGGCCGAGGGTGACGATCGCACCAGCGTCAACATGAAGGTCACCGGTAATAACGGTGCGGTGTATCCGGTGCAGTACACCATGGTCAAACTCAATGGCGAGTGGAAGGTCCGTAACGTCATCGTCAACGGCATCAACATCGGCAAGCTGTTCCGTGACCAGTTCGCCGATGCCATGCAGCGTAACGGCAACAACCTGGACAAGACCATCGACGGCTGGGCCGGCGAAGTGGCCAAGGCCAAGCAGGCGGCCGACAGCTCCCCGGAGAAAACCGTCAAATGAGTGAGGCTGCTGTAAGCATGGCCGAGCCTGGCATACTGCGTCTGGCCGGTGTGCTGGACTACCGCAGCGGCCCGGCCCTGCGCAAGCAAGGCAAGGTGCTGATCGATGGCTCGCGCGAGCCGCGACTGGTGCTTGATTGCTCGGCTGTCCAGAAGTCGTCCAGTGTCGGCCTATCGTTACTGCTTGCGTACATGCGTGATGCTCAGGCCACTGGCAAGGCGTGCGAAGTGCGTGGCATGCCTGACGACATGCGGGAAATTGCCGAGGTCTATGATCTCGATGAAGTGCTGGCAAGCTAGTGGCTCGGCACGGATGATGGCCCCTCGGTCAGCGAAGCCTTCGTTGGGCTTCGCAGGCGAGGGGCTTTTTTGTATGATGGCCGACCCGTGCGCATCGGGCGCCGATTGAGGTTGAGCATGCAGGCCGTAGAAGTTAAAAGCTTCCTTGAAGAGAAATTGCCGGGTTCCCGGGTCGAAGTTGAAGGCGAAGGCTGCAACTTCCAGTTGAACGTGATCAGCGACGAGTTGGCTGGCCTGAGCCCGGTCAAACGCCAGCAGGCGATCTATGCTCACCTGAATCCGTGGATCGCCAATGGCAGCATCCATGCGGTAACCATGAAATTTTTCAGCAGCGCAGCCTGGGCTGAGCGCACCTGAGCCAACTTGGCGGCGAGAATCCAATGGACAAACTGATTATTACTGGCGGCGCTCGCCTTGACGGCGAGATCCGCATTTCGGGCGCGAAGAACGCAGCCCTGCCGATTCTGGCAGCGACCCTGCTGGCCGATGGCCCGGTCACCGTGGGCAACCTGCCGCACCTGCACGACATCACCACCATGATCGAGCTGTTCGGTCGCATGGGCATCGAGCCTGTGATCGACGAAAAGCTGTCGGTGGAGATCGATCCACGCACCATCAAGACCCTGGTCGCGCCGTACGAGCTGGTCAAGACCATGCGCGCCTCGATCCTGGTGCTGGGCCCGATGGTTGCCCGCTTCGGCGAAGCCGAAGTGGCCCTGCCTGGCGGTTGCGCCATTGGCTCGCGCCCGGTCGATCTGCACATCCGTGGTCTTGAGGCCATGGGGGCGAAGATCGAAGTGGAAGGCGGCTACATCAAGGCCAAGGCGCCTGAAGGTGGCCTGCGCGGCGCGCACTTCTTCTTCGACACCGTCAGCGTGACCGGTACCGAGAACATCATGATGGCCGCGGCCTTGGCCAAGGGCCGCAGCGTGTTGCAGAACGCCGCGCGTGAGCCTGAAGTGGTCGACCTGGCCAACTTCATCAACGCCATGGGCGGGAACATTCAGGGTGCAGGTACCGACACCATCACCATCGATGGTGTCGAACGACTGGATTCGGCCAACTACCGCGTGATGCCGGACCGCATCGAGACCGGCACCTATCTGGTTGCCGCTGCCGTGACTGGTGGCCGCGTCAAGGTCAAGGACACCGACCCTACCATCCTTGAAGCCGTGCTGGAAAAACTCAAGGAAGCGGGTGCCGACATCAATACCGGCGAAGACTGGATCGAACTGGACATGCACGGCAAGCGGCCGAAAGCCGTCAACCTGCGTACCGCCCCGTACCCGGCGTTCCCGACCGACATGCAGGCGCAGTTCATCTCGCTGAATGCCATTGCCGAAGGCACTGGCGCGGTGATCGAGACCATCTTCGAAAACCGCTTCATGCATGTTTACGAAATGCACCGCATGGGCGCGCAGATCCAGGTCGAAGGCAACACCGCCATCGTCACTGGCGTCAAGGCGCTGAAGGGTGCCCCGGTCATGGCCACCGACCTGCGTGCTTCCGCCAGCCTGGTGCTGTCGGCGCTGGTTGCCGAAGGCGATACCCTGATCGATCGCATCTACCACATCGACCGTGGCTACGAGTGCATCGAGGAAAAACTGCAGATGCTCGGCGCGAAAATTCGCCGCGTACCGGGCTAGTAGCCCGCGGGTGCAAGGACGCACCTTTTGAATTGAATGCGGCCAGGTCGATGACCTGGCCGGCAGCAGCCGCTTAAGGACCGACGTTCCAATGTTGACCATCGCGCTTTCCAAAGGCCGTATTCTCGACGATACCTTGCCGTTGCTCGCCGAGGCCGGCATCGTGCCGACCGAAAACCCGGACAAGAGCCGCAAACTGATCATTCCCACCACGCAGGACGATGTGCGCCTGCTGATCGTGCGTGCCACCGACGTGCCGACCTATGTCGAACATGGTGCTGCCGACCTGGGTGTGGCCGGCAAGGACGTGCTGATGGAGTACGGCGGCCAGGGCCTGTATGAGCCCCTGGACCTGCAGATTGCCCAATGCAAGCTGATGACCGCGGGCGTAGTCGGCGCAGCCGAGCCCAAGGGGCGCCTGCGTGTGGCCACCAAGTTCGTCAACGTCGCCAAGCGTTACTACGCAGAACAAGGCCGCCAGGTCGACATCATCAAGCTGTATGGCTCGATGGAACTGGCACCGCTGATCAACCTTGCCGACAAGATCATCGACGTGGTCGACACCGGCAACACCCTGCGTGCCAACGGCCTGGAACCCCAGGAACTGATCGCCACGATCAGCTCTCGCCTGGTGGTCAACAAAGCCTCCATGAAAATGCAGCACGCCCGTATTCAAAGCCTGATCGACACGCTGCGCGCAGCGGTCGAATCGCGACACCGCGGTTGACTCCTGCGCGCGACCTTCGCTGTCGCGCCCGTCTATCCGCGTCATAGCCATTTTTCTCGGGTGCCCGCGCGGATGGACTGGTAGCTTGGGATTGTGCAAAAAGTCGCCGAGCGGCGATCATGCAAGAACGAAAACAGGCGAGGAACGGCCGGGGTCGCGCCCGACTTTGCTGGTTGCAAATGAGCATTCCGAGCCTGTTTTTAACGTAGCATGATCGTCGCGCAGGCACTTTTCGCACAATCCCCTAGGGCGCCTGAGCATTCGCTAATATTACGAGGCCCTCGCCATGACCGTGTCCACTGCAATTGCCCGTCTCAACGCTGCTGATCCGGATTTCGCCCGACATCTGGATCATCTGCTGAGCTGGGAAAGTGTGTCCGATGACGCGGTCAATCAGCGCGTGCTCGACATCATCAAGGCCGTGCGGGAACGCGGCGATGCGGCGCTGGTGGAATTCACCCAGCGTTTCGATGGTGTTGACGCCAAGTCGATTGACGACTTGATCCTCAATCGCGCGCGCCTGGAACTGGCGCTGACTCGCATTACCCCGGTCCAGCGCGAGGCCCTGGAAAAGGCCGCCAACCGTGTGCGCATTTATCACGAGCGGCAGAAGCAGGATTCCTGGCAGTACACCGAAGCCGACGGCACCGTGCTCGGCCAGAAGGTCACCCCGCTGGACCGTGCCGGCCTGTATGTGCCGGGCGGCAAGGCGTCGTACCCGTCGTCGGTGCTGATGAACGCCATCCCGGCCAAGGTTGCCGGCGTGGCTGAAGTGGTGATGGTGGTACCGACCCCGCGGGGTGAGGTCAACGAGCTGGTGCTGGCGGCCGCCTGCATCGCCGGTGTCGACCGGGTGTTCACCGTCGGTGGTGCCCAAGCCGTGGCCGCGCTGGCCTACGGTACCGAAAGCGTGCCGCAGGTGGACAAGATCGTCGGCCCGGGCAACATCTACGTGGCCACCGCCAAGCGCCACGTGTTCGGCCAGGTAGGCATCGACATGATCGCCGGCCCCTCGGAAATTCTCGTGGTGTGCGACGGTCAAACCGACCCGGACTGGATCGCCATGGACCTGTTCTCCCAGGCCGAGCACGACGAAGACGCCCAGGCCATTCTGGTCAGCCCGGATGCCGCCTTCCTCGATCGCGTGGCTGCCAGCATCGACAAGCTGATGCCGACCATGGAACGAGCCGATATCATCGAGAAGTCGATCAATGGCCGTGGTGCGTTGATCCAGGTGCGTGACATGCAGCAGGCCATGGAAGTGGCCAACCGCATCGCACCGGAGCACCTGGAGCTGTCGGTGGCCGACCCGCAAGCCTGGCTGCCACACATTCGCCATGCTGGCGCGATCTTCATGGGCCGCCACACCAGCGAAGCGTTGGGTGATTACTGCGCTGGCCCTAACCACGTGCTGCCCACTTCGGGTACCGCGCGCTTTTCATCGCCGCTGGGGGTGTATGACTTCCAGAAGCGTTCGTCGATCATTTTCTGCTCCGAACAGGGCGCGTCCGACCTGGGCCACACTGCCTCGGTTCTGGCGCGTGGCGAGTCGCTGACCGCCCACGCCCGCAGCGCTGAATACCGTATCCTGACCCAAGAGAAGGGGAACTGAGCATGAGTCGATTCTGGAGCCCCTTCGTCAAGGATCTGGTGCCTTACGTGCCGGGCGAGCAACCCAAGCTGGCCCGCCTGGTCAAGCTGAACACCAACGAAAACCCCTATGGCCCGTCGCCCAAGGCGCTGGAGGCCATGCGCGGCGAGCTGAACGATAACCTGCGCCTGTACCCGGACCCGAACGGTGACCGTCTCAAGCAAGCGGTTGCCGAGTACTACGGCGTGACGCCGGCGCAGGTGTTTGTCGGCAATGGCTCGGACGAGGTGCTGGCGCACATCTTCCACGGCCTGTTCCAGCACGATGCGCCGCTGCTGTTCCCGGACATCAGCTACAGCTTCTACCCGGTCTACTGCGGCCTGTACGGCATTGCCTTCGAACAGGTGGCGCTGGATGAGCAGTTCCAGATCCGCATTGAGGACTACAAAAAGCCCAACGCTGGCATCATCTTCCCCAACCCCAATGCGCCGACCGGTTGCCTGATGCCGTTGCAGGTGGTGGAGCAGCTGCTGCAGGCCAACCGTGATTCGGTGGTGGTGGTGGATGAGGCCTACATCGATTTTGGTGGTGAAACGGCGATCAGCCTGGTGGACCGCTACGATAACCTGCTGGTTACCCAGACGCTCTCGAAGTCGCGCTCGCTGGCGGGTCTGCGAGTGGGTCTGGCGGTGGGGCACCCGGACCTGATCGAGGCGCTGGAGCGGATCAAGAACAGCTTCAACTCCTATCCGCTGGACCGTGCAGCTATCGTCGGCGCGGCGGTGGCGTTCGAAGACCGTGAGTACTTCGAGGAAACCTGCCGCAAGGTGATAGACAGCCGCGAGGTGTTGGTCGGTCAGCTGCAGGCCAAGGGCTTTGAGGTGCTGCCGTCGGCTGCCAACTTCATCTTCGCCCGCCACCCGCAGCAGGATGCCGGTGAGCTGGCGGCACGCTTGCGCGAGCAGGGCGTGATCGTGCGTCACTTCAAGCAGCCGCGTATTGCCCAGTTCCTGCGGATTACCATCGGTACGCCGGAAATGAACCAGGCACTGCTGGATGCGTTGAGCTGACGTGTAGGCGCGGGTTTACCCGCGAATACGGTAGCGGCGGCAGCTGCGAACGGTCGGTGGAAATAGGCCAGCAGGCCCGGCCCTTTCGCGGGTGAACCCGCTCCTACAACAGCCTGTGCGCGTCCATTGTAGGAGCGGGTTTACCCGCGAATACGGTAGCGGCAGCAACGGTGAACGGCCGGTATAAATTGGCCAGCAGGCCCGGCCCTTTCGCGGGTGAACCCGCTCCTACCGGGGGGGCTCAATAGCGGCGGCCTTCGATTACAAACGGCTTGCCTGCCGGCCTGCTGCGCACCGCCGCCGGAGTACCTTTTAGCACCAGTACATAATCATTCTGCGTGCCCATCCCCTCCGGATCGATCCATTGCTCGTCTCTGGCCGCAACCTGGGCAACCACATGGCCGTTCTTGATAATGGTCAGATAACCATTGGCGCTACTGTTCCAGCGTAGCCGTCCTTTGTTTTCGTCGGCCCGCGCCTTGCGCACGCCGGTATCACCCAGTAAGGGCGTGCCGTCCAAAAGCCATTGCGGCTGCAGTTTGAGGCCCATGTGGCGCAGCACCGTGGGCGCGACCGAGGTCTGCGCGGGAAGCCCGTACAGGCCGCCGGGCCCAGGCATCTCCACAGGAATGCTCAGCTCGGTCAGTTCCTGATTCAACGGCTTGTTGCTGGCGATGAAGATACTCTTTTCCTGCTCAGAAGCACCGCCATGGCCTTTCCCCCAAGAGTCCCGGCCATGGTTGGTACTGACGAGTACCAGCCAGTCTTCCTGTGGGAACATGCGACGCCGCTGGTCTACCTTGTCCAGTAGCCGCCCGATATTGCTGTCGGCCTTGCGTAACGCCTGGGCATAGCGCTCACCATAACCCGTGTTATGGCCGATCTGGTCAGGTTCCTCCAGTTGAATGAACGTGAAGTCAGCGGCTGTGTCACCGAGGATCTGCAACGTACGCTCAATCACCTGTTCATCTGGCAAACCACTTTCGCGTACATCGGCGTCATGGGCGTCCTCCAGCAGAAATGCCGTGTTGAGGGGCGGCCAGTTGACGATGCAGGAGAGGTAGGCATTGGGGTACGCCAGGCGGAGCCGCTTGAACAGGCTAGGAAACGCCGGGTTTACCCGTTGCGAGTCGTCGTCCGATTCAACGCCATGCTTGTTGCTCCACACGCCGGTCAGCAAAGTGACCCAGCCAGGGCCGCTCAAGGTGGGTTGCTCGCTGGCATTACCATTGATACCCCCGGCGTAAGCCTTGCCGTAATAAAGCCGCTGCTTCAGGTTGGTTGCATCGCCCAGTTGCAGATACTGCTCAAATTGCACGCCGTCAAGACCGATGAGCAAGGTCTTGGGGCGGCTCGGGTGCCGGGTCGGGTCACAGCCTGGCTGCAGGGCCAGGAACAGCAGTAACAGCAAACTCGCCATTCGCATGTGGGCGCATCCTTGAAAGCAAGCAACGAGCGTTACAACAAAGCAGCATGCCCACAACTGGCAGAAATATCAGGTGGTTTACCTCTTTGTCTGCAATCCAGTAAGCTGCATCAATCATCGGATGATTGGTTGGGTGGCATGACTACAGAGCTAACCAAGCGTTCCCTGGTGGAGTTGGCCGTAGAGCGCATGCGCGAATGCATCGTGCTGGGTGATTGGCAGGTCGGCCAGCGCCTGCCTACCGAGCCAGAGCTTGCCTTGCAATTGGGCATTAGCCGCAACACCGTGCGTGAGGCCATGCGAGTGCTGGCATTCAGTGGCCTGGTGGAGATTCGACAGGGAGACGGCAGCTACCTGCGCACGGCCCAGGACCCGCTGCAGGCGGTGCACGCGATGTCTCGCTGTACGCTCGAGCAGGCCCGTGAAACCCGCCATATCCTCGAGGCGGAGGCCATCGGCCTGGCGGCTCTGCGCCGTACCGATGCCGACCTGCAAGCGCTGCGCGATGCTCTTGCAGGCAGTGCCGGGCACTTTCACGGCGATGTCGATGCCTATGTGGCTTGCGACCTGGTGTTCCACCAGCGGCTGGTCGATGCCGCCCACAACCCGGCATTGAGCGAGTTGTACCGTTACTTTTCCGGGGTGGTGGCTGCCGCACTGCAACACAGTATGGCGACCGTTCCGCGCTGCCAGGCCACGTTCGACTTGCATGGGCAGATCCTCGAGGCCGTCGAGCAACGTGACGCTGAACGGGCCAAGCGCCTGAGCCGTACCCTCATTGAATCCTGACACCGAGAAGGCCATGGCTGAATCCATCACCCGCAATACCCCCTCGAACCAGCGGGATCTCGACGAGCTGCTGATTGATGCTGAAGCTGACGACGAACAGGTCCAGCAGCAGGCGGTGGAGTTGCGGCGGCCCTGGCTGTTGCTGCTGGGCCTGGTGCTGGTGGCCTTGAACCTGCGCCCGGCGTTGTCGAGCATGGCGCCAGTGCTGGGCCAAGTATCTGAAGGCCTGGGGCTGAGTGCTTCGCAGGCTGGCTTGCTGACCACCTTGCCGGTGCTCTGCCTGGGCCTGTTTGCGCCCTTGGCGCCGGTGCTGGCGCGGCGCTTTGGCAGCGAGCGGGTGATTCTGGGCATCCTCGTCACCTTGGCACTTGGCCTCGTGGTACGAAGTACCTTCGGGGCTATTGGGGTATTCCTCGGCAGCCTGATGGCAGGGGCCAGCATCGGCATTATCGGCGTATTGTTGCCGGGTATCGTCAAGCGCGACTTTCCGCAGCATGCTGGCACGCTGACCGGTGTATACACCATGGCATTATGCCTGGGCGCGGCCATCGCGGCGGGTGCCACCGTACCTTTGGCCCAGCACTTCGACGGCAGCTGGGCACTAGGGTTGGGCTTCTGGGTGCTGCCGGCGTTGCTGGCCATGCTGGTGTGGTTGCCACAGGCCCGTCAGGGGCATGGCCTGCACAAGGTGGCCTATCGCGTGCAAGGCTTGTGGCGTGACCCGCTGGCCTGGCAGGTGACCCTGTACATGGGCCTGCAGTCATCACTGGCCTACATCGTGTTCGGTTGGCTGCCATCGATCCTGATCGGCCGCGGCCTCAGCCCTACCGAGGCAGGGCTGGTGCTGTCAGGGTCGGTGATCGTGCAGTTGATCAGCTCGCTCAGTGCCCCCTGGCTGGCCACCCGCGGCAAGGACCAGCGGTTGGCGATCGTGGTGGTCATGTCGGGTACGCTGGCGGGTCTGTTCGGTTGCCTGTATGCACCACTTTCCGGGTTGTGGGGATGGGCCATTGTGCTGGGTCTGGGACAGGGAGGAACCTTTGCCCTGGCGCTGACCTTGATTGTGCTGCGCTCGAAGGATGCCCATGTGGCGGCGAACCTGTCGAGCATGGCCCAAGGGGTGGGTTACACCCTGGCGTCGATGGGGCCGTTTGCGGTGGGCCTGGTGCATGACCTGACCGGGGGCTGGGCGGCACTGGGCTGGATTTTTGCGGTGCTGGGTGTTGGCGCCATCGTGTTCGGACTGGGTGCCGGGCGGGCGCTGCATGTGCAGGTGACCTGCGAAAAAGTCTGAGGCATGTTTTTGCAGTGCTGTCCTCTTGCCCGCCAAGAGGACGGTACTGGCATAAGCCATCGGGGCGGATTATCGTGCAGCTTTCG
This sequence comes from Pseudomonas sp. JR33AA, assembly GCF_021378985.1. Taxonomy (NCBI): domain Bacteria; kingdom Pseudomonadati; phylum Pseudomonadota; class Gammaproteobacteria; order Pseudomonadales; family Pseudomonadaceae; genus Pseudomonas; species Pseudomonas sp. JR33AA. Next base: position 153,117 of record NZ_JAJSAW010000005.1, read on the forward strand.
AACCTAGGACGGACCAGCCCCCAATGAGCGATGCCAACCGCGCCCTGATCACCCGTTTCTACCAGGCTTTCCAGCGCCTGGATGCCGACGCCATGCTAGCCTGCTACAGCAACGATATCGTTTTCAGCGACCCGGTGTTCGGCACCCTGCGCGGCAAGGACGCAGGCGATATGTGGCGGATGCTCACCACCCGCGCCAAGAACTTCACCCTGACGTTCGACAGCATCCGCGCAGATGAGCACAGTGGCAGCGCGCACTGGGTGGCAACCTACCTGTTCAGCCAGACCGGCCGTGTTGTGGTCAACGATATCCAGGCACGCTTTGTCATTCGTGATGGGCTGATTTGCCAGCATGACGACACCTTTGACCTGTGGCGTTGGTCGCGGCAAGCGTTGGGCGTTCCTGGCATGCTGCTGGGTTGGTCGCCGCTGATGCAGAACAAGGTTCGCCTGCAGGCGTTCAAGGGGTTGCGCGCATTCCAGCAGGCCCAGGGTGAGTGACGTCGTCGAGCCTGCCGTTGGTAAGCCCTGGTTTGTCTATCTGGTTAGGGCAGCCAACGGCTCGTTGTATTGCGGCATCAGTGATGACCCGCAGCGTCGGTTCGCCGCGCATCAGAAAGGGCAGGGCGCCCGTTATTTCAAGACCAGCCCGGCCCAGGCGCTGGTGTATGTGGAGCAGTGGCCGGACAAGGGCACGGCGCTGCGCCAGGAGCGGTTGGTGAAACGGCTGCGCAAGTCGGCAAAGGAGGCACTAGTGGCCTCCTTTGGCGGTTTGGGGGAAATCAGTCCTTGCGGCGCTTGAGCTGATCCACCAAGGTTGTCGGCAGCCCCTTGATGATCAAGGTCCCCGCCGCTTCGTCATACTCCACCTTGTCCCCCAGCAGATGCGCCTCGAAGCTGATCGACAGCCCCTCGGCACGCCCGGTGAAACGGCGGAACTGGTTGAGGGTACGTTTGTCAGCAGGAATTTCCGGCGACAGGCCGTAGTCCTTGTTGCGGATGTGGTCGTAGAACGCTTTGGGGCGGTCCTCGTCGATCAGGCTGGACAGTTCCTCGAGCGTCACCGGCTCGCCCAGTTTGGTCTGGGTGGTGGCGTACTCGACCAGGGTCTGGGTCTTTTCGCGGGCGGATTCTTCCGGCAGGTCTTCGCTTTCGACGAAATCGCTGAAGGCCTTGAGCAGGGTACGGGTTTCGCCCGGGCCGTCGACGCCTTCCTGGCAGCCGATGAAGTCGCGGAAGTAGTCCGACACCTTCTTGCCGTTCTTGCCCTTGATGAACGAAATATACTGCTTGGAGTTCTGGTTGTTCTTCCACTCCGACAGGTTGATGCGTGCTGCCAGGTGCAGCTGGCCAAGGTCGAGGTGACGGGAAGGGGTCACGTCGAGCTCGGCATTCACCGCCACCCCTTCGCTATGGTGCAGCAGGGCGATCGCCAGGTACTCGGTCATGCCTTGCTGATAGTGGGCAAACAGGATGTGGCCGCCGGTGGACAGGTTGGACTCTTCCATCAGCTTCTGCAGATGCTCGACAGCCACGCGGCTGAAGGCGGTGAAGTCCTTTTCGTCATCCAGATACTGCTTCAGCCAGCCGCTCAGCGGGTAGGCACCCGATTCGCCGTGGAAAAAGCCCCAGGCCTTGCCTTGCTTGGCGTTGTAGCTGTCATTGAGGTCGGCCAGGAGGTTTTCGATGGCATCGGAGGCAGTCAGTTCGGAGTCGCGAGCATGCAGCACGGCGGGGCTGCCATCGGGCTTTTTGTCGATCAGGTGAACGATGCAATGACGGATTGGCATGGAATTCTCGGCGAGCTGCAAAAGTTGCCAAGTTTAACCTAGACCAGAGGTGATGCAGTGGCCGTATGTTGGCAGATATGTCGGTTGTTCGTTTTTTGTTCAATTTTGTGTGTTTTCAACTGAAACCCCCGAAAAACCTGCATTTAATCAAAGTGCGAGGCGGATATTTATCCATTCATGTGGTAGTTTTGCGCGGTCTTGCGCCCCTCGTGTGCGCATTGCTGGCAGCATGCTTTCATCGTGTCGAACCAAACGCCGATTTTCGTATCTACATACGCAATTGGCGCGGCCCTCCATTTCAAGGGGCTGGCCCGATAACGTCGTAGTCCGCTGCATAACCATCGAATTTGATAGGGAAGGAACACCACCATGGCATTGACCAAAGACCAACTGATTGCCGACATCGCCGAATCGATCGCCGCGCCAAAAGCCACCGCCAAGAACGCTCTGGAGCAACTGGGCCAGATCGTTGCCGACCAACTGGAAAACGGCGCTGAAATCACCCTGCCAGGCATCGGCAAGCTGAAAGTCTCCGAGCGTCCTGCCCGTACCGGCCGCAACCCTTCGACTGGCGCTGCCATCGAAATCGCTGCCAAGAAAGTCGTCAAGTTCGTTCCAGCCAAAGTGCTGACCGACGCCATCAACAAGTAATTGTTGCTTTGACGAAACCGCGCCCGGCTTGCCCGGGAGCGGTTTTTTCACGCCTGTGTTTTACGCTGGGCGTGCCAGGCCTGGCGTGCGGCGTCGTCATGGAAGCTCCAGGCGACCATGCGGCTCTGTTTCTGCCCCTGGCCCATCTCAATGATGCGCACGGCCTTGGCGCCGGACTTCTTCAGCGCGGCCTCAATGCCCGGCAGGTTGCTGGCCTTGGACACCAGGCTGGTGAACCACAGCACCCGTTCGGCGTACTGCACGCTTTCGCCAACCAGCTGGGTGACGAAGCGGATTTCGCCACCCTCGCACCACAGTTCATTGTTCTGGCCACCGAAGTTCAGCACGGGCAGCTTGCGTTTGGGGTCCTGTTTACCGAGGTTTTTCCACTTGCGCTGGCTGCCGCGGGTGGCTTCGTCGCGTGAGGCATGAAAGGGCGGGTTGCACAGGGTCAGGTCAAAGCGTTCGCCCTCCTGCAGCAGGCCGCTGAGGATGTGCGCTCGGTTGGCCTGCTGGCGCAGGGTAATGGCTTTGCCCAGGCCATTGGCCTGGACGATGGCCTTGGCCGAGGCCAGAGCCACGGGGTCGATGTCTGAACCGAGGAAGCGCCAGCGGTAGTCGCTGTAGCCCAGCAGTGGATAGATGCAGTTTGCGCCCACGCCGATGTCCAGCGCGCGCACTTGGGCGCCCCTTGGGACGTCGCCGGCATTGTCATCGGCCAACAGATCGGCGGCGACGTGGATGTAGTCGGCACGGCCAGGAATGGGCGGGCACAGGTAATCGGTTGGGATGTCCCAGTGCTGGATGCCGTACTGGGCCTTGAGCAGTGCACGGTTGAACACGCGGACGGCTTCGGGGTTGGCAAAGTCGATGCTGGGCTTGCCGTGGGGGTTGGTGATGGTGAAGCGGGCCAGGTCAGGGTGGGCCTTGATCAGGCTGGGGAAGTCGTAGCGACCCTGGTGGCGGTTGCGCGGGTGCAGGGTGGGTTTGTTCGGGGTCATGGCAGTGTCCAGCCCTATACGAGCGGTGGCTTGAAGAACCTGGGGATGCTACGCAGCCCTTTCGCGACACAAGGCCGCTCCCACAGGATGGCGGCGCCTTTAAGGTTGGCGCCGTCCTGTGGGAGCGGCCTTGTGTCGCGAAAGGGCCGCGCAGCGGCCCAACGGTCTCTAGTGATTACAGCGCAGCAATCCGCGCATGCTGCTCGGTGAAGTTGGCCAGAGCCTGCTCGGACTCGGCCAGCTTGGCGCGTTCCTTCTCGATCACCGCAGGCGGGGCCTTGTCGACGAAGGCTGCGTTGGACAGCTTGCCGCCAACACGTTGCACTTCACCTTGCAGCCGCTGGATTTCCTTGTTCAGGCGCGCCAGCTCGGCATCCTTGTCGATCAGCCCGGCCATTGGCACCAGCACTTGCAGGTCACCGACCAGGGCGGTAGCGGACAGCGGCGCTTCGTCGGCATCACCCAGTACGGTGAACGACTCGACCTTGGCCAGCTTCTTCAGCAGTGCTTCGTTTTCCTGCAGGCGGCGCTGGTCGTCGGCGTTGGCGTTCTTCAGGAACAGCGGCAGCGGCTTGCCGGGGCCGATGTTCATTTCGGCGCGGATATTACGCAGGCCGACCATCAACTCTTTCAGCCACTCGATGTCGCCTTCGGCGGCAACGTCAATGCGCGCTTCGTTGGCCACTGGCCATGGCTGCAGCATGATGGTCTTGCCGTTGATGCCGGCCAGCGGCGCGATGCGCTGCCAGATTTCCTCGGTGATGAACGGCATGAACGGATGCGCAAGGCGCAGTGCCACTTCCAGCACGCGCACCAAGGTGCGGCGGGTGCCGCGGGCGCGCTCAACCGGGGCGTTTTCGTCCCACAGTACCGGTTTGGACAGCTCCAGGTACCAGTCGCAGTACTGGTTCCAGATGAACTCGTACAGCGCCTGGCTGGCCAGGTCGAAGCGGAACTGCTCCAGCTGGCGGGTTACTTCGGCTTCGGTACGCTGAAGTTGCGAAATGATCCAGCGGTCGGCCAGCGACAGCTCGTAGGCTTCGCCGTTCTGGCCGCAGTCTTCGCCCTTGTCCAGCACGTAGCGGGCAGCGTTCCAGATCTTGTTGCAGAAGTTGCGGTAGCCTTCGACGCGGCCCATGTCGAACTTGATGTCGCGGCCTGTCGAGGCCAGCGAGCAGAAGGTGAAGCGCAGGGCGTCGGTGCCGTAGCTGGCAATACCTTCGGGGAACTCGGCTTTGGTCTGCTTGGCGATCTTCTCGGCAAGCTTGGGCTGCATCATGCCGCTGGTGCGTTTTTCCAGCAGGGCGTCGAGGGTGATACCGTCGACGATGTCCAGCGGGTCCAGCACGTTGCCCTTGGACTTGGACATCTTCTGGCCCTGGCCGTCACGTACCAGGCCGTGCACGTACACCGTCTTGAACGGTACCTGCGGGGTGCCGTCTTCGTTCTTGATCAGGTGCATGGTCAGCATGATCATGCGCGCAACCCAGAAGAAGATGATGTCGAAGCCAGTCACCAGCACGTCGGTGGAGTGGAACTTCTTGAGGAATTCGGTCTGTTCCGGCCAGCCCAGGGTGGAGAATGTCCACAGGCCCGAGCTGAACCAGGTGTCGAGTACGTCGTCATCCTGGCGCAGGACCACGTCGGCGCCCAGCTTGTGCTTGGCGCGCACTTCTTCCTCGTTGCGGCCAACGTAGACCTGGCCGGCCTCGTCGTACCACGCCGGAATGCGGTGGCCCCACCACAGCTGGCGGCTGATGCACCAGTCCTGGATATCACGCATCCAGGAGAAGTACATGTTCTCGTATTGCTTGGGCACGAACTGGATGCGGCCATCTTCCACGGCGGCGATGGCAGGCTCTGCCAGCGGCTTGGTGGAAACGTACCACTGGTCGGTCAGCCACGGCTCGATGACGGTGCCCGAGCGGTCGCCTTTCGGCACTTTCAGGGCGTGGTCGTCGATGCTGACCAGCAGGCCCTGGGCGTCCAGGTCGGCGACGATCTGCTTGCGCGCGACAAAGCGGTCAAGGTTGGCGTACTGGGCAGGCAGCTGGGTGTCGACCTGCTCGTTGACGCTGCCGTCGAGGTTGAAGGCCTGGGCGCTGGCCAGCACGAAGGCGTTCTTGTCGAAGATGTTCAGCAGCGGCAGGTTGTGACGCTTGCCGACTTCGTAGTCGTTGAAGTCGTGGGCCGGGGTGATCTTCACGCAACCGGTACCGAACTCGGGGTCGCAGTAGTCATCGGCGATGATCGGGATGCGGCGGCCGACCAATGGCAGTTCGACGAATTTGCCGATCAGTGCCTGGTAGCGTTCGTCATTCGGGTTGACTGCCACGGCAGCGTCACCCAGCAGGGTTTCCGGACGCGTGGTGGCAACGACCAGGTAGTCCTGGCCTTCGGCGGTCTTGGCGCCGTCGGCCAGCGGGTAGCGCAGGTTCCACAGGTGGCCCTTCTCGTCGTGGTTTTCCACTTCGAGGTCGGAGATGGCTGTGTGCAGCTTGGTGTCCCAGTTGACCAGGCGCTTGCCGCGGTAGATAAGGCCGTCTTCATGCAGGCGCACGAACGCTTCCTTCACCGCTTCGGAGAGGCCGTCGTCCATGGTGAAGCGCTCGCGGCTCCAGTCTACCGATGAGCCCAGGCGGCGAATCTGGCGGCTGATGTTGCCACCGGACTGATCCTTCCATTCCCAGACTTTTTCCAGGAACTTCTCGCGGCCCAGGTCATGACGGTTCTGGCCTTTGGCTTCAAGTTGGCGCTCGACCAGCATCTGCGTGGCGATACCCGCGTGATCGGTGCCTGGCTGCCACAGGGTGTCGCGGCCTTGCATGCGGCGGAAACGGATCAGGGCGTCCATGATCGCGTTGTTGAACCCGTGGCCCATGTGCAGGCTGCCGGTCACGTTCGGCGGCGGGATCATGATGGTGTAGGACTCGCCTGCACCTTGTGGAGCGAAATAGTTCTCGGACTCCCAGGTGTTGTACCAGGAAGTTTCGATTGCGTGCGGCTGGTAGGTCTTATCCATGCGCGGCGGGACCCTGTGCATTTATTCGGGAAAGCCGGGAAGTATAACCAAGCTGGGGGCCGCAGGCGACACCGCAGCCCGGTTCTACTCCGAACGCTTGATCAGCCGCTCGATCCGCGCATCCAGCCGGCGCTTGATTTCGTTCTCGATATGCGGGGTAAAGTCGTTGATCACGTCCTGCATGATCATCTGCGCTGCGGCGCGCAGTTCGCTTTCCAGGTGCAGCAGGGTGTCCTGGCGGCGGGTCTGCGGGTCGTCCTCGGGTTCGGCAGCGACCGGTTCGGCGGGCGCCGCGGGGGCGCTGGGGGCTTCGTCCAGCAGCAACGGAATCTGCTCGACCGTCTCGGTGAGCAGTGGCGGTTGCAGGTCGGCGTCGCCAAGCAGCTGACGGATCGACTCGAGGTCATCGAGCAGATGGGCGGAATCGGGCAAAGGGGAGGGCTTGTCCATCGTTGTCAAAGTCGCTGTAAGCGGTGGTCTTGCAGAGCATAGCCCTGTTCACGGTAGAAACGGAATCGCTCACGGGCTGATTGGCGGATAGCGGGCTCTTCAACGACGATTTCGGCCACCCGCTCGAACTGCCCGACAAAGCCCGGCACGCTGGCGCCCAGGTTGATCAGCAGACCGTGGTGCTCGCCTGCATTGTCAGCCAGGCCCAGCACCACGCCAGCATCGGCATGCACCTCGGCCAGGTCGTGGGGCACGAAGGCCTCGCCCTTGAAGCGCCACAAGCGTTGGTCCAGTTCGCTGCGCTGTTCTGCATCCTGGCAGTGCAGATAGACCCGGTGGCCGAGGCGCCAGGCCTTTTCGCACAGCTTGCAGGCGAAATCGAGCCGCGCCGACAGCGAGTCGGTGGGCAGAATGTAGAAGTCGACTTTGCTCATGGTGGGAATTACCGGCCGGTGGCGCGCAGGGCACCACCGGCTTCACGGTGTCAGGCGCCAGCGCGGTCCAGCAGGTACTGGGTCAGCAGAGGTACCGGGCGGCCAGTGGCGCCCTTGTCCTTGCCGCCACTGACCCAGGCGGTGCCGGCGATGTCCATGTGCGCCCAGTTGTAGGCCTTGGCGAAGCGCGACAGGAAGCAACCCGCGGTGATCGTACCGGCCTTTGGCCCACCGATGTTGCCCATATCGGCGAACGGGCTGTCCAACTGCTCCTGGTATTCATCGAACAGCGGCAACTGCCAGGCACGGTCGTCGGCGCGCTTGCCGGCATCGAGCAACTGCCCGACCAGGTCGTCGTTATTGCCCATCAGGCCGGAAGTGTGGCTGCCCAGGGCGACGATGCAGGCGCCGGTCAGGGTGGCGATGTCGATCACCGCCTGCGGTTTGAAGCGTTCGGCGTAGGTCAGGGTGTCGCACAGCACCAGACGGCCTTCAGCGTCGGTGTTGAGGATTTCCACCGTCTGGCCGCTCATGGTGGTGACGATGTCACCGGGGCGGGTGGCACCGCCGCTTGGCATGTTCTCGGCGCAGGCCAGCAGGCACACCAGGTTGATCGGCAGCTGCAGCTCGAGCACTGCACGCAGGGTGCCGAACACGCTGGCGGCGCCGCACATGTCGTACTTCATTTCATCCATGCCGGCGCCTGGCTTGAGGCTGATGCCGCCGGTGTCGAAGGTAATGCCCTTACCCACCAGCACGAATGGCTTGTCGGCCTTTTTGCCGCCCTGGTAATTGAGCACGATCAGGCGTGGCGGCTGGTCGCTGCCCTGGCCCACGGCGTAGAACGCACCCATGCCCAGGTCCTTGATCTTTTTCTCGTCCAGCACTTCAACCTTGAGGGCCTTGTGCGCCTTGCCCAGCTCCTTGGCCTGTTCGGCCAGGAAGCTTGGGTGGCAAAGGTTGGGCGGCAGGTTGCCGAGGTCTCGGGTGAAGGCCATGCCGCTGGCGATGGCGCTGGCGTGCTTGACCGCGCGCTCGACTTCGGCCAGGCCGGCCTTGTCGGCCAGCAGGGTGACCTTTTTCAGCGCCCGCGGCTCGGCTTTCTGGCTCTTGAAACGGTCGAACACATATTCGCCGTCCAGCAGGGTTTCGGCCAGCAGGCGGTACTTGCCGTAATGGGCGTCGCGGTTGCTGACCGCGATATCCTCCAGGGCCAGTACTGCGTCAGCGCCGTTCAGGCCCTTGAGCACGCCAGCGACACTGGCCACCAGTTTGCGCCAGGCGCGGTCGCCCAGGGCTTCTTCCTTGCCGCTGCCCACCAGCAGCACGCGCTCGGCCTTCAGGCCCGGGAGGTTCTGCAGCAGCAGGGTCTGGCCCGGCTTGCCGGCCAGGTCGCCACGCTTGAGCACCGCGCTGATGGCGCCTTCGCAGGCCTGGTCGACAGCCTTGGCAACAGCGCCGAGCTTGCGGTTTTCACCTACCGCAAGGACCAATGTGGCGGTTTTTACGGATGCAGCAGCTACGCTTTTTACAACCAGTTCCATGTCAGGATCCCCGAATGATCGATACGAATGGCGCTGTGTGTTCCAGCGCTCTGGACGGGCCTGGCCGCGTCGTCGCGCACCAGCGCAAAAGCAGCCAGTTTGAGCTTGTGGCAAGCGTGCTGACAACCCCGTTGTGCACCTTCGTACGCGGCCAAGTGACAGGGGCGGTCAATCACAGGATAATGCGCGCACTTTACATGGAGGTTCGCCTTTGGCGAACCGGCATTGGTCTTGGATGTACTAAGTCATTGTTTGGCGCCATTGCATGGCAGTCCGCCCTGACAACCCAGGAGTGTCTGGTTTGATCGTCTTTCGTTATCTGTCCCGCGAGGTCCTGGTCACCTTGAGCGCCGTCAGCGCTGTGCTGTTGGTGATCATCATGAGCGGGCGCTTCATCAAGTACCTGGCCCAGGCAGCCCAGGGCGTGCTCGACCCGGGCGTGCTGTTCCTGATCATGGGCTTCCGGCTGCCGGGTTTCCTGCAACTGATCCTGCCTCTGGGTCTGTTCCTTGGCATTCTCCTGGCGTACGGGCGGCTGTACCTGGAAAGCGAGATGACCGTGTTGTCCGCAACCGGTATGAGCCAGCAGCGCCTGTTGGGGCTGACCATGGCACCGGCGGCGCTGGTCGCCCTGCTGGTGGCCTGGCTGAGCCTGAGCCTTGCGCCCCTGGGCGTTGCCCAGGTGCAGCAGATCATTGCCCAGCAGGACACGCTGACCGAGTTCGACACCTTGGTGCCGGGCCGCTTCCAGACCTTGCGTGACGGTTCGCGGGTGACCTATACCGAGCAGCTGTCGGACGACCGCGTCAACCTGGCCGGGGTGTTCATCTCCGAGAAGCGCTTCAACCAGGACAAGACCAAGGACCGCGCCCCATCGGTGCTGGTCGCTGAAAAAGGTCATCAGGAGATCCAGGCTGACGGCAACCGCTACCTGGTGCTGGAAAACGGCTATCGCTATGACGGTAACCCAGGCCAGGCCGATTACCGCGCGATCAAGTACGACACTTATGGTGTGCTGCTGCCCAAGCCGGAAGTCGCCGAGGAAGTGACCGAGCGCGAAGCCATCCCCACTTCCGAACTGATCGGCAAGGAGGGCCTGCGTGAGCGCGCCGAGCTGCAGTGGCGGCTGTCGCTGCCGATCCTGGTGTTCGTCGTCACCCTGCTGGCGGTGCCACTGTCGCGGGCCAACCCGCGCCAGGGCCGCTTCCTCAAGCTGCTGCCGGCAATTCTTCTGTACATGGCCTACCTGACAATGCTGATTTCCGTACGCGGTGCCCTCGAGAAGGGCAAACTGCCGATCGCCCTGGGCATGTGGTGGGTCCACGGCCTGTTCCTGCTGATCGGCCTGGGCCTGATGTACTGGGAGCCGCTGCGCCTCAAGCGTGCCGCCCGCCGTGCGGAGGTGGCCCATGGCTAAGCTCGATCGCTACATTGGCCAGAGCGTGCTGCTGGCCATCCTGGCCGTGCTGGGGATCATCCTCGGCCTGGCTTCGCTTTTCGCCTTCATCGATGAGATGGGCGACCTGAGTGACACCTACACGGTGATGGAGGCGGGTAACTTTGTCCTGCTTACCGCACCTCGGCGGCTGTACGAAATGCTGCCAATGGCCGCCCTGATCGGTTGCCTGATCGGCCTGGGCAGTCTGGCCAGCAGCAGCGAGCTGACCATCATGCGTGCGGCCGGCGTGTCCATCGGCCGTATCGTCTGGGCGGTGATGAAGCCCATGCTGGTGCTGATGCTGGTCGGCCTGCTGATTGGCGAGTACGTGGCCCCGGTGACCGAGAACAAGGCCCAGGCCGACCGGTCCCTGGCCCAGGGCGGTGGTGAAGCACAAAGTTCCAAGCGCGGCATGTGGCACCGCCAGGGCGAGGAGTATGTGCACATCAACGCCGTGCAGCCCAGCGGCCTGCTGCTTGGGGTGACCCGCTATCGCTTCGACAGCGAGCGCAAGATTGTTACTTCGAGCTTTGCCCGTCGTGCGCAGTACCAGCAAGATCACTGGCTGCTCGCCGATGTGCGCACCACTTACTTCCGGGGCGACCACACTGAAGTGGTAACCGCGCCAGAAGAGCGCTGGGATGTGTCACTCACGCCGGAGCTGCTCAATACCGTCATTCTGGCGCCCGAGTCGCTGTCGATCACCGGGCTGTGGGACTACATCCACTACCTGTCCGACCAGGGCCTGAACAACGCCCGTTACTGGCTGGCGTTCTGGACCAAGGTGCTGCAGCCGATGGTGACCGCGGCGCTGGTGCTGATGGCGATCTCGTTCATCTTCGGCCCGCTGCGGTCGGTGACCCTTGGCCAGCGCGTGTTCACCGGCGTGCTGGTGGGCTTCGTGTTCCGCATCGGCCAGGATTTGCTTGGGCCCTCCAGCCAGGTGTTCGGCTTCCCGCCGTTGCTGGCGGTGGTGATCCCGGCGGGCATCTGTGCCTTGGCCGGAGTGTGGTTGTTGCGCCGGGCAGGGTGATAGCCTGAGTTGCACAAGAAAGCCGACCTCAGGGTCGGCTTTTTCGTGGGTGTTGATCTGGCCCGGCCTCTTCGCGGGTAAACCCGCTCCTACAGGTGCTGCGCAGGCATCAAGAAAGGGCCCGAACTGGCAACGCCAATCCTCTGGCTTATTTCTTCTGTTTAGGCACCCGCACCAGCTGGCTTTCCGAATAGATGTCATGCCAGCCGCGCTTGCGCTTGTCGATCAGCACCCAGAAGAACCCCAGCCCGAGGCACAGCCACGACGCGATCGACACGACGAACCGCAACAGCGCCTGCCACAGGCTGATGGCCGAGCCATCGGCATTCTGCACCCGAACGCCCCATACCTGCATACCCAGCGTCTGCCCACCGTGGGTCCAGAACTTGGCAAAAAAGCCGAACAGGGCAAACAGCAATACCGTAGACAGCAGTGGGTCGCCATCCAGTGCACCTGCCTCGGTCAGCTCGCGCATGCGTGCTTCGCCGATGATCGCCATCTGAATCATCTTGTAGGCGCCGGCCGTCACGATCAGCAGCGCGGTGCACAGTAAAAAGTCATAGAACATCGCAGCCAGGCGCCGGCCCAGGCCGACCGGCGGAAAATCACCCTGGGGTGTGAGCAGAGGCTTGGTCATGCAGAACAGCTCCAGAAAACGAAGCCGCTATTCTACGGGCAAAAAAAAACCCCTGCACTTGGCAGGGGCTTTTCGAAGTCGGGTTCAGATTAACCGAGGACCTGAACTTTGTCAGCTTGCAGGCCTTTCTGGCCCTGCACTGCTTCGAAGGAGACCTTCTGGCCTTCTTTCAGGCTCTTGAAGCCGTTGCCTTCGATAGCGCGGAAGTGCACGAACAGATCAGCACCGCTTTCTGGGGTGATGAAGCCGTAACCTTTTTCGTCATTGAACCACTTGACGGTACCGTTCTGACGCTCAGCCATTGTCTTATTTCCTATGAAACTTAAATTTTGATGACAGTTACTTTCGCACTTTTTTGTAAGCGAAAGATTACTGGGCTGGGTTGCAGGAAGTAAGAGACGTCGAACGGGTTGTAGCAAATCTCGGCTACTGGCCCAGGTCACGAACTGTTGCGACCCATGCAAACACAGTGCAATGACTCTACGCCAACTCCTGAGCGAAAAACAAGCCCTTGGTCGTGTGGAAAACAGGCCGCTTGCCGATAACCGACCGATTTGTCGGAAACGCCATAGGGCCTGGCCTGGCGCTATGTTCAAAAGTTATTGGGCAGGTTCGAAAACGAATATATCAACGCTGCCCAAATCCTTCACAAAGCCGTTTCAGCCACGGTAGTAACGTGGTGTCACGAAAGGCATTTTGCTGACTTTCAAGGCCACCTTCTTTCCACGCACCACAGCAAACAGTGCGGTGTCGAGTGCAGCATGTTCACTATCGATATAACCCATTGCAACCGGCGCAGCGAGTGTCGGGCCAAAGCCCCCGCTGCACACTTTACCCACCAGTTTATCGTTTGCGTCGACAATGTCCGCGCCTTCACGTACTGGCGTACGCTCCTGAGGCAACAAGCCTACGCGTTTGCGCGCGACCCCGTCGCGCACGTGGGCGAAGATCGCCTCGGCACCCGGGAAGCCGGCAGCGCGTGCACCTTCGGCACGGCGCACCTTGGAAATTGCCCACAGCAGGCTGGCTTCGATCGGCGTAGTCTCGCTGTTCATGTCGTGGCCATACAGGCACAGGCCAGCTTCCAGGCGCAGCGAGTCGCGTGCGCCCAGGCCGATCGGTTGTACTTCCGGCTCGGCCAGCAGGCGGCGAGCCAGGGCGTCGGCAGCGTTGACCGGTACCGAAATTTCGTAGCCGTCTTCGCCGGTGTAGCCCGAGCGGCTGACGAAGCAGTCCACACCCAGCAGCTTTATGCGGCGCAACTGCATGAAGGTCATGCCGGCCACTTCTGGCGCCAGGCGTTGCAGCACGTTGACTGCAGCCGGGCCTTGCAGGGCGAGCAGGGCACGCTCCTCGAACAGCGGCTGCACCTCGCAACGGCTGCCAATGCGGGTTTGCAGGTGAGCCAGGTCCTGCTCCTTGCAGGCGGCGTTGACAACCAGGAACAGGGTGTCCTCGCCCAGGTTGGCAACCATCAGGTCGTCGAGAATACCGCCTTGCTCATTGGTGAACATGGCATAGCGCTGCATGCCCACCGGCAGGTCGATGACATCCACCGGTACCAGGCTTTCCAGCGCCTTGGCGGCGTCAGCACCACGCAGAATGATCTGGCCCATGTGCGAGACGTCGAACAGGCCGGCCTGCTCGCGGGTGTGCAGGTGTTCCTTGAGCACGCCCAGCGGGTACTGCACCGGCATGTCGTAGCCGGCGAACGGCACCATGCGAGCACCCAGTTCCAGATGAAGGGCATGCAGTGGGGTCTTGAGCAGTGTTTCGGACATCGATGACTCCTTGCTGTCATTGTCGGGTCAACATTCGATGATGTTGACGGCCAGGCCGCCGCGGGCGGTCTCTTTATATTTGCTTTTCATATCGGCGCCGGTCTGGCGCATGGTGCGGATGACCTTGTCCAGCGACACATAGTGCTGTCCGTCGCCGCGCAGGGCCATGCGTACCGCGTTGATGGCCTTCACCGAGCCCATGGCATTGCGCTCGATACAGGGCACCTGTACGAGGCCGCCGATCGGGTCGCAGGTCAGGCCCAGGTTGTGTTCCATGCCTATTTCGGCGGCGTTCTCCACCTGTTGCACGCTGCCGCCCATCACTTCGCACAGCGCCCCGGCGGCCATCGAGCAGGCGACGCCGACCTCGCCCTGGCAGCCCACTTCGGCGCCGGAAATGGAGGCGTTTTCCTTGTACAGGATGCCGATGGCTGCGGCGGTGAGCAGAAAGCGCACCACCCCGTCCTCGCTGGCACCCGGGACGAAGCGCATGTAGTAGTGAAGGACTGCCGGGACGATGCCCGCTGCCCCGTTGGTAGGGGCGGTGACCACACGACCGCCGTAGGCGTTTTCCTCGTTCACCGCCAAGGCGTAGAGGTTGACCCAGTCGAGCACCGACAGGGCGTCACGCAGGCTGGCTTCCGGGTGGCCGCTCAGTTGGCGGTACAGGGCCGGCGCGCGGCGCTTGACCTTGAGCCCTCCCGGTAGTATGCCCTCATGCTGGCAACCTGCTTCGACGCAATCCTGCATCACCTGCCAGATGCGCAGCAGCCCGGCCCGGGTTTCTGCTTCTGGGCGCCAGGCGGTCTCGTTGGCCAGCATGACCTGGCTCACCGACAGGTCATGCGCGGTGCAGTGGCCAAGGAGTTCCTTGGCGGTCTTGAATGGATAGGCCAGCACCGTGTTGTCCTCGACGATGCGGTCGTGGCCGGCAGCATCCTCGTCGACCACAAAACCACCGCCTACCGAGTAATACTCGCGGCTTCGGATTTGCAGGCCTGCGTCGTCGAACGCGCGGAAGATCATGCCGTTGGGGTGGTAGTCCAACGGCTTGCGGATCATCGCCAGGTGTTGCTTTTCGATGAACGCAATGCTGTGCTCGCCCAGCAGGTTGATGCGTCCGCTGTTGCGGATGGCCTGCAGGCGGGCGGGAATGCTGTCGGTATCGACAATGTCCGGGTGTTCGCCTTCAAGGCCCAGCAGCACGGCTTTGTCACTGCCGTGGCCTTTGCCTGTGGCGCCCAGTGAGCCATACAGCTCGGCTTTGATGCTGGCGGTGCGGGCCAGCAGGCCGTCACGGCGCAGCCCTTCGGCAAACCGCGCAGCGGCGCGCATCGGACCGACCGTGTGGGAGCTGGAGGGACCGATGCCGATCTTGAACAGGTCGAAGACGCTCAGTGACATGTTGACCTCCTGCCAGTTTGTTGGGCGGACGTTGAGCCCTGTAGGAGCAGGTTTACCCGCGAATGCGGCGGTATAGCCACCATCGCATTCGCGGGTGAACCTGCTCCTACACAGAGCCCGCCACCCAAGCCAGGTGGCGGGGAGGGGCTATCAGGCGTCCTGATAGCTCTCGATCGACGGGCAGGCGCACACCAGGTTGCGGTCGCCGAACACGTTGTCGACCCGGCCGACCGGCGGCCAGTACTTGCCTTCCACCAGGCTCGCCAGGGGGTATACCGCCTGCTCGCGGCTGTAGCCATGAGTCCATTCGCCAACCAGCTCAGCCGCAGTGTGCGGTGCGTTTTTCAGCGGGTTGTCGTCCTTGTCCAGGCTACCGTCCTCCACCGCGCGGATTTCTTCGCGGATCTGGATCATCGCGTTGCAGAAGCGGTCCAGTTCTTCTTTGGACTCGCTTTCGGTCGGTTCGATCATCAGCGTGCCAGCCACCGGGAAGGACATGGTCGGGGCGTGGAAGCCGAAGTCGATCAACCGCTTGGCCACGTCGTCGACACTGATGCCGCTGGTGTCCTTCAGTGGGCGCAGGTCGAGAATGCACTCGTGAGCCACCAGGCCGTTACCGCCGGTATACAGAACAGGATAGTGCTCTTCGAGGCGGCGGGCGATGTAGTTGGCGTTGAGGATTGCCATCTGCGAGGCACGTTTGAGGCCGGCACCGCCCATCATGCGGATATACATCCATGTGATTGGCAGGATGCTGGCGCTACCGAAGGGCGCAGCGCATACCGCGCCCTGGGTGTTTTCCAGTTGTGCATGGCCTGGCAGGAACGGCGCCAGGTGCGACTTGACGCCAATCGGGCCAACACCCGGGCCACCACCACCGTGCGGGATGCAGAAAGTCTTGTGCAGGTTCAGGTGGGAAACATCGCCGCCGAACTTGCCGGGTGCGCACAGTCCGACCATGGCGTTCATGTTGGCGCCGTCGATGTACACCTGGCCACCGTTGTCGTGGATGATCGCGCAGATTTCGCCGATCGCTTCCTCGAACACGCCGTGGGTCGACGGGTAGGTGATCATGATTGCCGCCAGGCGCTCGCGGTGCTCGATGGCTTTTGCGCGCAGGTCCTCGACATCGACGTTGCCCCGTGCGTCACAGGCGGTAACCACGACACGCATGCCAGCCATGTGCGCGGTGGCCGGATTGGTGCCATGGGCTGACGACGGGATCAGGCAGATATCGCGGTGGCCTTCACCACGGCTGCGGTGGTAGGCGCGGATCGCCAACAGCCCGGCGTATTCGCCCTGCGAGCCGGCGTTGGGCTGCAGCGACACGGCATCATAGCCAGTGGCCGCGCACAGCATGGCCTCCAGTTCGGTGGTCATCTGCAGGTAGCCCTGGCTCTGCTCGGCCGGGGCGAACGGGTGCAGGTTGCCGAACTCGGCCCAGGTGACCGGGATCATTTCGCTGGCGGCGTTCAGCTTCATGGTGCACGAGCCCAGCGGGATCATGCTGCGGTCCAGCGCCAGGTCCTTGTCGGCCAGGCGGCGCAGGTAGCGCATCAGCTCGGTTTCGCTGTGGTAGCGGTTGAACACCGGGTGTTCGAGAATGGCCGACTGGCGCAGCAGGGCAGCAGGCAGCAGGGAACCGGTGCTGGCGGCCAGTGCGGTGAAATCAGGCTGTGCCTGCTCGCCACCCAACAGTTGCCACAGCGACTCGACGTCAGCCTGAGTGCTGGTTTCGTCCAGCGACAGCCCCACATGGGCGGCATCGATCTGGCGCAGGTTGATGCCCTGGGCGCGTGCCTTGTCATGCAGGATGGCGGTGGCAGGGCCGGTGGCCAGGGTGAGGGTATCGAAGGCACTTGTGCCCACCACTTGAACGCCCAGCACCTTCAGGCCGGCGGCGAGGATCGCGGTCAGGGCATGGGTACGCTCGGCAATGCGCTTGAGGCCGGCAGGGCCGTGGTACACGGCGTACATGCTGGCGATGTTGGCCAGCAGCACCTGGGCGGTGCAGATGTTGCTGGTGGCCTTTTCGCGGCGGATGTGTTGCTCGCGGGTTTGCATGGCCAGACGCAGGGCGGTTTTGCCGAAGCGGTCGATCGACACACCGACCAGGCGGCCAGGCATGTCGCGCTTGAACGCGTCGCGGGTGGCGAAGTAAGCCGCGTGCGGGCCACCGAAGCCCAGTGGCACGCCGAAGCGCTGGGCGCTGCCGATGGCCACGTCGGCGTCGAATTCGCCCGGTGGGGTCAGCAGGGTCAGGGCCAGCAGGTCTGCCGCTACGGCGACCAGAGCATTGGCCGCGTGGAAGCGCTGCACGACCTCGCGGTAGTCGAACACTTCACCGTTGCTGGCCGGGTATTGCAGCAGGGCGCCGAAGAAGGCGCTGACGTCACCCAGTTCGCGTTCGTCGCCAACCACAACCTCGATACCCAGCGGCTCGGCGCGGGTGCGCAGCACGTCGAGGGTTTGCGGGTGACAGTGCACGGAGGCGAAGAAGGCATGGCTGGACTTGTTCTTCGACAGGCGCTTGCAGAAGGTCATGGCCTCGGCCGCAGCAGTGGCTTCGTCGAGCAAAGAGGCGTTGGCGATCGGCAGGCCGGTGAGGTCGCTGATCAGCGTCTGGAAGTTCAGCAGCGCTTCCAGGCGGCCCTGGGAGATTTCTGGCTGATACGGGGTGTAGGCGGTGTACCAGGCTGGGTTTTCCAGCAGGTTGCGCAGGATCGGTGCCGGGGTGTGGGTGTTGTAGTAGCCCTGGCCGATGTAGCTTTTGAACAACTGGTTCTTGCCGGCGATGGCCTTGAGTGCGGCGAGCGCGTCGGCCTCGCTCTGGCCATCGTGCGAGCCAAGCACGCTGGTGCCCTTGATGCTGTCGGGGATGACCGCAGCGGTCAGGGCCTCCAGCGAGTCGAAGCCCAGTGCAGTGAGCATGGCCTGTTCGTCAGCGGTGCGCGGGCCAATGTGACGGGCGATGAATTCGTTGGCGGTGCCGAGGTTGATGGTCATGGCGGGATTCCTCAGGCGTCGTCGTTGGCTTTGAGCAGGCGGTCGTAGGCGTCCTGGTCAAGCAGAGCGGTCACGGCTTCTGCATCGGCAGGGATGAAGCGGAAGAACCAGCCTTCGCCCATCGGGTCTTCGTTGACTAGTTCGGGGCTGTTTTCGAGCTGGCCGTTGACCTCGACCACTTCACCCGTCAGTGGCATGTAAACGCCGCTGGCGGCCTTGACCGATTCAACGGTGGACGCTTCGCTGCCTTTCTCATACTGCTGCAACTCTGGCAGTTGCACGAAAACCACGTCGCCAAGGGCATTCTGGGCGTAGGCGGTGATGCCCACGGTGACGCTGCCATCGGCTTCGACGCGCAGCCATTCGTGATCTTCAGTGAAACGCAACTCGCTCATGGGGAATCCTCGGGAAGCAGGGCGCGGTGACCCGCACGCTTAGGGTTGGGATTCCTATAGCAAAAACACGGCCAACCTATAAATATTTATATAAAACAACGAGTTAAGACTTGTCTCTGATCACGTGGCGGCGTTTCTGTAGCGAAAACGCTACGCAATGACAGCAGGCAAAAAGCATTTGGCGATCAAACCCTTGCACAGCAGCGCCCGCAGGGAAGTGTATTGATTTAAATACGGTGTATTTAAATCGATACAGTGCGTGGCACGTCCCCTCCGCGATAGTTTTCAAATGCCTGAACTAAGTATTTGCCCTCAGCGATGTGTCAGGCCACCGAGGCTCACCAAAATAGCCGCCTTCAACGGCGGTCGGCGCAAGCATGTGCCTTGCTGGCTGGGCTTATGGCAAACAACATCGAATACCAGGAAAGGGAACTGTCATGGGAATGACGAGGCGTAATTTTTTGATCGGGGGCGGCGTCTTGGCTGTGGCGGGTGGCGCCGGGGTCCTGACCCCCTTGCTGACCCGCGAAGGCAGGTTGATCCCCGGCAAACCGCGGTTTGGCTATGTTGAAGGCACCGCGGGTGCGCTTCCTGGGCAGGCAGACGTCGTTGTCGTGGGGGCTGGCATCCTTGGGCTCATGACTGCAATCAACCTTGTCGAGCGTGGCCTGTCGGTCGTTGTCGTTGAAAAGGGTGAGATTGCCGGCGAGCAGTCGTGCAGGTTTTATGGCCAGGTCATGACCTACAAGATGCCGGACGCAACGTTCCAGTTGCACCATCTTGCCAAGCAACGTTGGCGCGAAATGAATGCCAAAGTGGGTGCCGATACCAGTTATCGCACGCAAGGCCGGGTTGAAGTGCCGTTCGATGAAGAAGACCTGGAAGGCGTCAGAAAATGGATCGATATCAAAAGCCGTGAAGTTTCAGCGGATATACCGTTCAAGACGCGAATCATCCAGGGCAATGAACTTGAACAGCGCCTGCGTGGAGCATCGTCGAACTGGACGGTCGCGGGTTTCGAAGAAGATTCCGGTAGCCTGGATGCCGAGCGCGCATCGTTCGTCATGGCGGAGTACGCCAAGCAAATGGGCGTGCGTATCTATACCCACTGTGCCGCAAGGGGCCTGGAGACCCAGGCTGGCGCCATCTCTGATGTGGTGACCGAGAAAGGCGCCATCCGCACTTCGCGGGTGATCGTGGCGGGCGGCGCCTGGTCCAGGTTGTTCATGCAAAACCTGGGCGTGGATGTACCTACCTTGCCCGCTTACCAGTCCCAGCAAATCATCAGTGCGGCCCCCCGTGCGCCCGGTGGCAACGTGGCATTGCCAGGCAATATCTACTTCCGTGAGCAGGCCGACGGCACCTATGCCACATCGCCGCGTGTCGTGGTTGCCCCGGTGGTAAAAGAGTCGTTCATGTACGGCTACAAGTACCTGCCTCTGCTGGCCATACCGGACTTCCCGGTGCACATCTCGCTCAACAGGCAGCTGATTGATTCGTTCATCCAGCCAACGCACTGGAAGCTGGACGAAGTTTCGCCTTTCGAGAAAAACCGGCTGATGACGGCGGCCCCGGACCTTCCGGAGCTGAACGCATCTCTGGAAAAACTCAAGGTCGAGTTCCCAGCCTTCAGTGATGCGAAGCTGATCGATCAGTGGAGCGGAGCCATGGCCATTGCTCCGGATGAGAACCCCATCATTTCGCAGGTCAAGGAGTACCCGGGGCTGGTCCTCAACACCGCAACCGGGTGGGGGATGACGGAAAGCCCGGTGTCGTCCGAACTGTCGGCCGATCTGTTGCTTGGCAAGGCGCCGGTGCTGGACCCGAAACCCTTCAGCCTGTACCGATTCTAAGCCGCCTGGCGCAATGGAATGACCCCTGCGCGTATCGAAGATGCGTGCACATTTTTGGCAATCATCAGGAGAACAGCATGAAAGTCGCTATCAACACCGCAGCAGCAATGGCTATGGCACTCGCAGGTGCCGCAAGCGCCCAGGCACAAGAGATCGTGCGCCATGGCGCCGGCAGTTTCCCAATCTCGTCGGCTGTAGAGGTGCCCGCAGGGAAGACGGTCGTCTACCTGAGCGGTTCCGTCCCGTCGGTGATCCATCCTGATGCGCCCAAGAACTCGCTGGAAGCCTACGGGGATACCAAGGCACAAACCATCAGTGTGCTGCAGAACATTCAGCAGCAGTTGAAAGAGCTTGGCCTTGGCCTCACCGACGTGGTGAAGATGCAGGTGTTCCTGGTGGGCGGGCCGGAGAACGGCGGGAAGATGGATTTCGACGGTTTCATGGCCGGCTATACCCAGTTCTTTGGGCCCGCTGCCAAGCAGCCGGTCCTTCCTGCGCGCTCCGCGTTCCAGATTGCCGGCCTGGCCGACCCTGCCTGGCGCGTCGAGATCGAAGTGACAGCGGTTCGTCCCTGAACCAAGATGTACGTCAGCTCCGAGCTAGCCATGCCCGGGGCTGGCTGATCTTGCGTGACGCAAGGCCGTGTCGACAGAGCCGCCGAATGGCTTAGCCTGTGATGAACAAGGGCAGCGCTAGGTACAGCTTGATCACGATCACATTGATGATGTCGATGAAGAACGCGCCTACCATCGGCACCACCAGGAAGGCGAGGTGCGAGGCCCCGTAGCGCTGGGTGACTGCTTGCATGTTGGCAATCGCCGTAGGCGTAGCCCCCAGGCCGAAGCCACAATGCCCGGCAGCCAGCACAGCGGCATCATAGTTGCGGCCCATCACCCTGAACGTCACGAAGATGGCAAACAGAGCCATGACCAATGTCTGCGCGGCCAGCAATATAAAGAACGGCAGCGCCAGTGCTGCCAGGTCCCACAGTTTTAACGACATCAGGGCAATGGCCAGGAACAGCGACAAACTGACGTTGCCCAGTACCGAAACTTCCCGTTCGAACACTCGGTAAAAGCCGAACGCCGACAGGCCATTGCGCAACAATACACCCACGAACAGCACACAAACGAAGGTAGGCAACTCGAATGCAGTACCTTTGAGCGCGCCATTGAGTAACGACCCGGCAAGCAAACTGACTGCAATCAGCGCAAGTGTTTCAACAAATGAAAACGGGGTAATCAGCCGCTCTTTGTCTGGGCGCTCGAAGCCTTTGGGCAGTTGCGGCATTTCTTGCTCAGGGCCCGGTGTTTTTACCCGTTTAATCAACAGCCGGGCCACTGGGCCGCCGATCAGGCCTCCGAGCACCAGCCCAAAGGTGGCCGAGGCCATCGCCAGTTCGGAGGCCGAGGCCAGGCCGAATTTTTCGCTGAACGTTGCGCCCCAGGCAGCACCGGTACCGTGACCACCCGACAAGGTGATCGACCCTGCCAACAGGCCCATCAGCGGGTCGAGCCCCAATGCCGTGGCCAGCCCGATACCCATGCCGTTCTGCACCAGCAGCAGGCTGGTCACTACCAGCAAGAACACAATCACTACGCGTCCACCCTTTTTCAGGCTGGCGAAATCTGCGCTCAGACCAATGGTGGCAAAAAATGCCAGCATCAGAGGGGTTTGCAACGAAGTATCAAACTGCACGTGGACATCGAAACTGCGCAACGCCAGCAGTGCAATGGCGACTACCAGGCCTCCGGCAACAGGTTCCGGAATATTGTAGGCTTGCAGGAAACCCATGCGCGCGACCAGGCCGCGACCCAGTAACAGGACTAAAGAGGCGGCTACAAGTGTCCCGTAAAAATCGAGTTCAAACATCAGGTGCTCTCGTTCTATCCAGTAGCGAACCACTCCCCGCCTTGGGGGCGGATACGTGGGATGACAGGTGGAATTACACTGTCACCATTCTACGAGGCATATGTGGGAGAGTATCTTTCACTGACGTAGGAAAAGCCTGAATAGCAACTGCGTTATTTCCGCTAATATCAGGCCTTGCCCGGGATTCCATATTTACGCAGCCGCTGGGCGATAGCAGTATGCGAAGTTTGCAAGCGCCCGGCCAATTGCCGTGTCGAGGGGTAGCTGGCATATAACCGTTGCAGCAGCTCACGCTCGAAATCACCCACGGCCTGTTCCAGGCTGGCCACTTCGCCATCCTGCCCGCGTGCTACCGAGGTGCCGGCAATGTCCAGGTCGCCGATATCCACCAGGTTGCCCTCGCAGATGGCCGCGGCGCGGAAGATCACGTTCTGCAGTTGGCGCACATTACCCGGCCACGGGTTGGCCAGCAGTGCCGAATGGGTGGCCGGCGTCAGGCGGCAGGCTGGGCGCTGAATCTGTGTGCAGGCCTGCTGCATGAAGAAGTGCGCCAGCATCAGGATGTCCTGGCCACGGTCGCGAAGCGGCGGTACCTCCAGATTAAGCACGTTCAGACGATAGAACAGGTCTTCGCGAAAGCTACCTTCGGCGACCATGCGCTCCAGATCGCGGTGGGTGGCGCTGATGATGCGCACATCTACCTTCACTTCACGGTCGCCACCCACCCGGCGGAAGCTGCCATCGCTGAGAAAACGCAGCAGCTTGGCTTGCAGGTATGGCGACATTTCACCAATTTCATCGAGAAACACGGTGCCCTGGTTGGCCAGTTCCATCAGCCCAGGCTTGCCACCCCGTTGAGCGCCGGTAAAGGCCCCGGGCGCGTAGCCGAACAGTTCGCTTTCGGCCAGGCTCTCGGGCAGCGCGGCGCAGTTCAGGGCCAAAAACGGGGCCGCGTGGCGGCTGCTGACGGCATGGCAGGCGCGGGCTACCAGTTCTTTGCCGGTGCCGGTCTCACCATGCACCAGCAGCGGCGCATCCAGCGCAGCCACGCGCAAGGCGCGGGCCTTGAGGGTGCGGATGACCGGCGATTCGCCAAGCAAGGCATCGAAGCCTTCGGCGTGGTCGTGGTGCAAGGCCGACAGGCGTTCGCCCATGCGCGAGGGGGGGTACAGCGTCAGCAGTCCACCAGCGTTGGTAATCGGCATGGCGTCCAGCAGCAGGCTATGGCCGTTCAGCTGCATCTCGCGCATGGGCAGGTGGAAGTTGTTGTCCAGCAGGGCTTGCAGCAGCGCCGGGTCGCCAAACAGCTCGCCCACCGAGCGTCCGGCAGATTCGCGGCCGCACAGTGCGATCAGCGCCGGGTTGGCCAACAGCACCACGCCTGCGCTGTCCACCGCCAGCACCGGGTCGCTCATGGCGGCCAGCAGGGCATCGAGCTGCAGGTGGCGGCGCTGGCCGGGGAGGATGTCGACCACGTCCACCGATTGCACGCCGTGTACTTCGAACAGCGCGTCGTGCAGTTCTTCGAGCACGGCGGGGCTGAGGGTGGGGGCGTCGATGTAGACGTTCGGCGGGACCATCTCCACGGCGTCCAGGTTGAGGTTGCGGGCACCGAGCAGGGCGAGGACTTCCTGGGTGATGCCGACGCGGTCGATGAAGCTGACGTGGATGCGCATGGGGTTCGAACAGTTGGCGACGGAGGCCGCCAGTATGCCCTGAGACGGGGTTCAGGCCCAAGGTCGGCGGTGGCGCATTCGCGGGGGCGCCCGCTCCCGCAGGGTTGCTGCGGTCATGCGGGGGCGGGCTTGCGCGCGAAGAGGGTCACTCCAGATGTTCAGGTTTGATCGGGTCGCCCGATTTCACATCGAGCTTTTCGCGAATGTCCGCAAACATATGGTCATAGAGCTTGTGCGGCGAACTCAGGGTCTCGAATTTCTTAGGCGGCGCCAGATACGACTGCGCCTTGCGGGTCAGCAGCATGAGGAAGCTGGGCAAGACCTGGTCCTTGGCCAGGAAGAACTTTTCTTCCACCGTCTTGCCTTCGATGCTGCCATGCATGTGGAACTGAATACCTCTGCCTTCCTTGGGGTCCGACACGGCCTCGTACTCGATGTTCAGGTCATAGCTGTGGTCGGCGTTGTTCAGCGCAGTGCGCTCGATGTGTACATGACCGGAGTGATACTGGGCCATGGCTATCTCCTTTGGAAGGTCGAAAATGGCGGGCCGCGTAAGCCCGCCGACTGCATTCAACGGTAGCTGATCCCCGGCTTCGCGGTGGAAACCCGAGTGCCGGCCGTGCCTTTGACGATGTCTTCGATGTTCTCCAGCGAACTGATCACCGCCACCTTGCCGGTGTTGCGGGCAAAGTCGCAGGCGGCCTGCACCTTCGGCCCCATGGAACCGGCGGCGAACCCCAGCTTTTCCAACGCGTCCGGGTGGGCCTGGGCAATGGCCTTCTGCGTCGGTTTGCCCCAGTCAATGTAGGCTGCATCGACGTCGGTGGCGATAATCAGAAGGTCGGCTTCCAATTGCTCGGCCAGCAGCGCCGAGCACAGGTCTTTGTCGATCACCGCCTCGACGCCTTTGAGCTTGCGGTTTTCATCGTACAGGGTGGGGATGCCGCCACCGCCTGCGCAAATCACGATGCTGCTTTTTTCCAGCAGCCACTTGATCGGGCGAATTTCGAAGATACGCTTGGGTTTCGGGCTGGCCACCACGCGGCGGTACTTGTCGCCGTCGGCCTTGACCACCCAGCCCTTGTCCTTGGCCAGGCGCTCGGCCTCTTCCTTGCTGTAGACCGGGCCGATGAACTTGGTCGGATCCTTGAAGGCCGGGTCGTTGGCGTCCACTTCCACTTGGGTGAGCAAGGTGGCGAATGGCACCTCGAAGGCCAGCAGGTTGCCCAGTTCCTGTTCGATCATGTAACCGATCATGCCCTCGGTTTCGGCACCCAGCACGTCTAGCGGGTACGCCTCGTCTGGTTTGTACGACAGGGCCTGAAGCGACAGCAGACCCACTTGCGGGCCGTTGCCGTGGGCGATGACCAGCTCGTTGCCAGGGTGAATCTTGGCGATCTGTTCGGTGGCGGTGCGGATATTGGCGCGCTGATTGTCAGCGGTCATGGGCTCGCCGCGACGAAGCAGGGCGTTGCCGCCCAATGCAACAACGATACGCATGGGAATGTCCTTTGATGAAAGAGGGGACGCTGCTCTCGGACCGCCCCGCTCCCAGGTGTAGGAGCGGGTTTACCCGCGAATGCGTCAGCCCAGGTAAAGCTCTTGGAGCTGCCGACGCTTTCGCGGGTGAACCCGCTCCTACACACACAAGGCCGGGGTGGCCGCGCTATCGAGACAGCCCTTACAGATCAGCCAGGGTCGATACCAGGATCGCCTTGATCGTATGCATGCGGTTTTCCGCCTGCTCGAAGGCGATGCACGCTGGCGACTCGAACACGTCATCGGTCACTTCGATGCCGTTGGCCAGGTCCGGGTATTGTTCGGCGATCTGCTTGCCTACCTTGGTTTCGGAGTTGTGGAATGCCGGCAGGCAGTGCATGAACTTGGTCCGCGGGTTACCGGTGGACTTCATCAGTTCGGCATTCACCTGATAAGGCTTGAGCTGCTTGATGCGCTCACCCCAGGCTTCGATCGGCTCGCCCATCGATACCCACACGTCGGTATGGACAAAGTCGACACCCTTGACTGCGGCTTTCGGGTCTTCGGTGAGGGTAATGCGTGCGCCGCTTTCTTCGGCGTACTGCTTGCAGCGCTCGACCAGGTCGTCATGCGGCCACAGTGCCTTGGGCGCGGCGATGCGCACATCCATGCCAAGTTTGGCGCCGATCAGCAGCAGCGAGTTGCCCATGTTGTTGCGGGCATCGCCCAGGTAGGCGTAGCTGATGTCATGCAGCGGCTTGTCGCTGTGCTCACGCATGGTCAGCACGTCGGCGATCATCTGGGTTGGGTGGTATTCGTCGGTCAGGCCGTTGAACACCGGTACGCCGGCGAACTTGGCCAGCTCTTCGACGATTTCCTGCTTGAAGCCACGGTACTCGATGGCGTCATACATGCGCCCGAGCACACGGGCGGTGTCCTTCATGCTTTCCTTGTGGCCGATCTGCGAGGAGTTGGGGTCGATGTAGGTGACGTTGGCGCCCTGGTCATAGGCTGCGACTTCGAAGGCACAACGGGTACGGGTGGAGGTTTTTTCGAAGATCAGGGCGATGTTGTTGCCCTTCAGGTGCTGCTGCTCGGTGCCCGTGTACTTGGCGCGCTTGAGGTCGCGGGACAGGTCCAGCAGGTAGCGCAACTCGCGGGTGGTGTGGTGTTCCAGGCTGAGCAAGTTGCGGTTGTGAATGTTGAACGCCATGACAGATTCTCCTTGAATTCGGTGATGTCCCGGCCGCCACTTCATAGGTGCGGCCGGGCGTAATGGTCGTTAGTAGTCGATCGGGTCGCGCACGATCGGGCAGGTCATGCAGTGGCCGCCGCCACGGCCCCGGCCCAGTTCGCCGGCGCTGATGGTGATGACCTCGATGCCGGCCTTGCGCAGCAGGGTGTTGGTGTAGGTGTTGCGGTCGTAGCCGATGACCACGCCCGGCTCGATGGCCACCACGTTGTTACCGTCATCCCACTGTTCGCGCTCGGCGGCGAAGCTGTTGCCGCCGGTCTCGACCACGCGCAGCTGGACGCCCAGTTGCTCGCCCACCACTTCGACGAACGACTTGTTGATGCGGCGTACATCCATTCCGTAAGGCTTGCTTTCGTCCGGGCGGATGATGAAGGGCACAATCTCTTTCACCACTTCCGGGAATACCGTGACCAGGTCGCGGTCGCAGAAGCTGAATACCGTGTCCAGGTGCATGGCGGCGCGGGACTTTGGCAGGCCGGCGACGATCACTTCCTTGACGGCACCCTTGGCGAACAGGTTCTGTGCCAGTTGGCCGATGGCCTGGCGCGAGGTGCGCTCGCCCATGCCGATGAGCACGATGCCATTGCCGATCGGCATCACATCACCGCCTTCGAGCGTGGCATTGCCATGGTCCTTGTCCGGGTCGCCATACCACACCTGGAAGTCGGCCTCGGTGAACGCCTTGTGGAACTTGTAGATGGCGGTGGTCAACAGGGTTTCCTGGCGACGCGCTGGCCAGTACATCGGGTTCAACGTCACGCCGCCGTAGATCCAGCAGGTGGTGTCGCGCGTGAACTGGGTGTTGGGCAGTGGTGGCAGGATGAAGCTGGAATGGCCCAGGTAGTCGTTGTACATCTTCACGACTTCGGCGCCTTCGCTCTGCGGCAGGTCCTGGCCTGCCACGCCGCCGATCAGGAATTCGGCCAAGTGGCGTGGCTCCAGGCCTTCGAGCCAGCTGCGCACTTCGTTGGTCAGGCCTACGCCGACGGTGTCAGGGGTGATCTTGCGGTCGAGGATCCACTTGAGGGCCTCTTTGTTCTGCACGATATCGGTCAGCAGGTTGTGCATCTCCAGCACATCCACACCACGCTCGCGCATCTTGGTGACGAAGTCGAAATGGTCACGCTTGGCCTGGTCGACCCAGATCACATCGTCGAACAGCAGTTCGTCACAGTTGCTCGGCGTCAGGCGCTTGTGCGCCAGGCCCGGGGCGCAAACCATTACTTTGCGCAGCTTGCCGGCTTCGGAGTGGACACCGTACTTCTGTTTTTCAGCGGACATGGTTTCATTCCTCCAATTGAGCGAAGACGTGGGTCAAAGGGTCAGGAAGCCGTCATACAGGCCAAAGGCTGCCACCAGGGCGCCAATGACCACGGCTGCGAAGATCAGTTTTTCCACGTTGGTGAAGACCGGTTTGCCCACCTCACGCTTGGCCTTGGCGAACAGGATGGCGCCAGGTGCGTAGAGCAGGGCCGAGAGCAGCAGGTATTTCACGCCGCCGGCGTACAGCAGCCAGATGGCGTACAACAGGGCGATGCCACCGATGATCAGGTCCTTCTTGCGTTCGGCCAGGGCCTGTTCGTAGGTTTCGCTGCGCAGTGCCAGCAAGAACGCATAGGCTGCCGACCACAGGTAGGGCACCAGGATCATCGAGGTGGCGAGGTAGATCAGAGACAGGTAGGTGCTGCTTGAGAACAGCGTGATGACCAGGAAAATCTGCACCATGGCGTTGGTCAGCCACAGGGCGTTGGCCGGTACCTGGTTGGCGTTCTCGCGGCGCAGGAACTCCGGCATGGTGTGGTCCTTGGCGGCGGCGAACATGATCTCGGCGCACAGCAGCACCCACGACAGCAGGGCCCCCAGCAGCGAGATGATCAGGCCGACGCTGATCAGCACCGCGCCCCAGTGGCCGACTACGTGTTCCAGCACGGCAGCCATCGACGGGTTCTGCAGTTTGGCCAGCTCCGGTTGGGTCATGATGCCCAGCGACAGCACGTTGACCAGCACCAGGAACAGCAGCACGGTAATGAAGCCGATGACCGTGGCCTTGCCCACGTCAGAGCGTTTTTCCGCACGGGACGAGAAGATGCTCGCGCCTTCGATGCCAATGAACACCCACACGGTGACCAGCATCATGTTGCGCACCTGGTTCATGACGCTGCCAAGCTCTGGCGTGCCTACGGCCCAGATATCGGCGGTGAAGATGTCGAGCCTGAAGGCGAACAGGCAGATCAGGGCGAACAGCACCAGCGGCACCACTTTGGCCACCGTGGTGACCAGGTTGATGAAGGCCGCTTCCTTGATGCCGCGCAGTACCAGGAAGTGCACCGCCCACAACAGGATCGACGCGCCAATGATGGCGGCTGGGGTGTTGCCTTCACCGAAGATCGGGAAGAAGTAACCCAAGGTGCTGAACAGCAGTACGAAGTAGCCGACGTTGCCCAGCCAGGCGCTGATCCAGTAGCCCCAGGCCGAGGAAAAGCCCATGTAGTCGCCGAAACCAGCCTTGGCATAGACATACACCCCGCCATCCAGGTCAGGCTTGCGGTTGGCCAGGGTCTGGAACACGAAGGCCAGGGTCAGCATGCCGATCGCGGTGATCCCCCAGCCGATCAGCACGGCCCCAACCCCTGCGCTGGCGGCCATGTTTTGCGGCAGCGAGAAGATACCGCCGCCAATCATCGAGCCGACGACAAGTGCAACTAATGCGCCGAGCTTTAGTTTTCCGGATGAATCAGACATTTAACAACTCCTGCCAGGAGAAAGTTGACGACAGAATAGGTCTGACGCCGTTGCCTTGACCTGACTTGCGTCAGTTTAAGGCGACGTGAAGGTAGGAAATTTCCTTCACGGGTGCTCCTGGAGAGTGCCGACAGCTTGAGCTGCAGGCCTTGCGTGCTGGCACCTCCATGTCTTTCTAGAGCAAACGCTCTGTTCAGCCTGCGAAGCTTGAAATTAGCCGCTTTTGCCGCTTTCGCAAATTTTTCACAGGAATTTCGAGTTTTATCAGTTTCTTTTCTAGTTGCCGGACTGCTGCTAGTTTTGACAGAGCGGGTACATAGACAGAGCAGTTATTAGGGATAGAGCTTGGACGCACGTCTTTAGTATAAGTAACGATATTTATATAGCCCGCACGACTGTTTCAAACGCATGACAGGGCTGGAAGAAAAGGGAGGCTCATGAGCGAACCGGGACAAAAGCTGCGCCTGGGCGCGCTGATCGCGCTGGTGGTCGGGTCGATGATTGGCGGCGGGATCTTCTCGCTGCCGCAGAACATGGCCGCGCGGGCTGATGTGGGCGCAGTGCTGATCGGCTGGGGGATCACCGCAGTCGGCATGTTGGCCCTGGCCTTCGTGTTCCAGACCCTGGCCAACCGCAAGCCGGAACTGGACTCGGGGGTATATGCCTACGCCAAGGCCGGCTTCGGCGAGTACATGGGCTTTTCCTCGGCCTGGGGCTACTGGATCAGCGCCTGGCTGGGCAACGTCGGTTACTTCGTGCTGCTGTTCAGCACCATGGGCTTGTACTTCCCGGTGTTCGGCGAAGGCAACACACCCATCGCCATCGGTTGTGCCTCGCTGCTGCTGTGGTCGGTACATTTTCTGGTGTTGCGCGGCATCAAGGAGGCGGCCTTCATCAACCAGTTCACCACCGTGGCCAAGGTGGTGCCTTTGCTGATTTTTGTGGTGATCGCTGCATTTGCCTTCCGCGCCGATATCTTCACCCGGGATATCTGGGGCTTGAGCAACCCACAATTCGGCAGCGTGCTGGAGCAGGTACGCAATATGATGCTGGTGACCGTATTCGTGTTCATCGGCATAGAGGGTGCCAGCGTGTATTCCGGGCGCGCACAGCGTCGGTCAGACGTGGGTAAGGCCACGGTCATCGGTTTTCTGGGTGTGCTGGCGCTGCTGGTGCTGGTCAACGTGTTGTCGCTGGGCATCATGACCCAACCGGAACTGGCCGGGCTGCAGAACCCCTCACTGGCCTCGGTGCTGGAGCATATCGTCGGCCCCTGGGGGGCCTTGCTGATCAGTCTCGGCCTGGCGGTCTCGCTGCTTGGTGCTTTGCTTTCATGGGCGCTGCTGTGTGCCGAAATCCTTTACGCCACGGCGCGGGACAAGACCATGCCGCGCTTTCTGGCCAAGGAAAACGCCAACCATGTGCCGGCTAACGCCCTGTGGCTGACCAACTGCATGATTCAAGGCTTCCTGCTGATTACGCTGGTCTCCGCCGGTACTTACACCAGCCTGATCTACCTCGCCTCGTCGATGATCCTGGTGCCCTACCTGTGGTCTGCGGCGTATGCCGTGCTGCTGGCGGTGCGCGCAGAAACCTATGCCGGGCAGCCGAGGTTGCGGCGCAAGGACTTGCTGGTGGCGCTGGTTGCCCTGCTGTATGCCATGTGGCTGTTGTATGCCGGCGGGCTCAAGTACCTGTTGCTTTCGGCGCTGCTGTACGCCCCCGGCGTCATCCTGTTCGCCAGGGCCAAGCACGAGCAGGGGCAGACGTTGTTCACGGCCTGGGAAAAGCTGATTTTCGCCGCCGTGCTGGTGGGTGCCGCACTGGCGGCCTACGCCCTGTATTCAGGGCTGTTGAGCTTGTGACGGGGCAGCGCAGGCGTGTTCCGGGCGTGACCAGATCCACAGGTTGCCCAAGGTCATGCCGACGATTGCCAGGAATACCGGCCAGTGGTGTTCCAGAAAGGTCAGCATCAGGCCCGCGCACAACAGCATGCTGATGGTGGCACTGACCTTGGCCCGGCGCTGGATAACCTTGCCGTTGCGCCAGTTATGCAGAATCGGCCCGAACAGCCGATGGTTCTCCAGCCAGGCCGACAGGCGCGGTGAGCTGCGCGTGGCGGCCCAGGCGGCCAGCAGGATGAACTCTGTGGTCGGCAAGCCCGGAATCACGATGGCGACCAGGCCCACCCCGAGGCTCACGTAGGCCAGGATTCCATACAACAGGCGAGCGAGTTTCGAGCGGGCTGGTAGGGTCATGTTCTCACTGCATAAAACGGTTCGGCCACCGGAGGGGCGGCCGTCTACGGCGATATCAGGCCAGCGCGGCATCCGCAGCGTAGGCGTGCTTGAGCAACTCGGTGAAGCGCTCGAAGGCGGCCACTGCACCGCGTTCGGCAGCCGCTTCCTCTTCAGGCGAGAACGCCAGGCCATCGAGGATGCGGGTGAACTGTTTCCAGCCTTCGGCACGGCCACCGGCGGGCTCTCCCAGGTGACGGGCACCGAATGTGTCGGACAATTCCAGGGCCACGGCACGCTTGATCAGAAACGCAGCACCCAGTTTGGAGCCTTCGGAGACGAAGATCCAGCCCATTGCCTCGCCCAGGCTCGGCGTGTCCACGGCACCCGGCACGGCGGCCGGTACTTCGGTGTCGAGGTCGGCGAGGTCCAGACGGGCCTGGTCGGCACGGCAGCGCTCAGCCAGGTCAGGGACGATGGCGATCAGTTGAGGGTCGTTGTACAGGGCCTGCAGCTCGGACTGGAACAGATACTGCGCGACGACGAAGCGGGCGAAACTTTCGCGGCTGTCGAAAGGCGCGTGGGATTTGACCAGGGCATCCAGTTCGGCGTGCGGGGCGTGGGTGATCTGGTTCAGGCGCTGGGAGCGCAGGGCTGGGCGTTCGGTCATGGGGGCAGTCCTTGGAAAGAGGGCGTCTAGAGACAAGACGAAACAGCGGGGGCGGGACAGTAAAAAAACCGGTATTTGCGTTGCCAGTACCGGCCCCTTCGCGGGTAAACCCGCTCCTACGAGGCCTTGTGTGTAGGAGCGGGTTTACCCGCGAAGGGGCCGGTACTGACGGAACACATCTACCAGTGGCAGCTCAGGTCAGATATCCCAAACCACATTGATACCGAAATTGCGCCCCGGCATGGTAAGCCGGTCGATGTTGGCTGGCTGGGTCACAGCCGCTTCACCCTGCCCGTCGTAGCTGCGTACCGAATCCCACTGCCAGTATTTCTTGTCGGTGAGGTTGTACAGCCCGGCATTGATGGTGACGTCGTCGGTGACCTTGTAGTAGCCGGTCAGGTCCAGCACACCGTAGCCCGGGGTGCGGAACTTGGAGGTGGAACCGTCAGGCGAATAGAAGGTGCTGTCGTCGACACGGGTCTTGCGCTTGACCAGTGTCCAGCTCAGCAAGCCACCGTAGTTCTGCTGCTCGTAGCCCAGGCCGAACACGCCCTTGAGCGGGTTGACACTGTTCAATGGTTGACCGGTGTCATCGTTACGACCATAGGTGTAGGCAATCGAACTCTGGGTATAGAGTCCCTGCGGTGCGCCGAAGTGGTCCAGGTTCAGGCGGCCCTTGAATTCGGCACCCTTGATGGTGGCGTGCTTGATGTTGTTGGCCTGGAAGGTCTGTTCCAGGTTGGCGCTTTGCACGGCATCTTCGTCGATGAAATCACGGTACTTGTTGTAGAACACCGCCACGTCGAAGTTGCCGGCGTCGAAGTTGCCACGCAGGCCGGTTTCGTAGCTTTTGCTCTTTTCGGGCTCAAGGTTCGGGTTACCCTCCACGCGGTAGCCTTGGTCCAGGTTCTGGAAGCGGCCATACATGGCTTTGGCGGTCGGTGTGCGGAAGCCCTCTGCATATTGGCCGTACCAGGTGTAATGGTCGTTGAAGGCGTAGGTCAGGCCGAACTTGGGCGAGACGCGGTGCCACTTCTTGTCCGAATCGTCCTGGGAGGTAGGCGCCGTGCCGCTGGACTCCAGACCACGCAGGAAAGCCTCGGTGAATTTGGGCGCCATACGGGTGTAGTCGTAGCGTGCGCCGGGCATGAAGGTCCAGTTGTTCCAGCGGATTTCATCCTGTACGAACAGGCTGTAGGTATTCACGGTCGGGTCCGGGAAGTCGCTGACCAAGGCCTGCCCGTCACGCGCGCTGTCCTGCCCGATGGCTGTACAGGTACCACCGATGTTCAGGCAAGTGCCGGTGCCGCTACGTGAGCCGGTGACTTTCTCCTGCTTGAGTGTGGTGCCGTAAGTGAACAGGTGGTCGGTTTGGCCGATGCTGAAGGCCTTGTCCAACTGGGCGTCGAATACCCACTGGCGATCCTTGTAGGTAGTCTGCCGGTCCCGAAGCACTTGGCGTCCCGAGGCGACATACAGCTCATCGGTACGTTGGTCGGTCTTCGCGATCTGATAGTTGAGGCTCCATTTGACGTGATCTGCGACCACGCTATCGAGGCCGAATTCATGATTGAGACCGAAGCGTTCTCGGGTGATCGTGTCGTTGCCTTGGCGCATGCGGTACGAGTTCATGCCACCGAAGCCGGGGATGAACGGCCCACCCACCGCGCTGAGGATGTTCTGGTCGCGGTCATCCTTGTAGTGCTCGTAGGTGAACCCCAGGCGCGCGTCGTCGGCGTAGTTCCAGCCCAGCTTGGCCAGCACGTTGGTGGTGCGCACGTCCATCGGGTTGGCTTCGGTGCGCGCCAGGCCGTCGCCACTGTGGCCGCCGTGGGTTTCGGTCTCGTGGCCGTTGCGCTGGCTCAGGTGCAGCAGGCCGTCGAAATCACCCTGGCGGCCGGCGACGGTGGCGGAAGTCAGCCAGCTTTCGTCGGCCGAGCTGTAACCGGTTTTCAGGCGTGCACCCACGTCTTTGCCGGGCTTGATGATGTCGTCCGGGTCGAGGGTGAAGTAGCTCACCGCGCCGCCAATGGCGTTGCTGCCATACAACACCGAGGCCGGGCCGCGGAGGATTTCCACGCGCTTGACGATTTCCGGGTCGACGTAGTTGCGCTGGGTCTGGGCGTAAGGGCCGTAGAAGAAGCTGTCGGGGATCGACACGCCGTCGACTTGGGTGAGAATTCGCTCGCCGTCGATACCACGGATGTTGTAGCCGTTCAGCCCGCTGCGTTGGCCGGTTCCGGATACCGACACCCCCGGCTCGTAGCGCACCAGATCCTGGATATTGTTCACGTTCTGCCGGTCCAGTTGCTCACGGGTCTGTACGCTGACAGTGCTCGGCACCTGGCTGACGTCCTGTGCGCTGCGGGTGGCGCTGACGGTCACCTGTTGCAGAGCGATCACGTTGCTTGCGGTTTGGCGCTCAAGTACCACATTGCCTTTGCTGATCTTGCGAAAACTCAGCCCGGTACCCCGCAACAGGCGTTTGAGGGCAGCATCTGGCGGCAGTGAACCTTGTACGCCTGGCGAAGCCACGCCGTCGGCCAGCTCGGCGCTGAAGCCGACCTGCCAGCCGGTGACCTGGCTAAAGGCGTTGATCGCCGACACCAGTGGCTGCTGGCCGATGCTGAAGCGGTAGTCGCCCATGCGCGGGCTGCTGGCCTGGGCCGGCTCGGCGGCCAGCGCCGGCAGGCTGCAGGCGCCGCTGGCGAGCAGGGCAAGGGTCAACAGGGACAGTTGTCCTGTACGGCGGGGAAGGTTGGACGAGCGGGTAGGACCAGTGGACATCGGAAGCGCTCCCAGACGCGCGGGCTGTTATAGGTGATGGCTGTTCTTGTTTTTAAACAAGAATCAGTTGCATTGGCTATAACGAGACGGGCGGGCGAGTGCGATCGCGTAAAAATAATTCAGGGGGTCAGTTCAGGATGACCAGCGCCGGGTACTCATGCAATTGCGCCGAGGTGATGTGGGCCAGTGCGCGCAGGGTTTCCAGCGGCTGGTCGAGGCGGTAGTTGCCGGTGACGGCAACGTTCTCCAACTGCGCATTGCGGTTGATGATCCAGCCCGGGTAGTACCGCTGCACTTCGG
The DNA here is from genome assembly GCF_021378985.1 of Pseudomonas sp. JR33AA. Lineage (NCBI taxonomy): Bacteria > Pseudomonadati > Pseudomonadota > Gammaproteobacteria > Pseudomonadales > Pseudomonadaceae > Pseudomonas > Pseudomonas sp. JR33AA. The sequence goes on from NZ_JAJSAW010000005.1 coordinate 188,573, forward strand.
CCAGCACCTGGCTCAACGGGCAGTTCTCGAACACCAGGCGGCCGTCGATCCAAGCCAGGTCCTTGTGCATGTCGGGGCGCTGGCGCTGGCCAAAGCCTTGGGGGCCGACGCTGATACTGTCGCCGGCACTCAGGCGGATGCGCTGGTCACGCTCGCCCTGCAGGTCGACATCGCCGCGTTGCACCCGTACCTGAGCCTCGCCGTCAAGGTAGCGCACGGCAAAGTCGGTGTCGCGCACCTGTGCGCGCAACGGCCCGGCTTCCACCTCCAGCGGCAGCTGCGCGCCCTCGGGGACCTGGAAGTAAGCCTCGCCCTGAAGCAGGCGAGCAATCTGGCGGCCGTTCTGGCGTTCGCTGGCAAAGGCTGAATTGGTGTTGAGCAGCACCTTTGCGCCGTCTTCCAGTTGCAGGCGCTGGCGCTCGCCGACCACAGTAAGGTGGTCCGCCTGCAGGCGAATGGGCAGGTTACCGACGGTGAACAACCCGACCAGCAGCAGCGCTGCGGTGGCCAGGGGTTTCCAGTGACTGCGCAGGCGCCTGCGCCATGAGCGGCGCTGCTGCTGGTGCATGTGCGTGGCCACCTGATGCAACGGCGCACCGTTCCACAGTGCCTCAGCCTCCACATAGGCCTCGGCGTTTTCTGGCGCGGCGCTCAGCCAGGCTTCAAAGGCCTGGGTGTCCTCGGCATCTGCGCATTGCAGGCGCACCAGCCAGTCCAGCGCCTCGTCCATGGCACGAGCACGGGCATCAGGCCTGGCAGGTGACGGGCGAGGGGCAGGGCTGTCGGTCACGGTGAATCCTTGAAGGGTTTTTTGCGAATGATCAAGACTAAGGCGTGGCGTGGCAAGGGCTTTGCGTTGCCGTTCGCCGGCGGTCAGCTTACTTGAGTCGTTCGGCAACACCCATGCAGATTGCCATGATCAGTTTCAGTTCCTTTTGTACCGTGCTGGGCGAAACACTCAATTGTTCGGCGATTTCCAGATAGGTGGCGCCATGCAGGCGGCTAAGGATGAAAATGCGTTGTTGGCGCTCGCTCAGTTGATTGAGGCTGACGCTGAGGTGCTTGAGCAACTGCTCGGCGTGTGCGGCATCCTCGCTGCTGGTGGCGGGCGCGGCAACACTGTGCAGCACTTCGTCGGGCACGTCGTCGACCAGCATGCGTGCCTGCACCCGGCGTGCACGCAGGTGGTCCAGCGCCAGGTTGCGCGCGGTCTGGAAAACGAACGGCTCGATGTGCTCGATGGGCCGCTCTCCCAGCGCGCGGGACACCCGCAGGTAGGTTTCCTGCAGCAGGTCTTCGGCCGTGCTGGGGTTACCGACCATGCGCTGCAGGGTACGCAGCAGGGTGAGGCGCTGAACGAGGAAGACGGAGTTGAACCGGGACTGACTCACGGGGGGACCTGGCCGACGAAAGGTTAATGATAATGCTTATCATCCTTGCTTCAGGTCAAGTGTGGAAATATCAGGAAAAGGTAAAGATTGTGAGTCTGCAGGCGCTTGGCGGAGGATTTTCTGTGTATTTGAAATCGAGCGCCGCGCGGGCGGCGCTCGATTTCATAGGCGCCGAAAATGCCTTGTCATGCTCAGCCAGCCCTGTGCAGCGCCAGGCAGTTATCCAGCATCCGGTTGCTGAACCCCCACTCGTTGTCATACCAGGCCAGCACCTTGAGCATCCGCCCGTTGGCCCGGGTGTGGTTGGCATCGAAGATCGACGACAGCGGGTTGTGGTTGAAATCGCAGGAAACCAATGGCAGGGCGTTGTAGCCCAATACCTTGGAATGCTTGCTGGCCTCGAGGAACAGCTGGTTGACCTGCTCGGCCGTGGCCTCGCGCTTGAGGTTGACGGTGAGGTCCACCAACGACACGTTGATGACGGGCACCCGCACCGCCATGCCGGTCAGCTTGCCGGCCAGCTCCGGCAGCACCAGGCCCACGGCCTCGGCGGCGCCGGTCTTGCTCGGGATCATCGACTGGGTGGCTGAACGCGCGCGGTACGGGTCGCTGTGGTAAACGTCAGTCAGCACCTGGTCGTTGGTGTAGGCGTGGATGGTGGTCATCAGGCCTTGCTCGATGCCGAACTCTCGGTGCAGCACCTGGGCGATCGGCGCCAGGCAGTTGGTGGTGCAGGAGGCATTGGAAATGACCTGGTGCGAGGCCCGCAGGATGTCGTGGTTGACCCCGTACACCACAGTGGCATCGGCACCCTTGGCCGGTGCGGAGACAATCACCTTGCCCGCCCCGGCGGCCAGGTGCGCCGCGGCTTTGGCGCGGTCGGTGAACAGTCCGGTGCACTCGAACACCACGTCGATCGCCTCGGCCTTCCAGGGCAGTTCGGCCGGATTGCGAATGGCACTGACTGCGATACGGTCACCGTTGACCGTCAGGCTTTCGTGGTCGGCCTCGACGGTCGCGTCGAAGGTGCCGTGGACACTGTCGTACTTGAGCAGGTGGGCATTCATGGCGCTGTCGCCCAGGTCGTTGATGGCGACGACCTGCAGATCCTGGCGGTAGCCTTGGGTATACAGTGCGCGCAGGACGTTGCGCCCGATTCGGCCGAATCCATTGATGGCGATGCGAAGGGTCATGGCAGTACCTCTGGCAGTTCGAGTGAAACCTGTGGCACAAAGGAGCTTCACTGAAACGGTTTTGTTGTTGGAATTACAAGATTATTCACTGGCTGATAGAAAACAAGCCTTTTTAGTGGCAGTATTTTGTTTAAATATACAACGAGTGGTTGGGCAACGTGCCTCCACCGATGCAGCGGGCTCCTCACCATGAGCCTAGGCCGCAATCGTTTGGAGGGGAAATGCCCGGTAAACCGCCCTTACAATTAGCCTGGAGTCCTGTACATGCATCCGCGCATCCTTGAGGTCACCCAGCGGCTGGTCGAACGCAGCCGCGCCACCCGCGAACGCTACCTGCAACTGATTCGCGGTGCGGCCAGTGAAGGCCCCATGCGTGCCAGCCTGCAGTGCGCCAACTTCGCCCATGGCGTGGCCGGTTGCGGCAGCGAAGACAAGCAGACGCTGCGCCTGATGAACGCGGCCAACGTGGCCATCGTCTCGGCCTACAACGACATGCTGTCTGCCCATCAGCCTTATTTGCACTTCCCCGAGCAGATCAAGCAGGCCCTGCGCGAGGTCGGCTCGGTCGGCCAGTTCGCTGGTGGCGTGCCGGCCATGTGCGACGGGGTGACCCAGGGCGAGCCGGGCATGGAACTGGCTATCGCCAGCCGTGAAGTGATCGCGATGTCCACGGCGGTAGCGCTGTCGCACAACATGTTCGACGCGGCACTCATGCTGGGCATCTGCGACAAGATCGTCCCCGGCCTGATGATGGGCGCGCTGCGCTTCGGCCACCTGCCGACCATCTTCGTCCCGGGTGGGCCAATGGTTTCCGGCATCTCCAACAAGCAGAAGGCTGATGTGCGCCAGCGCTATGCCGAAGGCAAGGCCAGCCGCGAAGAGCTGTTGGAGTCCGAGATGAATTCCTACCATAGCCCCGGCACCTGCACCTTCTACGGCACCGCCAACACCAACCAGTTGGTGATGGAAGTGATGGGGCTGCACCTGCCGGGCGCCTCGTTCGTCAACCCGTACACGCCGCTGCGCGACGCACTCACCGCCGAGGCTGCGCGGCAGGTGACGCGCATGACCAAGGCCAGCGGCAGCTTCATGCCGCTGGGCGAAATCGTCGACGAGAAGGCGCTGGTCAACTCCATCGTCGCGCTGCACGCTACCGGCGGCTCGACCAACCACACCCTGCACATCCCGGCGATTGCCCAGGCTGCAGGTATCCAGCTGACCTGGCAGGACATGGCCGACCTCTCCGAAGTGGTGCCGACCCTGTCGCACGTGTACCCCAACGGCAAGGCCGACATCAACCACTTCCAGGCTGCCGGCGGCATGGCCTTCCTGATTCGTGAACTGCTCGATGCCGGCCTGTTGCACGAAGATGTCAACACCGTGGCCGGCCATGGCCTGCGCCGCTACACCCAGGAACCCTTCCTCGACAATGGCAAGCTGGTGTGGCGCGAAGGGCCGCTACAAAGCCTGGACGAAAGCATTCTGCGCCCGGTGTCGCGACCATTCTCGGCCGAAGGCGGCCTGCGGGTGATGGAAGGCAACCTGGGCCGTGGCGTGATGAAAGTGTCTGCCGTCGCCCCCGAGCACCAGGTGGTCGAGGCCCCGGCGCGGGTGTTCCAGGATCAGCAGTCGCTGGCCGACGCGTTCAAGGCCGGTGAGCTGGAGCGTGACTTTGTCGCGGTGGTGCGCTTCCAGGGCCCGCGTTGCAATGGCATGCCGGAACTGCACAAGCTCACCCCGTTCCTCGGTGTATTGCAGGACCGTGGCTACAAGGTTGCGCTGGTGACCGACGGGCGCATGTCCGGTGCCTCGGGCAAGATCCCCGCGGCCATCCACGTTTGCCCGGAGGCTTACGACGGCGGCCCGCTGGCGCGGGTGCGCGATGGTGATATCGTGCGGGTCGACGGTGTCGAAGGCACGTTGCGGATCATGGTGTCGGCCGAAGAACTGGCCAGCCGCGAGCTGCCGCCGGCGCCCCAGGGCAACGACCTGGGTTGCGGGCGCGAGCTGTTCGGCTTCATGCGCATGGCGTTCAGCCCGGCAGAGCAGGGCGCCAGTGCCTTTACCTCGGCCCTGGAGCACCTCAAATGAAGCACCTGCTGGTGGGTGATATTGGTGGCACCAATGCCCGTTTTGCGCTATGGCGTGACAACCAGCTGCATGAGGTAAACGTTTTCGCCACCGCGGACTACACCAACCCCGAGCAGGCCATCGAGGCCTACCTGGAAAGCCAAGGTATCGCCCGTGGTGGCCTGGCGGCGGTGTGTCTGGCGGTGGCCGGCCCGGTCGATGGCGATGAATTTCGTTTCACCAACAACCACTGGCGCCTGAGTCGCACGGCATTTTGCAAGACCTTGCAGGTCGAGCGACTGCTGCTGATCAATGATTTCACCGCTATGGCGCTGGGCATGACGCGTCTGCGCGAAGGGGAGTTCCGCGAGGTGTGCCCCGGCCAGGCCGACCCCTTGAGGCCGGCACTGGTGATCGGGCCAGGTACTGGCCTGGGTGTGGGCTCGTTACTGCGTCTGGGCGAACAGCACTGGCGGGCCCTGCCGGGTGAAGGCGGGCACGTTGACTTGCCGGTAGGCAATGCTCGCGAAGCGGCAATCCACCAGCAGATCCACAGTCAGATCGGCCATGTCAGTGCCGAGGCCGTGCTCAGCGGGGGGGGCCTGGTGCGGCTGTACCAGGCGATCTGTGCGCTGGACGGCGACACGCCCAGGCACAAGACCCCGGCGCATATCACCGATGCCGCACTGGGCGGTGAGCCGCAGGCGCTGGCGGTGGTCGAGCAGTTCTGTCGTTTCCTCGGGCGAGTGGCAGGTAACAATGTGCTGACGCTGGGCGCGCGAGGCGGGGTCTATATTGTGGGCGGTGTGATTCCGCGCTTTGCAGAGCTGTTCCTGCGTAGCGGGTTTGCCGCGAGTTTTGCCGACAAGGGGTGTATGAGTGGCTATTTTACCGGGGTGCCGGTGTGGCTGGTGACGGCGGAGTTTTCCGGCTTGGAGGGGGCAGGGGTAGCGTTGCAGCAGGCGTTGGATCACTGATGGGGCCGCTTTGCGGCGCCAATGGCAATACCCGACAGCAGGCAAAAAGACCTGCAATCAACAAAAGGAAGGACCACCTTGAGCACTGCCGGCAAATCGATCCTGATGGTCGACGACGACCAGGAAATCCGTGAACTGCTGCAAACCTACCTGAGCCGCTCCGGCTTTCAGGTACATGCCGAGGCTGACGGCAAAGGCTTTCGCCACGCGCTGGAAACCACGCCCTGCGACTTGGTCATTCTTGACGTCATGTTGCCCGACGAAGACGGCTTCAGCTTGTGCCGCTGGGTGCGCCAGCACCCACGCCAGGCGCGCGTACCTATCATCATGCTCACCGCCAGCTCCGACGAGGCCGACCGGGTCATCGGCCTGGAGCTTGGCGCTGACGACTATCTGGGCAAGCCGTTCAGCCCCCGCGAACTGCAAGCGCGAATCAAGGCTTTGTTGCGCCGCACCGAGTTCAGCCAGACGGCGCCGGGCAGCGCCGTGCTGGCCTTCGACGAGTGGCGCCTGGACACGGTCAGCCACCGCCTGTTCCACCGTGATGGAGAGGAGGTGATCCTCTCCGGCGCTGACTTTGCCCTGCTCAAACTGTTCCTCGATCACCCGCAGCAAATCCTCGACCGCGACACCATCGGCAACGCCACCCGTGGCCGCGAACCGATGCCGCTGGACCGGATCGTCGACATGGCGGTCAGCCGTCTGCGCCAGCGCCTGCGCGACACCGACAAACCCCCTAGGCTGATCCGCACGGTGCGTGGCAGTGGCTACCTGTTGGCGGCGCATGTCTGCTGTGCGCCCTGAGCGGCGCTGGCGCCTGCTGCCGCGCTCTTTGCTGGGGCGCATGCTGCTGTTGACCTTGCTGGTTGTCCTGCTGGCCCAGGGGTTGTCCAGCATTATCTGGGTTTCCCAGCTGCGCGCCAGCCAGCTTCAGGGGCTGCGTGCCAGCGCCAGCAGCCTGGCCCACTCCATGAGTGCCAGCGTCAGTTACTTCCGCTCGCTGCCGGTGGCCTACCGGCCGCTGGTGCTCGACCAATTGCGCAGCATGGGCGGCACGCGTTTCTTCGTGTCGCTCAACGCCACGCCGCTGGACATGCAGGCACTGCCCGTCACCCCTCGCAAGCAGGCGGTGATCGATGTGTTCCAGCAGGTGCTGCACGAGCGCCTGGGTTCGCAGATGGAAATATCCGTGGAGTTTGTCGGGCCTGACGACCTGCGCATCTTCAACAGCGGCCTCAAACTCGACGAACTGCCGCGCTCATGGGCGCATTACTCGCTGACCCTGGAACCGCTGAAACCCCCGGTACTGGTCACGCAGATCCGCCTGGGCGAGGGCGAATGGTTGTACATCGCCTCACTGTTGCCCGAACCGTACACGGGGCTGGAAGCCGAGCGCCTGCCGCGCCAGCAGATCGGCTTCATCGTGCTGACCACGGCCTTGCTGTTGCTGTTCATCGGCTTGCTGGTGCATTGGCAAAGCTGGCCACTGAAGCGCCTGGCGCGGGCCGCCCGAGAGATGTCGCTGGGTGCCGATGTGGCGCCAGTGGCTGAAGCTGGCGGCAGTGAAGTGGTCGAGGTGAGCCGGGCATTCAACAGCATGCGCGAGCGTATCAGTCGTTACCTGACCGAACGCAGCCAGCTGTTCAGCGCCATTTCCCACGACCTGCGCACACCGATCACTCGCCTGCGCCTGCGCGTCGAACTGCTGGAAGACGAGCGATTGCAGGCCAAGTTCAGCCAGGACCTCGACGAGCTGGAGTTGCTGGTCAAAGGTGCCTTGCAGTGCGTAAAGGACACTGACATCCACGAAAACATCGAGCCGGTCGACCTTAACCAGGTGCTGGAGATTCTGGCCGAGCCTTACCTGGGCGATGGTCGTATCACCGTCGAAGGCCAGGCACTGGCGCCTTACCCAGGCAAGCCGCTGGCATTGCGCCGCTGCATCGGCAACCTGATCGACAACGCCATCAAGTACGGCGAACGGGCGCGGCTACGCATCATCGACGGGGCAGAGGGCTTTGTGCTGCAGGTGGATGACGAAGGGCCCGGGGTGCCGCAACAGCAGCTGGAACAGGTGTTCGAGCCGCATTTCCGTCTGGCCGGGCAGCAGCAGGGGTATGGGCTGGGGTTAGGCATTGCGCGCAACATCGCCCATAGCCATGGGGGTGAGGTGAGCTTGCTGAACCTGCGTGAGGGCGGGCTGCGGGTGACCCTGTATCTGCCGCGGGGGCTGGATTGAGATTTTGGGGTGCCTGTGCGGGCCTCTTCGCGGGTGAACCCGCTCCTACAGGTACGGCGGCAACCTGACACGTTGGGCTGTCCCTGAAATGTCACTGGTCAGTGACATTTCCGTCGTCCTTCGTGACCTCCGCCATGCCCCCACTGGCTAGAATTCGCAGACGACTGGCAAGGATCAAGCTGGCCCATGACCCCCCTCAACCTGTCCGCTCACAGCTGGCTCAATGCCCCGGCCCACACCGCCTGGCGCCTGGCCGAAGCACAGCGCCTGCTGGCCTTTGCCAAGGCCGCGAAACTACCCGACGGTTTCGGCAATCTGGATGCCAATGGGCAACTCGCCCCCGGTGCCCGTGCCGAAACCATGAACAGCGCCCGCATGACCCATTGCTTCGCCTTGGCCCATCTGCAGGGCATCCCCGGGAGCCTGGCCTATGCCGAGCACGGTGTGGCAGCGTTGCGCGGTGCCATGCAGGATGCCACCCACGGCGGCTGGTTCGCCCACCCCGGCGGCCTCGACGGTAGCGGCAAGGCGGCGTACCGGCATGCCTTCGTCGCCCTGGCCGCCAGCTCGGCCGTGGTGGCGGGCGCTGTCGATGCCGCCACGTTGTTGGCAGATGCAATCCAGGTGATCGACGCGCATTTCTGGAGCGAAGACGAAGGTGCCCTGCAGGAAACCTTCTCCCGCGCCTGGCAGCTCCCTGAGCCGTACCGGGGCGCCAACAGCAACATGCACGCGACCGAGGCCTTCCTGGCCCTGGCAGATGCCACCGGCAACAGCCTGTGGCTGCAACGCGCCCTGCGCATTGCCGAACGCATCATCCGTACCCATGCCGCCGCCAATGGTTATCGGGTGATCGAACATTTCGATGCCCATTGGCAGCCGCTGCCGGATTACAACCGCGAACACCCCGCCGACCACTTCCGGCCTTATGGCACCACTCCCGGGCATGCCCTGGAGTGGGCCCGCTTGCTGTTGCATCTGGAGGCCGCTCTGGAGCAGGCCGGTCTGCATGCGCCGCAATGGCTGCAAGCGTGTGCCCGCGCATTGTTCGACACCGCCTGCCAACAGGCTTGGGGCGTCGATGGCGAACCGGGTTTCGTCTACACCCTGGACTGGGCTGATCGCCCGGTGGTGCATGCACGGCTGCACTGGGTGCACGCCGAGGCTTGCGCCGCTGCGGCGGCCCTGTTGCAACGCACCGGCGAGGCGCATTACGAACAGTGGTACCGACGCTGCTGGGGCTTTATTGCCAATCATTTCATCGACACCGTCGGCGGCAGCTGGCACCACGAACTCGATGCGCACAACCGGCCGGCCGGCACCCTGTGGCCGGGCAAGCCCGACCTCTATCACGCCTACCAGGCGCTGCTGCTGCCAGGTTTGCCTCTGGCGCCCAGCCTGGCCAGCAACCTGGCCGGCAATGTAACCAAACGATGACATTCACGCATCGCTTCGTTACCTGACGAGGCGGGCGCGCTGTTTAGACTTCATGCAACGCAAGCGATCGACTTGCACGGCATAACAACAAGAAAGGTGCTTCGATGAATTCCACGCTACGTTTCGCTGCCGCAATTTCCTTTGCCTCGTTAATCCCCTTGGGTGCCCAGGCTGCTGACGCCAAAGGCAGCGTCGAAGTGGTGCACTGGTGGACCTCCGGTGGTGAAAAAGCTGCGGTCGATGTGCTCAAGGCGCAGGTCGAGAAAGACGGCTTCACCTGGAAGGACGGCGCTGTTGCCGGTGGTGGTGGTGCCACGGCCATGACCGTGCTGAAAAGCCGCGCCGTCGCAGGCAACCCGCCGGGTGTCGCGCAGATCAAAGGCCCCGACATCCAGGACTGGGCGGCCACCGGCTTGCTCGACGCCCATGTGCTCAAGGATGTGGCCAAGGACGAAAAGTGGGACTCGCTGCTCGACAAGAAAGTGGCCGACACCGTGAAGTTCGACGGTAACTACGTTGCCGTACCGGTGAATATCCACCGCATCAACTGGCTGTGGATCAACCCCGAGGTGTTCAAAAAAGCCGGCATCGACAAGGCGCCCACCACCCTCGACGAATTCTACGCCGCCGCCGACAAGCTCAAGGCGGCTGGCTTCATCCCGTTGGCTCATGGTGGCCAGCCGTGGCAGGACAGCACCGTGTTCGAGAGCGTGGTGCTGGCGGTGATGGGCGCCGACGGCTACAAGAAAGCCATGGTCGACCTCGACAGCGCAACGCTGACCGGGCCGCAGATGGTCAAGGCGCTGACCGAGCTGAAGAAGGTCGCCACCTACATGGACCCGGACGGCAAGGGCCAGGACTGGAACCTGGAAGCCGCCAAGGTCATCAACGGCAAGGCCGGCATGCAGATCATGGGCGACTGGGCCAAGAGCGAATGGACCCTGGCAAAGAAAACCGCCGGCAAGGATTACCAGTGCGTGCCGTTCCCCGGTACTGACAAGGCCTTCCTGTACAACATCGACTCGCTGGTAGTGTTCAAACAGAACAACGCCGGCACCTCTGCCGGGCAGCAGGACATCGCGCGCAAGGTGCTGGGGGAGGACTTCCAGAAGGTCTTCAGCATCAACAAAGGGTCGATCCCGGTGCGTAACGACATGCTCGCCGACATGGGCAGGCACGGTTTCGATGCCTGCGCGCAAACCTCCGCCAAGGACTTCCTTGCTGATGCCAAGACCGGCGGCTTGCAGCCGAGCATGGCGCACAACATGGCCACCACCCTGGCTGTGCAGGGTGCGTTCTTCGATGTGGTGACCAACTACATCAACGACCCCAAGGCCGACCCGGCCGATGCGGCGAAGAAGCTGGCGGCGGCTATCAAGGCTGCCCAGTAACGGCTGTTCGCGGGCACGCCCGCGCCCACATGGGCCCTGCTCACCACAGTTCCTGGTCATGACGCCGGGCCTGTGGGAGCGGGCTTGCCCGCGAAGCGGTGCGTAGCACCGCCACTACCTCGGGATCCAATACATGACCACGACCACCGCCCAACTGCGGGCCTCACCCCTGGACGCGCTTCAGCGCTGGCTGCCCAAGCTGGTGCTGGCCCCGAGCATGTTCATCGTCCTGGTGGGCTTCTACGGCTACATCCTCTGGACCTTCGTGCTGTCCTTCACCACCTCGACCTTCCTGCCCACCTACAAATGGGCGGGCCTTGCGCAATACGCCCGTCTGTTCGACAACGACCGCTGGTGGGTGGCGAGCAAGAACCTGCTGCTGTTCGGCGGCCTGTTCATTGCCATCAGCCTGGCCATCGGTGTGTTGCTGGCGGTGCTGCTGGACCAGCGCATCCGTCGTGAGGGCTTCATCCGCACCATTTACCTGTACCCCATGGCGTTGTCGATGATCGTCACCGGCACCGCCTGGAAGTGGCTGCTCAATCCCGGCATGGGCCTGGACAAGCTGCTGCGCGACTGGGGCTGGGAGGGTTTTCGCCTGGACTGGCTGATCGACCCTGACCGGGTCGTGTACTGCCTGGTGATTGCGGCCGTGTGGCAGGCTTCGGGCTTCATCATGGCGATGTTCCTTGCTGGCCTGCGTGGCGTTGACCCGTCGATCATCCGTGCTGCGCAGATGGATGGCGCCAGTCTGCCGCGTATCTACTGGACCGTGGTGCTGCCCAGCCTGCGCCCGGTGTTCTTCAGTGCACTGATGATCCTCTCGCACATTGCCATCAAGAGCTTCGACCTGGTGGCGGCAATGACGGCTGGGGGCCCGGGTTACTCGTCCGACCTGCCGGCAATGTTCATGTACTCGTTCACCTTCAGCCGCGGCCAGATGGGCATGGGCTCGGCCAGTGCCATCCTCATGCTCGGGGCAATCCTGGCGATCCTCGTGCCTTACCTGTACTCGGAGCTGCGGAGCAAACGCCATGCATAGTCCTGTCGACAAGCCGGTGCTCAGCCTCAGCCGTATGGCCATCCATGCCGTGTTGCTGATTGCCGTGCTGCTGTATCTGGTGCCGCTGGTGGTGATGCTGCTGACCAGCTTCAAGACCCCCGAAGACATCAGCACCGGCAACCTGCTGAGCTGGCCTGCAGTGATTACCGGCATAGGCTGGGTCAAGGCCTGGGGAGCGGTCAGCGGTTACTTCTGGAACTCGATCATGATCACCGTGCCAGCGGTGCTGATCTCCACCGCTATTGGCGCACTGAACGGCTATGTGCTGTCGATGTGGCGCTTCCGAGGTTCGCAGCTGTTCTTCGGCCTGCTGCTGTTCGGCTGTTTCCTGCCGTTCCAGACCGTGCTGCTACCGGCCTCGTTCACCCTCGGCAAGCTTGGCCTGGCCAGCACCACCAGCGGCCTGGTGCTGGTGCATGTGGTCTACGGCCTGGCCTTCACCACGCTGTTCTTCCGCAACTTCTACGTGAGCATCCCCGACGCGCTGGTCAAGGCCGCCCGGTTGGACGGTGCCGGGTTCTTCACCATCTTCCGCCGCATCATCCTGCCGATGTCCACGCCGATCATCATGGTCTGCCTGATCTGGCAGTTCACCCAGATCTGGAACGACTTCCTGTTCGGCGTGGTGTTCTCCAGCGGCGATTCGCAACCGATTACCGTCGCCCTGAACAACCTGGTCAATACCAGCACCGGGGCCAAGGAATACAACGTCGACATGGCGGCAGCAATGATCGCTGGCCTGCCAACCCTGCTGGTCTACGTGGTGGCAGGCAAATATTTCGTGCGCGGGCTGACGGCCGGCGCGGTCAAGGGGTAAGCCATGGCAACGCTCGAACTTCGCAATGTGAACAAGACTTACGGCAGCGGTCTGCCGGACACCCTCAAGGACATCCAGCTGTCGATCCAGGACGGCGAGTTCCTGATCCTGGTGGGGCCGTCGGGCTGCGGCAAGTCGACCCTGATGAACTGCATCGCCGGCCTGGAGCAGATCACCGGCGGCGCCATCCTCATCGACGAGCAGGACGTCAGTGGCATGAGCCCCAAGGACCGCGACATCGCCATGGTGTTCCAGTCCTATGCGCTGTACCCCACCATGAGCGTGCGCGAGAACATCGAGTTCGGCCTGAAGATCCGCAAGCTGCCCCAGGCCGCCATCGACGAGGAAGTGGCGCGTGTGGCCAAGTTGCTGCAGATCGAACACTTGCTGGCGCGCAAGCCGGCCCAGCTGTCCGGCGGCCAGCAGCAGCGTGTGGCCATGGGCCGGGCGCTGGCGCGGCGACCCAAGATCTACCTGTTCGATGAACCCCTGTCCAACCTCGACGCCAAGCTGCGGGTCGAGATGCGCACCGAAATGAAGTTGATGCACCAGCGCCTGAAGACCACCACGGTGTACGTCACCCATGACCAGATCGAGGCCATGACCCTGGGCGACAAGGTGGCGGTGATGAAGGACGGCATCATCCAGCAGTTCGGCACCCCGCAGCAGATCTACAACGACCCTGCCAACCAGTTCGTGGCCAGCTTCATCGGTTCGCCGCCAATGAACTTCATTCCGGTGCGTCTGGCCAGGCAGGATGGCCGCTTGCTGGCGCTGCTCGACAGCGGCCAGGCGCGCTGCGAGCTGCCCTTGGGGATGGCTGCTGACGCGCTTGAGGGGCGCGAGATCATCCTCGGCATCCGCCCTGAGCAGATCGCCCTGGGCGCGGCTGACGGCAATGGTTTGCCGGCTATCCGCGCCGAGGTGCAGGTTACAGAACCCACCGGGCCGGACCTGCTGGTGTTCGTCACGCTCAACCAGACCAAGGTGTGCTGCCGCCTGGCGCCAGATGTGGCGTGCCGGGTGGGCGACACCCTCAACCTGCAATTTGACCCGGCCCGGGTGCTGCTGTTCGACGCCGCCAATGGCGAGCGCCTGCACCTGGCCAGCACTGGCGCAACTGCAAAGGACAACGTGGCTCACTTCAAAGGCCGTTGACTCGTCTACACCATCAATAAGAAAAAGAGGACGCAAAGGGATGGAACAGCGCAAACGTATCAAGACACTGGGATCGCTGGCCTTGCTTGCAATTGTAGGCAGCAGTGGTACACAGGCTGCCGAGGCCTTTTCCAGCGAATCCAAATGGATGACCGGCGACTGGGGCGGCACCCGGACCGAGCTGCTGGACAAGGGGTACGACTTCACCCTCGATTATGTGGGCGAGGTGGCCGGCAACCTGCATGGCGGCTACAACGACGACAAGACGGCGCGCTACAGCGACCAGTTCGCCCTCGGCGCGCATCTGGACTTGCAGAAGATACTTGGCTGGCATGATGCCGAGTTCAAGCTGGCGATCACCGAGCGAAGCGGTCGCAACCTATCCAACGACCGCATCAGCGACCCGCGCGCCGGGCAGTTCAGCTCGGTGCAGGAGGTGTGGGGCCGTGGCCAGACCTGGCGCCTGACCCAGATGTGGATCAAGCAGAAGTACTTCGACGGCGCGCTGGACGTGAAATTTGGCCGTTTCGGCGAGGGGGAGGACTTCAACAGCTTCCCTTGCGACTTCCAGAACCTGGCCTTCTGCGGCTCGCAGGTGGGCAACTGGGTGGGCGGTATCTGGTACAACTGGCCGGTCAGCCAGTGGGCGCTACGGGTGAAGTACAACATCACCCCGGAGTTCTTCGTGCAGGTAGGCGCCTTCGAGCAGAACCCCTCCAACCTGGAAACCGGCAACGGCTTCAAGCTCAGCGGCAGTGGCACCAAGGGGGCGATCTTGCCGGTGGAAGCGGTGTGGTCGCCCAAGGTCAATGGCCTGCCGGGCGAGTACCGCCTGGGTTACTACTACAGCACGGCCAAGGCTGACGATGTGTACGACGACGTCAACGGCAACCCGCAGGCGCTGACAGGTGAAGCCTTCAAGTCGCACTCCAGCAAGCACGGATGGTGGGTGGTGGCGCAGCAGCAGGTCACTGCCCACGGCGGCGATGTCAACCGGGGGCTCAGCCTGTTCGCCAACTTCACCGTGCACGACAAGGCCACCAACGTGGTCGACAACTACCAGCAGGTAGGGCTGGTCTACAAAGGCGCTTTCGACGCTCGGCCCAAGGATGACATCGGCTTCGGCGTGGCACGAATTCATGTGAATGACGACGTGAAGAAGCGCGCCGAACTGCTCAACGCGCAGAGCGGCATCAACGATTACGACAACCCTGGTTTCGTACCGCTGCAGCGTACCGAATACAACGCAGAGCTCTACTACGGCTTCCACGTTACCAACTGGCTGACGGTGAGGCCCAACCTGCAGTACATCAAGAGCCCTGGCGGGGTGGACGAGGTGGATAACGCGCTGGTCGCCGGCTTGAAGATTCAGTCGTCATTCTGAGGCAACTTGTTGTAAATTTACGCCAATCCATTTCGGTTCCCGGCACCCACTGGTCTGCAGTGGGTGTTGGGGATAGGCCGAGACAGCGCTATCTCAAACAACAAGAGCTCTGAACCATGCCCGAACATCCGCTCCATCGCTTCTTCTCCTCGCAGCGGCCCCGGCCGACATTCGAGTGGGAGCGTTATCAGCAGCGCGATGTCCTGATCATCGATCACCCCCGTTGCCAGGCGGTGTTCAGCCGCCAGGGCGCGCAGTTGCTGCACTTTCAGCCAGCGGGGGAACGGCCGTGGTTGTGGTGCGCCGAACAGTGGCCGCAGGTGGGGGCGATCCGGGGTGGTGTGCCGGTGTGTTGGCCCTGGTATGGCCGTCATCCCAGCGAAGACCTGTGGCCGGCCCACGGTTGGGCGCGGCTGCTGGACTGGAAGCTGGTGGACAGCCGTGAGGACGAGGAGGGCGTGACCCTGAAATGGCGGCTGGACCTGTGCGACTGGCAGGTCGACCTGCATGCCCGGCTGGGTAGCCGCATGGAACTGAGCCTGAGCACCGAGCACCAGGACAGTGAACCCTGCCAGTTGAGCCATGCGCTGCTGGCGTACTGGCGCATCAGTGACGTGTCCGAGATAGCGCTGTCTGGGCTGGAAGATATTGAGGGCTACGACCGCCTCAACCGCCAGGCTTGCCGTGAGGATGGCGCGCTGAAGCTTAGGGGCGGCTGCCAGAAGGTCTACCCCGGTACGCCACGGGTGCAATTGCAGGACCCGGCCTGGCAGCGCGAGCTGTGCATCGATACCGGTGACAGCGACGACACCGTGGTCTGGCACCCTGGCAATCGCCCACTGATGGGGGTGACTGGCCGCGAGTCGCAGCGTTTTGTCTGCGTCGAGGCGACCAGTGGCAGTGGCGAAGGCCTGAGCCTGGCGCCTGGGCAGCGTGCGCACCTGCGTTTGCAGGCGCACCGGCTCAGTTGAGTTCGTCGTCCTCGATCGGGTAGCGGCTGGCGTTGAGGCTTTCCTTGATCTTGCGCAGGTGGGGCTGGAAGTCCACGCCGCGGCGCAGGGTCATGCCGGTGGCCAGTACATCCAGCACGGTCAGCTGGATGATCCGCGAGGTCATCGGCATGTAGATGTCGGTATCTTCCGGCAGCGGAATGTGCAGGCTCAGGCTGCAGGCATTGGCCAGTGGCGAGCCTGCGGCGGTCAGGCCCAGCACCGAAGCGCCGTTTTCTCGTGCCAGGCGCGCCACGTCGACCAGTTCGCGGGTGCGCCCGGTGTAGGAAATGATCACGAACAGATCGCCGGTGTGGGCGACCGAGGCCAGCATGCGCTGCATCAGCACGTCGGCGTGGGCCGACACGGCCAGGTTGAAGCGGAAGAACTTGTGCTGCGCATCCAGGGCCACCGGCGCCGAGGCACCAAGGCCGAAGAAGTGGATCTGCCGGGCCTGGATCATCATGTCCACGGCGCGGCTGACCTGCTGCGGGTCCAGTTGCTGGCAGGCGCTGTCAAGCGAGGCGATGGCGCTGGCGAAGATCTTCTGGGTGTAGGCGGCCGGGTCATCGTCGGCCTCTACCGCGCGGCTGACATACGCGGCACCACTGGCCAGGCTCTGCGCCAGTTGCAGCTTGAGCTCGGGGTAGCCGCTGACGCCGAACGAGCGGCAAAAGCGGTTGACGGTCGGTTCGCTGACCTTGGCTGCCTGGGCCAGCGCTGCAATGCTGAAACGGGTGGCTTGTTGCGGGTTGAGCAGGATGACTTCGGCGACTTTGCGTTCGGCCTTGTTCAGCTCGTCGAGGCGGCCCTGGATCTGTTCCAGGAGGTTTCGCACGCGGTCCATGGGTGTGTCCTTGGGTCGGGAAGACAGCCGGCTGTGGGAGCAGCAGGCTTTTTGCACGGTCGTCTATCGTACTGTCGGTGCGGTTGGCGTACCACTTGTCTGTAACACTTGTGTTTAATGTTGTGGTTTTTACTACATTTTCCCTTGAAAACCGTGTGTGAAAGCGGTATTCCTAGACCAACTTTAGGAAAGAACCAACATCATGGCTGCAATCAGTGTCGAACCTTGCACCTTTGCCCTGTTTGGCGCCCTCGGCGACCTGGCATTGCGCAAGCTGTTTCCTGCGCTCTACCAGCTCGACCGGGCCAACCTGTTGCACCCGGACACCCGCCTGCTGGCCCTCGCCCGTGAGGTCGGCAGTGCGCAGGAGCACCTGGACAGCATCGAAGCCCACCTGCGTCGGCACGTGCCCGAGGCGGATATCGAGCCTGCTGCGCTAGGGCGCTTCCTCGCCCGCCTGAATTACCAGCACCTGGACTTCCTTCAGCCCGAGGGTTATCAGGCCCTGGCCGAGCAACTGCCGGGCGAGCTGCCGCTGATCGCCTACTTCGCCACGGCGGCGGCGGTGTATGGGGCCATCTGCGAAAACCTCGACAAGGTTGGGCTGGCTACGCGCACCCGGGTAGTGCTGGAGAAACCGATTGGCCACGACCTGGAGTCGTCGCGCCGGGTCAACGATGCCGTGGCGCGGTTCTTCCCTGAAAGCCGGGTCTACCGCATCGACCACTACCTGGGCAAAGAGACGGTGCAGAACCTGATTGCCCTGCGCTTCGCCAATAGCCTGTTCGAAACCCAGTGGAACCAGAATTCCATCTCCCATGTGGAGATTACCGTCGCGGAAAAGGTCGGTATCGAGGGCCGTTGGGGTTATTTCGACAAGGCCGGCCAACTGCGCGACATGATCCAGAACCACCTGCTGCAGTTGCTGTGCCTGATCGCCATGGACCCGCCCAGCGAACTGTCCGCCGATGCCATCCGCGACGAGAAGGTAAAAGTGCTCAAGGCCCTGGCACCGATCACGGGTGACGGCCTGAGCACCAGCGTGGTGCGCGGCCAGTACATTGCCGGTTACAGCGAAGGCAAGCCGGTGCCTGGTTACCTGGAAGAAGAGAACGCCAACGCCCAGAGCGACACCGAAACCTTCGTCGCCCTGCGCGCCGACATCCGTAACTGGCGCTGGTCGGGTGTGCCGTTCTACCTGCGAACCGGCAAGCGCATGCCGCAAAAACTGTCGCAGATCGTCATTCACTTCAAGGAAACGCCGCACTACATCTTCGCCCCGGAACAGCGTTTGCAGATCGGTAACAAGCTGATCATCCGCCTGCAACCGGACGAAGGCATTTCTTTACGGGTGATGACCAAGGAGCAAGGCCTGGACAAGGGCATGCAACTGCGCAGTGGCCCATTGCAGCTGAATTTTTCCGATGCCTGGCGCAGTGCACGAATTCCGGATGCCTACGAACGGCTGTTGCTCGAAGTGATGCGTGGCAACCAGAACCTGTTCGTGCGCAAGGACGAAATCGAGTATGCCTGGAAGTGGTGCGACCAGTTGATCGCCGGCTGGCGCAATGCGGGCGACGCGCCCAAGCCATACGCGGCGGGCTCCTGGGGGCCGATGAGCTCGATTGCACTGATCACACGCGACGGGAGGGCGTGGTATGGGGATATCTGAACTGAAACTGCCAGCGGCCGTGAAGGCGCATGAACTGGCGGATGCCAAGGCACTGTCCGTGTCCTTGGCTCATGATGTGGCTGAGCGCCTGCGTGCCGCGATTGCCGCCAAGGGGCATGCCTGCCTGGTGTTGTCTGGCGGTCGCAGCCCGGTGCCGTTCCTGGATAAGCTGGCCAGCGAGCACCTGGACTGGGCCAAGGTCACCGTCAGTCTCGCCGATGAGCGCTGGGTGCCGGTGGAGCACGCCGACAGCAATGCCGGCCTGCTGGCCCGCCATCTGTTGAAGGGCGCAGCGGCCAAGGCCCGTTTCGTTGGCCTGTACCAGCAGGCGGAGAACCTTGACGCAGCTGCGCTCAAAGCTGACCAGGCGTTGGCTGACCTACCGCCAATCGACGTGCTGGTGCTGGGCATGGGCGACGATGGCCATACCGCCTCGCTGTTCCCCGCCAGCCCCAACCTGGAAGCAGGCCTGGACCCGGCCGGCCCACGCCGCTGCCTGCCATTGTTGGCACCGAGCGTGCCGCACCAGCGCCTGTCGATGACCCGTTCGCTGCTGGCCAGCGCGGCCTTCATCGCGCTGTCTGTGCAAGGCCAGAGCAAACTGGCTACCCTGCGCGCCGCGCTGGCGGGTAACGACCTTACTGAAATGCCGATTCGCGCTTTTCTTCACGACCCCCTGGACATCTACTGGTGCCCATGAGCCAAGGATCCACAGTCATGACCACCCTTGAACGCCCACAGCCCAAGCTCTCGATGGCTGATAAAGCCGCGCGGATCGACGCCATTTGCAAAAAGGCGCGCATCCTGCCGGTAATCACCATTGCTCGTGAGGAAGACATCCTGCCGCTGGCTGATGCCCTGGCCGCTGGCGGCATCCGTACCCTGGAGGTGACCCTGCGCTCACAGCATGGCCTCAAGGCCATCCAGGTGCTGCGTGACCAGCGCCCGGAGCTGTGTATCGGCGCCGGTACCGTGCTCGACCGCAGCATGTTTGCGGCGGTTGAAGCTGCGGGCGCGCAGTTCGTCGTTACCCCTGGCATTACCCAGGACATTCTCGAAGCTGGCGTGGACAGTGAAATCCCGCTGTTGCCTGGCATCAGTACGCCCTCCGAAATCATGATGGGCTATGCCCTGGGCTACCGCCGGTTCAAGTTGTTCCCGGCGGAAATCAGCGGCGGCGTAGCAGCGATCAAGGCCTTTGGTGGTCCGTTCGGCGATATTCGTTTTTGTCCTACCGGTGGTGTAAACCCGGCCAACGTGCGCAACTACATGGCGCTGCCAAACGTGATGTGCGTGGGGGGAACCTGGATGCTCGACAGCAGCTGGATCAAGAACGGTGACTGGGCGCGGATCGAAGCGTGCAGCGCGGAGGCGATGGCGCTGCTGGACGCCAACTGAATTTGTTGTGTGCTTTACGGCTTGTGGGGCGCTTGGTCGGCGCCCCTTTTTTTGCCTGGGGTATTTCCAGTGGTTGTGTTGGCCCTTTCGCGGGTAAACCCGCTCCTACACCTGATCGGTGGTGGACACACACATTGGTGATTGGGCGCAGGCCGTTGTAGGAGCGGGTTTATCCGCGAAAGGGCCAGCCCAGGCCAACAAAAAAAGCCCGCATCAAACGATGCGGGCTTTCTCATACCTCATTCCAGGCTTCAGGCTGCTTTGGCTTCCTGCTGGCTCAGCGAGCGGTTCAGCGCACTGAACAGGGCCTTGAAGCTGGCCGTGGTGATATTCTCATCGATACCCACGCCATGTACCGGGCGGCCGCCAGCCACGCGCAGTTCGATGTAGGCTGCTGCCTTGGCGTTGGTACCGGCACCAATGGCGTGCTCGTTGTAGTCCATGATTTCTACCGAGATCGGCAGGCCGGCCACCAAGGCTTCCAGGGCGCCGTTGCCCTTGCCGCGCCAGTGCAGGGTGGTTTCGCCTTCACCGGCAACTTCCACTTCCACGGCGCTGTGGCCGTTCTCTTCCTGCAGGCGATGGCTGACCAGTGCATATGGCGCGTTGGCCTGGAGGTATTCCTTGTGCAGCAGGCTGTAGATCTGCTGGGCGGTCATTTCCAGGCCCAGGCGGTCAGTCTCACCCTGCACCACCTGGCTGAATTCGATCTGCATGCGGCGCGGCAGGCTGATGCCATATTCCTGCTCGAGCAGGTAGGTGATACCGCCTTTGCCCGACTGGCTGTTGACGCGGATTACCGCTTCGTAGCTGCGACCGATGTCGGCCGGGTCGATCGGCAGGTAAGGCACCTCCCACAGTTCCCCTTCCTGCTGCTTGGCGAAGCCCTTACGGATGGCGTCCTGGTGCGAGCCGGAGAACGCGGTATGGACCAGGTCGCCCACATACGGGTGACGTGGGTGTACCGGCAACTGGTTGCACTCTTCGACCACCTTGCGCACGCCGTCGATGTCGGAGAAGTCCAGCAGCGGGTCGATGCCTTGGGTGTAGAGGTTCAGTGCCAGGGTCACCAGGTCGACGTTACCGGTACGCTCGCCGTTGCCGAACAGGCAGCCTTCGGCACGGTCGGCGCCGGCCATGAGGCCCAGTTCGGTGGCCGCGATGCCGGTGCCGCGGTCGTTGTGGCAGTGCAGGCTGATGATCACGCTGTCGCGGCGGCTGATGTTGCGGCAGAACCATTCGATCTGGTCGGCGTAGATGTTTGGCGTGGACACTTCCACGGTGGCCGGCAGGTTGAGGATGATCTTGTGCTCAGGGGTGGGGTTCCACACCTCGATGACCGCGTCGCAGACTTCCTTGGCGAACTCCATCTCGGTGGCGCTGAAGGTTTCTGGCGAGTACTGGAAGGTCCACTGGGTTTCCGGCTGCTGGGCGGCGTACTTGACGAACAGCTTGGCCGCGTTCACCGCGATGTCCTTCACGCCCTGCTTGTCCTGATTGAAGACGATACGGCGGAACGACGGGCTGGTCGCGTTGTACAGGTGGACGATGGCCTTCTTCGCGCCGCGCAGCGATTCGAAGGTGCGAGCAATCAGGTCTTCACGTGCCTGGGTGAGCACCTGGATAGTGGTGTCATCCGGAATATGGCCGTCCTGGATCAGGGTGCGCACGAAGTCGAAATCGGTTTGCGAGGCAGACGGGAACGACGCTTCGATCTCCTTCACGCCAACCTGCACCAAGGTCT
This sequence comes from Pseudomonas sp. JR33AA, assembly GCF_021378985.1. Taxonomy (NCBI): domain Bacteria; kingdom Pseudomonadati; phylum Pseudomonadota; class Gammaproteobacteria; order Pseudomonadales; family Pseudomonadaceae; genus Pseudomonas; species Pseudomonas sp. JR33AA. The sequence goes on from NZ_JAJSAW010000005.1 coordinate 210,343, forward strand.
TCCAGAAGCGCAGTTTCTTCTCCGAGTCCATCGGCTCTATCAGCGACTGGTTGCCGTCACGCAGGTCGGAGCTGCACCAGATAGGAGCCTGGGTGATGGTCTTCGACGGCCAGGTACGGTCAGGCAGGTCGATGGTCGGGAAAGCGCGGTATTTCTTCGAAGGGTCTTTGAGCATGGTCATGGAAGCAATCCTTTTGTGTGCGGCCGAGATCGGGCCTGCCGAGCGATAACGATATGAAGAGGCGAGGCGACGCGATTCAGCCTGGTAGTCGGGCGCTGACCAGGCAGAGGCTGCGATGTTGTCGGAGCAGGATGAGGGTGCTGAAGGTTTTCATGCCTTCAAACTTAACCAGTGGGGTGGGGGATGGCAAGCGTTCGGAAAAATTTGAGAGAAATGCTTAAAAAAAGCGATTAAGCGAGATTTTATGGCTTGTTTTGGCTGGGTGCTTCGTTGCTTTTGCGCGGTATTTTTCGATGGCGCAACACAATGGAACTATTGCCTGCAGTGCTGGCCCATTCGCGGGTAAACCCGCTCCTACAGGTACGCCGCCCCTTGTAGGCGCGGGTTTACCCGCCAATGGGCCGGCCCAGGCAGGGCAACGTTCAGGGCTGGAACGCCCCAATGAAAATCGCCGGGTCCACCCGCGCGTCGTTCAGGCTGACGTTCCAGTGCATGTGCGGCCCGGTAGCCCGCCCGGTCGAGCCCACGCGCCCGACCACCTCGCCACGACGCAGTTGCTGGCCGACCTGCACATCGATTTTCGACATGTGGCAGAACATGCTGATAAAGCCTTGCCCGTGGTCGACGAACACCGTGCGGCCGTTGAAGAAATAATCCCCCACCAGAATCACTTTGCCGTTGGCGGGTGTCTTGATCGGTGTGCCCGCCGGCACCGCAAAATCCAGCCCCGCATGCGGGTTGCGTTCTTCGCCGTTGAAGAAGCGGCGCACGCCGAACTTGCTCGACAGCGGGCCGTTGACCGGCTTGTCGAGCACCAGGTTGCTCGGCAGGTTCGGGCTGAAGCTGCGGTAGGCCTTGATCTGCTCGGCCAGCTCGCGGTCGATGCGCTTGAGGTCGGCCGGGTTTGGGTTGACCTGGCGCGTGTTCTTCAGGGTGATGCGCTGCTCAGGGTACTTCTTGCTGCCGACGCTGAAAGGTAGGGTGCGCCCGCCCTGGTTCAGCACTGCGGTGCCCGGCTTCTGGGTCAGCGGAATACCGACGATGGCCAGCCAGTTGTCCTGCTCCTTCACCACCAGCACCGGCTTGCCGTCAAAGCGGGCGGTGGGTGCGTTGGCGGCGGGGCCCAGGTCGACGACTGCCACACCGCCGGGTACGGGTTTGTTCAGTGTGCGGGTGATGTAGCTGGCCTGGGCACCGCCGGCCAGCAGCAGCAGGGAAAGGGCAAGCAGGGGCGCGAGCAGGCGGGGCATGTGTCAGTCCAGTAGTGAGAGGGTGACCGGGGTCAGGTGGTTGTCTTCGACCCGCACCAGCAGCTCGCCTTCGTTCAGGCGGGCGGTCAGGCGTTGGCCAGTGCGGGTCTGTTCGGCGCTGCGAATGGCCTGGCCTTGTTCGTCCAGCAAAATGCTGTATCCACGGGCCAGGGTGGCCAGCGGGCTGACCACCTGCAGGGTCTGCAGCTGGGCCTGGAACCGCTGGCGACGGTCCTTGAGCACCTCGCGCATGGCCCGTGGCAGGCGCTCGGCCAAGCTGTCCAGGCGCTGCTTCAGCAGTTTCAGGTTACGTCCCGGATGCTGCGCGGCCAGGCGGGCGTCCAGGCGTGCCAGGCGTTCGCGGCGCTGGTTGAGGTTGAGGTTGAACGCGCGGCGCAGGCGCATGTCCAGGTCGTCCAGGCGTTGAGCCTGCTGGCGCAAACGCTCGCCTGGGTGGCGCAGGCGCCGGGTAAGTGATTCCAGGCGCAGGCGGTCGTGGGTCAGGCGGTTCTGCATGCGCAGCAGCAGGCGCCGTTGCAGGCCATCCAGGCGTTGCCGAAGGCCGCTGTTGTCAGGGGCCAGCAGCTCGGCGGCAGCAGACGGGGTGGGCGCGCGCACGTCAGCCACGAAGTCGCTGATCGACACGTCGGTTTCATGGCCCACGGCGCTGACAATCGGCGTGACGCAGGCGGCCACGGCACGCGCCACGGCCTCCTCGTTGAAACACCACAGGTCTTCCAGCGAACCACCACCACGCGCCAGGATCAGCGCATCGAAGCCGAGGCTGTCGGCCAGGCGGATGGCGCGTACGATCTGCGCGATGGCTTCGCGGCCCTGTACCGCCGTAGGGATCAGGTTCAGCTCCACCTGCGGGGCACGGCGGCCGAACACACTGATGATGTCGCGGATCACCGCGCCAGTAGGCGAGGTGATGATGCCGATGCGCTGCGGGTGAGCCGGTAGCGGCTTTTTGCGTTCGGTGCTGAACAGCCCCTCGGCACCGAGCTTTTCCTTCAGGGCCTCGAAAGCCAGGCGCAGCGCGCCATCACCGGCAGGCTCGACGGTGTCGAGAATCAGTTGGTAGTCGCCGCGCCCCTCGAACAGCGAAACCTTGCCGCGCACCCGCACCGCCAGGCCATCGCGCAGCGCCTGGCGTACCCGCGTGGCGTTCTGCCGGAACAACGCGCAACGCACCTGGGCGCCGCTGTCCTTGAGGGTGAAGTACATATGGCCGGACGCCGGGCGGGCGAGGTTGGAGATTTCGCCTTCCACCCACACGCTGCGGAAAACGTCTTCCAGCAGCACGCGGGCGCGGCCGTTGAGTTGGCTGACGGTAAGGACCTCGCGGTCCAGCCCGAGTCGTTCGAAAGGGTCTTTGATCATGGCTGGCATCATAAATGACATCGGCCCCGGTTGTCTGTCTTGCCCCTACTGCCAGGCTTGACCCGATCATTGTGGGAGCGGCCTTGCGTCGCGAAAGGGCCGCAACGCGGCCCCGGCACTTCATGCGGCGAAGCTGAAAACCTGGGGCCGCTTCGCAGCCCTTTCGCGACGCAAGGCCGCTCCCACAAGACCGCAACCGGTGCCTTCAGCCCTGCATGGTCGCCACGAACTGCCGCACCATCTGCCCCGCATCGCGGCGACAGGCCAACGCCACTGTGCTCTGGCAATCTCCTTCCAGCGCCACGAAACTGACCGAGGGGGGGGCGATCTCGCGCATGCACGCTGGCAACAACGCCACCCCAAACCCTGCCTGTATCAGCTGCAGCTGCGTCGTCTTGCGCGACAGTACCTGCGCCGCCTGCGGGAAGAACCCTGCCCCCATGCACAACGAGGCCGACAGGTAGCTCAAGCCACCGCGATCCCGGTGCGGGATGGAAATGAAGCGTTCTTCCTTCAGTTGCTCCAGTTGCACCTGCCGAGTACCCGCCAAGGGGTGCCTAGCGGCGACCGCCAGCAACAAGGATTCGTCGAACAATTCATGCAGCACCACGCCTTCATGCTGGCGCAGCACCGGCAAGCGCAACAGGCCGATATCCAGCCGTCCGGCAGCAATGTCTTCCAGCTGTGCCTCCGAGGACTGCTGCGCAATCTCCAGCGAAACCCCCGGGTTGTGCTTCAGGTAGTTCCCCAGGCGAGCCAGCAGCCCGCCGGTCAGCGGCACGGTGCTGGAATGGTTCAGGCGCAAGCTGCCTTGCAACCCTTCGCCGATGTCTCGGGTAACCCGCTCAGCCTGTGCCAGGTCAGCCAGCAAGCGTCGCGCCCGTTCAAGAAAGGCCTGACCGGCCAGCGTCAGGCGAGGCAGGCGCGCCGTGCGTTCGAACAGCGGCGTGCCCAGTTGCTGCTCCAGCTCCTTGATCTGCCGGCTAAGGGCCGACTGGGCGACGTACAGTCGCTCGGCTGCACTGCTGAAACTGCCGCACTCGGCGATTTCCACGAAGTAACGCAACTGTCGGATTGACGTCATGTCATGCCTTTTCGAGATGGCTTTTGGGATAAAGGCATATTAGTCGGCATGGCTCATGGCTGGCTAACCTTTGCCTGTCTTCCCAGGAACTGCTGCCATGCTTGCCCAACTGTCGTTTTCCGGCCTTGACTGGCTGCCGATCCTGTTCGCCATCGCTGCGGCCTACATCGTCTTCGGCATCGCCGGCTTCGGTACTGCACTCATCGCGGGGCCGATATTGATTCACTTCATGCCGTTGTCACGCATCATCCCGTTGCTGGTGCTGCTGGATTTCGTAGCCGCATTCGGCAACCTGCTGCCGTCACGCCGGGATGTGGTACGCAGTGAACTGCTGCGGCTGCTGCCCTTCATGGCCTTGGGTTGTACGTTGGGCGTGGTGTTCCTGCTCCAGCTGAAGTCCGACCTGTTGCTGCTGTTGATGGGGGTATTCGTGACTGCCTATGCACTTTACGGGCTGGCAGTGAAAGTGAGGCCGGCCAGCCTGTCCGGCTTCTGGGCCGTGCCTATGGGCACGGCAGGCGGGTTGTTCGGGGCTTTGTTCGGCAGCGGCGGGTTTCTTTATGCGCTTTACCTGAGCGCACGGCTGGAGGTGAAGGAACAGGTGCGCGCCACCCAGAGCGCGCTGATCAGCTGCAGTACGATAGTGCGTCTGTCGCTGTTCCTGATCGCCGGTGTCTATGCCGACCAAAGCCTGCTGCTGCTCGCCGCCTGTCTGCTGCCTGTGATGTTCGTTGGCCTGTGGGTAGGGCGTAGATTGACCAACCGGTTGTCCCGCGAGGCGTTTGTCCGGCTGGTCACCTGGCTGGTGCTGGCCAGTGGGCTGGCGTTGATCGGTCGCTACCTGAGCGCCTGAGCGGTAGAATTGTGTCCTTACCGGCGTTTCTCAGGCTTGTCCCGTTCATGAACACCCAGAGCATCATCGTTCCAAAGCTGTCCACCGTCCCGGTGCATGAAGCCCGCGCCCGCGCCATCCTGCGCTGGCTGGTGCGCGAAAAGGTCGTCGAGGAGCAGCTGACCACCTGTGGCCGCACCGGCAACCGCATGGGCCATGCCCTGGCGGCAGGGGCGCGCAAAGTGGCCCTGCACCCGGAAAAACTGCCCTTCGGCGAGCCGGTCAATGGCCTGGAAGTGATGCTCAAGCGCTGCATCTATACCCCCACCGAAGGCTTCCTCGAAGAAGCCGGTTGCCCGGAGTGCCAGCGCGAGGTGGGCGAGCCGTTGTTCGAAAGCCTGGAAGAGTGGATGCCGGCAGTGAGCGACAACTTCACCTGCCCACTGTGCGGCTTCGAAGACGACATCAATGGCTTCATTTACCTGCAGCCATGTGCCTTTTCCAACTTGGGGTTCATCTTCAACAACTGGGGCGAGGCAGGGTTCACCCAGGCCTTTCTCGACAGCTTCGCCGACTGGCTCGACCAGCCGGTGGCCGTGGTGCAGGTAAAACTGCCACAAGCCTGACCGAAGGCCCTTATTTTGCATTGAGCGGCGCGCCATGCATGAGTATAATGGCGCGCTTCCATTTTTCCCGCCCGGGAGCCCCCGCGATGCTGCGTATCAGCCAAGAAGCCCTGACCTTCGACGATATCCTCCTTGTACCTGGCTATTCCGAGGTACTGCCCAATGAAGTCAGTCTCAAGACCCGTTTGACCCGTGGCATCGAGCTGAACATTCCGCTGGTTTCCGCTGCCATGGATACCGTGACCGAAGCGCGTCTGGCCATTGCCATGGCCCAGGAAGGCGGTATCGGCATCATCCACAAGAACATGACCATCGAACAACAGGCCGGCGAAGTGCGCAAGGTCAAGAAGTTCGAGGCTGGCGTGGTCAAGGACCCGATCACCATCGACGCCGATGCCACTGTGCGCGACCTGTTCGAGCTGACCCGCCTGAACAACATCTCCGGCGTGCCGGTGCTGGCGAACGGCGACCTGGTCGGCATCGTCACCTCCCGTGACGTGCGCTTCGAAAATCGCCTGGAGGCCAAGGTTCGCGACGTGATGACGCCGAAAGAGCGTCTGGTCACCGTCCGCGAAGGCGCCGACAAAAACGAAGTTCGCGAGCTGCTGCACAAGCATCGTCTGGAAAAAGTCCTGATCGTTGACGACAAGTTCAACCTCAAGGGCATGATGACCGTCAAGGACATCGAAAAAGCCAAGGCTTACCCGCTGGCCAGCAAGGACGACCAGGGTCGCCTGCGCGTCGGCGCCGCCGTCGGCACCGGCAAGGACACCGGCGAGCGTGTTGCTGCGCTGGTGGCGGCTGGCGTTGATGTGGTTGTCGTCGACACTGCCCACGGCCACTCCAAAGGTGTGATCGACCGTGTACGCTGGGTAAAAGAAACCTACCCGCAAGTGCAGGTGATTGGCGGCAACATCGCCACCGGTGCTGCCGCCAAGGCCCTGGCCGAAGCGGGTGCCGATGCGGTCAAGGTCGGTATCGGCCCTGGCTCTATCTGCACCACCCGTATCGTTGCCGGTGTCGGCGTGCCGCAAATCAGCGCCATCGCCAACGTCGCCGCAGCACTGGAAGGCACTGGCGTGCCGCTGATCGCTGACGGCGGTATCCGCTTCTCCGGCGACCTGTCCAAGGCCATCGTTGCCGGTGCTTCCTGCGTGATGATGGGTTCGATGTTCGCCGGTACCGAAGAGGCCCCGGGTGAAGTCGAGCTGTTCCAGGGCCGTTCCTACAAGGCCTACCGCGGCATGGGCTCGCTGGGTGCCATGGCGCAGGCGCAAGGCTCGTCCGACCGTTACTTCCAGGACTCCTCAGCCGGCGCCGAGAAGCTGGTACCGGAAGGTATCGAAGGCCGCGTTCCTTACAAAGGCGCCCTGGCCGCGATCATCCACCAGCTGATGGGCGGCCTGCGTTCGTCCATGGGCTACACCGGCAGCGCAACCATCGAAGAAATGCGCACCAAGCCGGAATTCGTGCGTATCACCGGTGCCGGCATGGCCGAGTCCCACGTGCATGACGTGCAGATCACCAAAGAAGCCCCTAACTACCGCGTAGGCTGAGGCTTCCAGCTACAACATAAAGCGGGGCTGTCATGACAGCCCCGCGTCGTTTCCGATTTCCACTGACGAGATTGAGTCATGGCCCTCGACATTCACGCTCACCGCATCCTGATCCTCGATTTCGGTTCCCAGTACACCCAGCTGATCGCCCGCCGCGTGCGCGAAATCGGCGTGTACTGCGAACTGCACCCGTTCGACATGGACGATGAAGCGATCCGCGAATTCAACCCGCGCGGCATCATCCTTGCCGGCGGCCCCGAGTCGGTCCACGAAGCCAACAGCCCGCGCGCTCCGCAGGCCGTGTTTGACCTGAACGTGCCTGTGCTGGGTATCTGCTACGGCATGCAGACCATGGCCGAGCAGATGGGCGGCAAGGTAGAAGGTTCCGACCTGCGTGAGTTCGGCTATGCCCGCGTGGACGTTGTCGGCAAGAGCCGCCTGCTCGACGGCATCGAAGACCACGTTGACGACGACGGCGTACTGGGCCTGGACGTGTGGATGAGCCACGGTGACAAGGTCACCCAGATGCCTGGCAACTTCAACATTCTGGCCAGCACCCCAAGCTGCCCGATCGCCGGCATGTACGACGACGCTCGCGGCTACTACGGCGTGCAGTTCCACCCCGAAGTGACGCACACCAAACAAGGTGGTCGCATCCTGTCCCGCTTCGTGCAGGACATCTGCGGCTGTGAAGCCCTGTGGACGGCGTCCAACATCGTCGAAGACGCCATCGCCCAGGTGCGCGCGCAAGTCGGTTCGGCCAACGTCCTGCTGGGCCTGTCCGGCGGCGTTGACAGCTCGGTGGTTGCCGCGCTGCTGCACCGTGCCATCGGCGACCAGCTGACCTGCGTATTCGTCGACAACGGCCTGCTGCGCCTGCACGAAGGCGACCAGGTGATGGCCATGTTCAAAGAGAACATGGGCGTCAAGGTGATCCGTGCCGACGCTGAAAAGCAGTTCCTCGACAACCTGGAAGGCGAAGCGGACCCTGAGAAGAAGCGCAAGATCATCGGCCGCACCTTCATCGACGTGTTCGATGCCGAAGCCAGCAAGCTGGAGAACATCCAGTTCCTCGCCCAGGGCACCATCTACCCGGACGTGATCGAGTCGGCTGGCGCCAAGAGCGGCAAGGCCCATGTGATCAAGTCGCACCACAACGTCGGTGGCCTGCCGGAGGAAATGAACCTCAAGCTGGTCGAGCCGCTGCGTGAACTGTTCAAGGACGAAGTGCGCAAGATCGGCCTGGAACTGGGCCTGCCGTACGACATGGTCTACCGCCACCCGTTCCCGGGCCCGGGCCTGGGCGTGCGTATCCTCGGTGAAGTGAAGAAGGAATACGCCGACATCCTGCGTCGCGCCGACCACATCTTCATCGAAGAGCTGCGCAAGGCCGACTGGTACCACAAGACCAGCCAGGCGTTCGTGGTGTTCCAGCCAGTCAAGTCGGTCGGCGTCGTCGGCGACGGCCGTCGCTACGCCTGGGTCGTGGCCCTGCGTGCCGTCGAGACCGTGGACTTCATGACCGCGCGTTGGGCACACCTGCCGTACGAGCTGCTGGAAACTGTCAGCGGCCGTATCATCAACGAAATCGACGGTATTTCGCGCGTTACCTACGACGTGTCGAGCAAGCCGCCGGCGACTATCGAGTGGGAATGATCCCGCGCCAATAGCCGGAAACACCCAAAAGCCCGCTTGAATGCGGGCTTTTGCATTTTTTAGCGCTACATCGACCCGAGCTGCAGGATCTCGTCTCCCGCTTCATCCTGCTCACCTGTCGGTTTCCAGCCCAAGTGACGATAGAAGCCATATGAGCGTACGTTCGGGTCGCTGGCGCAAGCCAGGAAAGGGCGTTGGAACCCCAGCTCCCGCAGATGATCGACAACCATCTGAAGCAAACGCTTGCCGGTTCCCTGGCCCTCGTAGGCGGGTAGCAGGGCAAGTACGGTGACCTCGCCGCTGTCCTTGTCGGCGAAGCAGTAGCCGACTATCTCATCAGCATTGCAAGCCACGAACCCAGGGGAGCACCCGTCGCGAATGCCGCTGCTCCAGGTGTCGACGGTGATGCCGAGGGCGCGCAGGTCCTCTTCCGTGAATGCGTTCTCCCTGGTCAAGGCACGGATGGCTATGCAGGTCGCGGCGTCTTCAGGTACTGCAGGGCGAAAGGTAATGGCTGCCATGATGTCGGCCTTGCTGAATAAACAACCATTGTGCGTGTACAACGGTTTGCGAATCTGTAAACAAGCGTAAACGCCAGGGACAGGGTGGTTTAGCCCATTGAAACAACACTTCACTTAATCTTTCCCATTTGCAGGTGTATCGTATTCGCCCTTCATCGCCAGCCATGCTGGCAGCTTGATTGCGCAGAACACGAGGTACCCGCACCGATGTCCTTCACCCGTCGACAAATGCTCAAGGGCCTCACCGGCCTGGTTGTGGTTGGCCTGGGCGCCGGTGGCGCGGCGCGTTACTGGCTGGGCAAGGTCGAAGACGACAACGCCGGGCATGATTACGAGCTGATCGCAGCGCCGCTGGATGTCGAGCTGGTGCCAGGCTTCAAGACCGAGGCGTGGGCTTTCGGCCCTTCGGCACCAGGCACCGAGCTTCGCGTGCGCCAGGGCACCTGGCTGCGAGTTCGCTTCATCAACCACCTGCCGGTGGAAACCACTATTCACTGGCACGGCATTCGCCTGCCGCTGGAAATGGACGGTGTGCCCTACGTCTCGCAACTGCCGGTCAAGCCGGGCGAGTATTTTGACTACAAGTTCCGCGTACCGGATGCCGGCAGCTACTGGTATCACCCGCATGTCAGCAGCTCCGAAGAGCTGGGGCGCGGTCTGGTCGGCCCGCTGATCGTCGAGGAGCGTGAACCCACCGGGTTCCAGCATGAGCGTACGTTGAGCCTGAAGAACTGGCATGTGGATGAGCAGGGCGCATGGCTGCCTTTCAGTATCCCGCGAGAGGCCGCGCGCAACGGCACTGCCGGGCGCTTGATCACCATCAACGGCCAGGCTGACTCGATCACCGAGCTGCCGGCCGGCCAGGTGGTGCGGGTGCGCGTGCTGAACCTGGACAATACCTGGACCTACCGCCTCAACCTCAAGGGCAACTGCGAGGCGAGAATCTATGCTCTCGACGGCAACCCGGTGACCCCGCGTGCGCTGGATGAGTACTGGCTAGGCCCGGGCATGCGTATCTGCCTGGCCATCCGTATTCCTGAGGCCGGTGAGGAAATCTCCCTGCGCGACGGTTTCGTGCGCCTGGGCACCCTGCGTTCGGTGGCCAGCAACGACGCGCCGAGTGACTGGCCGCCCGCGCTGCCGCCCAATCCGATTGCCGAGCCGGACCTGGAGAATGCCGAAAAGCTGAACTTCAATTTCGAGTGGGCGGCCGGCGTCTCCGTCACCCCTGATTCGGCCAAACCGTCGAGCATGTGGCAGATCAACGGCCAGGCCTGGGATATTACCGACAAGACCTGCGCCGACCGCCCCATCGCCACGTTGCAAAAGGGCAGGAGCTACATCTTCGAGCTTAAGAACATGACCCAGTACCAGCACCCGATCCACTTGCATGGCATGAGCTTCAAGGTGATCGCCTCCAATCGTCATGACATCAAGGAGCCGTGGTTCACCGACACCTATCTGCTGGGCAAGAACGAGCGCGCCCAGGTAGCACTGGTGGCGGATAACCCTGGGACCTGGATGTTTCACTGCCACGTCATCGACCACATGGAAACCGGCCTGATGGCCGCGATCGCGGTGGTCTGATGCGCCCGCAGATCATCGATCGCAGTCGCGATCAGGAATTCATGCGCCTGGCGCTGGCCTTGGCCGCCGAAGGCGCGGCGCTGGGCGAGGTGCCGGTGGGGGCTGTGCTGGTGCAGCATGGGCAAGTGATCGGCCAGGGGTTCAACCGACCGATCATCGACAGCGACCCCAGCGCGCATGCCGAGATGGTGGCGATCAGGGCGGCAGCCAGGTCGGCCAGCAACTACCGGCTACCCGGCAGCACCCTGTATGTGACCCTGGAACCGTGCAGCATGTGTGCGGGGCTGATTGTGCATTCGCGGGTGATGCGCGTGGTGTTTGGCGCGCTGGAACCCAAGGCGGGAATCGTGCAGAGCCAGGGGCAGTTCTTTGGTCAAGGCTTTCTCAACCACCGGGTGATGGTGGAGGGTGGGGTGCTGGCGCAAGAGTGCGGGCAGATCCTCAGCGACTTCTTCAAGGCCCGTCGGGCCAAGGCTTGAGCTGCACCGGCCTCTTCGCGGGCAAGCCCGCTGCTACAGGCGCTGCGCAATGCTTGTAGGCGCGAGTTTACCCGCGAAGAGGCCTACAGGCTTACATCGGCGACGACTTATCCGCTGGCTTGTCCTTGTTGACCCCGGGGACATGCAGGTTACCCTCGGCCACCTGGCCTTCGAGCTGCGGCTGTGTCACCCAGGTAAGGATGTCGTAGTAACGACGGATGTTGGCCACGAAATGCACCGGTTCGCCCCCACGGGCATAGCCATACTTGGTCTGCCGGTACCACTGCTTCTGAGCCAGCCGCGGCAGCATCTTCTTCACGTCCAGCCACTTGTTCGGGTTTAGCTTTTCGCGCTTGGCCAGGGTGCGGGCGTCTTCCAGGTGGCCGCTACCGACGTTGTAGGCGGCCAGGGCGAACCAGGTGCGGTCCGGCTCCTTGATGCTGTCGTCAAGCTCTTCCTTGATTTTCATGAAGTACTTGGCGCCGCCCTGGATGCTCTGCTTCGGGTCCAGGCGGTTGGACACACCCATGGCCTGGGCGGTGCGCTGGGTCAGCATCATCAGGCCGCGCACGCCGGTCTTGGAGGTGACTTCCGGCTGCCACATCGATTCCTGGTAGCCGATGGCTGCCAGCAGGCGCCAGTCGACCTGCTCGACCTTGGCGTAGCTCTTGAAGTGCTTCTCGTACTTGGGCAGGCGCTGTTGCAGGTGCTGGGCGAAGGTGTAGGCGCCGACGTAGCCGAGCACGTCGACATGGCCGTAATAGCGGTCCTTCAAGCGTTGCAGGGTGCCGTTCTTCTGCGCCTTGTCGAGAAATTCGTTGATTTCGTTGAGCAGGCTGTTGTCTTCGCCTGCTGCCACTGCCCAGCGCTGGTCGCGGGTGTCGCCCAAATCGAAGGCGACCCGCACGTTGGGGAAATACACCTGGTTCATGGCCAGTTCGTTGGAGTCAACCAGGGTCAAGTCGATTTGACCTTCGTCCACCATGCGCAGCAGGTCGACCACTTCGACGGCGTCGGATTCCTCATATTGCAGGGCCGGGTACTGCTTTTTCAGCTCGGCCAACTGGTCAGCATGGCTGCTGCCCTTGAGTACCATGATCTTCTTGCCGACCAAACCCTTGGCGCCGGTGGGGCGCGCGCGGCCGTTGCGGTAGATGACCTGCGGGGTCACCTCCAGATAGGGATGGGAGTATTTCACCTGTGTTTTGCGCCGCTCGCTGCTGACCAGGCCGGCGGCGGCCAGCACCGGGCCAGAGGGCTTGCCGAGCGAATCGTAGAGTTCGTCCAGGTTGTCGGCGGTCTCGATTTGCAGCTTTACGCCGAGATCGTCGGCGAAATGCTGGACCAGTTCGTACTCGAAGCCGGTTTCGCCGTTACGGTCCTGGAAGTAGGTGGCCGGGCTGTTGCGGGTGATCACGCGCAGCACGCCATCCTCCTTCACGCGCTCGAGGGTGCTGGGTTTTTCAACGCAGGCAGCGAGCAGCAGAAAGAGTCCGGTTGCGAGGAGCCATTTGGCGCAACGCTGGCGCAAAGCAGTGTGGGCGAACATAGGTTGCAGTATACGCAAAGGACTGGCCCAGCCATATCTCGACAACGGTTAGCTTGTCTGGTAGCGGGTTGTGTGGTTGGGGGAGGGGGGATTGCATCAGGGCTACCAGGTGGCCGGTTTGAGATATTCAGCGCCGATGAGATCGAGCGCCGCCCGCGCGGCGCTTCGCGGGTAAACCCGCTCCTACGTTTGTTTTGGGCCAATTATGCCTGTGGGATTCGCGCGCGAACGCCTTGGTGCCTATCTCGATATCGCGTCGTACCAACAAGGCGGTCGCGCGCGCCAGGCACAGGAAGAATTGGCCCAAAACAAACGTAGGAGCGGGTTTACCCGCGAAGCGCCGCGCGGGCGGCGCTCGATCTCATCGGCGCTGAATGTATCGAGGCGGACACCTGGCGGCGCTCGATCTCACAGTCGCTGAATGTCTCAAGCCGGACACCCCTGAAATCTGACTCCGAAGTCCGGTTCCGCCGCCCGGCAGGCGTGGCTTAGAGCAGGTGCCGAAAGCCATCGAATTAGGCTAGAATGCACGGCCTCTAAGCACACCCCTTCCTGAGGCTGTCCCGACGATGTTGATCCTGCGCGGCGCTCCTGCCCTTTCTGCCTTTCGCCACGGTAAATTACTCGAGCAACTGAGCCAGAAAGTCCCCGCTGTTACTGGTTTGTATGCCGAATTTGCCCACTTCGCCGATGTTGACGGCGAGCTGACCGCCGACCAGCAGCAGGTGCTGGGCCGTCTGCTCAAGTACGGCCCGAGCGTGCCGGTACAGGAGCCGACGGGTCGTCTGTTCCTGGTGGTACCGCGCCTGGGCACCATTTCGCCATGGGCCAGCAAGGCCAGCGACATCGCCCACAACTGCGGCCTGCAGTCGATCCAGCGCCTGGAGCGCGGCATCGCCTACTACGTGGCCGGCACCCTGAGCGACGCTGACGCCGAACTGATCGCCGCCGAACTGCACGACCGTATGACCCAGCGCGTGCTCGGCCAGCTGGAGCAGGCCGCAGACCTGTTCAGCCACGCCCAGCCCAAGCCGATGACCTCGGTGGACATCCTTTCCGGCGGTCGCGACGCCCTGGCCAAGGCCAACATCGACCTGGGCCTGGCCCTGGCCGAAGACGAGATCGACTACCTGGTCAATGCCTTCCAGGGCCTCAAGCGCAACCCGAACGACATTGAACTGATGATGTTCGCGCAAGCCAACTCCGAGCACTGCCGCCACAAGATCTTCAACGCCAGTTGGGATATCGACGGCCAGGCCCAGGAAAAGAGCCTGTTCGGCATGATCAAGAACACCTACCAGATGCACAACGAAGGTGTGCTGTCGGCGTACAAGGATAACGCCTCGGTGATCGTCGGCAACGTTGCCGGCCGCTTCTTCCCGAACCCTGAAACCCGCCAGTACGGCGCGGTGCAGGAGCCGGTGCACATCCTGATGAAGGTGGAAACGCACAACCACCCCACCGCCATCGCCCCGTTCTCCGGTGCCTCCACCGGCTCCGGTGGCGAAATCCGCGACGAAGGTGCTACCGGCCGTGGCGCCAAGCCCAAGGCGGGCCTGACCGGCTTCACCGTGTCCAACCTGCGCATTCCTGGCTTCAAACAGCCTTGGGAGCAGGACTATGGCAAGCCCGAGCGTATCGTCGACGCCCTCGACATCATGATCGAAGGCCCGCTTGGCGGCGCTGCGTTCAACAACGAATTCGGCCGCCCGGCCCTGACCGGTTACTTCCGCACCTTCGAGCAAGCCATCAACACCCCGCACGGTGAAGAAGTGCGCGGCTACCACAAGCCGATCATGCTCGCCGGCGGTATGGGCAACATCCGTGAAGACCACGTGCAGAAGGGCGAAATCACGGTCGGTGCCAAGCTGATCGTGCTCGGTGGCCCGGCCATGCTGATCGGCCTGGGCGGCGGCGCCGCTTCGTCGGTGGCTACCGGTGCCAGCTCGGCTGACCTGGATTTCGCTTCGGTACAGCGCGAAAACCCGGAAATGGAGCGCCGTTGCCAGGAGGTCATCGACCGTTGCTGGCAGCTGGGCGACAACAACCCGATCGCCTTCATCCACGACGTGGGCGCTGGCGGTATTTCCAACGCCTTCCCTGAGCTGGTCAACGACGGTGGCCGCGGTGGTCGCTTCGAGCTGCGCAACGTGCCCAACGACGAACCGGGCATGGCCCCGCACGAAATCTGGAGCAACGAATCGCAAGAGCGTTACGTGCTGGCCGTCAGCGCGGTCGACTTCGAGCGCTTCAAGGCCATCTGCGAGCGCGAACGTTGCCCGTTTGCCGTGGTGGGTGAAGCGACTGAAGAACCGCACCTGACCGTAAGCGACAGCCACTTCGGCAACACCCCGGTGGACATGCCGCTGGACGTGCTGCTGGGCAAGCCGCCGCGCATGCACCGTTCGGTTACCCGCGAAGCCGAGCTGGGCGATGACTTCGACCCGAGCGAACTGGACCTGGACAATGCCGTCCAGCGCGTGCTGAACCACCCGGCCGTGGCCAGCAAGAGCTTCCTGATCACCATTGGCGACCGCACCATCACTGGTCTGGTTGCCCGCGACCAGATGGTCGGCCCGTGGCAGGTTCCGGTGGCTGACTGCGCCGTTACCGCCACCAGCTTCGACGTCTACACCGGTGAAGCCATGGCCATGGGCGAGCGTACGCCGCTGGCGCTGCTGGATGCCCCGGCGTCCGGCCGCATGGCCATCGGCGAAACCCTGACCAACCTGGCTGCTTCGCGCATCGAAAAGCTGTCCGACATCAAACTGTCGGCCAACTGGATGTCCGCGGCTGGTCACCCGGGTGAAGACGCACGCCTGTACGACACCGTCAAGGCTGTCGGCATGGAGCTGTGCCCGGAGCTGGGCATCACCATTCCGGTCGGCAAAGACTCGATGTCGATGAAGACCAAGTGGAGCGACGAGGGCGTCGAGAAGAGCGTCACCTCGCCGATGTCGCTGATCATCACCGGCTTTGCCCCGGTCACCGACATCCGCAAGACCCTTACCCCGCAACTGCGCATGGACAAGGGCGAGACCGACCTGATCCTGATCGACCTGGGCCGCGGCAAGAACCGTATGGGCGCCTCGATCCTGGCTCAGACCTACGGCAAGATCGCTGCCCAGGCACCGGACGTCGACGACGCCGAAGACCTCAAGGCCTTCTTCGCCGTGATCCAGGGCCTGAACGCCGACGGCCACCTGCTGGCCTACCACGACCGTTCCGACGGCGGCCTGATCACCACCGTGCTGGAAATGGCCTTCGCTGGTCACTGCGGCCTCGACCTGCAACTCGACCCGCTGACCGACAGCAAGGGCGAAGTGCCGGCCATCCTCTTCAACGAAGAGCTGGGTGCGGTGATTCAGGTTCGCCAGGATGCTACCCCGGACGTGCTGGCACAGTTCAGCGCTGCTGGCCTGGGTGATGAGTGCGTCGCGGTGATCGGCAAGCCAGTCAACAACGCTGAAGTGACCATCAGCCTGAATGGCGAAGTGCTGTTCGACGATGACCGTCGCATGCTGCAGCGCCAGTGGGCCGAGACCAGCTACCAGATCCAGCGCCTGCGCGACAACGCCGACTGCGCTGACCAGGAGTTCGACCTGCTGCTCGAGGAGGACAACCCGGGCCTGTCGGTGAAGCTGGGCTTCGACGTCAACGACGATATCGCTGCGCCTTACATCAAGAAAGGCGTGCGCCCGCAAGTGGCCATCCTGCGCGAGCAGGGCGTCAACGGCCAGGTCGAGATGGCTGCTGCCTTCGACCGCGCCGGCTTCGCCGCCATCGACGTGCACATGAGCGATATTCTCGCTGGCCGTGTCGACTTCGAAGCCTTCAAGGGCCTGGTCGCCTGTGGTGGCTTCTCGTACGGTGACGTGCTGGGCGCTGGCGAAGGCTGGGCCAAGTCGGCGCTGTTCAACGCCCGTGCCCGTGACGCCTTCCAGGCCTTCTTCGAGCGTACCGACAGCTTCGCCCTGGGCGTGTGCAACGGTTGCCAGATGATGTCCAACCTGCACGAGCTGATCCCGGGCACCGAGTACTGGCCACACTTCGTGCGCAACCGCTCGGAGCAGTTCGAGGCGCGCGTGGCCATGGTCGAAGTGCAAAAATCCAACTCGATCTTCCTGCAGGGCATGGCCGGTTCGCGCATGCCGATCGCCATCGCCCACGGTGAAGGCCATGCCGAGTTCGCCAGCGAAGAAGCACTGCTGGAAGCCGATGTGTCCGGTTGCGTGGCCCTGCGCTATGTCGACAACCACGGCAAGGTTACCGAAGCCTACCCGGCCAACCCGAACGGCTCGCCGCGTGGTATCACCGGCCTGACCAGCCGCGACGGCCGCGTGACCATCATGATGCCGCACCCGGAGCGTGTGTTCCGCGCTGTGCAGAACTCCTGGCGCCCGGACGAGTGGCAGGAAGATGCCGCGCTGATGCGTATGTTCCGCAACGCGCGGGTGTGGGTGAACTAAAGCGTGTACAAGCTCGCCTTCTTCGTCCCCGCCAGCCATGTCGACGTGGTCAAGGCCGCTGTGTTCGCTGCAGGCGGCGGGCGCATCGGTGACTATGACCACTGCGCCTGGCAAACCCTTGGTCAGGGCCAGTTCCGCCCGTTGGACGGCAGCCAGCCGTTCCTCGGGCAAGCAGGCCAGGTCGAGGTGGTTGAGGAATGGAAGGTGGAGCTGGTGGTGGCTGACGAGCTGGTAGCCCAGGTCGTCGCTGCGCTCAAGCAGAGCCACCCGTACGAGACGCCAGCCTATGAAGTCTGGCCGCTCGCCGAGTTCTAGAACGCATCACGGCTATTCGCGGGTAAACCCGCTCCTACGGGGCTCTGTGTAGGAGCGGGTTTACCCGCGAAGAGGCCGGATCAACCAGCCACCGTCTCCCGGCCCTGCTCAGGCCGTTTCAACATCCCACAAGCCAGCAACCCCACCTCAAACAACACCCACATCGGTACTGCCAGCATCGTCTGCGAAAACACATCCGGCGGTGTCAGGATCATCCCCACCACAAAGCACCCGACGACCACGTAGGGCCTGCTGCGCCGCAATGTGGCCACATCGGCCAACCCCGCCCAGACCACGATGAACGTCGCCACCGGGATCTCGAACGCCAGCCCGAACGCCAGAAACAGCGCCAGGATAAAGTCCAGGTACTGGCTGATATCGGTCATCATCGCCACGCCGTCCGGCGTCACGCTGGCAAAGAAACCGAACATCATCGGGAAAACCAGGAAGAACGCGAACGCCATGCCGGCATAGAACAGCACGATGCTCGATACCAGCAGCGGCAGGGCAATGCGCCGTTCACGGCGGTACAGCCCCGGCGCCAGAAAGCCCCAGGCCTGATGCAGCAGCAGCGGCATGGCCAGGAACAGGGCGCACATCGCGGTCAGCTTGAACGGTGTCAAAAAGGGCGAGGTGACGCTGGTGGCGATCATGTTCGCGCCTTCCGGCAAAAAGCGCCGTAGCGGCTCGGATATGAGCGTGTACAGCGTCTGGGCAAAGGGGAACAGGCCGGCGAACACCAATGCCACCAGCGCCAGGCAACGCACCAGGCGTTTGCGCAGGTCACGCAGGTGTTCGGTCAGGGGCATGCTCGCGGCAGGGTCCATGGCACTACTCATGAAGCATTTTCCTTGGCTAGCACGGCCGTGGCCGCCTCATTGGCCGGTTCCGCGTTCAGGCTGATGCCCTGGCGGATCTCCTGTTCCAGGCGTTTCAGAGGGGCCTGGTCGAGGTTTGGCATCTCGATTTCGCGCTCCACCTGCGTGCGCAAGGCGTGCATGGCCCGGCGCGCCTGGTCCAGGCCGCGCCCGAGGGTACGGGCTGCCACTGGCAGGCGCTCGGGGCCCAGCACCAATAGCGCGACCACGCCGATCAGCAGCAACTCGCTGAAGCCTACCTCGAACATCAGGCCTGGCGGTCCGCTTGAGGTTGCTGCGCAACTGGGCCGTTCAGCGGGCACTGTTGCTGCGCGTGCGCCTGGTCAGCGGCACTGGCGTCATTGTCACCGCCCATGGACTTGCGAAAACCCTGGATCGCCTCGCCCACATCGCTACCCAGGCCCTTCAGGCGCTTGGTACCAAACAGCAAGAACACGATCAGCAGTACGATCACCAGTTGCCAGATTCCAATGCCACCCATAGCGACCACTCCTGTAAGGTCATGAAAAGGAAGGGCAATCCTGCCTTGCCTAGATGACGAGCACATGACGAACGGCCCCTGCCATCTGCCTGAAACACCCCGCGTGTTGACTGGCGTCTTTATTGCGCGAGCGAGGCACGCAGGGATGGGTGGAAGGCAACAGCAGGGTGCGGCCCTGTTGATGGTGATGGTGGTGCTGGCAATGCTGGCGGCGGGCATGGCCTGGCTGGTGGAAGATGGCCGACGCCAGGTCGACGAAGTGCGCCTGCTGCAGCAGCGGGTGCAGGTGCGGGCCATGGAGCAGGCCGGCCTGGCCTATGCCGGGCAGGCCCTGCGTGACCCCGCCTGGCGGCTCAGTCCGCTGTTCTGGCAAGCCTTGCGCGGGCAGCCGCTGAACTACGACTTTGGCGCGGGCCAGGCGCAGTTGCGGGTACGCGACCAGCACACCTGCTTCAATGTAAACGCATTGCTGGGCGCCGATGGCGAACGCGCCGAGCGCCAGCTGCGTTATCTGCTGGGCGACGACATGGCGGCCGAACGCCTGGTCGATGCCCTGGCCGACTGGCTCGATGCCGACAGTGATGCCCGCCTGCAGGGCGCCGAGAGCGCCCAGTACCTGCGTCAGCAACCGCCCCGGCTGGCGGCCGACCAGCCGATGCTCGACACCAGCGAGCTGAACCTGTTGCTGGAGCCGGACGCCAGCCGCCAGGCGCGTTACCCGATGCTGTGCGCCTTGCCCCAGACCACGGGTTGGCGGCTCAACGCCAATGCGCTGGGGTTGGAGCATCTGCCCCTGCTGGACGCGCTGTATGAAGGGCGTTACTCGCGTTCGTTGCTCAGCCGCATTGTCAGCGGCAGGCCGGCGTCGGGGTACGTGGACGCGGCTGCACTGCGTCAGGCGCTGGGGGCGGTGGATGACGAAACGTTCGAACAGTTGAGCGAAGGGCTGCTGCTCAACAGCGGGCATTTTCTGTTGCAGTTGTCGTTCGAGAAAGAGGGGCGGGTGATGCGCAGCGAGTTCCAGGTTGAGGCGCTGGGGGTGGTGCAATGGCATGCCCGGGTGCCGGCGCAGCAGGTGCGGGTGCGCAGCCGCGAGCCGATGGGCTGGTAAGGCTTGAGATAGCCGGGGCTGCTTTGCAGCCCAATCGCTGGCAAGCCAGTCACATTCAGGAATTGCACGGTATTCAGAACCTGTGATCGTGAGCTGAAACCAGCAGCGTGTACTGATAATTTTGCTAGTTGCGCCTGGCCTCGGAAAGACCAAAACTTCAGCTCACCGTCGTGCGAGGCAAACCCCTGTGTCAGTAGCTCTGCGTGCCTATTGCCCTTACGGGCACCACCAAAACCAAGCTAGCTCGGCATTCATGCTTGGCTACAATGGTGAGCGAGAAGACTGCCGCTCCGGCACCTACCTGCTAGGCAATGGTTATCGGTCTTACAGCCCAGCCCTGAGGCGATTTCTTTCACCTGATGGCTGGAGTCCTTTTGGGGCTGGCGGGCCAAATGCTTATAGCTACTGCTCAGGAGATCCAGTCATGGGGCTGGATCCAAGTGGTCACGCGGATCTAAGTGGTCTGCGTAAAGTACCGCAAAAGCTATTACAGCAATCACGAAGGGCAGGGGCACAACGGGCTCAGCGGCAGACTGCAGAACAGCGTGTGGAAGCACTGCGTGCCAGACTACAAGAGCGGCAACAAACACAAGCCCATATGCCAACACAACCTGTTACGCAAACACTGAGGAACCCTATGGCGCAGCAGGGTACAGAGTATCTGGCTAACCGTTTTGCACCAGCGGGTAGTACAGATCAACAGCTGCCATTGGCCAACGGGGCTCGAACTCAGCCCCGCCATGAAGCTGCGGGACTACAGCCACTTGACCTCGCTCAGACAGAGTCTCTGTATCTGCAACTTATTGACATGAATCGGCACGAGCAAAACTTTAGTCAGTATCTTCCATATTTGGCAGAAGGCACCGAATTACGTCTGAGTTATGAGCGAGACATGTCCAATATCAGAGCGCGCGCAGACCAAATCCGCAGTCGACTTGGTGTTGACGCCCTCAGCTGGTTCCACTTCTGAAGAAATGGTTGGTCGGTGATTGGGCAGTTTTCCGGGGGCCGGCGCAGCAGGTGCGGGTGCGCAGCCGCGAGCCTATAGCCTGGTAAGGCTTGAGATATCCGGGGCTGCTTTGCAGCCCATCGCGACACAAGGCCGCTCCCACAGAGACCGCGCGGCACCTGAAAGTAGCGCGGTCTCTTGTGGGAGTGGCCTTGCGTCGCGATTGGGCCGCAAAGCGGCCCCCGTAAACAGCTCGATCAGGCAGTCCCGATTTCCCCGCCATCATTGCGCTGAATCACCACCGTCGAAGCCCGCGGCCTTACCTTGGCCCCAGCTGGAGTAGCATCGGTCGCCTTGTCGGTATACGGCCAGTTGTCCGGGTGCTGAATGTTGACGAACAGCGTCTTGTTGTCCGGGGTAAAGGTAATCCCCGTCACCTCGCAACCATTTGGCCCGACGAAGAAGCGCCGCAGGTCCACCTGGTTCTGTGCGTTCACCGGCACCTGCTTGCCGCTGGCATCCACCAGGTCGGTAGGGATCACCGCCAGCAGCTGGTCGTTGGTGTAGTCGGTCAAGGTGCTTTCGCCGTTGTCGGTCTCGAACCACAGCACGCCTCGGCTATCGAAGCTCATGCCGTCGGGGCTGGCGAACTGGTTCAGTTCGGTCAGGCCGGAGCGGTTGATGTCGGCGGTACCGGCAGCGTTGGCGCCGAACACGAAGATGTCCCAGGTAAAGCTCAGTTGGTCGTCGCTTTCGTGCCAGCGAATGATGTGGCCATGCCGGTTCGGACCGCGCGGGTTCGCTGCGTCGACCTTGTCCGGGGTGCGTGCACTGTTGTTGGTCAGGGTCAGGTACACATCCCCGTTCAGCGGGTTGACCGTCGTCCATTCCGGGCGGTCCATCGGCGTCGCGCCCACGGCATCGGCAGCACCACGGGTATTGAGGATGATGCCCGGCAGGTCACCATACAGCGCACCCAGGGTGCTGCCACCGGTAGTGGCGGTGGCCACGTCCAGCAGCAGCCATACACCGGTGCCGTCGGCATTGAAGCGGGCCACGTAAAGCTTGCCTTGGTCGAGGTACTTGGCACCGGTGGCCAGGCGGTCGGCCGGGGTGGCGTCGGCGGGGTCCCACACGGCGGTAGACACCCACTTGTACAGGTACTCGTTGTTGGAGTCGTCACCCATGTACCACACCAGCGGCTTGCCCGCGACGGGCAGGCCGGGGGCGCAGCCCTCGTGGCGGAAGCGGCCCAGCGCAGTGCGTTTGGTGGCCAGGGTACTGCTGTTGTACGGGTCGATCTCGACGATGTAGCCGTAGGTGCTGGCTTCGTTGCGGTAGTCGTCGGTGGCGCTGGCGCCTTTGACGGTAACGTCGAACCGGGCGAATTCGTCGTCCACTTCGCTGGCGTCACCGGCAGCGGTTTCCCACTTGTACTGGCCGCTGGAGGTGCCCACGCCAATGCGGCGCTGGTCCTCGGGGCGGGTGCCCTTGTTGACGAAGATGCCCGGCCAGTTCTCTTCGCAGGTCAGGTAGGTGCCCCACGGGGTATAACCATTGCCGCAGTTGTTGTTGGTGCCTCGGCAGTGAGTGCCAGCAGTGGAATACTTGGTCTTGACGTGGTCGGTGCCACGCAGCGGGCCGGTGATTTCCATGCGAGAAGCCGTGGTGAAGCGACGGTTCAGCGGGTCGTTGTCGACCACCTGCCAGCGGCCGTTGATTTTCTGCAGCCGTACAACGCCAGCACCGTGTGCGTTGATTTCCTTGCGCACTTCTTCGACCGGGCGCTTGCCGTTGACATCGGTAGTGGGGCCGGCCGGGTGCAGGGCAGCGGTGTCGATGTACTCGAAATTGATCGCCAGCAGGCCATCTTCCGAGCTGCCGTTGATGGGGAAGAAGTGCATGCCGTCGTGGTGCATGCCCATGGCGTTGGCCTGGTCGGTCGAGGTGTTGCTGCCGTCGGACTTCCACGGGTTGCCGTTGCTGTTCAGTGGCGTGCCCCAAGGGGCCAGCACGTAGGCGCTGTAGCCGGCGGCGACGACACAGGCGTCGGTGCGCGAGCCAGGGATGGACTGGAAGCCCAGTGCCAGTTTCGGCACTTCCGGCTCGGTGACTGGCGGTTCGGTCACCGGTGGCTCAGTGACCGGATCATCGTGATCGGAACCACCACCGTCGAAGCAGCCTGTCAGGCCGGTACCGGCGATCATGGCGATGGCGGCGCCCAGGCTACCGCGCATCACGCTGCGGCGGCTCAGGTAGGCGTCCATGACGTGGGCCATCGGCAGGTTGCCGCTTTGGTTCCGGTCCAGGTTGTCGCCGGTATCTCGACTCATCAGGGTGTCCTTGTGTTGGCTGAGTTGGAGGAAACCGCGACTTTAAGGCGCAAGTGTGATGATTCCTTGGCAGAAATGTTAACGAGGTTTTAAAACGTCCGGTTCTTAGATTTGTGTCCTACAGATCAAATTGGAATTGCTGTCGGATTTCTGCCATCAAACTGTAATGCCAACGCCGCAACATCCGGGTCCCTGAATGGACGTGGATAAGGATGGCGGATGCGATGGCGAGCAGTGTGCACAGGCGCGAAGTGATCGGCTGGATGGGTATCGGTGCCTTGGCACCGCTGCTCGGTGCCTGCACCGCCTTCCCCGGGCAGCACGGCGGCAACGCCCAGCTCGACTTGCTGTACGTCGCCGATACCCTCGATGCCCGCCAGCCTGGCCAGGCGGTGGTACCGGCTACCCGGTTGGGGCCGGTCAGCCACTTGGGCCGCGCGCCCTGGATGACCGGCCGCAGCGCCAGTATCGCCTACCCGCAACTGGCGCCGCTGCTCGATGCCAGCCAGGCAACGACGGCCCAGTTGGGCGGTTATGCGGTGCTCGCGGCGTTGCTGGAACAACTGCGTGGCGAGGCCGGTGCGGGCAACAGCCTGACCCTGGAAAACGGCCAGGGCTGGAATGGCAGTGGCCTGGCGTACCTGACCCAGGGCGAAAGTGGTGTGCAAGGCAGCCAGCTGCTGGGCATCGACGCGCGGGTCAGCAGCGACGAGCGTGTGCTGTGGCCACAACGCAGCACGGGCCTGTATCGCCAGGCCAGCGCCATTACCCTCGGCGCCGGGCTGGCTGACGCACAACGCCAGGCACTGGGCGTGCAAGCCCTGCACGTTTTCGAGCGCGGCGGTGCCCGTATCGCAGTGGTTGGCGTGACCGACCCCTACGCCCAGGACCAGAAAGCCTCTCTCAAACAATGGTACCAGTCACTGCAGCCGGTATTCGAGCAAGCCCGGCACGAGGCTGACCTGGTGGTGGCCATGGCCGATGCAGGCACGGGCCCGGGCCTGTGGCTGGCTGAACGGGTGCCGCAAATCGACGTGCTGCTGTGCGCCCGTGGCCAGGATCTGTGGCCCGCGCCGGTCGAGGTCACCCAGGCCAGCGGTCGCCGCGTGCCGGTGCTGTTTGCCGGCTGCCGGGGCAGCGGTGCCTTCCGCCTGCGCTGCCAGCGCGTGGCTGGCCAGTGGCAGTTCGACGGGCGTTTTTTCCCAGCCTTTGAACAGCAACTGGCGCCTGCCGCGCAGCTGCGTGTCGCGCAACTGCAGGCGCAACTGCGCCAACAACGGGCCGGCCACGCGGCCTGGCTCGACCAGCCGCTGGCCCGCGCGCCCCAGGCCTTGTGGCGCCGCGATACCCGTGGCGGCAGCTGGGACCGCCTGCTGCATCAAGCCTTGGCCGACGATAGCAGCATGCCCGTGTTGCTGCCGGGCCTGCGTTATGACTACCCGCTGGCAGCGGGGGCGCCCATTACCCGCGAACACCTGATCAGCCTTACCGGTGGCTACCCGGCACCAGTGGTCGAGGCACCGGCCAGGCAGGTCGAGCAAGTGCTGGAAAACGCCGCTGAACAACTGTTCGGTGACCCACTGCTGCTGGACAACAGCCAGGACCTGCCGCGCTGGCAAGGTCAGGCCTGGAGCGTCAGCTACAGCCCGCAAGGCAAACGCATCACCGGGCTGGAGCCGGTGCCGGGCCTGTGCCGCACCTTTGGCCTGCAATTCGAAAGCCAGGCCGGCGAGCCCCTGTGGCAACGGGTCGAAGCCTGGCTGGCCCGCCAGCCTGACAACTGGCAACTGGCGCCGCTGCAACTGCCCGAAGTGCGTTACGTGCAGGGGCACCCAGGCTGGCACCCACGGCAGTTGGCCTCGTGATGCTCACCTCGCGTCTGCTCACCGCCGCAGGCCTGACCCTGGCCGGCTGGTTGTCTGCGCAGTGTGTGCTGCAGTTGAGCCGGCAGCCACAACCGGCCACGGCGCCCGCGGTGGCCGACAGCGCGCTGCCTGGGCTGATGGTGGGTCACTGGCAGCCGCCGCCCGACGACAGCGTCATCGCCATCACCCGTCTGCCGCTGCAATACCTCGGCGGCCTCAAGGCCCAGCCTTTGGCCGCCAGTGTGGTGGTGCTGCGCTACGGCGAGCAAGTGCGCACCCTGGCCCGCGGTCAGCGCCTGGCGCCAGGGATCGTGCTGCAGGACATCGACAGCGATGGCCTGATTTTCAACAACCAGGGGCGGCGCGAACGCCTGCCCTGGCCGCCACGCCCCGCCGTGACCGGCTTCAAGCGGCAAGGATGAACGATGCCTGTTAGATACTGCATGGCGGCAGCGCTGAGCCTGGCCTTGTCCATGGCCTATGCCCAAGAGCCGGTGTTCGATGACAACGGTACGCCGATGTATGAAGTGAATTTCGTCGATACCGAACTCGGCGAGTTCATCGACAGCGTGTCGCGCATCACCGGCACCACCTTCATCGTCGACCCCCGGGTCAAGGGCAAGGTCACCGTGCGCACCGTCGACCTGCACGATGCCGACGCCATCTACGACATCTTCCTCGCCCAACTGCGCGCCCAGGGCTATGCCACCGTCGACCTGCCCAACGGCAGCGTGAAAATCGTGCCCGACCAGGCCGCGCGCCTGGAGCCGGTGCCAGTGGAGGCGGGCGGGCAGCAGGGTGAGGGTAGCGACAGCGTGGCCACCCGCGTATTCAGCGTGCGCAACGCCGCCAGCGAACAGGTACTGGGTATCCTCAAACCGCTGATCGACCCACGGGTGGGGGTTATTACACCGTACCCGGCGGCGCACCAGTTGGTGGTGACTGACTGGCGCAGCAACCTCGAACGCATCGCCAGCCTGCTGCGCCAGCTCGACCGGCCTCAAGAGGCACCGGGCAGCGGCAGCACCCAGGTGATCTACCTGCGCCATGCCAATGCCGGTGAAGTGGTCAAGGTGCTGCGAGGGCTCAGCCAGGAAGGTGCGGTGCCGGCTGAAGGCGCGGGTGAGGCAGAGGGCAAGGACCGGCCGGTGATGCCAGCCTCCGGTGGCCCGGGTATCCGCCTGGAGTACGAAGAAGGTACCAATGCCGTGGTCATGGTCGGCCCCGACAGCGAGCTGGCAGCGTACCGCGCCATTGTCGAGCAACTGGACATTCGCCGTGCCCAGGTGGTGGTCGAAGCGATCATCGCCGAGGTGTCCGACAGCAGCGCCCAGGAGCTGGGCGTGCAGTGGCTCTTCGCCGACGAGAAGTTCGGTGCCGGTATCGTCAACTTCGGCAGTAACGGGGTGAATATCGCCAGCATCGCCGGGGCCGCCGCCAGTGGCGATAACGAGGCCCTGGGCGATTTGTTGTCCACCACCACCGGTGCCACGGCGGGCATCGGCCATTTCGGCGGTGGCTTCAATTTCGCCATGCTGGTCAACGCGCTGAAGGACAAGAGCGGCTTCAACCTGCTGTCCACGCCCACCTTGCTGACCCTGGACAACGCCGAGGCGTCGATCCTGGTCGGCCAGGAAGTCCCCTTCGTCACCGGCTCCGTGACGCAGAACAACGCCAACCCGTACCAGACCATCGAGCGCAAGGAAGTCGGGGTGAAGCTGCGCATCAAGCCGCAGATCAATATCGACAACAGCGTGCGCCTGGACATCGTCCAGGAGGTGTCGTCGATTGCCGACACCCGCTCGGCCAGCGACGTAATCACCAACAAGCGCGAGATCAAGACCAAGGTCATGGTCGAGGACAACGGCCTGGTGATACTTGGCGGCCTGATCAGCGACGAGTTGAGTACCAGCAACCAGCGTGTACCGCTGCTCGGCGACATTCCTTATCTTGGCCGGTTGTTCCGCTCCGATGCCACCCGGAACACCAAGCAGAACCTGATGGTGTTCATCCGCCCGCGCATCCTGCGTGACGGGCCGAGCCTGGCGGGCCTCAGTGAAGACAAGTACCGCACCCTGCAGCAGACCACACCGCTGCAATTGCCGGACCTTGCAGAAGGCTCACGGCTGTTGCAGGTATTCCCCTCCAGCCGCGCACGCCTGGAAGGCGGTGACTGGTGATGCTGCCCTATCGCCAGGCACGGCAGAGCGGAGTGGCCATGGCCCCGGCAGAGCAGGGCTGGCAGCTATGGCTGCGGCCCGACGCCGACAATGCCCAGTTGCAGGAGCTGCTGCGTGTGCATGGCCAGCCAAGCCTGCTCGAATACCTGGAACCTGCGCTGTTCGACGAGCGCCTTGGCCAGCTGTACCAGGCCGGCGATGCCGCCACCGAAGCGCTGATCGAAGGCATTGGCGACCAGGTTGACCTGGATAGCCTGATGAGCGAGATGCCGCGCATCGAAGACCTGCTTGAAAGCGATGACGAAGCCCCGGTAATCCGCCTGATCAACGGCCTGTTCGGCCAGGCGCTGCGGCTGCGCGCCTCGGACATCCATATCGAGACCTTCGAGCAGAGCCTGGTGGTGCGCCTGCGGGTCGATGGCCATCTGCGCGAGGTGCTGCGCCCTCCGCGTGCGTTGTCGGCCATGCTGGTATCACGGATCAAGGTCATGGCCCGGCTGGACATCGCTGAAAAGCGTCAGCCCCAGGACGGCCGCATCACCTTGCGCGCGGCGGGGCGCGAGGTGGACGTACGGGTCTCCACCTTGCCCGGCATCCACGGCGAGCGGGTGGTGATGCGTGTGCTCGACAAGCAGGCCAGCCTGCTGGCGCTGGATAACCTGGGCATGCCGGCAGCGGTATTGCAGGGCCTGCGCAGTTGCCTGGCGCGGCCCAACGGCATCGTGTTGTCCACCGGCCCGACCGGTTCGGGCAAGACCACGACCCTGTACGCCAGCTTGAACAGCCTCAACGATGGCAGCCGCAACATCCTCACCGTCGAGGATCCGGTGGAGTACGCCATCGCCGGCATCGGCCAGACCGCCATCAACCCGCGTGCGGGCCTAACGTTTGCCAGTGGCCTGCGCGCCATCCTGCGTCAGGACCCTGACGTGATCATGCTCGGTGAAATCCGCGACCAGGAGACTGCACAGATCGCCGTGCAGGCCAGCCTCACCGGCCACCTGGTGCTGTCGACCTTGCACACCAACAGCGCGGTAGGCGCAGTGACTCGCCTGCGCGACATGGGCATCGAGCCATTCCTGATCGCCTCGTGCCTGCGCGGCGTCCTGGCCCAGCGCCTGGTGCGGCGTTTGTGCGGCTGTGCCGTGGCGCACCCGCTACAGGCTGCCGAGCGCGAGCTATGGCCCGAGCTGGCGGCGCTGGGCAGCAGTCATCATGCCGTGGGGTGCGAGCAGTGCCAAGGCAGCGGTTATATCGGGCGACTGGGGCTTTACGAATTTATCGAGCTGGACGCCGGGCTTATCGGCCTGTTGTACGACGGCGCCAGCGAGCTGGCCATGCAGGATTACCTGGCTGATCGGCGCCAGAGCCTGGTGGCGATGGCCAGCGATTGCCTGGCCCGCGGCGAGACCAGCCTGGCCGAAGTGCTGCGTGTGGTGCAGGGCTAAGGCATGCCGACCTATCGCTACCAGGCCGTTGACCTCGCCGGTAAATCGCACAAGGCCAGCCTGCAGGCTGACAGTGAGCGCCACGCCCGCCAGCTGCTGCGCGAGCAGGGCCTGTTCGCCCGCCAGTTGCAGCGCCATGAAGCCGGCAGCCGGCAACCCCGACGCCAGCGCCTGAGCCGCGCCCAGCTGTGTGAGCTGACCCGTCAGTTGGCCACCTTGACCGGGGCCGGCATTCCCTTGGTCGATGCCCTTGCCACCCTTGAACGGCAACTGCGTCAGCCTGCCTTGCACAGTGTGCTGGTGACCTTGCGCGGCTCACTGGCCGAAGGCCTGGGCCTGGCCCGCAGCCTGGCCCGGCAGGGGGCACCGTTCACCGGCCTTTACTGCGCGCTGGTCGAGGCCGGCGAACGTTCCGGGCACCTGGCCCAGGTGCTGACCCGCTTGGCCGACCACCTGGAGCAGGTGCAACGCCAGCAACACAAGGCCCGCACAGCGCTGATCTACCCCGCTGTGCTGATGGGTGTATCGCTGGCAGTGGTGATTGGCCTGATGACGTTCGTCGTACCCAAACTCACCGAGCAATTCGCCCACGCCGGGCAAAGCCTGCCGCTGATCACTTCGTTGCTGATCGGCCTGAGCCAGGGGCTGGTGCACGCCGGGCCCTGGTTGTCAGGGGGCGCGCTGTTGCTCGGGGGGCTGGGCGGCTGGCTGCTGCGCAAACCGCACTGGTGCCTGCGTCGCGACCAACTGCTGCTGCGCCTGCCGCGTATTGGCGGCCTGCTACAGGTGCTGGAAAGCGCGCGCCTGGCGCGCAGCCTGGCGATTCTCTGTGGCAGTGGCGTGGCCCTGCTCGAAGCCTTGCAAGTGGCCACCGAAACCATCGGCAACCGGCGTATCCGCCTGGCCATGGAGCAGGTGCGCCAACAGGTGCAGGGCGGCACCAGCCTGCACCGTGCTCTGGATGCCAGCCAGCAATTCCCGCCGCTGCTGGTGAACATGGTCGGCAGCGGCGAGGCCAGCGGCACCCTGGCGGACATGCTCGAGCGAGTGGCCGACGACCAGGAGCGCGGCTTTGCCCGCCAGGTCGATACCGCCATGGCGCTGTTTGAACCCCTGATGATCCTGGTGATGGGCGCCGTGGTGCTGTTCATCGTGCTGGCGGTGCTGTTGCCGATCATGCAACTCAACCAGGGCCTGCAATTGTGACGACAAGGAGTATTGCCATGCAGCATCGACGTAACCGCCAACGCGGCTTCACCCTCATGGAGATCATGGTGGTGATCTTCATCATCGGCCTGCTGATCGCCGTGGTCGCGCCCAGCGTGCTCGGCAACCAGGACAAGGCCATGAAGCAGAAGGTGATGGCCGACCTGGCCACTTTGGAGCAGGCGCTGGACATGTACCGGCTGGACAACCTGCGCTTCCCCAGCAGCGAACAGGGCCTGGCCGCGCTGGTGAAAAAGCCGGCTCAGGAGCCGCTTCCTCGGGCCTGGCGCAGTGATGGCTATGTGCGTCGTCTGCCGGAGGACCCGTGGGGCACCCCGTACCAGTACCGCATGCCCGGGGAACACGGCCGGGTCGATGTGTACTCGCTGGGTGCCGATGGCCTGCCGGGTGGAGAAGGCCAGGATGCCGACCTGGGTAACTGGGCGCTGTAACGGTGCGTCGTCAGCGCGGCTTCAGCCTGATCGAACTGTTGGTGGTACTGGCCATTGCCGGGCTGATGACCGGGCTGGTGGTGGCCGGCCTTGGCAACGGCCAGGTCAGTGTCGACCAAGCCCTGCAACGGTTGGCGGCCGAGGTCCGCGGCCAGGCCGCGCTGGCTCGGCATGCGGGGCAACTGCGCGGGCTGCGCTGGAATGGCCAACGCCCGGAGTTCGTGCGCCGCGAGGGCAATGCCTGGGTGGTCGAAGCGGTCCCGCTCGGCGACTGGCCCAAGGGCTTGCACCCGGACTGGTCGGCCAGCCCGCAACCGCGCGTGCTGTTCACGCCGCATGGCTGGGCGCAGGCGGGCAGTGTGCGCTGGCGCTGGGCCGATGGCAGTCAGCAATGGGCCTGGAGCCCCACCGATGGCATGTGGGTAGTGCCATGAAGCAAGCACAGCGTGGTTTCACGCTGCTGGAGGTGACCGTAGCCCTGGCGATCGCTGCCGTGCTGGCGGTGATCACTAGCCAGGTGCTGCGCCAGCGGCTGGCAGTACAGGACAACCTGCAACAACACCGTCTTGGCTTGTTATGCGCGCGTGAGCTGCAAGCCCGCTTTGCCGTCGAGCAGTACTGGCCGGCCGAAAACCAGGTCGGTGGGGCGCTGAGCCAGGGCGGCCAGCTGTGCCACTGGCAACTGCAACTGCGCCGCACCGGCGTGCGCGACCTGCGCCGTGGCGAACTGCAACTGTTCGCTGACCGCGACCAACGCCTGCCACTGGGCCAGTACACCGTGTTTCTGGAGCGCCCATGAAACACCGGCAGGCGGGCTTGACCCTGATCGAACTGATGGTTGCTATGGCCCTGACTGCCGTGCTCGGCATCATGCTGGCCGCCCTGGTCAACGGCTGGCTGAAGGTGCGCGAACGCCTGCAGGACACCACTCGACAAACCTCGGTGCTGGACTTTTGCCTGGCCCTGGAGCGGCGTTTCGACAGCCCGGTGCTGCGCCGTGTCTACGACCAGCGTCTGCCGCTGGCCAGCCGGTGGCTGGACTGGCAGCCCGCCAGCAACCAGTTGCTGTGGATCGCCAGCACCGGCCTGCCGGCAGCCGAAGGTGGCTCGCGCCTGCAACGCCAGCGCCTGCGGTTCGAAGCCCGCGAGCAACGCCTGCTGCTGGAAAGCTCGGCGGACTTGTACGCCGCCGTCGCCCCGCGGTGGGTACAGCGCGAACGACTCGACCAGGTCAGTGCCATGAACGTTCTGTACTACCAGGGCGGCCGGTGGCTTGCCTGGCCTTCTGACCAACCGGTGCACCCAGGCCGTGGGGTGCGTCTGGAACTGCTACGTGATGGAGCCCCCTATGTCTGCACCTTCGCCCTCCCATGGGGGCGCTCATGAAATTTGAATGGCGGCGGCGTACGCCGGCCCAGACGTGGCTGTTGCTGCGCCCGGGTGCTATCTGGCACTGGGCGCTGGTCCAGGGCGGTATTTTGCAAAGCCAGGGGCAGGGCGAGCCACCGGTCAACCCGCAGGCCCATGTTGCGCTGGTTCTGCCTGCCGAGGCGTGCAGCCATTTTCGCGTGCCGGCCCCGCCCGGGCTCAAGCGTGAAGAGTGGCCTTTGCTGCTTGAGGACTGCTTGCTGCAGGCCCCGCATGAGGTGGCCTGTGCCTGCCTGGCCCGTGAACCTGGGTACCTGCGTCTGGTGGTAGTGGCGCGTCAGCAGCTGGATGACTGGCGTGGCCAATGTGCCGAATGGGGCTTGCTGCCGGTGCGTTGCTGGGCGGAGCTACAGCTGCTGCCATCGCCCGAGCCAGGAGGCGCCTGGCAATGGCAACGCACCCCCGGCCTGTCCTTCTACAAAGGTTTGGCCGAAGACGGACAGGAGCACTGGCTGGCGTGGCCTGATGCCTTGGGTGGAGTGCCGCAGCCCCCCTGGGCAGGGCTGCACAAGGCGTTGCTGAGCGGCAGTTGGCCAACCGTATTTGCGCCGCTCGACACATTGCCCGGCCTGTTCGACCGCGCCCGCAAGGTGCGTGCGTTGCCGGTGGCCTCCCGGCAGCAGCAGCGGCTGCTGGCAGCTTGCCTGGTGCTGACCACCGTTTGGGGTGGCCTGTGGGTGGGCCAGCAATGGCGTCAGGCGCAACTCTGGCGCAGCCAGGTCATTGCCGTGACCGGCGAGCAGGCCAGCCCTCGACACGCGGCACAGGCCCTCAAGCGCCTGCGCGAGCGTGTACTGCAGCAGCAACTGCACACGCGTCAGCTAGACGACCTGCAGGCTCGCTTGCAGACCTGGCTGCGCGACAACCCCGGCTTGCGCCTGCAGGCGGTGCGCTTCGATGGTCAGCGTTGGCACTTGCGCCTGGAGGGCGAGGGCACTGCGCCGCCATGGCGTGATATGGCGGCTGCCGCTGGCGCCACAGTGCAGGTTCAAGATGGCCAAGTGATCTTCGACCTGGGAGCAGCCTCATGAACCGGAACTGGCTACAGCGTCATCGCTTCACGTTCGCCTGGGCACTGATCGGCCTGCTGCTGGCCTTCCTGGCCCTGCGCGAAGGCGTTGCGCAATGGCGTGTCCTTGGCCAATGGCGTGTGCTGGCCGAACAGGCGGCCAGCCTGCAAGGCGGGCCCGGTTTGAACCTGGAACGGCTACGTCAGTCGGCCCAGGCCCGTGGGGTCGAACTGACCGAAGTCAATACGCAAGGGATGGCCTGGCAACTGCGCGGGCAGGTGGCCGATGAGCGCAGCCTGCCAGGCTGGGTGCAGAGCCTGCGCGCAGAAGGCGCACTGCCGTTGCAATGGGGGCTGGAACACCAGGGCAAGGGTTTGCGATTTGATCTGGTGGTGCAGCCATGAGCCGCAGTGCAGCAATGGCCTGGGTGCTCGTGGTATTCGTGCTCACGCTGTTTATCGAGCTACCGGCCAATTGGTTGGTGCGTGCGTTGGGCCTGCCGGTACGCGATGTCGGTGGAAGCCTGTGGCAAGGGCAGGCACAGCAATGGGGGCCGGTTGGGCCGTTGCGCTGGACGGTGCAGCCCTGGCGCCTGCAGGCAACTGCGCAAGTGGGGTTCCAGGGCCAGGCCTGGCAGTTGCGTGCAGAAGGCTGGCCCTGGCATTGGCGGCTGGAGGCAGCAGCCAAGGGGGCTTTGGTGACGATCTCGACGGACTACCGCCTGGCCGGCCAGTGGCAGGGTGTGTTGAAGATGCAAGGGGCAGGGCGCCAATGCCAGGCCAGTGAAGGCCGCGTGATCGTAACCGACCTTGCCTTGAGCGACCCTTGGTCCCTAGGCCTTGGGCACGGCTGGCTGGAAATGGATTGCCGCAGTGGCTGGCACCTGCGCGGGCAGTTGGCGCAGCAAGGGCAACATCAACTGGCCGTGGATGCCGACCTGCCAGGGCGTCGCGCGCAGGTGGTGTTCCAGCTGCAGCCTGAAGCGCAGTTGACGCCCTTGTTGCGCGGCGCCCAATGGCTCGGGCCGCAGGCCCTGGCGGGGCAGCGAGACCTTCGTTGGTAAGCAACAACGTGTCGCGGCCGCTGTAGGCGCGGACTTGCCCGCGAGGACGGCAAATCAGGCGATCACGATCACTCGTCGTCCGCAGTCCCGTTGGCCCGCCAGTAGGCTGCAGCCTTTAGCGCATCTTCCGGCACCCCTTTCTCCAGCAACAACGCCTTGGCCTGGCGAGTCAGGGCTTTTTCCAGCGCCACCCAGGCATACAGCCGGCCTTGCGGCAAGCTCAGGTTCCGCACCCGCTCCAACACGTCTTCCTCTTGGCGACGTACCCAGATCACTTCCACCTGCGCCTTGCTTGGCAGCGGCTGGCGCTCGTGCTCGTCTTCGATCTGGATCACTGCCAGCACCTGGCGGCCCGCCGGCAATTCCTCCAGCCGACGGCCGATTGCCGGGATGGCCGTTTCATCCCCGATCAGCAGGTAGTTGTCGAAAATGTCCGGCACCACCAGCGAGGCCCGTGGCCCGGCGATGTCCAGGGTTTGCCCAGGCGTGGCTTGCGCGGCCCAGGTAGAGGCAGGGCCGTCGCCGTGCAGCACGAAGTCGATGTCCAGCTCATTGGCCACCAGGTCGATGCGCCGGGGTGTGTACTCGCGCATGGTGGGCCGCGCGCCACCGTCCTTACCCAGATTACGGGCCTCGATGGCCTGTTGTTGCTCCGGCGTTTCGGCAAACAGCAGCTTGATATGGTCGTCGCTGCCCACGCTGGTAAAGCCTTGCAGCTCGGCACCCCCCAAGGTGATGCGGCGCATGCGCGGGGTTAGCTCGGTGACCCGCAGCACCTGCAGACGGCGCTGGCGGATCTCGTGGTTTACGCGGTGAATGGTGTCACTCATGGGGCGTCTCCCTGACAGGTTCGGTGGGCCCGGAGGCGATGGCCTTGGCGGTATGGTTGAGCAGGTCACGCACGCGTGCGATTTCTTCCGCTGTCCAGTGGCCGCTGTGCATGTGCAGTGCATGGCGCAGGTTGCCGACCGCTTCATGAATCTCTGGCGGGCGGTCGTGGCCGCGCAGGGCGCGTTTGCTGACCTCGATGCGCATGCGCACGCCATCCAGGGCTACTGCCTGATCGGCCAGCGCGCTGCGGCCGGCATCGGTGATGGCATAGAGGCGTTTGCTGCCCTGTACCTGGCCGCTGATCAGTTCGGCCTCTTCAAGGAAGTTCAGCGTGGGGTAGATCACCCCGGGGCTTGGGCTGTAGCTGCCGTCGAACAGGTTTTCGATCTGGCGGATCAGGTCGTAACCGTGGCCGGGCTGCTCGGCCAGCAAGTCCAGCATCAGCAGCTTGAGGTCACCTGGGGCGAAGACACGCGGGCCGCGCTCACCGCGGGCGGGGCGCCGCTCGAAGGGATCATGAGGGGGATGTTCGCGCATAAGGATAGGGCTCCGTCGTTTGCGATATATCGTAAGATATTACTCAAGATATATCTAAAGACAAGCCCTTCAATGCGGATGATTATCATCTAATGCGTCGATATGTTCCCTGCCGCTGGCGGAGTATGCAGGGCAACCTGCGGCGGCTTGCACTCATTCGGATTGCCCGGCTGCAGGTATGGCATGAGGATCGGTGCCATGCCCTTGAGCACCTGTACCGGCAGCGCCGAGGTAAATTTGAACGCTTCTGCCGTACGGCCCGGCACGAAGGCGGTCAGCGTGCCGAAATGGTTGTCGCCGAGGAAGAACACGAAGGTGGCGGTGCGGTTCAGCGAGCGCGAGCCGATCAGCCGGCCGCCGGCGCCGAAGCTCTCGATGCGGTTGTCGCCGGTACCGGTCTTGCCGCCCATCACCAGTGGCGTGCCGTCCTGCAGCTTGAAGCTGCCGGAAATACGCCGCGCGGTGCCTGCATCGACCACTTGTGACATGGCGCCTTTGAGCGCACGCGCCACTTCGACCGGCAGAATTCGCACGCCCCGGTCCGGGTCTGTGATCAACTTGGTCTCGTAGGGTGTGTTGGCTGCGAAGTGCAGGGTGTCGATGCGCAGGGTAGGCAGGCGAACACCGTCGTTCTGGATGATCCCGACCAGTTCGGAGAGGGCAGCGGGGCGGTCGCCGGAGCTGCCGATGGCGGTGGCCAATGAGGGCACCAGGTGGTCGAATGGATAGCCCACGCGTTTCCAGCGCTGGTGGATATCGAGGAAGGCTTCGATCTCGACCATGGTGCGGATGCGGCTGTCACGGGCGCCCTGGTGGCGGCTCTTGAACAGCCAGCCATATACCTCCTGGCGTTCGAAACGACTGGCGTTGATCATCTCGGGCAGTGTCGAGCTTGGGTTCTTCAGCAGGTAGCCAAGCAGCCACAGGTCCAGCGGGTGGACCTTGGCGATGTAACCCTGGTCGGGCAGGTCGTACTTGCCGGGGCCGTAGGCTGCGTACATCTCTGACAGACGGCCATCGGTGAGTTTGCCCAACACGGCCTTGTCGCCCTTGAGGTGGGCACGCACGAACGCGTTGAAGGTTTCTTGGCTTGCCTCGGGGAACAGGTAGCGGTGTACCGCCGCCAACCGCTGTGGGGTCACGCGCATGCTGTCGAGGAAGGTGTCCAGGCGTTGTTGCGAGGTTTTACGCTGATACTTCTTCCAGAAGCGCATCAGGTAGTTGGTGCCTTCCTTGTCGGCAAAGCGTGCAAGATATTCCTGGCGGCGTGGGTCGGCATCGTCCTTGAGCAGCGGCACGCGATTGTACGGCTGCTGGTAAGTCACGTAGCGCACCAGGTCTCGCATCAGACGGATGAATGGCAGGTTGATCGACTCACGCAGTGCATCCTTGAGGGTCGGGTTGCGGCTGTTGTCTTCCTTGCGGAAGTTGTTGAACACATGCATCCCGCCACCGGTGAAAAACGCTTCGCCGGTGTTGGCCGAATACTTGCGCTCGAGCGCGGCGTCGAGCATGGCGTCAAGGCTCTGGTTCTTGCTGTTTTGCACCAGCCATTCCAGCGACCATTGCGTGATGCGGTCGAGTTCGGCCACTTCGACCTTCTTCAGCTCGGCGGCAGGTTTGCCGGCGTACTTGTCGTGCAGCTCGGCGATAATTTCAAGGTAGGTGGTCAATACCCGCAGCTTGGCGGTTGAGCCCAGCTCCAGCTTGCTGCCTTCGTTGATGTCGAAGGGCTGGTTGGTGCTGTCGGTCTGCACCCGTACCCGCGAGCCATCTGCGGTGCGCTCGAACAAGGTGAAGCTGTAGCTCACCTGGTCGGTGGTCTTGGCAGTGAGCAGCCGCTCGCCAATCAGGCCGATCTGTGCGGCAAACTCCGGGTCGGCAAGGTTTTTCAGGTACTGGCTGACCTGCAGTTGCAGGTCGGCCTGCAGGGTACTGGTGGCTGACAGGTCGAGGCGGTCGAGGTCGTACAGCGGGCGATTGAGCATGGCCGACAGGCGGTTGCGCGCCAGGCTGATGCCCTTGTTGGTGATGATCGGCACGATGGTCGGCTGCGCGACCCAGTCGCGGTACACCGCCTTGCTGGCCAGCGCGGCATCGGCCAGCGGCTGATCGATTACTTTGTTGGCGGCAAGCAGCCGAATGTGCGAATCGGTGAGTTCGGCCAGCTCGATCCGGCCCTTGGACAAGTAATGCGAGGGGCGGCGCTGGGCAATCATCAGCGACAGCACCTGGCGCAGGGCCAGGCCACGTGCGGCCATGCTCTCGGGGTCGGTGGTGGTGGCGTTCAGGGCCTGGTTGACCTGGTCGAAGTCGGCGCCGTACCACACCCGTAGGCCCTCGGCCATGCCATGTACCTCACCATGCCCGGGTACAGCCGACAGCGGTACGCTGTTGAGGTAGTCACGCACGATGCGCTGGCGTGCCTCGGTGGTGTCGGGGCCGCCCTGGTAGGCACGCACGCTGGCAGAAATCATCTGCCGGATTTTCTCCGCGCCCGACACCGTCAGGCCGTCGGGTGAGTGACGATATTTCTCCAGCTGTGTGGCCAGGGTGCTGCCGCCGGCAGACTGGCCGGGCAGGGCCAGGTACTTGGCGATCTGGCTGTAGGCGGCCTTGGCAAAGCGTGGCCAGTCCACTGCCGGGTTGTTACGTGGGTCCTGGGTATCCAACAGGTCGCGGTTTTCGATGAACAGCAAGCTGTTGACCATCACGGGAGGGATCGCTGCAAAGTCCGGGTACAGGTGCTGGGGGTAGTTGTACTGGTACAGCGTGTCGCCACGGCAGTCGGTGATCGACAGGCCAGCCTGGATTTTCTCGATATAAGGCGCGAACAGCCCGTGATCGACGTAGTTCATCAAGGCAGGTGAAAACTTCACCTGTTCGCTGATGACGTAGTCGCGCTTGAGCAGGCGTGGCAGGAATTCACCCAGGGCACTGTAGCCCAGGCGTTTGTCGAACGGCCCATCACCGGGGTAGATGATGGCATCGCTGGGACCGGGTTGCAGTGAATAGGTCAGTGTACCGGCCAGTTTGCTGAACTCGCGCGATTGCAGTTCGGAGGTACGGAATTCGTCATACGCGGCAACACCGATGGCTACCAGTGCCACCAGCAGGATGAGGATGATCAGCCGCCACCATAGCCGACGCTGACGGGGGGACTTGGGTTGTGGCGTCTCGGCCTGAGGTATCTCGGGTGCTTCCGTTCTGCTGGGTTCCGATTGCCACAGTGCGCCCATAGTCTTCTATCCGGCCAAGTGTTTTCGTCTTGCTTGTCTGAAGCTTAGACGGTGAGAGGAAAGGGTGAAAAATTTGTAAGAAGAAGGAAAGTGGTGTGTGGCTATGCGGCTTTGGTGTGGGTTCCTTCAACGGACGAAGTTGCTAGGGTGCCTTGGCGATTTCGGGGCGCGTAGCTGCCCCAGAGTTCTAGCCAAATTTCTGCCTATATACAGTGAAAACTCCTACAGCGGTCTTCCTATACTGCTCGCCCCCTTCGCCTTGCCGGGCGCTCTACCCCGGCACATGGGCCGGTCCACAAGGCCAGCCTGGCAAGCCAACGCCACGCCTATCGGCATGGTCGCGGCTGCACGAAGGTCAAATCCAATAACAAAATGAGGTTGTATTGCTATGCCAGTCGGCAACCACTCTGCCCATGGCCAAGCCACAGAAGGCGGCCCGCTCAAGCGTGAACTTGGCGAACGGCACATCCGCCTGATGGCGCTGGGCGCCTGTATCGGTGTCGGTCTTTTCCTCGGTTCGGCCAAGGCGATCGAAATGGCCGGCCCGGCCATCATGTTGTCCTACATCATCGGTGGCCTGGCCATCCTGGTGATCATGCGCGCGCTGGGTGAAATGGCCGTGCACAACCCTGTCGCCGGCTCTTTCAGCCGTTATGCCCAGGATTACCTCGGCCCATTGGCGGGCTTCCTGACCGGCTGGAACTACTGGTTCCTGTGGCTGGTGACCTGTGTTGCCGAAATCACCGCAGTGGCCATCTACATGGGCATCTGGTTCCCCGACGTACCACGCTGGATCTGGGCCCTGGCGGCGTTGGGCAGCATGGGCGCGGTCAACCTGGTGGCGGTGAAGGCTTTTGGTGAGTTCGAGTTCTGGTTCGCGCTGATCAAGATCGTCACCATCATCGCCATGGTGCTTGGCGGCATTGGCATCATTGCCTTCGGTTTTGGCAATGACGGTGTGGCTGTCGGGATCTCCAACCTGTGGAGCAACGGCGGCTTCATGCCCAATGGCGTGACTGGCGTGCTGATGTCGCTGCAGATGGTGATGTTCGCCTATCTGGGCGTGGAAATGATCGGTCTTACTGCCGGTGAAGCACGCAACCCGCAAAAGACCATTCCCCAGGCCATCGGCTCGGTGTTCTGGCGCATCCTGCTGTTCTACGTCGGCGCGTTGTTCGTGATCCTGTCGATTTACCCGTGGAACGAAATCGGTAGCCAGGGCAGCCCGTTCGTCATGACCTTCGAGCGCCTCGGCATCAAGACCGCCGCCGGCATCATCAACTTCGTGGTCATCACTGCGGCGCTGTCGTCGTGCAACGGCGGCATCTTCAGCACCGGGCGCATGCTCTATAGCCTGGCACAGAACGGCCAGGCGCCGGCGGCCTTCGCCCGCACCTCGAAGAACGGCGTGCCACGCAATGCGCTGCTGTTGTCGATCGGCGCGTTGCTGTTGGGCGTGCTGGCCAACTACCTGGTGCCAGAAAAGGTCTTCGTCTGGGTGACCTCGATCGCCACCTTCGGTGCGATCTGGACCTGGGTGATGATCTTGCTGGCACAGCTGAAGTTCCGTGCCGGCCTTACCGCTGCCGAGCGCAAGGCACTGAAGTACCGTATGTGGCTGTGGCCGCTGAGCTCGTATCTGGCACTGGCCTTCCTGGTGCTGGTGGTGGGGCTGATGGCGTACTTCGAGGATACGCGTGTGGCCCTGTACATCGGCCCGGCGTTCCTGGTGCTGCTGACGGTGCTGTATTACACCTTCCGCCTGGCGCCGAAAGACGCTCAAGGTGTGGCCAGTACAGCCTCCTGACCTGACGTGGGGCCGCGTTGCGGCCCCAGCGTTCTCTCAGGCCGCCACTTCGCTGTGCGGCTCGAAACTGTCCGCTCGCGCCAGTTGCCACATCCGCGAATAGAACTGTCCGTTCACCTCGCCGGTCAGCAGCTCTCCTGGCTTCAAGAACACATGCATCTGCGAGAACAGCTTGATTTCGGTGGCTGAAATGCGCCGTACCAAGTGCTTGGCCTCCAGTTGTGCCGGATGCTCCAGGCCGGCCGCCGCCAGCATTTCTGCCAAGGCACGCAACGTGTTGTGATGGAAGTTCAGTACCCGCTGGGCTTTGTCGGGCACCACCAGCGCACGCTGGCGAAGCGGATCTTGCGTGGCCACGCCGGTTGGGCACTTGTTGGTGTGGCAGCTTTGCGACTGGATGCAGCCGATGGCGAACATGAAGCCGCGTGCCGAGTTGGCCCAGTCGGCGCCAATGGCCAGCACGCTGGCGATGTCGAAGGCGCTGACAATCTTGCCGCTGGCGCCCAGCTTGATCTTGTCGCGCAGGTTCAGGCCGACCAGGGTGTTGTGCACGAACAGCAGGCCTTCACGCAGTGGCACGCCGATATGGTCGGTGAACTCCACGGGCGCTGCGCCGGTGCCGCCTTCCTTGCCATCGACGACGATGAAGTCGGGCAGGATGCCGGTTTCCAGCATGGCCTTGGCGATGCCCATGAATTCCCACGGGTGGCCCAGGCAGAACTTGAACCCCACTGGCTTGCCGCCGGACAGCTCACGCAACTGGGCGATGAACTGCATCATTTCGATCGGTGTCGAGAAGGCGCTGTGGCGCGACGGCGAGATGCAATCCTCGCCCATCAGCACGCCACGGGTTTCGGCAATTTCCTGGGTGACCTTGTGTTTGGGCAATATGCCGCCATGGCCAGGCTTGGCACCCTGGCTCATCTTGATCTCGATCATGCGCACCTGAGGGCTGCGCGCCTGGGCGGCGAAGCGTTCGGGATCGAAGCGCCCATCTGGCGTGCGGCACCCGAAGTAGCCGCTGCCCAGTTCCCACACCAGGTCACCACCGTGCTCGCGATGGTAGGGGCTGATGCTTCCCTCGCCGGTGTCATGGTGGAAATTGCCCAGCTTGGCGCCCTGGTTGAGCGCACGGATGGCGTTGGCGCTGAGCGAGCCGAAACTCATGGCCGAAATGTTGAAGATCGACGCGGAATACGGCTGGCTGCACTGCGGCCCACCGACGATGACGCGGAAGCTGGCCGGGTCGGCCAGCGGAGCCGGGCGCATGGAGTGGCCGATGAATTCAAAACCGGATTCATATACGTCGATCAGGGTGCCGAAAGGTTTGTCCGAGGCCTCGTTCTTCGCCCGGGCATACACTAGCGAGCGCTGAGCGCGAGAGAAGGGCAGGGCATCGCTGTCGGACTCTAGCAGGTACTGGCGGATTTCCGGGCGAATGGCCTCGACCAGATAGCGGATATTGCCAAGAACCGGGTAGTTGCGGCGTACGGCGTGGCGCTGCTGCAGCAGGTCGAACAGGCCGACCAGGCTGAGGATGCCTGTGGTCAGGGTGAACGGCCACAACCATTCGTGGTGGCTGAAGGGGAGGCTCGCCAGGGTGAACAGCACACAGGCGGCGAAGAAGGCATAACGACTGAGAAGTGACAGGCTCATACAGGGTCCTTGCGATGGCGCGGTCAGGCTCAGGGCCTGGGGGCAAACCCCGACCATAGCCAAGTTGCCGGGCACTGCAAAATTAAATCGGGGTAGCGAAAATCATTCT
The DNA here is from genome assembly GCF_021378985.1 of Pseudomonas sp. JR33AA. NCBI lineage: Bacteria > Pseudomonadati > Pseudomonadota > Gammaproteobacteria > Pseudomonadales > Pseudomonadaceae > Pseudomonas > Pseudomonas sp. JR33AA. Next base: position 252,414 of record NZ_JAJSAW010000005.1, read on the forward strand.
CGAGCGTGGGAGCGGGTTCACCCGCGAAAGGGCCGGCCCTGCTGGCCAATTTTCCACCCGCCGTGCACCTTTGCTGCCGCTACCGTATTCGCGGGTGAACCCGCTCCTACAGGGGGGCGCGCAGCAGTTTCTGCCGCCAGCTTTCCTGCTCCTGTGCGCACGCCTCGACCAGATACGCGTAACGCCCGGCCATCCGCACCGCCACCGGTACCCCGTCGCGATACAGAAGTCGGTTGCCAATCACTGCCGGCACTTTCGCTCCGGGCAGCAACGAGCCGATCAGGTTCAGCGGGTCACCGGCGCTCACCACCTGCAGTGTGCCGTCCGGTTCACGTCGTCTCACTTGCCGCAACAATACTACCGCCTCGGGCAAGGCGAACTGTTCACCGGCCAGCCCGGCAATGAAGCGCCCGCCCCGGATTTCGCCACGCGCTTCCAATCGGTGATAGCAGCGCAGCAGCTCACGCCAGGGCGGCAGTACATCACTCTCGCGCGCCAACAGCCGCCAGCAGATCACGCCATAGCGGCGCAGCAGCGTGCGGGCAATGTGCTCCAGGCGCTGGTCGTGATCCGGTGGCGCATCGCTGCGGCGCAGCAGGGCCCAACGTCCGGCATGCGCCATGCTGCTGGAAAGCGGCGGGTGACCTCGGCGGCTGTTACGTGAGCTGCGCTTGGTTGCAGGCGTGATCAGGCTGCGCAAGCCAGTGAAGCTGTCCGCTCCGGCCAGGCCCGAGCCCACCAGCTCCTGCAGTGCAGTTTCCAGTTCACTGGGCAGCAGGTGTGCCTCATGTGCCAGTTCATCGAAGAACAGCGCACCCTGGGTTTTCAGCGCTTCGTGCACACGCTGTGCACGTAGGCCAAGGGCGTCGATAGCAGGTGCCGGCGCCAGGCTGCGCCACGTGTTCAACTGGTCACGCGGCAGCAGCACCAGTGGGGTACTGGTCAACGTGCTGCTCGCCACTGTTGCCGCCAGCCGGCTCCAGGCAAACTGGCCGCTGCGGCAGGCTTCGTCGAGCCAGTGCGGGCTGTAGTCTTTGATACGCGCCGGCAGCAGTTCCGCCTCCCAGGCCGCTGCGGCGCTGGGGAACCCTTGTAACTGGCCCAGCACTTCGGCCACCGCCTGCGGACCACGCAGGCGCTCGTCAGGCGCCAGGTGCTGCCAATCGAACAGAAAGCGCATGAAGTCTTGCAGGCTGACCGGTTCTATCTCGCGGCGCAGGCGTTTGACCGTGTAGCGGTGGATGCGCGCCAGCAAGTGGCGTTCGCACCATTGCAGGTCAGTTGCACCTGGGCTGAAATGCCCGCGCAGCAAATAGCCTTCGGCTTCCAGGCGGGCCAGAGCCTGCTCGATATCGATGGCCGGTTTGCCCAATAGCGCAGCGATCTGCGCCAGGGTCTGCGGGCCATGGCCGCTCAGGCGGGCACGCAGCAGTTCGCTCAGTGCGTTGTCGGGCTCGATGGGCTGGTCGAAGCCAGCGAGCCGTTCGAGCGCTGGCTCCCTGTGCGCTGTGGGGTACAGCGCCAGCAGCAGGCTCAGGCGTTCGCGGGCCAACCAGAGCTTGGCATCGGGCAGGCGCAAGGCACGCCCGGCCTTGGCCAGCTGCCTTAGCAGCAAATCCCAGCCAGGGTTGGCATCTACCTCGGCCTGACCGATGGCGCCCAGGCTCATCAATGCTTCGTGCATTTCGTCGGAATTGGCCGGCTGTGGCCAGGCCTCGGCCGCGACGGCAGCAATGGCATCAGCGTCCAGCGCACCCAGGTCATCGCTACTGTGCACGTCCTTCCAGCGCCGGTTGAGTACCGCCTGGGTACGTCGTTCTTCCAGTGGCGCATCGTCCAGAAAGGCATAAGGCCGTGCGTTGAGAATCGCTGAAGCCAGCGGCGAGGGGGCGGGCAAGTCGCGGCACAGCAAGCGCACTGCACCGCTTTCCATGCGCCGCAGCAGAGCCAGCCAGCCTTCGCTGTCCATCGCCTCGTGCAGGCAGTCGTCGAGGGTTTGCTCGACCAGCGGGTGGTCGGGAATCTGCCGCTCGCCGACGATGTTCTCCAGGCAGGCGATCTGGTCGGGGAACACGGCGGCAACCAGGTCCTCACTCTTCATGCGCTGGATTTGTGGCGCCACCTTGCGTCCCCCCACAAAGCGCGGCAGTGCCATGGCCACGCCGGCATTCCAGCGCCAGCGCACGCCAAACAGCGGTGCATCGAGCAGGGCCTGGATGAGAATCGGCTCGGCGCTGCGGCTGTTCAGGTAACGCCACACTTCGTCCAGCTCGAAACTGTGGCTGGTCGACAGTGACAGCACAATGGCGTCCTCGCTGGCGGCAGCTTGCAGCTCGAAGTTGAAGGTGCGGCAGAAGCGCTTGCGCAGGGCCAGGCCCCAGGCGCGGTTGATGCGGCTACCGTAGGGAGAGTGAATGATCAGTTGCGTCCCGCCGGACTCATCGAAAAAACGTTCCATCACCAGCGTTTCCTGCGAGGGCAGGGCGCCAAGCACTTCACGGGTGCGGGCCAGGTAGTCGAGCAACTGGCCCGCACAGGCCTCGTCCAGTTCGAAGGTTGCCTGCAACCAGGCCAGCACCTCGACCGTGTCACCGCCTGCCTGCGCCAGTTGCTGGTCGATTCGTGCCTGCAGCCGGGCCACGGCGGCCGACAGCTCGTCACTGCGCCCCGGCGCTTCACCCAGCCAGAACGGAATGGTCGGAGGCAGGCCATGAGCATCCTCTACCCGCACGCGGCCCGGCTCGACGCGCAGAATGCGATAGGAGGCATTGCCCAGCTGGAAAATATCGCCGGCAATGCTTTCCACGGCAAAGTCTTCATTGACGCTGCCGATGTTCAGCGCCTGCGGTTCCAGCACCACGGCGTAGTCGGCGTTGTCGGGGATAGTGCCGCCGCTGGTCAGCGCAGTCAGTTGGCTGCCACGTCGGCCACGCAGCGTGCCGCTCACTGCGTCACGGTGCAAGTAGGCACTGCGCACACCCTGGCGGCCGTTGTAGCCCTCGGCGAGCATGCGCAGCAGGGCCTGGTAATGGTGCTGGTCAAGCTCGGCATAAGGTGTGGCCTGGCGCAGGCAATCCAGCAGATCCTGTTCGTGCCAGGCCTGGTTGCTGGCTTCTGCGACGATCTGCTGGGCCAGCACATCCAGCGGTGCCCGGGGGATGTGCAGTGCGTCCAGTTCGCCCTGTCGAACGCAGTCAAGCAGGGCAACGCATTCGATCAGGTCATCGCGTGAGGTGGCGAACAGGCGCCCCTTGGGCACACCATCGACCTGGTGTCCAGCGCGGCCAACCCGTTGCAGAAAGGCGGCAATCGAGCCCGGCGAGGCGATCTGGCAGACCAGGTCGATATCGCCGATATCAATGCCAAGCTCCAGCGAAGCGGTCGCTACCAGCACCTGGAGCTGGCCGCTCTTGAGCCGCTGCTCTGCGTCCAGGCGCAGCGCCTTGGACAGGCTGCCATGGTGCGCGGCAACCGCCTCCTTGCCCAGCCGGTCGCTGAGGTGGCGGGTGATACGTTCGGCCAGACGCCGGGTGTTGACGAAAACCAGCGTGGTGCGGTGTTCACGGGCAAGGGTGGCCAAGCGGTCATACACCAGGCCCCAGACATCAGTGGCCATCACCGCCCCCAGCGGTACCGGCGGCACTTCGATGGCCAGGTCACGCTTGCGGGCATGGCCGATATCGACAATGGCACAGGGGCGCCCGCTGCCCACCAGAAACTGTGCCACCCGTTCGACCGGGCGTTGTGTAGCGGACAGGCCGATACGCCGCAGTGGCTTGTTGCACAAGGCTTGCAGGCGTTCCAGGGTCAGGGCCAGATGGGCGCCACGCTTGTTACCGGCCAAGGCATGGATTTCATCGACGATTACCGTGTGCACATGGGCCAGGCCTTCACGGCCGGACGCCGAGCCCATCAGCACGTAAAGCGATTCGGGGGTCGTCACCAGAATGTGCGGGGCCAGCTTGCGCATGGCGGCGCGTTCCTTCTGCGGTGTATCGCCGGTGCGGACCGCCGTGGTGATGCGTGGGGCGTTCAGGCCTTGCTCTGCAATGGCTTGGCTGATGCCTTCGAGCGGGGCCTGCAGGTTCAGACGAATGTCATTGGACAGGGCCTTCAGAGGTGAAACGTAGACCACCAGGGTCTGTGCGGGCAGTTCGCCCTGGTGCTTCATGCCTTCACGCAGCAGCTCATCAAGCACGGCCAGAAATGCGCTCAGGGTCTTGCCTGAGCCGGTCGGCGCGGCCAGCAGCATGGATTGCCCGGCGTGGATCAACGGCCAGGCCTGTGCCTGGGCATCGGTAACCGTGGCGAAGTGGCGGCGGAACCAGGTGCTGACGGCAGGGTGGAACAGCTCGAGCACCCGGTGGTGTTTGGCGGGCAGGTTCATGTGTTGTTTATGGAGGGTGTGCAGCAGGTTGGCAAGGGGCCGCTCGTCTGTCAGGGCGACACAGCAATGACCGGCCTTGTCAGGCCAATGCCCCCATGGGATCCTCGCGGGTCATTTTATTCAGGGAGCCCACTTCATGCCCAACATCATCCGCATCGCCGCCGCCTTGCTGATCGATCCTCAGGGCCGCACGCTGCTGGTGCGCAAGCGTGGCACCGAGGCCTTCATGCAGCCAGGCGGCAAGATCGACGCCGGTGAAACGCCGGTACAGGCGCTGGTGCGCGAGTTGCAGGAGGAACTGGGCCTGCGCATCGACCCGGCTCAGGCCATGCACCTGGGCCAGTTCAGTGCCCCCGCCGCCAACGAGCCAGGCTTCGAAGTGCAAGCTGAACTGTTCCGTGTCGACAGCGCCGCAGCCGTGGTCCCGGCCGCAGAGATCGAGGAGGTGCTCTGGCTGGCTGCAGATCAGGCACCCGTCGTGCAACTGGCACCCCTGACCCGCGACTTGATCCTGCCGCTGTACCGCCAGGCGCTCAACGCACCGCGCTGACACCGTCGAGGGTGGCGAACGAGGTGTCCTTGGCCGTCAGCAAAAAGTCGCGCATGTACGGGGCATCGAGCATGTCGGTGCGTACGGCGGCATAAAGCGTGGCAAACAGGCCTTTTTCGCCCAGGCGTTTGCCCTTCACATAGCCGCGCGAGCTGTACTCGTGCAGCGCCCAATGCGGCATGCCGCATACGCCACGGCCGCTGGCTACCAACTGCATCATCATCACCGTCAGCTCCGAGGTACGCACGGCGGCTGGCTCGATATCGGCCGGCTCCAGGAAGCGGGTGAAGATGTCCAGGCGATCGCGCTCCACCGGGTAGGTGATCAGCGTCTGGTCGAGCAAGTCTTGCGGCACGATGTAAGGCTTGCTGGCCAACGGGTGCTGGTTGGCCACTGCCAGCATCGCCTCGTAGGTGAACAGCGGCACATAAGTGATTCCTGCCAGGTCCACCGGGTCGGAGGTCACCACCAGGTCCAGGTCGCCGCGGGCAAGGGCCGGTAGCGGGGCGAAGGCAAACCCTGAGGCCAGGTCCAGTTCCACTTCCGGCCAGGCATCACGGAACTGGTCGATGGTTGGCATCAGCCACTGGAAGCAGCTGTGGCATTCGATAGCCATGTGCAGGCGTCCGGCTGTGCCTCCGGCCAGGCGCGCGATGTCGCGTTCGGCACTGCGCAGCAACGGCAGGGTGGCATCAGCCAGTTGCAGCAGACGCAGCCCGGCGCTGGTGAAGCGGATCGGCTTGGTCTTGCGCACGAAAATCGGCAGGCCCAGGCGCTCTTCCAGCTCCTTGAACTGGTGCGACAACGCCGACTGGGTCAGGTGCAGGCGTTCGGCAGCCTCCACCAGGCTGTCGGCTTCGCGCAGGGCATGAAGGGTTTTCAGGTGACGGATCTCCAGCACAGATGACTCCGGGGTGTGGAATTGAAGAAACAGGAAATAAGTTGAGTTTCCCTCATGATGCGACATCTGTCGACTGGGCGATCGTCGTACCGCCTGGCGGGAGTCATGAAACTGTCACCGAACTGTGGCAGCGCGCCCGAACAGAATTCATCAGACTCGCGCTCTACTGGGGATCTGCATTCTGGTGTTTCTTTCATGCGGGCTTTTTGGCTTTGTCTTTTCTTCCTGTTCAGCGTACCGGCGAGTTTTGCCGAACAGCGCTGTGACGCCCAGGTGCCTGTGCAGCGTGCCGAACTCGGTGGCGTCAGCCTGGTGTACCAGAGCGTCGGTGCACCCCGCGACCCGGCTTTGCTGCTGGTCATGGGCTTGGGCGGGCAGCTGATTCATTGGCCGGACGACGTGGTCGAGGCATTGTGCCGCCAAGGTTTTCGGGTGGTCCGCTATGACAACCGCGATGTCGGCCTATCACGTTGGAACCAGGTGCCACCGCACGCCAACCTGACGCTCGAACTGTTGCGTTACAAGCTGGGCCTGCCCGTGTCGGCGCCCTATACGCTGACTGATATGGCAGATGACGGCTTGCGCCTGATGGACGCGTTGGGCGTGCGCCAGTTTCATGTATTGGGGGTGAGCATGGGTGGCATGATTGCCCAGCACCTGGCGGCGATGGCGCCTGAGCGTGTGCGCAGCCTGACGCTGATCATGTCCAGTTCAGGGGCAGCGGGGCTGCCGGCGCCGGCCCCGGCGTTGGTGCAGTTGCTGGCCCGGCGCAGCGCACCGAACCGTGAAGTGGCTATCGAGCAGCAGGCCGACCTGCTGGCGGCCCTGGGCAGCCCTGAGGTACGAGACGACCGTGAAGTGTTGCTACACCAGGCGGCGCAGGCCTACGACCGGGCGTTCAACCCTGACGGGGCCAAGCGCCAGATCATGGCGATACTGGCCGAGCCGAGCCGCGTCGCGTTGCTCAACCAGTTGCGAGTGCCGACCCTGGTGGTACACGGCACCGCTGATCCGTTACTGCCGGTGATGCATGGCGTGCACCTGGCGGCGCATATCCAGGGCAGCCAGTTGCGCTTGATCCCGGGGCTGGCGCACCGTTTCCAGGAACCGTTCAAGGCGCCGTTGCTGGGTGCGGTGTTGCCTTATTTGCAGGCGCACAGGCAAGCAGTCACGCACATTGCAGGGCTCTGAATCTGCGCTGGCTTCGTCGCGGGCTTGCCCGCTGCCACAGGGGTTGCACTGATCTCAGGCTTGCCAGTTCGGGATCAAGTCAGCCGAGGCCGTATTTTTTCACTTTGTCGAACAGCGTGGTCTTGGCCATGCCCAGCTCCTGGCTGGCCTGGCTCAGGTTGCCGCCCGTGCGTTGCAGGGCATCGGTGAGCAGGTTGCGTTCGAACGCTTCCACCGCTTCGGCAAACAGCAGGCCTTGGTTGGCACCACCGCTGGGGCCTTTCTTGAACGCTGGCAGGCCGAGGGCATAACGTTCGGCCACGTTGCGCAACTCGCGCACGTTACCCGGCCAGTCATGGGCCATCAGGCGTGACAGGGTCTGGCTGTCCAGTGTCGGTGTTTCGCGGTCGAAGCGCAGGGCCGACTGCTGCAGGAAATGTTCGAACAACTGCAGGATATCTTCACGGCGCTCACGCAGCGGCGGCAGCTCCAGGGTGACCACGTTCAGCCGGTAATACAGGTCGCTGCGGAACTGGCCGCTCTGGCCCAAGGCATCGAGGTCGGCCTTTGTCGCGGCGATCACCCGGCAGTCCACCGGGATGCTCTGGTTCGAGCCCAGTCGCTCCAGGGTGCGCTCCTGCAACACGCGCAGCAGCTTGATCTGCAGGTTGATTGGCATGCTCTCCACTTCATCGAGGAACAGCGTGCCGCCATTGGCGTGTTCGATCTTGCCGATGCGGCGTTTGCCGGCACCGGTGAAGGCGTTGGCCTCGTGGCCGAATATCTCGCTTTCAAACAGGTTTTCCGGCAGGCCTCCACAGTTCAGCGCCACGAACGGGTGGCTCTGGCGACGGCTGAAGTCGTGCAGGCAGCGCGCGACCAGCTCTTTGCCGGTGCCGGTCTCACCTTCGATCAACACGTTGGCTGAGGTGTCGGCGACGTTGGCGATCAGTTCGCGCAAGTGGTCCATGGCCGGTGAGCGACCAATGATGCGCCCCTCCAGGCTGCTCTGTTCGGCCAGTTGGCGGCGCAGGGCCACCACTTCGCGTGACAACCCGCGCTGTTCCAGCGCGCGGCGTACCACATCGACCAGGCGCTCGGGGGAGAACGGCTTTTCCATGAAGTCGTAGGCGCCGTTACGCATGGCGCCGACGGCCATGTCGATATCGCCATGGCCCGTGATCAGCACCACTGGCAGGCTGCGGTCACGTGCCTTGAGGCGATTGAGCAGCTCCAGGCCATCGATGCCCGGCAGGCGGATATCGCTGACGACAATGCCGGCGAAATCGTCGCCGATGCGTTCCAGCGCCTGTTCGGCGCTGCCCACGCCCTCGCAGGCGATATCCTCCAGGGCCAGCGCCTGCTGGCAGCCGAGCAGCACATGCGGGTCGTCTTCGACGATCAGGACGGTAAGAGGCGCTTGGTTCATGGATGCTCTGCCGATTCGCTAGGGGGAGAAACCAGGGGCAAGGCCAGGACGAAGGCGGTGCCGCCGGTGGCGGGATGCTCGACGTTGAGGCTGCCCTTGGCGGCGGCGGCAAGGGAAGCCGACAAGGTCAGGCCCAGGCCCAGGCCATGCTCGCCCGGTTTGGTGGTAAAGAAGGGTTCGAACAGGTGCTTGCGCGCTTCGGCGTCGATACCGTGGCCGTTGTCGCGCACCTGCAAACGGTACTTGTCGCCCTGCAACTCGCCCTCCAGCCACAGCTCAGGCTGCGGTTGCGCGGCCATCGCGTCAAGGGCATTGCCGATCAGGTTGACCAGAATCTGCTCCAGGCGGGTCTGGTCGATGGCCAGTTGCTGGTCCTCGAACTGGTGGTGCAATTGCAAGTGACAGGCACTGACGCGGTTGGCCAGCACCTGCAGGGTAGCCTCCACCGCCTTGGCCAGTGAAGCCTGGCCGCTGTCATCGCCGCGCCGGGCGAACGAGCGCAGGCTGGCGGTGATGCGGCCCATGCGGTCAATCAGGTCATTCATGGTGCGCAGGTTGGTGCTGGCGGTTTCCAGCGCCCCGCGCTCAAGGAAGCGCACCGTATTGCCAGACAAGGTGCGCAGTGCCGCCAAGGGTTGGTTCAGCTCGTGGGCAATGCTGGTGGACATTTGCCCGATGGCGGCCAGCTTGCCTGCTTGGACCAGTTCATCCTGGGCGTGGCGCAAGGTCTGCTCGGCATGCCGGCGCTCGCGAATCTGGCCCTTGAGGCGTTCGTTGCTGGCGCGCAGGTCGGCGGTGCGTTCGGCAATCCGCCGCTCCAGCTGACTGTTGGCTTCTTCAAGGGCTTCGCGGGCCGCCAGGCGGGTGGCGATCACTTTACGCCGTTCGTTCCAGGCAATGCCGAGGATCGCCAGCAGGGCAAAGGCCACGCCCACCAGAATGCCCTGCACCATGGATTCGCGACGCAGGTCTTGCAGTGGGGTCAGCAGGGTGAAATGCCAGGGCGTGTCGACCAGGCGCCTGGTTTGCGCCAGGTACGCCACCTCGTGCGGTGTGCCATGAGCGGTTTCGGTGTTGGCCGGGAAGGTCAGCTTTTCCACACCATCGGCCAGGGTTTCCCGGGCCAGAGGCTGCAATTCGTTCAGCGGCCACCAGTAGTACTGCAGGCTTCGCGCCAGACGCTCCTTGATTTGCGGGGTCAGCGGGCGCACCGACTTAAGGCGCCGGGCCGGGTCACTGGAGAGGATGATGATGCCATTCTCGTCGCTGACGAACGCCTCCAGGCGGGCACGCTGCCAGCGCTCCTCGAGGGTGTCCAGGCGTACCTTGATCACCGCAACGCCGATGATCTTGCCGTGCTCCTCAAGCCCATGGGCCAGGTAATAGCCCGCCTCGCCCGTGGTACTGCCGATGCCATAGAAACGCCCGGGCTCGCCGCGCACGGCAGTCTGGAAGTAGGCGCGGAAAGACAGGTCTTCCCCCAGGAACGAGTCGGCATCGCGCCAGTTGCTGGTGGCCTGCACCCGGCCATTGGTGTCGAGGACGAAGATGGCCCGACTGCGACTGCGACGGTTCAGGCCTTCAAGGTATTCGTTGACTGTCTGGCGTGAGGCGCCGTCCGGGTCGGTGAGCAGGTGCGAGACGCTGTCTTCCAGCTCCAGCAGGCTCGGCAAGTAGGTGTACTTGCTGATTTCGCTTTCGACCGTGCGTGCGTGCAGCTCCAGCTGGCGTTCGCCGTTTTCGCTGAGGGTGCGGATACCATTGCTCTCGCTGATCAGGTAGCCAGCCAGCCCTAAGCCGACCATCAGCAGGATGATCAGTGGTGGTAACAGCAATTGGCGGATCAGGCGGGATTTCACGGCAGGCTTGGCAGGGCGAAGTAGCGAGGGGTCGCATTTCATCACAGTGGCCTTGTCACGACCAGCATCCGCTGCCCGGTGGGTCCCGTGGCAGCGGATGCAGTGGCCGGGTCAGTGCTGCAGGATCTTGCTGAGGAAGTGCTGGGTGCGCTGGTCGCGGGCGCTCTGGTCACCGAAAAACTCTTCCTTGGTGCAGTCTTCGATGATACTGCCCTTGTCCATGAAGATGACCCGGTTGGCGACTTTGCGAGCAAAGCCCATCTCGTGGGTTACGCACATCATGGTCATGCCTTCATGGGCCAGTTGCACCATGACGTCCAGTACCTCGCTGACCATTTCCGGGTCCAGTGCCGAGGTGGGTTCGTCGAACAGCATGACGATCGGGTCCATCGCCAGGGCGCGGGCGATTGCCACGCGCTGCTGCTGGCCACCGGAGAGCTGGCCGGGGTGCTTCTTGGCATGGGCGCTGAGGCCTACACGTTCGAGCAGCGCCAGGCCCTTCTTGGTGGCTTCCGCCTCGCTGCGGCCCAGTACCTTGCGCTGGGCAATGGTCAGGTTCTCGGTGATGGTCAGGTGCGGGAACAGCTCGAAGTGCTGGAACACCATGCCCACACGCGAGCGCAGCTTGGGCAGGTTGGTCTTCGGGTCGGCAATCGAAGTGCCATCGACCACGATGTCACCTTTCTGGAACGGCTCCAGCGCGTTGACGCACTTGATCAGGGTGGACTTGCCCGAGCCCGACGGGCCACAGACCACCACCACCTCACCTTTCTTGACCTCGGTGCTGCAGTCGGTCAGTACCTGGAAGTCGCCGTACCACTTGTTGACGTTCTTGATGGAAATCATACGGTGATCCTTTTTTGCAGGCGCTTGACCAGCCACGAAGCGGAGAAGCTGATGAGGAAGTAGATGACGCCGGCGAAGATCAGGAACTCATGGGAGCGCCCGATGATGTCGCCGTTGGAGCGTGCCGAGTTGAGGAAGTCGACCAGGCCCACGGTGTATACCAGCGAGGTGTCCTGGAACAGGATGATGCTCTGCTGCAGCAGCAGCGGGGTCATCTTGCGGAAGGCCTGGGGCAGGATGATCAGGCGCATGGTCTGCGCGTAGTTCATGCCCAGCGCTTGTGCGGCGCCCATCTGGCCCTTGGAGATCGACTGCACGCCGGCGCGGACGATTTCGCAGAAATACGCGGCCTCGAACATCATGAAGGCGACCACACAGGAGGTGAAGGCACCCACCGGGGTATCTTCGCCGGTGATCCAGCGCAGCACGAACGGTACCGCCAGGTAGAACCAGGTGATCACCAGCAGCAGCGGGATCGAGCGGAAGTAGTTGACGTAGGCGCCGGCCAGGTTCGCCAACAGTTTGCTCGACGACAGGCGCATCAGGGCCAGGATGGTGCCTAGCACGATACCACCGATGACTCCCATGACCATCAGTTGAAGGGTCATGACCATGCCCTCCCAGAGGGCAGGCAGTGCGGGGATGATTTCGCTGAAATCCATTTCCATTTACTTGCCCCCCACGGAGATCAGGCCAGGCACGGCGACTTTCTTCTCGACCATGCGCATGAGCAGCATCAGGCCCATGTTCAGGGTGAAATAGATCAAGGTGGCCAGGGTAAACGCCTCGAACAGGTTGGCGGAAAACTCAGCGGTCTGTTTGGTCTGCGCCAGCAGCTCCATCAGGCCGATCAGCGACGCCACCGAGGAGTTCTTGAACACGTTGAGGAACTCGGAGGTGAGCGGCGGAATGATGATCCGGTAGGCCTGAGGCAGCAGCACATTGTTATAGATCTGCGGGAGGCTGAAGCCCATGGCGCGGGCGGCAGCTTCCTGGCCTTTGGGCAGCGCCTGGATACCGGTACGTACTTGCTCACAGACGCGTGCGGCGGTGAACAGTCCCAGGCAGATGACCACGCTGATCAGCGCCGAAGTGGTCGGGTTGAGGTCTTGCTTGAACCATTCCTGCAAACCTTCTGGCAGCAGGTCCGGTACCAGGAAGTACCAGATGAACAGTTGCACCAGCAGTGGCACGTTGCGGAACAGTTCCACGTAGGCGGTGGCGATACCCGATACCAGACGGTTCGGTACGGTGCGCATGACACCGAGGACTGACCCCAGCAGCAGCGCGATGATCCAGGCGGTGATGGCGATGGCGATGGTCCAGCCCAGGCCGGTGATGTACCAGTCCAGATAGGTTTCGCTGCCCACGCCGGTGGACTTGAAGAACACGCCCCAGTCCCAGTTGTAATTCATCGGGATTTCCCCTCAGACGGTTGTTTCACGGGCACCTTCGAACATCCGGGGGCGCAAGGCGCCCTCGGATGAAAGGTTAGACACTAATGAGTGGCCTGCAGAATTGATTCGTGTTTGTGAGCAGCAGGCCACTATTTGCTGAGGATCAGGACTTCTTCTCGTCCGCAGCCTTGTCGGTCGGCTCGGCGATCAGTTTTTTCAGCTCGTCGCTCATCGGGAACTGAAGGTTAAGGCCTTTTGGTGGAATCGGCTGTTGGAACCACTTGTCGTAGCTCTTGTTGACTTCGCCCGACTTGAAGTAGGCAACGATGGCGTCGTCGACCGCTTTCTTGAACGCAGCGTCATCCTTGCGCACCATGCAGCCGTAGATTTCGTACGACTGAGGGGTACCGGTGATGACCCAGTCCGCAGGCTTGCGCGCCTTGGCCATTTCACCGGCGAGCAGGGCGTCGTCCATCATGAAGGCCACGGCGCGGCCGCTTTCGAGCATGTTGAAGGCTTCACCGTGGTCCTTGGCGGAAATCACGTTCATCTTCATCTGCTTGTCGGCGTTCATCGCCTTGAGGATGCGCTCGGAGGTGGTACCGGCGGTGGTCACCACGTTCTTGCCGGCCAGGTCCGGGAAGTCTTTGTATGCAGGCTGACCGTCCTTGACCTTGGTCAACAGGCGGGTACCGACTTCGAAGATGCCGACCGAGAAGCCGACCTGTTGCTGGCGCTCGACGTTGTTGGTGGTGGAGCCGCACTCCAGGTCGACGGTGCCGTTCTGCACCAGCGGAATACGGGTTTGCGAGGTGACCAGGTTGTAACGGACCTTGATGTCCGTGCCCAGTTGTTTTTTCAGCGCGTCGACGACGGCCAGCTGGATGTCATGCGAGTAACCGACGGGCTCGGGTTTACCGGCCAGGTAGGAAAATGGAATGGAGGAGTCGCGGTGCCCCAGGGTGATGGTGCCCGATTCCTTGATCTTCTTCAGGGTGCCGGTGAGCTCCTCGGCCATGGCCGGCGAAGCGATGACTGCAGCCGCGATGGCTGCGCCCAGCAATTGACGAACGATACGCATCAAATTTTCCTCGACGTGTTTGTTTTTTTTATGGAGCCGTTGGCGGACTCTTTCGTTCAACGAATACAGGATGAAGCGAGTGTATTCGGCTACCAAGTGTAGAGCATGAGTCGTGCCAAGCTCTGTTTCGGATCATAACCTCCCGCAGAGCCGCGGTATCTACGCTTGTGTGAAGGTTATTGCACACCTTTTTACGTCGGAACTCCGAATGAAGGCTTCTCATGCGTTCGGTTATCCGAACGAGTGCGAGCGAGCTTGAGCCTGACACGCCAGCTTTAAATACTGCCATCCCCTGAGACGAAGCTGTTGAGCTTGCTGCTTCTTTTTCAGGAGCGCCTGCCATGTCCGTGATTCCCATACCCGCCGACTCCATCGATGCCTTCATCGCCGGCCAGCTGAAGGGCTGGTTGAAGGCGGCCAATGTCGATCTGCTACTGACCTTCCACCGGGCATTGCACAATCAGCAGGCCGCTGCCGAACGCGTAAAAACGGCGATGGCGGGAGTTCCGAGCCTTGTGAACTTTGCCACTGATCTGCTCGTACCGGCGTTGCGAGCCGAAGGCCTGGCGCAGGTGGATGTGCGCACCATGCAGGTCTACATCGAAGATGACTTACCCATGCCCAGCGCCGCGCCGCGCGTGCATACACCCTGGCGGACCGTCCACCGCCAACTGCCTTTGTTGACGGCGGCACTGCATAACTTCCGCGAGATCGATATCGCGCCCACCATCCACCGTCGCGCCCATCTGCGTGATGCGCAGGGGAACACCTTGCCACTGTCGTTCGAAGCGTTTGCCCGTTGTTGCAGGCGATTGGATATTGGCGGGCAGTACCAGCGATTACTCCACGCGCAGCTGTTCCCGAAAAGCCGGCCTCCAGCGCCTGAAGGGTACGCTCACGAAGCGGTCAAACGTTTGGTGGAAGAAAATCTGCGTGCCAACATGGAGGTTGCATTGCGCATGGCCAGGCTCAAGTCCGAACTTGATGAGCTCGACTATCTGCGTTTGCTGCCGGTGTTTGCAGCCAAGCCTGTGGTGCCGGCTGTCACCGGCCTCGCCACACCTCGTCAATTGTTCCTCCTGGGCAAGCGCATCCATGGCGTTGTGGCTTGGGAAATGCGTGACCACCCCGGAGGGCCGCTGCAGGGAATCGTCTGCTGGATCCCGCAGGACCCTTATCAGCCAGTCACCAGGCACGCCTCCTGGGATAGCCTCTACCGGTCGACGGCCAAGAGGCTGCGCGCGCCGCACTACCGATCTTTTTTCAACCGGTTCCTGAGTGAACGAGACAAGCCCGCCTTTACAGTGACGCTTGGCCGTTTGCTCGAAGCGGGCAGTCACCAGGCGCCAGTGGAACTGGATGGCCGCAACTTCCCGATCGATACGCCTGTATTCACCTACCTGCGCGCCTTGCAGGTCGACAAGTTGCTTGATGATGCACGGGTGCTGGCAGTACCTACCGCCGATGAAGACGCGGATGAACGCCGTCAGTGGTGGGAAATCGTTAAAAGCGCGGGGCTCGACGCGCTGACCCTGGCAGCGCTGTTCGTTCCGGTGGTAGGGGAGGTGATGTTTGCCGTGGCAGCGGTGGACATCGTCAGCGAAGTGTACGAAGGCTACGCTGCCTGGAAGTTGGGTGACCGAGAGGCAGCGTTGGAACATGTGTTCGGGGTCGCGGAAAACGTTGCCCTCGGCGTAGTCGTGGGGGTGGGGCAGGTCGGGGTGGGCCGATTGCTCAAGCGGATACCTTTCGTCGATGCGCTCACGCCTGTGCACAAAGGCGAAGGCCGATTCCGGCTGGGACAATTGCCAGCCTCGGCCCATCACATCGACGGTGGCGGGGCGCTGATGCGCAAGTTTGGCGGAGACCTGGCGCAGGTTTCCGACCACTGCGCAGACAGAGTTTTGCGCATTACCGGGCTGGAACAGAACCATTTACGACATCTGCACGTGCAAGAAGCGCAGGCGCCTGCACGGTTGCGTGATGCTCTGGCTCGATACACGTGCCATGAGCTTTATCCCGAACTGAGCGGGTCGGCGTTCGAACGAACACTGGCCGCTCGCCAGGCCCCCGCTTCTGCCGCAGGCGCCTTGCTGATCAGGGATTTCCCGGGCTTGCCCGTGGCAGGCGCTGAAGAAATCATTGCGCAAGCCACGGGTGAGCAGGTCGAAACGCTGCTGGACACTGGCAGGGTACCCCTGGCCATGGCCGAGCGTGCGCGTTGGTTCCTGCGCGAGCGTCGGCTGGACAGGGCGCTGATGGGGTTCGAGCATGATGGTGCGGTGAATGACGATACCATGCGCCTGGTACTGGGGTGGGTCACCCAACAGGCCCCGTGGCCGGCCTCAATGCGTATCGAGTTACGTCAGGGTGAGGTACGGGGTCGTCTGGTGGCAGGCAGCGGGGCCATGGACGCCGCCCAGACGAAAGTCATCATCCAGACCGAACAGGGGTACCAACTGGCAGACAGCCCTTCGCCAGTGCTGGGGCAGGGCTTTTTGCCCTGCCTGATCCAGACGTTTGAAGCGGACCAGCGGGCTATTTTGGGCGGCCCCCAGCTTGATGTCCGCAGTATGGGTGAGCAGCTGGCGCGCCTGGCCTGCGCAGATCGGGAAAAAACGGCTCAGTTGATCGGGCTACCACCCCTGGCGGGGCGCTATCGCCCGCCGCCACGGATTGCCGACGGCCGCGTCGGCTATCCGCTCAGTGGTGGTGGCGAAAGCAGCCGCCAGGCGATTCGGCGCGGTATCCATGAGATCTTCCCGACTTTCACCGAAGCTGAGCTGGACGCTTATCTGCATGAGCTCCGCGGCCGCGGAATCGGGCTCTGGCGCCACCTGAGCGATCTGCAGCGGCAGCTGGAGAGCTTGCGCACAGCACTCGATACCTGGCAGCAGCAGCGTGTAAGTATGCTGGACGGTTTCAGGCGCCGACGTGTGGCCAACCAGATTCGCCGCGCCTGGCGCCGCAAAACCGAAGACCTCACCGGCGACGAGTACGTTCTGCATATAGAGGGCGAACAGGTCGGCAGCTTGCCAACGTTGCCGGCTGCTATCGACTTCAACCATATTCGGCGTTTGACGCTGCGTAACATGGCGCTCGAGCAGGTGGACGAAAACTTCCTGCGCCGGTTCGGCTCTATTCGCGAGCTCGACCTGCGCGGCAACCAGCTGACTCGCCTGCCGGCCGGCATCGAACATCTGAGCGGACTGCGAAGCCTGCGCCTGTCCGGTAACCGGATCACCATCGACAGCGCAGCCAATGGCAGGCTCGCCAGCCTCTCGATGCTTCAGGTGCTCGATCTGAACTACAACCCCTTGGGCCAGGTGCCCGATCTGTCGGGTTTGCGCCATTTGCGTGAGGTGACGCTGCGGGCAACCGGGCTGGATGGCTTGCCAGCACAGGACCACATGCCGTGGAGGGGCCTGATAGACGTGCGCGAGAACCGTATTCGCCAGATCAATGGCGAGTTGCGCACCCTGGATGCGCGGCTGCGTCGCATGTCGCTGCATGACAATCCGCTAGATCAGGCCAGTGAGGCGTCGATTGACGCAAGCCGCAGTGAATCGTCAGCCACCCGCAGCAACTCTTATCGACATGCCATTGCGGACGGCGATGTGCGCGAACAATGGCTGGGCGAAGCCCCAGAGGGGCTGCGCAACCGGCGCATGCAAATCTGGACGCAGCTGTCTGAAGACCCGCAGTCGACAGACTTGTTTCGATTTCTCGCAGATTTCGCCGGTTCTGAGGATTTCCAAGGGCACCCGCGCTACTACCGATCAAGGATCTGGCAAATTCTCGAGCTGTGTACCGACAACACCGATGTACGCGAAGCGGTGTACTGGCAGACCCAGGGGCCACGGACCTGTGAGGACCGGCTGTTGATCATCCTCAGCAACCTGGAGGTCAGGGCGCATATTGCCCTGCATTCGGCAGGCGCCGGCATGGCGCAGGCCGAACAGACCTTGTTACGCCTGGGGCGGTCGCTGTACCGCCTGGATCAGGTGGATACCATCGCTGCCCGGCACATAGAGGAGATGCGTCGCGACCCTCATATCGTGGTGGACGATATCGAGGTCTATCTCGTCTACCGAGTCAACCTGGCGGACCGGCTGGACCTACCGGCACAACCGCGGCATATGCATTACGCCGAATACAGCCGAGTGACGGCCGATCAGATAAGACGCGCTGGTGCACAAGTGCTTGCAGGCGAAAACCCCGAAGAGCTCAGCCGGTCGCTGGCCCAGCGCGAATTTTGGCAAGGTTTTGTGCGTAACCGTTATCCGCAGCGCTTCGAGGCGTTGGCCGCGCCCTATCATGAACAGCTCGAGCAAGCCGAGCAGGAGGCGGGCAGCCGGGGCGAGCAGCATTACCTTGACCGGGCAGCAACCTTGATGGAGGCGCTCAGCGCAGAGGAACGGGCACTGTACCTGGAACTGGCGAGAGCTGCCTACCTGCGCCAAAACTGAGCGACTGGCGACCGCCCATGCAGTCGCCAACACCGCCTCAGGCGGCGTTGATCTGGGCGTCGCCTTGCGCCAGATAATCCGCCAGCGCCTGCTGCTCGCTGGTGCTGGTGAACAGACCGAGCTTGCTGCGCCGCCAAAGGATGTCCTGCGCACTGACAGCCCACTCGTTGGCCCGAAGGTAATCGACTTCGCGGGTGAACAAGCCGCCGCCGATTGCCTGGCCCAGATCGTTCGGGCCGTTCGCGCCTTCCAGCAGTTGCCAGGTGCGGCTACCGTAGGTCGAGGCCCAGCGCTGGGCGATGGCCGGTGCCAGCCACGGATGCCGGGCAAGCAGCGCTTCGACCAATGCCAGCGGGGTGCTCATGCCCTCGCCACCGGGCAGCGTGGCACTGGCGGTCCAGCTTTGGCCCATCTGGTTGAAGAAAGGTTTGAGTTGCACCATGGCTGATTCTGCAAGCTTGCGATAGGTCGTCAGCTTGCCACCGAATACCGACAGCAACGGCGCCTCGCCCTGTGCGGCAGACAGCGCAAGGGTGTAGTCACGCGTAACCGCCGATGGGTTGTCCGACTCGTCGTTGCACAGCGGCCGCACGCCGGAGTAGGTGTGCAGGATATCGCCGCGGCTCAGCTGATGATTGAAGTGCTCGTTCACCACGTTCAGCAGGTAGTCGGTTTCCTGCTCGGTGATCGCCACCTTCGCCGGGTCGCCGCTGTACTCCCGGTCTGTGGTGCCGATCAGGGTGAAACGATCCAGGTAAGGAATGCAGAAGACGATGCGCTGGTCCTCGTTCTGCAGAATATAGGCGTGATCCCCTTCGTAAAGCCGTGGCACGATCAGGTGGCTGCCCTGGATCAAGCGAACGCCGTACGGCGCGTGGAGCTTCAGGTCATCCTTGATGAAGCTGGCCACCCAAGGGCCAGCGGCGTTGACCAGGGCGCGCGCACGTATGCTCTGCAGGCTGCCATCGGCATGCTGCAAGTCTACCTGCCAGAGGCCGTCGACTCGTTCGGCACGCAAGCAGCGGGTACGGGTGAGAATGTCGGCCCCGTGTTCACGCGCAGCCATGGCGTTGAGCACTACCAGGCGGGCGTCATCGACGGCGCAGTCGGCATATTCGAAGCCGCGCGTAATGGCCGGTTTGAGCGGGTAGCCCGGGCCAAAGCGCAGGCTGCGGGAGGCCCCCAGGCGCTTGCGCTTGCCTAGGTGGTCGTAGAGGAACAGGCCGGCACGGATCATCCAGGCCGGACGCAGGTGCGGCCGATGCGGCAGCACGAAACGCATTGGCTTGACGATATGCGGCGCCTTGGCCAGCAACACCTCGCGCTCGGCCAGCGCCTCGCGCACCAGGCGGAATTCATAGTGCTCCAGGTAGCGCAGGCCACCGTGGATCAGCTTGCTGCTGGCCGACGAGGTGTGTTGCGCAAGGTCGTCCTTTTCACACAGGAACACTTTCAGGCCACGCCCGGCGGCGTCGGCAGCAATACCCACGCCATTGATGCCACCGCCGATCACGGCGAGGTCATAGCAGTCGGCGAGTGGTGGCTGGGACGAAACGGACTGGGACACGGGCAAGGCCTCCTGGGGCTGTTCACATCGAATATGAACATTGATGTTCGTTTTCGAAAATACTAACGCAACAGAAAGCCAGTCGCCAGTCAGTCTTCATAGAAAAAACTGATCATATGGCAATTAAGTGAACAATTTCGAAAATATGGGGCCGCTTAAACGGCCCGTTTGCGACTCAAACCACGTCCAGGCGGATCTTGTACTGGTTGAGCAATTGATGCAGGGCGGGCGTGGGCGGCTGGTCGGTCACCAGGCAGTCGACCAGGCTGATCGAACCCAGGCGCACCATGGCATTGCGCCCGAACTTGCTGGAGTCGGCAGCCAGAATGACCTGGCGGGCGTTGGTGATGATGGCCTGGGATACTCGTACTTCCTGGTAGTCGAAGTCCAGCAGGCTGCCATCTTCATCGATGCCGCTGATACCGACCAGGGCGAAGTCGACCTTGAATTGGCTGATGAAGTCGACACTCGCCTGGCCGACCACACCCCCATCGCGGCGCACCGTGCCACCGGCCACCAACACTTCGAAATCATCCTTGGCAGCGAGAATGGCGGCCACGTGCAGGTTGTTGGTGATCACTTTGAGGTGGCTGTGGTTAAGCAAAGCCCTGGCGATGGATTCGGTGGTGGTGCCGATGTTGATGAACAGCGAAGCATGGTCGGGGATCTGCCGCGCCACGGCATCTGCGATGCGTTGCTTTTCGTCGCGCATCTGGTCGGCGCGCATGGCATAGGCGGTGTTCTCGATGCTCGAGTCATAGGCCGCGCCACCGTGGTAGCGGCGTAGCAGGTTGAGTTCGGCGAGCTGGTTGATGTCGCGGCGGATCGTTTGCGGGGTGACGATGAACAACTGCGCCATTTCTTCGATGCTGACGTAGCCGCGTTCGCGCACCAGCTCGAGGATTTGTTGTTGGCGTGGGGGCAGATTCATGGGCGGTCCTTATGGGCTGCCGGACAAATTCTGCAATGATGCCGCAGGAAGCGGATGACGGCCAGTGGACGATGGGGCCGCCAGGCGGCCCATCGCATGCCAGTTCCACTTCGACCGCATCGGCTTCAAGCCGCATGCAGTGAATGTGAGAGCCGGCTCGCCGGCGATTGGCTGCCCTGACGCTGGATCAGGCGTCGTGATCTTCCCAGTCACGCGTACGGTCGACGGCCTTGCGCCAGCCGCGGTAAAGCTGCTCTTTCTGCGTTTCGTCCAGCTGTGGGCTGAATTCGCGCTCGATGATCGCCTTGTCGCGCAGCTCGTCCAGGCCACTCCAGAAACCACAGGCCAGGCCCGCGAGGTAGGCAGCACCCAATGCTGTGGTTTCGCGCATTTGCGGCCGCTCCACGCAGGTACCGAGGATATCGGCCTGGAACTGCATGAGGAAGTTGTTGGCCACCGCGCCACCGTCGACGCGCAATTCGGACAGGCGTTGGCCACAGTCCTGTTGCATGGCGTCGAGCACGTCGCGGGTCTGGTAGGCGATCGACTCCAGCGCGGCGCGGATGATGTGGTCGACCTTGACCCCACGGGTCAGGCCGAACAGCGCGCCACGGGCGTACGGGTCCCAGTAAGGGGCGCCGAGGCCGGTGAAGGCAGGTACCAGATAGACGCCGTTGCTGTCCTTGACCTTGCTGGCGAAGTACTCGGTGTCCAGGGCGTCGTTGACGATCTTCAGTTCGTCGCGCAGCCATTGCACGGTTGAACCGCCATTGAACACGGCGCCTTCCAGGGCATAGGCCACTTCGCCACGCGGGCCGCAGGCAATGGTGGTGAGCAGGCCGTGGGACGAGTTGACCGCCTTGTTGCCGGTGTTCATCAGCAGGAAGCAACCGGTGCCATAGGTATTCTTGGCCTGGCCCGGCTCCACACACATCTGACCGAACAGCGCGGACTGCTGGTCACCGGCGATACCGGCGATGGCGATGCCGCTCTTGGTGTGCCCATAGACTTCGGAAGACGGACGCACCTCGGGCAGCATCTGGCGTGGGATGCCGAGGATTTCCAGCAGCTTTTCGTCCCACTGCAGGCTGTGGATGTTGAACATCAGCGTACGCGAGGCGTTGGTGTAATCAGTGACATGCACCTTGCCACCGGAGAACTTCCAGATCAGCCAGGTATCGATGGTGCCGAACAGCAGTTCGCCGCGCTCGGCGCGCTCACGGGCGCCTTCGACGTTGTCGAGGATCCACTTGAGCTTGGTGCCGGAGAAGTACGGGTCGGTGACCAGGCCAGTGGTTTCGCGGATGTACGCTTCGTGGCCGTCACGCTTGAGCTGGGCGCAGATTTCGGTGCTGCGGCGGCACTGCCAGACGATGGCGTTGTACACCGGGCGGCCGGTCTCTTTGTCCCATACCACGGTCGTTTCACGCTGGTTGGTGATACCGATGGCGGCCACCTGGGCATGGCTGATGCCGGCCTGGGCGAGCGCCTCGACCATGGTCGCGCTCTGCGTGGCGAAGATTTCCATCGGGTCATGCTCGACCCAGCCCGCTTGCGGATAGTGCTGGGCGAATTCGCGCTGCGAGGTGCCGACCACATTGGCGTCGCGGTCGAAAATGATCGCCCGCGAACTGGTGGTGCCCTGGTCCAGGGCGATGATGTAGTTCTTATCCTGGGTGTCTGTCATGGTCGTAGGCCTTGCAAAAAGAGGGGGTCAGGGCGCAAGCATCAGTTGGCTTGAGTATCGCCCTGGCGATTGTCGTTTGTCTCAGGGTTCGCGTTTTGCGTCACCGGCAGGTTGCGGGCGATCAGGCCGCGATAAGTCGCGGCGCCCAGGCAAGCGCCCAGTATCGGTGCACACACCGGAACCAGGAAATACGGGATGTCCCGGCCGCCAGTGAAGGCGATTTCGCCCCAGCCGGCCAGGAAGGTCATCAGTTTTGGCCCGAAATCACGGGCCGGGTTCATCGCGAAGCCGGTCAGCGGGCCCATGGCACTACCAATCACGGCGATCAGCAGGCCGATCAGCAGCGGTGCCATGGCTCCGCGGGGCAAGCCGTTATTGTCGTCGGTCAGGGCCATGATCACCGCCATCAGGATCGCGGTGATCACCACTTCGACCAGAAAGGCCTGGCCCGTGGTGAGGGAAGGGTGTGGATACGTGGAAAACACCGAGGCCAGTTCAAGGCTTTCAGTGCTGCCGCGCAGCATGGCGTGGGTTTGTTCGAAATCGAAGAAGAGGCTGCTGTACAAGGTGTAGACCAGCGCCGCGCCGCAGAACGCACCGCACACCTGGGCCAGCATGTAGAACGGCAGTTTGCGCTTGTCGAAACCGGCGAACAGCGCCAGTGCGATACTCACGGCCGGGTTCAGGTGCGCGCCGGAAATGCCGGCGGTGAGGTAGATCGCCATGCTCACACCGACGCCCCAGATGATACTGATCTCCCACAGCCCGAAGCTGGCGCCCGCTACCTTGAGCGCGGCGACACAACCGGTGCCGAAAAATATGAGCAGCGCCGTGCCGAGGAACTCGGCCAGGCATTGGCTGGACAGCGTGGGTTCGCGTAGAGCAGTCGTCATTATGACCTCGTTTTTTTTGTTGTGAGGCGCGTGGGCGCTCGACAGCAAAGCCTGGTGTCTATCCCCGTTGACCCCAGGCAGATGTAGGAACGCACCTTATAAGTGCACCATTTATTCGGAAACGAAAAAATATAGACAAGAAACGCTTATGTCAAAGGTCGAAAGTGAACGGTCGGTCACGTTCTGGACGGTATATGCGCCGCTGAGTCCGCGTGCTAGACAGGTGGGTAGGGCATAAATTGGCTGGGTTGTGGGAATTGTCCTAAAGTAGCCGATCTGTCCTAGACCGGAGCCCTGCATGACCCCCGCCCTCGATTTACTGAAAAAAGCCCGCGCCGAGCACCGCGTGCACAGTTACGAACATGACCCCAAATCGGCGTCATACGGCCTGGAGGCAGCGGAGAAGCTAGGGCTGGATCCGCAGCAGGTTTTCAAGACCTTGCTGGCCAGTAGCGAAAGGGGCGAATTACTGGTTGCGGTGGTGCCGGTAGTGGGCACGCTGGACCTCAAGGCGTTAGCCCACGCCGCGGGTGTGAAGAGGTGCGAGATGGCAGACCCCGCAGCAGCGCAGCGGGCCACAGGCTACTTGGTCGGGGGCATCAGCCCGTTGGGGCAGAAGAAGCGCCTGCGCACCTTCATCGATGATTCGGCGCAGAACTTTGCAACTATCCATGTCAGCGCTGGGCGCCGTGGATTGGAAGTGGAGTTGGCAGCTGCGGTGTTGGCCGCACATACCCAGGGCACGTTTGCCGGAATCGGCCGGGGCTGATTCCACAAAGCGTGCGTTTTCTCAAGCAGACCACTGTACCTGTGGGAGCCGGCTTGCCGGCGATGGGCCGCGAAAGCGGCCCCCGTTTCATGATCAGGTCGCCGAGCTGTACCGACGAACCCCGTTCTCCTGGCGCGGCAATTGCGCCGCAACACTGCCCGGCACCGGGAACAGCACCAGGTGATCAGCCTTCACGGCAATCCCGACAGCTTCACCGACCTGGTGGTCGATATGGCTTGGGAATATCGCTTCCAACTGGCTACCGGTGGGCAGTTGCAGGCGGTACAGGGTCGATGCGCCGAGGAAACTCTTGCCGACGATGTTCGCCCGAAGCGCGCTGTCTGCGGCAGGCACGATGTCGTCTGGGCGCAGCAGCACGTCCACCGAGCTGCCCGGTGCCATGATGTAGGCGCGGTTGCCACGCAGCTCGCCGAGTTCGGTATTGACCGATTCGTGGCTGCTCATCTGGCCGCGGATGAAGTAACCCTGGCCGATGAAGCTCGCAACGAACGGGGTTTGCGGCTCATGGTAAAGGTTGTAGGGCGTGTCCCACTGCTCCAGGCGGCCTTCCTTGAATACGCCCACGTGGTCGCTGACCGCAAAGGCTTCTTCCTGGTCATGGGTGACCAGGATCGCGCTGGTACCGCGGCTTTTCAGGATGTCGCGGACCTCATGGCTGAGGCGCCGGCGCAGCTCCACATCGAGGTTGGAAAACGGCTCGTCGAGCAGTAGCAGTTGCGGTTCGGGGGCCAGCGCCCGGGCCAGGGCAACGCGCTGCTGCTGGCCACCGGAAAGCTCGTGCGGGTACCGCCCGCCCAGGCCACCCAGCTTGACCAGCTCGAGCATTTCTTCCACCACCTGCGCCTGTTCAGGGTGCTTGGCGATGCCGAAAGCGATGTTCTGCGCCACGGTCAGGTGCGGGAACAGTGCGTAGTCCTGAAACACCATGCCGATCCGGCGTTTTTCCGGGGACAGGGTGAAACCGGCGCGGGAAATAACCTCGCCGGCCAGCTGGATCTCACCCTCGTGCACCGGCTCGAAGCCGGCGATCGCACGCAGGGTGGTGGTCTTGCCGCAACCCGACGAGCCCAGCAGGCAACCGATGTCGCCTGCGTTCAAGTGCAGGTTGAGGTTCTGGACGATGCGCTGGTCGCCGTAGCCGCAGGCGAGGTCGCGCAGGTTGAGCAGTAGAGGTTGACTCATGCGTGGTGGTAAGCCGGTTCGACAAGGAATTCGAGAAGGGCCTTCTGTGCATGCAGGCGGTTTTCAGCCTGGTCCCAGGCGACCGAACGAGGGTCGTCGAGCAGGTCATGGCTGATTTCCTCACCGCGATGGGCGGGCAGGCAGTGCATGAACAGGGCGTCGGGTGCCGCCAGGTCGAGCAGAGCGCGGGTGACCTGGTAAGGCGCGAAATGCGCCAGGCGCCGTGCAGTTTCCTCCTCTTGCCCCATGGAAGTCCAGACATCGGTGGTTACCAGGTGCGCACCGCGGACGGCTTCACGCGGGTCACGGATGAGCTGCACGCGATCACCGCCCAGTGCCATGAAGCGTGGATCGGGGTCGTAGCCTTCCGGGCAGGCGATGCGCAGCTGAAAGTCGAACTGCTGGGCAGCTTCGATGTACGAGTTGCACATGTTGAAGCCGTCGCCGATCCAGGCAACGGTCTTGCCCTGGATTGAGCCGCGGTGCTCATGGAAGGTCTGCATGTCGGCCAGCAACTGGCAAGGGTGCGACTCGTCGGACAGGCCGTTGATCAGCGGCACGCGCGAGTTGGCGGCGAATTCGGTGAGGGTGCTGTGGGCGTGGGTGCGGATCATCACCGCATCGACCATGCTCGACAACACGATGGCGCTGTCACTGATCGGCTCGCCTCGGCCCAGCTGGGTGTCGCGCGGGGACAGGAAGATCGCCTGGCCGCCGAGTTGGATCATGCCAGCCTCGAACGACACCCGGGTGCGGGTCGAAGATTTTTCGAAGATCATGCCCAGAACGCGGTTTTTCAGGGGTTCGAACAGCACGCCGCGCTTGCGCAGGTCCTTCAGCTCGATGCCTCGGCGGATCACCCCGAGCAATTCGTCGGTGGTGAAATCCAGCAGGGAGAGAAAGTGCCTAGCGCTCATGATTGACTACCTTATCTGCAACGGTATGCAGGTCGACCGTATGGTTTTTTTTGACAACGGGAGTGACCTGCGGCGTAAGCCGCACGGGGCGGACGAAATAGGGAAAGGCGCAATACTATAATTAAATGTCGCCTGAAACCAAGAGGGGAAACAGCGGGTCTGTTGCAAAGGGTGTAATTAACCCTTAAGCCTGCGCTGTTTTTTATTTGCTACAGAGGGTTGTACACGGCTTGCAGACGATTTGGCAAATGGCTGTCGCAAATCGTATGCCTGATGACGAGGGATTCACACCACGAAGCGCGCTGGCAGGGGGCAAGGGCAGGGCGCATAGTCGGCTTCGGATAACAACTAAAGGCAGAGGCGGCCATGACCATGACCAAGACCCTGCATCACCGTGCCTGTCACCTGTGCGAAGCAATCTGCGGGCTCAACATCGAAGTCAGCCATGAGGAGGACGGGCGGGCCCTGATCAGCTCGATCAAGGGCGACCCCCTGGACCCGTTCAGCCGTGGCCATGTCTGCCCCAAGGCCGTGGCGTTGCAGGACATCCAGAACGACCCCGATCGCCTGCGCCAGCCCCACAAGCGAGTAGGCGAGCATTGGCAGGCCATTGGCTGGGATGAGGCCTTCGCACTGGCTGCCGAAAAATTGTGGGCGGTCCAGCAAGCCCATGGGCGAAATGCCGTGGCGGTGTACCAAGGCAACCCGAGCGTGCACAATTACGGCTTGATGACCCACAGCAACTACTTCCTGGGCCTGCTCAAGACCCGTAACCGTTTCTCTGCCACTTCAGTGGACCAGTTGCCCCAACACCTGGTCAGCCACTTGATGTATGGGCATGGGCTGCTGCTGCCGATTCCGGACATCGACCATACAGGGTTCATGCTGATTCTTGGCGGCAACCCGCTGGCCTCCAATGGCAGCATCATGACCGTTCCGGACGTGGAGAAGCGCCTGAAGGCCCTGCGGGCGCGTGGTGGACGCCTGGTGGTGGTTGACCCGCGGCGTAGCGAAACGGCGTCAATGGCTGACAGTCATTTGTTCATACGCCCTGGTGGTGATGCAGCCCTGTTGTGCGGCTTGCTCAACACATTGTTCGAAGAAGGCCTGGCACGGGGCTCGCACTTGCCGGTCAGCGGCCTGCAGCAGGTGCGCGAGGCCATTGCGCCGTTCAGTGCCGAGGCCGTGAGCGCCCACTGTGGTATTGCTGCAGCGGACATTCGCCAGCTGGCACGCGACTTTGCCGCTGCCGGGCAGGCAGTGTGCTACGGCCGCATGGGCGTCTCGACCCAAGCATTCGGTACCCTTTGCCACTGGCTGGTGCAGCTTGTGAACCTGGTGACCGGCAACCTGGACCGCACAGGCGGCGCATTGTGCACGGAGCCTGCCGTCGACCTGGTGGCGACCACCTCGGGGGGCCATTTCAACGCCTGGCAGAGCCGTGTGTCGGGCTTGCCCGAGTACGGCGGCGAGCTGCCCGTGGCGGCCCTGGCCGAGGAAATGCAAACACCGGGCGATGGGCAGGTGCGTGCCCTGGTGACCGTTGCCGGCAACCCCGTGCTGTCCACGCCTAACGGCCGCCAGCTGGATACGGCGCTGGAGGGTTTGGAGTTCATGCTCAGTATCGATCTCTACATCAACGAAACCACCCGCCATGCCGACTTGATCCTGCCCTCCACCTCAGCGCTGGAGAACGACCATTACGACAGCACCTTCAACTTGCTGGCAGTGCGCAATGTCACGCGCTTCAACCGGGCGATCCTGGCAAAGCCGGAGGGGGCACTGCATGACTGGGAAATCTTCGTCGGCCTGGCCCAGGCGTTTGCCAAGCGTGCCGGGTTGGAATTGAAGCCGACCTGGTCACCTGCGCAGATGATTGATCAAGCCCTGCGCAAAGGGCGCTATGGTGAAGTAACGCCTTGGCAGCTCTCCCTGGCAACCCTGGACGATCACCCGCACGGGCTTGACCTGGGGCCTTTACGCAGCAACCTCGCTGGGCGCCTGGCGACCGCCAGCAAGGTTGTCGAAGCTGCCCCTCAGGTGTTGCTGGACGACCTGCGCCGTCTGGCGCAAATGACGCCTCCCGTGCCGGGCGAACTGCTGCTGATCGGGCGCCGCCATGTGCGCAGCAACAACTCGTGGATGCACAACTTCCATCGCCTGGTGAAAGGCAAACCACGGCATCAGTTGTTGATGCACCCGCAAGATTTGCAGCAGCGTCAACTGCAGGATGGCCAGCGCGTGCGCATACGTTCGCGTACGGGCTCACTGGAGGTCGAGGTGCAGGCCTGCGAGGACATGATGCCCGGTGTGGTCAGCTTGCCCCATGGTTATGGTCATGGCCGTCAGGGCGTGCACATGCAGATCGCCCAGGCGCAACCTGGCGTGAGTGCCAATGACCTGACCGATGAACGCTTTCGGGACGAGGTTTCCGGAAACGCTGCGCTCAATGGCGTACCCGTGCAGGTCGAGGCCGCTTGAGGAACGGCAAGGCCGAGCACGGCGCTCGGCTTTCCGATACAATGCGACACCGTGCCGACGACTGTGTCGGATAGTTCAGCCGAGGTGCTACATGGATATCATCGAAACGATCAAAGAGCAGATTGCCAACAACACCATTCTGCTTTACATGAAAGGCTCGCCGAATACCCCGCAGTGCGGCTTCTCTGCGCGTGCATCGCAGGCCGTGATGGGTTGTGGCGAAAAGTTCGCCTACGTCGACATCCTGCAGAACCCGGAAATTCGCGCCAACCTGCCAAAATACGCCAACTGGCCGACCTTCCCGCAATTGTGGGTAGCCGGTGAGCTGGTTGGCGGCAGCGACATCATGCTGGAAATGTTCGAGAAGGGTGAGCTGCAAACCCTGATCAAGGAAGCGGCTGCCAAGGCCAAGACTTCTGAAGCCTGATTTTCCGGCAAATATAAAAAACCCGCTGATCGCGGGTTTTTTTATGGGGTGAATAGTTACTCTTCGCCCATCTGCGACTGCAGGTAGTTCTCGATACCGATCTTGTCGATCAGCCCCAGTTGGGTTTCCAGCCAGTCGATGTGTTCTTCCTCGGACTCGAGGATATCTTCGAGCACGTCACGCGAGCCGAAGTCGCCAGCGGTTTCACAATGGGCGATGGCTGCCTTCAGGTCGACCAGGCCTTGCTGTTCGATCTTCAGATCGCACTCGAGCATTTCCTTGGTGTGCTCGCCGATCAGCAGTTTGCCCAGGTCCTGAACGTTAGGAATGCCTTCGAGGAACAAAATACGCTTGATCAGTTTGTCAGCGTGCTTCATTTCATCAATGGATTCTTTGTACTCGTGCTTGCCGAGTTTGTTCAGCCCCCAATCTTCGTACATGCGTGCGTGCAGGAAGTACTGGTTGATCGCGACCAGCTCGTTTCCGAGGATCTTGTTGAGATGCTGGATGACGCTTACGTCGCCTTTCATGCCGGGTTCCTGCCCTGTAGAAGTGTGTCAATCCACTGAAGTTTGAGCCCGATACTTAGGTGTGTCAAACCTAAGTTCTTGAATACTAAGTGAAAATTAATAGGAATAAGAATGTTTGTGAACCGCGTTGCAACGCTAACTTGTTGAATTTCGGGCATAAAAAAACCGGACACCAGGTCCGGTTCTTGGAATTCTGCGTTCAGGCGGCGGTAAATTCGACGGGGTAGGGCAAGGCTGCCTGGCTGACCTGCAGCTCGGTCAGGGTCTCGCGGACCACCTGCTTGGCCACACAGGCGCATTTCCCACACTGGCTGGCGACATTGGTGGCGGCACGCACTTCCTTGTAACTGCAGCATCCTTCATAGATCGCATCGCGGATCTGTCCGTCGGTAACGCCGACACAAAGACACACATACATAAGGGCTGACCATCGCTGGTTGGGTCGATGGGTTGGAGCTTAATGTTAATGAGAATGCTTGTCAAAGATCTTTCTGGAAGGGCTGTGCCTGAGCGACCGGTGGTTGCTTTGTCGATGGAGTCGGCCTGTCATGAGAAGCCGTGTATGATGGTTGGCCTTTGTTGGATGTCGGGCAAGCCCGTCTGGCCCGGCAAACGGTTTTTCACCCTCATCAGGAGATTACAATGAGCGTACTCGTTGGTAAGAAAGCCCCCGATTTCACCGTTCCGGCCGTGCTGGGCAATGGCGAGATCGTCGATAGCTTCAACCTGGCCTCGGCCATCAAGGGCAAGTACGGCCTGGTGTTCTTCTACCCGCTGGACTTCACCTTCGTCTGCCCGTCCGAGCTGATCGCCCTGGACAACCGCATCCCTGACTTCCAGGCGCGCAACGTGGAAGTGATCGGCGTGTCGATCGACTCGCACTTCACCCATAACGCCTGGCGTAACACCCCGGTCAACAACGGCGGCATCGGTCAGGTGAAGTACACCCTGGCTGCCGACATGACCCACGAAATCTGCAAAGCCTACGACGTCGAGTCCGAAGGCGGCGTGGCCTTCCGTGGTGCGTTCCTGATCGATACCAACGGTGTTGTCCGTTCGCAGATCGTCAACGACCTGCCACTGGGCCGTAACATGGACGAGCTGCTGCGCCTGGTAGACGCTCTGCAGTTCCACGAAGAGCACGGCGAAGTGTGCCCTGCCAACTGGAAAAAAGGCGACAAGGGCATGAACGCCTCGCCTGAAGGCGTTGCTGCCTACCTGAGCGAGAACGCTGGCAAGCTGTAATTGCTGCGTGCATGAAAAAACCGGCCTTCGTGGCCGGTTTTTTTATGCCTTCCTGTGCCGGGCTCTTGGCGGGCGTGCCCGCGAATGCTTTTGGCAGATCAATCGTTGAAATCGCGCCAGCCGCCCATTTCTTTCCAGCGGTTGACGATGCCGCAGAACAGCTCAGCCGTCTTCTCGGTGTCGTAGCGTGCCGAGTGTGCCTCACGCCCGTCGAAGTCGATGTCAGCGCTCTGGCAGGCCCGCGCCAGCACGGTCTGGCCATACGCCAAGCCCGCAAGGGTTGCGGTGTCGAAGCTGGAGAACGGGTGGAACGGGTTGCGCTTCAGGTCATTGCGCGCCACTGCCGCATTGAGGAAGCCCAGGTCGAAGCTGCTGTTGTGCCCGACCAGAATCGCGCGCTTGCAGCCGTTGGCCTTGAGCGCCTTGCGCACGCCACGGAAGATGTCGGTCATCGCGCTTTCCTCGCTGACCGCCATGCGCAGCGGGTGGTCCAGCTTGATCCCGGTGAACTCAAGCGCGGCCGGCTCGATGTTGGCGCCCTCGAACGGCTCCACTCGGTGGAAGTAGGTATGTTCGGGGAACAGGAACCCTTTCTCGTCCATGCCGATGGTGACGGCGGCAATTTCCAGCAATGCATCGGTGGCGCTGTTGAAACCACCGGTTTCAACATCCACCACGACCGGTAGATAGCCGCGGAAGCGCTCGGCCATCGGGTGACGAGGACCGCTGCTGCCTTGGGTCTCCAGGTCGTCTTCGTAAAGGTCTTCGCTCACGCGTTTTTCTCCAGCAGGCGCCAGCGCAGTTTTTCGCCAGCGCGCAGCGGGACTACGGTTTGCTCGCCAAATGGCAGGCTTTCCGGAGCGGTCCATTCTTCACGGACCAGGGTAATGGTGTCGGTGTTCGCCGGCAGGCCATAGAAGGCCGGGCCGTGCAGGCTGGCGAAGCCTTCCAGCTTGTCCAGCGCGTTACGCTGCTCGAACGCTTCGGCGTACATCTCGATGGCCGCATAGGCGGTGTAGCAACCCGCGCAACCGCAGGCTGCTTCCTTGGCGTGACGGGCATGAGGGGCCGAGTCGGTGCCCAGGAAGAACTTCGGATTGCCGCTGGTGGCTGCGTCCAGCAAGGCCACCTGGTGGGTGTTGCGCTTTAGGATCGGCAGGCAGTAGAAGTGCGGGCGAATGCCCCCAACCAGCATGTGGTTGCGGTTGTACAGCAGGTGTTGGGCGGTGATGGTCGCACCGACGTTGGCCGGGGCCTCGGTGACGAACTGCGCGGCGTCGCTGGTGGTGATGTGTTCGAACACCACTTTCAGCGTCGGGAAGCGCTCGACCACACGGCGCATGTGCTCGTCGATGAAGCGCTTTTCGCGGTCGAACACGTCGATCTCGCTGCGGGTCACTTCGCCATGCACCAGCAGCGGCATGCCCACTTCCGCCAGTGCCTCTATGGCCGGGAAAATGTTGTCGATGCTGGTCACGCCGGAATCGGAGTTGGTGGTGGCGCCGGCCGGGTACAACTTGGCGGCGTACACGAAACCGCTGGCCTTGGCCGCGCGGACGTCCTCGGGGCTGGTGCGGTCGGTGAGGTACAGCACCATCAGCGGCTCGAAGCGGCTGCCGGCCGGGCGGGCAGCCAGAATGCGCTCACGGTAGGCGCCGGCCTCGGCGGCGTTGCGCACCGGCGGAACCAGGTTGGGCATGATGATGGCACGGGCGAAGGTACGCGCCACGTCGCCAACGGTGTGGGGCAGGACGGCACCATCGCGCAGATGGATGTGCCAGTCGTCGGGGCGCAGGAGGGTCAGGCGATCGGACATTGGGGATTCCAGGCGGGTCGAACTCAAGCCCCAATCCTACCGGAAAACCCTGGGGCGAGCACGGCTATCAAGTTTTCCGGGCGGCGTCCGATAGCCTGCTGGTAAGCCGTCAGAATTTGTGGAGCCGCCCGTGCGCCAGCGTTACCTAGCCCTATTGACCCTGTTCGCCAGCCTGCCGGCCGGCGCACTGACTTTCCAGACGCGCATGGAGAACATTGCCTGGAAGGTCGAGGGCGACCAGTTCGAGTGCCGTCTGAGCCAGCCGATCGAAGGTTTCGGCAGCGGTACGTTCGTGCGTCGGGCAGGCGAGCAGCCGGTGTTCCAACTGCGGTCGGACAGCAACGTACTGGGTGCCGGCACCGCCAGCCTGCTGGCCGCCGCAGCGCCGTGGCAACCTGGGCGTGGCGATATCAACCTGGGCAGTGTGCGTATGGCCCGCAGTGGTGTGCTGTTCAGCTCCTCCCAAGGGCAGGCCAGCCGGCTGATCAACGGCTTGCTCGACGGGCGTAGCACAGTCGTGCGTAACTACACCGGTGAGGCGGGCAGGCCGATGGAGGTGCGTGTGCTGCCGGTCAGCTTCGCCCAAGCCTACAATGACTATCAGGTCTGTGCTGGCAAGCTGTTGCCGATGAACTACGACCAGGTGCGCCAGACCCAGGTAGGTTTCCCTGGGGGCGGTATCGAGCTGGATGCAGCAGCCAAGGCGCGGCTCGACGTGATCCTCGATTACATGAAAGCCGACCCGACGGTCAATCATGTCGAGCTCAATGGGCATTCCGACAACAGTGGCAACCGCCTGACCAACCGCGACCTGTCACGCCGCCGCGCATTGGCCGTTGCCGATTACTTCAAGGCCAACGGTGTGCCCGAAGAGCAGATCACTGTGCGCTTCCATGGCGAGCGTTATCCGCTCGCGAAGAACAACAGTGCGTCGAATCGGGCGCGTAATCGGCGGGTAAATATCGAGCTGGATCGGGTGGCGGTGCTTGAGAAACCGGTGGAAAAGCCGGTTGAGCAAGCGGTGCCGGCTGTTGCACCTGCCTCGGGTGTCCCGGGGGCAAAGGCGCCCTGAGATCGGGTCGGTGCATGTCATGGGCTCGCATCAAGGCCACCGGGGGGCACATCCCTCAACCGACCGCCCGTCGCCCCTACGAAAGTTCTTGTCGCTTTGTCGTCAGAAGCTGTCGCCCCACTGTAAATTTATCCGCAACGCCGGTAGAATCGGTCCCTTTCCGTACAACCCCGTGGAGTGATGGCATGGCGGACGTAAAAAAGGTCGTACTGGCGTATTCCGGCGGCCTTGATACTTCGGTGATTCTCAAGTGGCTGCAGGATACCTACAACTGCGAAGTGGTGACCTTCACCGCTGACCTGGGGCAGGGCGAAGAGGTCGAACCGGCCCGTGCCAAGGCCCAGGCAATGGGCGTTAAAGAGATCTACATCGACGACCTGCGCGAAGAATTCGTGCGTGATTTCGTGTTCCCGATGTTCCGCGCCAACACCGTCTACGAAGGCGAGTACCTGCTGGGTACTTCCATCGCCCGTCCGCTGATCGCCAAGCGTCTGATCGAAATCGCCAACGAAACCGGCGCTGACGCCATTTCCCATGGCGCCACCGGCAAGGGTAACGACCAGGTGCGCTTCGAGCTGGGTGCCTATGCCCTGAAGCCAGGCGTCAAGGTCATCGCCCCATGGCGCGAGTGGGACCTGCTGTCCCGCGAAAAGCTGATGGACTACGCCGAGAAGCACGGCATCCCGATCGAGCGCCACGGCAAGAAGAAGTCGCCATACTCGATGGACGCCAACCTGCTGCACATCTCCTATGAAGGCGGTGTTCTGGAAGATACCTGGACCGAGCACGAAGAAGACATGTGGCGCTGGAGTGTCTCGCCTGAGAACGCCCCGGACCAGGCTACCTACATCGAGCTGACCTACCGCAATGGTGACATCGTTGCCATCGATGGCGTCGAGAAATCCCCGGCCACTGTTCTGGCAGACCTGAACCGTATCGGTGGTGCCAACGGCATCGGCCGTCTGGACATCGTCGAAAACCGCTACGTCGGCATGAAGTCGCGCGGTTGCTACGAAACGCCTGGCGGTACCATCATGCTCAAGGCACACCGTGCCATCGAGTCGATCACCCTGGACCGCGAAGTCGCTCACCTGAAAGATGAGCTGATGCCGAAGTATGCCAGCCTGATCTACACCGGCTACTGGTGGAGCCCGGAGCGTCTGATGCTGCAACAGATGATCGATGCTTCGCAGGTCAACGTGAATGGTGTGGTGCGCCTGAAACTGTACAAGGGCAACGTGACCGTGGTTGGCCGCAAGTCGGATGATTCGCTGTTCGATGCCAACATCGCCACCTTTGAAGAAGATGGTGGTGCCTACAACCAGGCAGATGCTGCTGGCTTCATCAAGCTCAATGCACTGCGTATGCGCATTGCCGCCAACAAGGGCCGTTCGCTGCTCTGATTGCGGGTGTGTGCAAAAACCCCGGTTCAGCCCGGGGTTTTTTTATGCCTGCGCAAAGGCGGGGCGTTCAACTTCGATGGCTCACATCATCGTCCTTAAGTGCGCTGATCGAAAGCTGCGCACATAGACGTCTGTCCAGATTGCAAAAGCGCCAGACTCGCGTTGGCTCGGGCGGTTGCGCAAGTGCATGCAATAGTTGTTGCTCCATCATGCGATAGGCGTCGGGACCGGAGAACATGAATGTGACAGGCTCGCCCTGTACCGCCTCACGGGCATCACTGGAAATTGCGGGTGTGGCCACACTGTTCAGTGCTGGCGTGTTGGGCTGTGCTGTACTGCCGGGTTGCGGGTTGTAGAACGACTTGTAATTGAAGTTGAGCGTCAGAAAGAACAGTGCCGTCAAAAAGAATGGAAAGCCTACCAGGAACCAGGTGTAGAGCTTTTGGCTGGACTCGCCGAGAAATGGCAGTGTGGCAAGGGCGGAGGCTTCGATGATCCCCGCGAAGATGGCAATGATCGTCAGCGGGGCGACAGGTTGTGCTTGGGTCATATGGGCCGTCTCCAGCGGTTTTGTCCATCTTTACCTTACTGCTGTACTCAACTAAAGGCTGGAGTGTTTCCCGGTGGAGGGATGATCGTCAGGGAGCCTCGTTGTGTTCCTTTTTCAACGTGTTTGAGTCGGAAACTGTCCTCTGCTGAACATCAGTATTCAACTGGTACGCTTATGTCTGTGGGTGTACCGTTATTTCGGTAATAAGTAATTTATTTGTTACAACTCTAGTCATTATGTGTAGGAAGTTTCTGTAAGTTCTGTAGGCTTTGTCTGTCGATGGCTTTCGCTGGTAAATCGCCGCGCCAGCAAGCGTCCTGTCGGTTATCTTGGCGTGCCAAAGCAACAACAATGTATGGATATCGCATGAATAAAGTGCTTATCGTGGATGATCATCCGGTCATACGCCTGGCCGTACGCATGCTGATGGAGCGGCATGGGTATGACGTTGTGGCGGAGACTGACAATGGGGTAGCTGCACTGCAGCTGACACGGCAACACCTGCCGGATATCGTGGTGCTGGATATCGGCATCCCGAAACTGGATGGCCTGGAGGTGATCGCGCGCATGGCGACATTCAGCCCGGGTAGCAAGGTACTGGTGTTGACGTCGCAGGCCCCCGGCAACTTTTCGATGCGCTGCATGCAGGCAGGGGCGGCGGGTTACGTGTGCAAGCAGCAGGAGCTTACCGAGCTGCTTAGCGCCATCAAGGCTGTGTTGTCAGGTTACAGCTACTTCCCCAACCAGGCCTTGCATGCGTCACGTGGCAGGGGCGCGGGCAGCGAGACGGATATGGTCAATCGCCTTTCTGCGCGAGAAATGACGGTGCTGCAACAACTGGCGCGAGGGCGTTCGAACAAGGAGATTGCCGACAGCATGTACCTCAGCAACAAGACGGTCAGTACCTATAAGTCGCGGCTGTTGCTCAAGCTCAATGCACGGTCACTGGTTGACCTGATCGAGCTGGCGCAACGGCAAGGTCTGAACTGATCGCCAAGCCTTGAAGCCTCCCGTCAGGAGGCTTTGCCAGGGCTATGGGGCCATGACTACAGGACCAGAACTACAGGTCGTAATCAAAATCGGCCAGCTGCTTTTGCAGGCGCCGTTCTTCCAGCATGTTGTCGATGGTGCGGCGTTTGCTCAGGTTGGTCTTAGCGATTTCAACCTGTGGTTCCGCGTCATCGTCTACGGCAACAAAATCATCATCGATCGACAGGTCGTCTTTATCGGTACTCATGAGTCGCTCCAAGCCAAGGGGCCATTGGCCGTCCTTATAACCAGAAAGCAGACGCTGGTAAAAAAGATTTTTTCAATCGACGCGGGTGGTTTTTTGCTATCGGCTCAATCGTCGGAGGTTTTGTGCTTGTACTCGCACAAATCTTCGATCCTGCAGCTGCCGCACCTGGGCTTGCGCGCCTGGCACACGTAGCGCCCGTGCAGGATCAACCAGTGGTGGGCGTCGAGCAGGTAGTCCTTGGGTACAAACTTCATCAGTTTCTTTTCCACTTCCAGCACCGTTTTGCCTGGCGCTATACCCGTGCGGTTACTTACCCGGAAGATATGGGTATCCACGGCCATGGCCGGTTGGCGAAACGCTGTGTTAAGCACCACGTTGGCGGTTTTGCGGCCGACGCCGGGTAGCGCCTCCAACGCTTCGCGGGTTTGCGGTACCTGGCTGTTGTGGCGCTCGATCAGCAGCCGGCACGCTTCTATGACGTTCTTGGCCTTGCTGTTGTAAAGCCCGATGGTCTTGATGTATTCGCTGAGGCCTTCAACGCCTAGGGCATAGATGGCCTCGGGGGTGTTGGCGACGGGGAACAGGCGGGCAGTGGCCTTGTTGACGCCGACGTCGGTGGATTGCGCGGACAGTGTCACGGCGACCAGCAGTTCAAACGGGGTCGTGTAGGCCAGTTCGGTCTTTGGGTCGGGGTTGTCTTCGTGCAGCCTGCGAAAAATCTCCAGGCGTTTGGCGGCATTCATGAAATCAGTGCTTTCCTTGACGATGTGGGTGGGCAGGGCCCGAAAACAGGCGATTGTACAAGGCCAGCAGCAGTCCCAGCAGCAGTAGCGCCCCGGGGGCGAGGCTGGCCAAGTGCAGCTCGGCAGGGTCAGCCAGCCATTGGCGGCTGGCGCCCAGCAGCAGGCAAACGGCAAAGACAGCGCCGAGGTGCTTTGCGAGGAGGCGCCAACGGTGTTGGTCAGGCAGCAGGTGGTCAGTGGCCAGGCATTGCAGGCACAGCAATGCGGGATAATGGCCCAGGGCAATGGCCAGTGGTAGCAGCCAGGTCCGCATTGCCAACTGCAGGCAACTGGCCAGGGCTGCCAGCAGCAGCAGGCTGGCCAGTACATATGCCCAGCTGGCCATGTGTCTACGCAGTGGTGTCAGCAACAGTTGGTGCAGGCAGCCCATCACTATTGCGCACAGGCCGATGGCCGCGCCTTCAGCCAGCGTTCGGGTTGCACCCAGCAGCGGCGCCAGGCTCATGGCCAGCAGGCCGAACCTAGTCATGCGCGGCGCCCTCCAGCAATACACTACGCTGCTCGTCGAAATAGCTCAGCGCGTCCTGCAATGCGGCGATCACCGCTCGCGAGGTCACGGTTGCGCCGGCCAATTGGTCAAAGTCACCCTGGTCCCGCTTCAGCGCCCAGTGATCGCCCTGATGGCGGTTGTCGAACTGCCTCAGCCAGTGCAGCTGCGGATCAGTCAGGTTATCGCCCAGCCCAGGGCTTTCCTGTTGTTCGACAACCTGGCTGCCGATCAGCCTGCCGTCTGTGGCGATGGCGACGCTCAGCACGATCGGCCCGGCATACCCCTGGGCCTGGGTGATCAGGATAATGGCGCTTGGCCTACCTGCCACAGTGGCACGGTAAGCCGCCAGGATACGGCTGTTGGGCCTCTGTGCGGCGGGCCTTGGCAGCGGGCTTTCCAGGGGCTGGTTGTCATAGCTACCGTCGGGCAGCACGGCCAGCCGCTGGCGGCTTTGCAACTGCTTTTCAGCGCCGGCGATGGCGGGACCGGTCCACTGCCGCCAGGCCAGGGTGGCAGACACTGCCAATACGCCAGTCAGCAGTAACAGGCCTACATCCCGAACCCCGCGCTTCATCGGGCTGCCTGCTTACGCTGCACAGCCATACGCTCGAGCGCCGGTGCCAGAAGGTTCATCAGCAGGACGGCGAACGCGGTGCCATCCGGGTAGCTGCCCCACGTACGAATCAGGTAGATGAGCCCCCCTGTTCCTACGCCGAAGCACAGCCTGGCCCAGTCGTCTCTGGGGCCGGACACGGGCTCGGTCGCAATGAAGAATGCTGCCAGCATGGTCGAGCCGGAAAACAGGTGCAGCAAAGGCGAGCCATTGGAGTCCGAACCCGAACCGTTCCAGCCCAACAGGCTGAATACCACTAGCCCTGCCAGCAAACCTGCCGGCGCATGCCAACTGATCACCTTGCGCTGCAACAAGAACAGGCCGCCAAGCAGGAATGCCAGGTTGACCCATTCGCTGCCTGCCCCGCCAATGCTGCCAAAGCCCGGATGGCTGGCAAACAGCTCGTCAATGGTCAGGCTGCGGTTGTGGCGTAAGCCGTCGAGCAATGTCGGCCGGGCCCAGGCATCGATCTGTTCGCCCCCAGCGAACACCTGCTGCAAGCTGTCGAGCAGGCCTGGGGCCTGCACAGGCCAATGGTTCATCTGCAGCGGGAAGCTGAGCAGCACGAAGGCATAACCCACCATGGCCGGATTGAACAGATTTCGCCCGACCCCACCGTAGGCCTGCTTGCCAATACCGATCGCGACACATGCCGCGATGACCGGCAGCCACCATGGAGCCAGGGTGGGCAGCGCAGCCGCCAGCAGCACGGCGGTCACCAGTGCGCTGCCGTCGTTTAGCGCCTGGCTCAGTGAGCGACTGCGCAGAGCCAGCAGCAATGCCTCGCACAGCAACGCGGCACTGGCGCACAGCAACAGGTTCAGCACCATGCCCCAGCCATGCAGCCACACCAGCGTCAGCAGCCCAGGCGTGCAGGCGAGCAAGACCAGGCGCATGCTGGTACGTAGCCGCGGATCGGGGCTGCTCATTGACCAAACATTCCATGGAAACCGGAAAACGCCATGGTCATTACCCCGGCGCCGATCAATTCGATCGGCAGGCCGCGCATCGCGTTGGGGATATCGGCGTGGGCGCTGCGCTGGCGCAGGTCGGCGAACACCATCAATGCCAGCCAGAAGCCGCCCCCCGTCAGCAAGCCTTGGAGCAGCATGGTTGGCCAGGTGTCGTCGTCGCTTGTCTGTTGCAGGGCCAGCCCAAGCGCTGCTGCATTGCTCAACAGCAGTGCTGGCAACCCCACTACTGGCCAGGCCGGGCGCCACTTGGCCAATAGCCAGGGCAGGCCCCAGGCGAGCAAGGCCAGCCAGGGCAACAGCAGGAACAGGGCAAGATCGTGGATGTGAAGCGGGGCTAGTACCGTGTGCACCAGCAACTGCGCGCCGATTACACCCAGGGCGATGCACAGGGCGCAGGCCAGGCCGTGCACGTGCAGTTGCAGCCCGGAGAGTGGCTGTCGGAGCAGGCACAGGTGATTGATCAGCGCGGCGCTGATCAGGACCAGGATGTAGTCATTCATGAGATGACGATAGCCGGTAATCGGGGCGATTGTCCGGGTTTGACATGAAGGGGCCTGCGTAATTGTGAGAGCGGGCAGCCCGCTCCCACAATGGCCCGCAAGGCGGTTACTTGATGCGCTGGCCTGGCTTGGCGCCGCTGTCCGGGCTCAGCAGGTAGATTTCTTCACCGCCAGGGCCGGCAGCCATGACCATGCCTTCGGACACGCCAAAGCGCATCTTCCGGGGTTTGAGGTTGGCGACCATCATGGTCAGGCGGCCTTCCAGCTTGGACGGGTCTGGGTAGGCCGACTTGATGCCGGAGAATACGTTGCGGCGCTCGTCACCAATGTCCAGGGTCAGTTGCAGCAACTTGTCGGCACCCGCCACGGCTTCAGCCTTGACGATCAGCGCCACACGCAGGTCGACGGCAGCGAAGGTATCGAACTCGATCTCTGCCGACAGCGGGTCCTTGGCCAGCTCGCCATTGCCCGCCGGGGCCTTGGCTTCGGCAGCCAGCAGGTCTTCCTTGCTGGCAGCGACCATGGCTTCGACCTTGGCCGGCTCGATACGGCTCATCAAGGCCTTGAACGGATTAAGCGTGTGGTTTTCCAGGCGTGTCAGGTGGTCGTTCCAGGTCAGCGGGGCCACGTTGAGGAATGCCTCGGCGTCAGCGGCCAGCACCGGCAGTACCGGTTTGAGGAAGATCACCAGCTGGCGGAACAGGTTGATGCCTTGGGCGCAAATGGCCTGGACTTCATCCTGCTTGCCTTCCTGTTTGGCCAGTGACCATGGTGCCTTGTCGGCGATCCAGGCGTTGGCGCGGTCGGCCAGTGCCATGATTTCGCGCATGGCGCGGCCAAAATCACGGGCCTCATAGGCCTCGGCGATGGAGGGTGCGGCAGCCAGGAAGGCTTCGGTCAGCTCAGGCGCGGCATCTCCGCCTACCATCACGCCTTCGTTGCCCTTGTGGATGAAACCGGCGCAGCGGCTGGCAATGTTGACTACCTTGCCGACCAGGTCGGAGTTGACCTTCTGCACAAAGTCTTCCAGGTTCAGGTCCAGGTCGTCGACGCCACGGCCCAGCTTGGCCGCGTAGTAGTAACGCAGGTATTCCGGCTGCAGGTGGTCCAGGTAGGTGCGGGCCTTGATGAAGGTGCCGCGCGACTTGGACATCTTGGCGCCGTTGACCGTCAGGTAGCCGTGCACGTTGACCGCGGTGGGCTTGCGGAAGCCGGCGCCTTCAAGCATGGCTGGCCAGAACAGGGCGTGGAAGTTGACGATGTCCTTGCCGATGAAGTGGTACAGCTCGGCCTTGGAGCCTTCGTTCCAGAAGGCGTCGAAGTCCAGCTCCGGGCGGCGTGCGCAGAGGTTCTTGAAGCTGGCCATGTAGCCGATTGGCGCATCCAGCCAGACGTAGAAGTATTTGCCAGGCTCACCCGGGATCTCGAAGCCGAAGTACGGCGCGTCGCGGGAGATATCCCACTCCTGCAGGCCGGCGTCCAGCCATTCAGCCAGCTTGTTGGCTACCGCGTCCTGCAGGGTGCCGCTTCGGGTCCACTGCTGCAGCATGGCCTGGAAGTCGGGCAGCTTGAAGAAGAAATGCTGGGAATCACGCAGTACCGGGGTGGCACCGGAGATTGCCGACTTGGGGTTCTTCAGCTCGGTGGGTGCATAGGTGGCGCCGCATTTTTCGCAATTGTCGCCGTACTGGTCTTCGGCCGCGCACTTCGGGCAGGTGCCCTTGATGAAGCGGTCGGCGAGGAACATGCCTTTTTCCGGGTCGAAGTACTGGGTCACCGAACGGGTGGCGATGTGCCCGGCCTCACGCAGGCGCGAGTAGATCAGGCTCGACAGCTCGCGGTTCTCTTCACTGTGGGTGGAGTGGAAGTTGTCGAAGTCCACCAGGAAGTCGGCGAAATCGCTGCTGTGCTCGGCCTGGACGTTGGCGATCAGCTGTTCCGGGGTGATGCCTTCCTTTTCGGCGCGCAGCATGATGGCCGAACCGTGGGCGTCGTCGGCGCAGACATAGATGCACTGGTTGCCGCGCAGCTTCTGGAAGCGCACCCACATGTCCGTCTGGATGTACTCCAGCATATGGCCGAGATGGATCGATCCATTGGCATAGGGCAGGGCGCTGGTGACGAGAATCTGGCGTGGCTCGGACATGGTGGCTCGGCTACTTATCTGGCTACGGGGTAAAAATGAGGGTGATCGGCCACTATAAAGGGCTGGCGAAGATATTTCACCCCGCAAGCGCATCTGCTGACGATTGACGGGTTAGGATAGGCGGCTGTTTTACATTCAGTTTGCCAATGGGAGTCTCCATGAGTGCCGTCACCCGTGCCGCCGTTGAAGGCGTGCTTCGCCAGTACACCGACCCCTACCTGAACCAGGACCCGGTCAGCGCCGGCTGCGTGCGCGCCATCGATATCCAGGGCGGGCAGGTCAGCGTGCAGTTGCAGTTGGGTTATGCCGCTGGGCTGTTCAAGAACGGCTGGGCCCAGGTGCTGCAGACCGCCATTGGCAGCCTTGAGGGCGTCACTGGCGCCCAGGTTTCGATCGATTGCGTGGTGGCTGCGCACAAGGCCCAGGCCCAGGTGCCAGCCATGGCCAACGTCAAGAACATCATCGCCGTGGCCTCGGGCAAGGGCGGTGTGGGCAAGTCGACCACCGCTGCCAACCTGGCCTTGGCCCTCGCACGCGAAGGCGCGCGGGTAGGTATTCTCGATGCCGATATCTACGGCCCCAGTCAGGGGGTGATGTTCGGCATCGCCGAGGGCACCCGTCCACAGATTCGCGAGCAGAAGTGGTTCGTGCCGATCAAGGCCCACGGCGTGGAAGTCATGTCCATGGCCTTCCTTACCGACGACAACACGCCGATGGTATGGCGTGGCCCGATGGTGTCTGGCGCGCTGCTGCAACTGGTCACCCAGACCGCCTGGGACGACCTGGATTATCTGGTGATCGATATGCCACCGGGCACCGGGGACATACAGCTGACCCTGGCACAAAAGGTGCCGGTGGTCGGTT
This sequence comes from Pseudomonas sp. JR33AA, assembly GCF_021378985.1. Taxonomy (NCBI): domain Bacteria; kingdom Pseudomonadati; phylum Pseudomonadota; class Gammaproteobacteria; order Pseudomonadales; family Pseudomonadaceae; genus Pseudomonas; species Pseudomonas sp. JR33AA. Next base: position 295,621 of record NZ_JAJSAW010000005.1, read on the forward strand.
CGGTGATCGTCACCACGCCGCAGGACCTGGCTCTGCTGGATGCCAAGAAGGGCGTGGAAATGTTCCGCAAGGTCAACATTCCGGTGCTGGGCGTGGTCGAGAACATGGCCGTGCATATCTGCTCGAATTGCGGCCATGCCGAACACCTGTTCGGTGAAGGTGGCGGCGAGAAGCTGGCCAGCCAGTATGGCGTCGACCTGCTGGCGTCGCTGCCGTTGTCGATGCTGATACGTGAGCAGGCAGACAGCGGCAAGCCGACGGCGATCGCCGAGCCGGAAAGCCAGATTGCCATGGTTTACCAGGAACTGGCCCGCCAGGTGGGTGCGCGCATCGTGCTGCAGGAAGCTGCGGCGCCGGCGATGCCCAGCATTACCATCAGCGAAGACTGACGCATTACCTGTGGGAGCGATACACGGCAGTTGCTCCCACACTTGCATGCATGGCCTTCAGGCAGGCATAAAAAAACCCGCCAGAAGGCGGGTTTTTTTGAAAGCTAGGAAGCTAGATCGACTTAGGCGATCTGAACTTCTTCAGCCTGCATGCCTTTCTGGCCGCGGGTAGCGACGAAAGTAACAGCCTGGCCTTCTTTCAGGGTTTTGAAGCCGTCAGCTTGGATGGCTTTGAAGTGCACGAACAGATCGTCACCCGACTGAGGGGTGATGAAGCCGTAGCCTTTCTCATCGTTGAACCACTTAACAACGCCATTTTGACGATTGGACATTTTTCTGTCTCCTTGGACAATTTGATAACGGTCAGGAAAAACCCTGCCCGGGACTGAGCGCAAAGAGAGCAGAAAATTCAGCGATGGGCCGATCAGGATCGTGCATCAAACTAGAGATTCTCGGTGTCACGTGCAGCACAGTGGCAACACCTTACCCCACTTTCCGCAACCTGCCAATGGTCAGAAGGCGCTTTAGGCAAATTCGGATCGGCGGCGGCTACAGCCCCACCCGGCGCGGGATGAGGGATGGAACTTTAACCTGGGCGCCGGGACCGGTAATATGCGCGTCACGATTTTCACCTCGCAACTCTTCAGGACACCCCGCCATGAGCATCAAATCGGACAAGTGGATTCGCCGCATGGCGCAGGAACACGGCATGATCGAGCCCTTCGTCGAACGCCAGGTGCGCGGCGAGCAGGACAACCGCGTGATCTCCTTCGGCGTCTCCAGCTATGGGTACGACGTACGCTGCGCCGACGAATTCAAGGTGTTTACCAACATCAACTCGGCCACTGTCGACCCGAAAAATTTCGATGCTGGCAGCTTCGTCGATATCAAGAGCGACGTGTGTATCATTCCGCCAAACTCTTTCGCCCTGGCACGCACTGTCGAATATTTCCGCATTCCCCGTGACGTGCTGACCATTTGCCTGGGCAAGAGCACCTACGCCCGTTGCGGCATCATCGTCAACGTCACGCCGCTCGAGCCGGAGTGGGAGGGCCACGTGACGTTGGAGTTCTCCAACACCACCACGCTGCCGGCGAAGATCTACGCCAACGAAGGCGTGGCGCAGATGCTGTTCTTGCAATCCGACGAAGAGTGCGAAGTGTCGTACAAGGACCGTGGTGGCAAATACCAGGGCCAGCGCGGCGTCACCCTGCCGCGTACCTGAGCCGACAAGCGCGGGGAATTACCCGCGCCTTTGGCACTCCAACGCAGTAACGCCGGTGTGCATGATGTACATCGGCTTTCGTCAGGAGCAGCCAATGAAACTCCATCCCGCAATCAGTGCCAAGCTGGCAGGCCTGCAGCCCAATCACGTAGGGTTGTTGCCCTGGTCACTGCTGGCGCACCCGCTGCCCATGCAGGCGGGGGGCGTGCCCCATCAGCCTGACCCCGATACCCCGCAGCCGCCGGAACCCGGTGAGACGCCTCCCATGGAGCCAGGTGAACCGACCTTGCCGGACGAGCCACCTCCCGCACCTGTCGCCTGAGCGTCGCTAAAGCGGCCAGACGCGGTCAGCGCCCGCCAGGTACAGCCGGCTGGCGCTGGCGGGGGTGATTTCCCACCCTCCGGTGAACTCACCGAATGCAGGCAGCAGGCTGACGTGCTCATCGATCACGAAGCAAGGCAAGCGCAAGCGCTGACGGGCCTTGCCGCGCAGGACGAAGACAGGGTGTACATGGCCCGCCAGCACCGGATGCGTGTGGTGGGGCTGCGGTTCGTGCTGCAGGGCAAAGGGCTCCAGAAACCAAGGTTCGTCCACTACGTGAATATCGAGTGAGGCAGGCGGATCGCCGGCGTTGCGGTCATGATTGCCGCGTATGAGCACTATTTTGAGATTTTTGTGCCGCTTGCGCCAATCATCCACCTTGGCCAGCGTTGCCGGTGCACGGGCCGTGCGCGCATGCAGAAAGTCGCCCAGGATGATCATCTGCTCACAGTCATGCGCGGCCAGCAGGCAATCGAGCCTGGCGAGTGTCGCCTCCGTCGTCCCACGTGGCACTGGTTGATGCAGGGTGCGGTAGCTGGCGGCCTTTCCGATGTGCACGTCGGCCACCAGCAGGGCGCGGCGGGCGGGCCAATAGATGGCTTTGTCGGCAAGCAGCCAGAGCGCCTGACCCCAGTGTTCGATGGGTTGGTAGTTCATCCCGCGTCCGCCGCTTGTTCCAATTCCGCCACCATCCGCGCAATGCGGTCTGCCAGTTTCTCGGTGCTCAATGTCTCGCGCATGCCCTCCACCAACAAGGCAAACGCCAGTGGCCCTGGCCGCTTCAACGCCCGCAGGTCCAGTTGCAACGCACTCATTTTTAGCAGTTGCCGATGCAGCCGTTCGATTTCCAGTTCTTCGCTCAGTACTTCATCCCGCGCCTGGCCAAGCAGCAAATTCCCCGCGTCGTGCCTGCGAAACACCTCATAGAACAGCCCGCTGGAGGCCTGGATCTGCCGCGTGCTCTTCTGCGCGGCGGGATAGCCACCAAACACCAGCCCGGCAATCTGGGCAATTTCACGAAAGCGCCGCAATGCCATTTCCCCGGCATTCAGGCTGGCCAGCACATCTTCCAGCAGGTCCCCGGTGCCGAGCGCTTTGGGCAAGTGCCTGGCCCAGTCCACCTTGGCAGGGCTGAGGAGTTCGAATCCGTAATCATTGACGGCAATCGACACCGACAGCGGTTGTGTGCGGCTAACCCGCCAGGCAATCAGATTGGCCAAGCCCAGGTTGGCCATGCGCCCGGCAAAGGGATACAGGAACAGGTGCCAGCCCTGGCGCGATTTAAAGGTCTCGGCCAGCAGCGTGCCGGTGGTGGGTAACGCTGACCACTGCGCCTGAAGCGCAAGCAGCGGGCGCACTGCCCGCATTTCTGGCCCGTCAAAACGTTCATGGGCTGCTGCATCGAGCTGCTCGACCAGCGCCTCGGCCAGCTCGCTCGAGAGCGGCATGCGCCCGCCGTTCCAGCGCGCTACCGCAGCCTTTCGCGCCGTGCTGCGCCGCACATACGCCGTCATGTTTTCCACGCGTACCAGCTCCAGTACCCGCCCGGCAAATACCAGCGTATCGCCGGGGCGCAGGCGGGCGATGAAGGCTTCTTCAACACTGCCCAGCGTTTTCCCGCCGCCGCCCTTGCTCCAGTATTTCAGTTGCAGGTCGGCATCGCTGACGATGGTGCCGATGCCCATGCGGTGGCGCCGCGCCAAGCGTTCGCTGGTCACTCGATAAATACCGTCGGCCTGGCGCTCGACGCGCTGGTAGTCAGGATAGGCGGTCAGTGAGCTGCCGCCGTGGCAGACGAAGTCCAGCGCCCATTGCCATTGGCTGTCGCGCAACTGGCGAAAGGCCCAGGTGCTTCGCACTTCGGCGAGCAGTTGCTCCGGGCGAAAGCCGCTGCCCAAGGCCATGCTGACCAGGTGCTGTACCAGTACGTCCATGCACAGGCGCGGTGAATAGCGGGCTTCGATGTGGCCGGCTATCAGCGCCTGCCGGGCCGCCGCCGCTTCCACCAGTTCCAGGCTATGGGTGGGCACCAGGGTAACCCTGGAACGCCGCCCAGGCGCGTGTCCTGAGCGGCCCGCCCGCTGCATCAGGCGGGCGATGCCCTTGGCCGAGCCGATTTGCAGCACCCGTTCCACTGGCAGAAAGTCCACGCCCAGGTCCAGGCTGGACGTGCAGATCACCGCCTTCAGGCTGCCTTGCTTGAGGCTGCGCTCGACCCAGTCGCGGGTCTCGCGGGCCAGCGAGGCGTGGTGCAGGGCGATCAGCCCGGCCCAGTCCGGGCGGGCCTCAAGCAGGGCCTGATACCAGATTTCAGCCTGGGCACGGGTGTTGGTGAACACCAGGCTACTGGCACTTACGTCGATCTCATGACTGACTTGGTCGAGCATCTTCAGGCCCATGTGTCCAGCCCAAGGAAAGCGCTCGATCGCGGCTGGCAGCAGGGTGTCGACTTGCAGTGCCTTGTCTTGCCGGCCTTGCACCAGCAGGCCGCCTTGGGGCAGCAAGACATCCAGTGCATGCTGCAGGTTGCCGAGCGTTGCCGACAAGCCCCAGGTCGGTAGGCCTGGGTGCCAATAGCGCAGGCGCGCCAAGGCCAGCTGCAGTTGTACCCCGCGCTTGTTGCCAAGCAGCTCGTGCCATTCATCCACCACCACCAGTTGCAGTGTGGCGAAATCCTCACGTGCCTGTGCCCGGGTCAGTAGCAGGGTCAGGCTTTCGGGGGTGGTAATCAGCACACTGGGTAGCCGCCGGGCCTGTCGCGCGCGCTCGGCACTGTTGGTGTCGCCGCTGCGCACCCCTACGCTCCAAGGCAGCTGGAGCTCATCGAGCGGCGCTTGCAACGCACGTGCGGTGTCGGCGGCCAGGGCACGCATGGGCGTCACCCACACCACCTGTATGGGGGCCAGCTGACGGCCCTGGGGCCTGGGCTTGAACGCACGTAGCGCCGCGAGCCAGACCGCGTAGGTCTTGCCGGCACCGGTACTGGCATGCAGCAAACCGGACTCGCCCCGTTCGACGGCAGCCCATACGCGCCGTTGGAAAGCGAAGGGCTTCCAGCCGCGCTTGGCAAACCAGGCATTGGCGAGGTCGGTAGCAGCAGGCATGAGGCAGGGGGTCCTTCGAAGTCTGTGCTTCTACAGACCACTTGCCGGCTGCAATGGTTTTACCGGATCAATTGGCCAACAGGTAGCCGCTGCGGCATACCTGTTCGCCGGCCACATGGGCGATGACCATGCCAGCCGTGGCCATGCGCCGTACGCTCCGCGCATACAGCAGGCCCGGCTGGCTGTTGCGCAGGGCGGTGACTCGGTCACTGAGTGGGTCGATGACTTCGGCGATCAGTTGGCCGGCCTCCAGGTGCTGGCCCGGTTTGGCGTGGTAAACCAGCAAGCCACCCAGTGGCGTTGCCACGGGCTCCACCGCGGCCAACGGCGTGGCGTTGCGTAACAGCGCGGGCAGGGCGGCGCTGGTGCCTTCGATGACACCTGCTTGGGTCAGGAAGTCGAGGATCGCCTGGCAGTCCTTACTGGCCAGATCATGGCTGACATCCGCCTGGCCACGCAGCTCGACGGTGACCGAGCAGCAGCCCAGCGGAATCGGGAAGCGTTTGCCGAAACGCTGCTGCAACTGCCACCAGACCAGGCTGAAACATTCATCGAACGACTGCCCGCCCGAGTCGGTTGCCAGCAGGCTGGCCTGGGCGCCCAGGTAACGGGCCAAGGGTTCGATCTGGGGCCACGCATCGGGTGTGGTGTACAGGTGCTCGACTGCTTCGAAGTCGCAGTGCAGGTCCAGCACCATGTCGGCATCGCAGGCCAGGCGCTGCAGTATCAGGCGCTGGGCCTGCAGAGGGGTGCGGACCGGGTATGCGTCCAGGCCGCGGCGCAGGTATTCGCGGATCAGGGCAAGGTTGTGCGTCGGGTCCTGAGTGAGGTGTTCTTCGATCAGGTCGCCGATGCTGTCCGACAGGTCGACGAAGTTGCGATTGAAGTTCTCGCCGCTTTGCAGTTCAAAACGCCCCAATGGCGCATCCAGCAGCACTTGCTCCAGGCCCACCGGGTTGGCCACCGGCACCAGAATGATCTCGCGCTGCAGTCGGCCGTGCTGTTCAAGCTCCACCAGGCGGCGCTTGAGGTGCCAGGCTACCAGCATGCCTGGCAGCTCGTCGGCGTGCAGTGAGGCCTGTATATAGACTTTGCCACCACTGCGAGGGCCGAAGTGGAAACTGTGCAGTTGGCGGGTGATGCCCGGTACGGGGGAGAGCAGGTCATGGGTTGAATGGTGCATGTTGGTCCTGGCTGCGTGGCGAAAACGGTCTGCGACACGGGTCGGCTCAAAAATAGAAGCATAGTTTCAGCAAATGCGCCTCATCCTGCAGCAGTCGGGCATCGCAAACTTTTCAGGCCAGTAGCGCCTGCAAGGTGGCCAGGTCATCTGCCTCCTCCACGGGCTTGTCCAGCCGCCAGCGCAGCATGCGCGGAAAGCGCACGGCGATACCGCTTTTGTGGCGCCTGGACAGGGCGATGCCTTCGAAGCCCAGCTCGAACACCAACGTTGGGGTGACACTGCGCACCGGGCCGAACGTTTCCACCGTGGTCTTGCGAATGATGGCGTCGACCTTGCGCATTTCTTCGTCACTAAGCCCTGAATAGGCCTTGGCAAAGGGCACCAACGCCCGACCAGGGGTACCTGCCGGTGCATCCCATACGGCAAAGGTGTAATCGCTGTACAGACTGGCCCTGCGGCCGTGGCCCCGTTGGGCATAGATCAGCACCGCATCGACACTGAAAGGGTCGATCTTCCACTTCCACCAAATGCCCATCTCCTTGGTACGCCCCACGCCGTACAGTGCCTCGCGCTGCTTCAGCATCAGGCCCTCCACGCCCAGGCTGCGCGATTGCTCGCGCTGACGGGCAAGGTCGGCCCAGTCCCGGCCTTGCAGCAAAGGCGACAACAGCACGGGGGCAAGTGGGTGTTCATCCAACAGGCGTTCCAGCTGGCTTCGGCGTTCGTGTTGCGGTCGGCTGCGCCAGTCATCGCCCTGCCACTCCAACAGGTCGTAGGCCTGCAGCACCACCGGCGCATCGTTCAGCAGCTTTTTGCCCAGTGTTTTGCGACCGATGCGCTGTTGCAGCAAGGCAAAAGGCTGCACGGCCAGGTCGGCCTCGGTTTCACCGGGTTTCCAGACCAGAATCTCGCCATCGAGCACCACGCCATCGGGCAACGTCTGTGCCAGACCCTGCAGTTCGGGGAAACGCTCGGTCACCAGTTCTTCGCCGCGTGACCACACCCACAGCTGGCCATCGCGCTTCACCACCTGCGCCCGAATGCCGTCCCACTTCCACTCGATTTGCCAAGCGCTTGGTGGGCCGAGCAGGGCATCGAATTGATCGCTGGACACTTGCAGCGGATGGGCCAGGAAGAAGGGGTAGGGCTGGCCCCCACGCTGGTTGTGTTCATCGGCGGACTCTGGGGCGATCAGCCTCTGGTAACTGGCAGCAGTGGGGCGATGGCCGATATCGGTGTAGCCGACCAGGCGCTGGGCCACGCGTTTGGCGTCCAGCCCGGCCACTTGCGCCAGGGCGCGGGTGACCAGCAGCTTTGACACGCCCACGCGAAAGCTGCCGGTGATCAGCTTCAGGCATAGCATCAGGCTGGCGCGGTCCAACCGGGCCCAGAGCGGCGGCAGGCGCTGGCTGACTTGCTCAAGCGGCAGCCCGCGCAGGGGCAGCAAGTGCTGTTCCACCCAGGTGGCCAGGCCTTCCTCGTTGCCATCGGCGTGTACCGGCAGCAGCAGTGAAATGGTCTCGGCCAGGTCGCCCACAGCCTGATAGCTTTCTTCGAAAAGCCAGTCTGGCAGGCCAGCCAGTGTCGTTGCCAGTTCGCGCAGAAGGCGGGTGGGCACCAGTTGGCGTGGGCGCCCGCCGGCCAGGAAATACACCGCCCAGGCAGCATCGTCGGCGGGCGCCATGTTGAAGTAGTCGCGCAGTGCCTCGAGCTTGGCATTGCTGGAGGTGGTCGCGTCCAGGCGCAGGAATAGCGTAGCGAAGGCTTTCATGGCGAGGGGGCGGTGTTCGGCACATCGTCTTCGTCGCCATACTCGGTGACAAAGGCGCGGGCATCCAGGCCTTGTTCGGTGAGGTAGCGCACCAGTACGTCGACCGAGCCGTGGGTGACCATCACCCGCTGGGCGCCGGTCTGGCCAATGGCCCAGAGCAGGCCGGGCCAGTCGGCATGGTCGGACAGCACAAAGCCCCGGTCCACGCCGCGCCGTCGGCGGGCGCCGCGTAGCAGCATCCAGCCGCTGGCGAAGGCATCACTGTAATCGCCAAAACGGCGCATCCAGCTACTACCGCCGGCTGACGGGGGCGCCAGGACCAGTGCCTGGCGCAGCAGTGGATCGTTGCGCAGTATATCGCCTGCGTAGCGGGTTTCCGGCAGGCGGATACCAGCATCCCGGTACACCCGGTTGAGCGGCTCCATGGCGCCATGCACGAGGATCGGGCCGATGCTGGCATCCAGCCCATGCAGAATCCGCTGGGCCTTTCCGAAGGCATAGCAGAACAGCACACTGGCCTTGCCCTGTTCGCTGTTGGCCCGCCACCAGGCATTGATGCTGGCGAAGATCTCGCTTTGGTTTGGCCAGCGGTAGATCGGCAGGCCGAAGGTCGACTCAGTGATGAAGGTGTGGCACGCCACCGGTTCGAAGGGCGTGCAGGTGCCATCGGGTTCTACCTTGTAGTCACCGGATGCCACCCAGATTTCACCTCGATACTCCATGCGTACCTGTGCCGAACCCAGCACGTGCCCGGCCGGGTGCAGGCTCAACGTCACGCCGTGGTGCTGCAGGCGCTCACCGTAGGGCAGGGTCTGCAGATTGATGTCCTGGCCCAGGCGGCTGCGCAGGATGCCGGCACCGGCGCTGGCGGTCAGATAATGGCCATTGCCGGTGCGTGCGTGGTCGCCGTGGCCATGGGTAATGACAGCCCGGTCCACAGGCCGCCAGGGGTCGATATAGAAATCTCCGGGCGGGCAGTACAGGCCTTCGGGGCGGGCGATGACGAGGTCCATGGCACGGGCACTGGTTCTGGGGTTACCCGTTAAGAGACCTGGTTCTGGACGTTAGTTCGGATGGATTTGGGAGGGCGCTGCGGAAAAAGTCCACCAAGCCCCCTCATACGCCTTGAAGTACGCCCTTACCGCCCCGGCACCAATGTAAGCCGCTGGCTGCCATACGCCCTGGCGAAGTTCTGCTGTTGCAATGGCAAGCTCATGAAGTGCCCTTTGAACCAGGCATCCAGCCCGTCACGGTAATGTGCGCTGGCCGGGTTACCGGACTGGCCGCTGCTGGTCAGTATCTGCAACGGTTCGGCCTGGCCGAAGTCGACGATCATCCGTGCCGAGGCGGGCAGACGCGTGTCGAAGTCGCTGCCCCAGGCGAATGGTGTGAGGGCGAGGGTCGTGAAGTCGCCGCCTGCGGCAAGCGGCGCACGGCTGATCGCATCGCCCAGGCCATGGTAGGCCGGTGCCGGCCAGCGGTACTGGTGCAGCTTGCCCCACTGCCAGGTGCGTCGGTCGGCACCCAGCTGCGCGATACCGGCCTCCATCGCGCCCGCCAGGCTGCGGGCGAGGATGGCGGGCTTGTCTTCTTTTTGCGGCGTGTTGCGGTCATCCCAGAAGGGGCTGTCATCGCGGCCCAGCAGATGATCGGCCTGCGCCGAGAACGACAAGCGTGCATTGCTTACGAATGCCTGCCAGGCCGGGCCGGCCTCCGGGCCCAGGTCGTCGAGGAAGGTCTGTCGAGCGACCTCCTGCAAGAACAATTCATACAGCGCGGCGTCTGCCGACACCGGGCTCAGGCGGCCATCGAAGGCTTTGAGCCGGGCCAGCGTGTCGCGGGCCTGGTCGCGCTGCCCGGCGGGGAGGGCGTCGATTGCCTGCTTCAGCGGCTGGGCCATGCCGGGCGCGTCGAACATCTGCTTGAGCTTGTTGGCCAGCAAGGTCACTTGGTCGTTCTGCAGGGCCATCAGGCTGCGACTGTCGTGGCGACCGTTGCCGGCCAGCTGTGCCAGGCGTTCGGCACGTTCGGGGTAGTACCAGGTGCTGGACAGCTGCATGCCATAGCCGCGCGGCAGGCTGCGCTGGTTGGCGTGGCCGATCCAGCCAGCAGGCGGGTCCTGGTCGTACGGGTGCAGCATCGGATCGGCATAGCCGTCCCAGTCGTAACGCCCGTCCCAGCCCGGCGAGGGCAGCAGGCCCTGGCCTTCGCGGCGATTGGGGTAGCGGCCACTGACTTGCCAGCCGATGTGCTCAGGCTCGGCGAAAACGAAGTTGACGGCAGCAGCAGTCACTTCACGTGTGCTGTCGAAGGCCCGCTCCACGTTCTTGGCCCGCGTCAGGTCGAACAGTGCATCCAGGCTGCGATCACCTTTGAACTGTGGCAGGTTCAGCGCCAGACCCAGGCTGGCGTTTTCTGCCTGGGCCAGCAGGGTGCCGTGGCGGGTGTCGTACATCACTTCGCGCACGGGCCGCTGGCCACGTACAAAGTAGGTTTCGCTACGGGCGCGGGCCGGCAGCCATTTACCGTCGGCCAGGTAGCTCAGCTGATTGCCTTGGCGGCGCAGTTGCTCGAGGAACAGGTCCTGATTATCGGCCATGACCGCGCTGCTGCTCCAGGCCAGCTTGCCATTGTAGCCGGCCAGCACAATCGGCAGGCCCGGCAAGGACAGGCCGGCAACCTGATACTTGCTGGTATTGATGTGTACCGGGCTCAAGGCCCAGGCGGCGCGGCTGTCGCTGGCCAGCAGGCTCTTGCCGCTGCGGCTGCGCTGCGGGCCCAGGGCCAGGTTGGCCGACCCCGGGCTACCGAGCAGGTCGAGGTCGGCGAGCTTCTGGCTGGCAGCCGCCAGGGCTGGCAGCCCCGGCAACTGGCTGGCCAGGTTCAGGCCCTTGAGCTTGTCCACTTCCATTTCGGCCAACGGCTCGTCCGGGGCCCCGGGCAGCAACCAGGCCAGCTTGTTGCTACCGGCTTTCTGCGCCAGGGTCAGGGCGCTGAGTTCCTCTTGCAGGTTGACCGACTGGCTGAACGCGTACAGGCAGAAGATCAGCGCCGAGTCCTCAGGCTTCCAGTATTCGGGGCGATAGCCACTACTGGCCAGGCCTGCTGGCAGCTTGTCGCGGTAGCGGAACAGGTAGGCGTTGACCCCGCGCGCGTACACTTCGAAGAAGCGCTTGAGCCGTGGCGATGCGTCGGCGTATTGCTGGGCGGCACTCTGCTTGAGGTTGGCGGCGCGCATCAGGCGGTCGATATCCAGCGCCTCGCTGCCGGCCAGTTCGGCCAGACGGCCCTGGGCGAGCAGGCGCATGGCGACCATCTGTTCGATGCGGTCGCCGGCGTGCACATAGCCCAGGCTGAACAGCGCATCATGGAAGCTGCTGCTTTCGATCAGCGGCGCGCCCATGGCATTGCGCCGTACCGAAACATTCTGCGCCAGGCCTTTGAGCGGCTGCACACCGCTGGTCGGTGGCACGCTGTCCTGGAAGCCGCCCGTCTGGCAGCCGGCCAGCCCGAGCATGCCGAGCAGGGTGGCAGCGGTTGCGAACCGCAGGCGGAAGGGAGGAAAGGCGGGGGCGGCCATGGCAAGGGCTCCTGCAAGGCGAGGCTGGTTTGGAAAGGCGCTAAGGTAGTAAGCGCGCAGGCGCCGTGCAAGGTCCCAGGTCGGTTTATTTGATCGCGCCGGGTGAAACGTCGAAGTGCTCGGCCAAGGCGTCGGAAAAATGCGTGCAATTGATGCGCGTGTAGCGTTGGTAGTCACGGCTCACCGCGAATGCAGAGCCGGGCATCAGCAGGATCTTGTGTTGCTCCAGTTTACGCATGAAAGGTTGCAGGTCGGGCAGGTCCGGGTGGTAGACCCAGAGGAACATGCCCCCTTGCGGTGCAATGTCGAACTGCCAGCCGCGCTCGAGCAGCAAGCGTTGGGTTTGCACTTGCTGGCGGATCAGGCGCTGCTGCACGTCCTTCATGTGCCGGGCATAAGTGCCATCTGACAATATGGTGTTGACGAAGCGTTCGCAAAACGCGGGGACGGCGACGCAGGTCAGCAGTTTAAGGCGGGTGAGCGGCTCGATCAGGTCTTGCGAGCAGGCAATGAACCCCACGCGCAACGATGCCGACAGGCATTTGGAGAAGCTGCCGATGTAGATAACCCGGTCAAGGTTGTCCAGCTCGGCAAAGGTCTGGCGCACAGCAGGGCTGAAGTCCCCATAGACATCATCCTCGACCACGAAGAACTCGTGCTCCACCGCCAGGCGCAGGACGCTGAAGGCATTGTGCGGGCTGATGTTGCTGCCGGTCGGGTTGTGGAAAGTGCTGTTGCAGAAAAACGCCTTGACCTTGTGCCTGGCCAGGTGGCTTCTCATTTCTTCCACGTCCGGCCCGTCCTGGGTTCGCCGTATGCCGACGACGTGCCCGCCAGCCAGCTGGATCAGCTTGATCAGATTGCCGTTGCCCGGCTCGTCGACGAAAACGTGGTCGCCTGGTTTGATCAGCAGCCGTGCCACCAGGTCCAGGCCTTGCGTGGCCCCCAGCGTGGTCAGCAACTGGTTGGGGCGGGCTTCGACACGGGTCAGCCGTTTCATGTGCACGCACAGCTGTTTGCGCATGGGCAGATACCCCTGGATGTCGCCGTACTCTGCCAGCGAGCTTTGTTCCAGCCGCGCCGTGCGACGAATGGCCTTGGCCAGCAGTTCGGTGTCGCGCCACGCAGGGGGCAGCCATCCGCTGCCCAGCTTGGTGAAGTGCTGGCCGCCCTGCAGCAGCCGGAACAGCGGGTCGCCGGCCATGCATTCGGGTTCGTGGATCACGCTGGTTTGTCGGGCGCGGTTTGCGACGAAGTAGCCTCGGCCGGGTGATGCCGTCAACACACCTTCGCTGACCAACTGGGCATAGGCCGACACGACGTCGTGGTAACTGAAGTCCACTGCAGCCGTCAGCTTGCGGATGGAGGGCATGCGTTGCCCGGGCAACCACTCGCCTGCATCCAGGCGTTGTTTCAACAGTTGATGAAGGCTGCAGGGGATCATGGCAGGTCCGAAACCGTTAGAAAAAAAAGCCTAACAGTTAACGGAAATGCTTGTCGACTGTTCGTTTGCAAATGGCCAGCACATGCCAATATCCCCGTGTCGGAACTTTCGGCTGCCAACGGCGGCACTTTTAGCGTCTGTGCAGACCAGACAACTGGATATCAAGCCCATGCACCCTATGGACATGCAATCAGCCGTCATTGCCAGGCTTCCTGTCCCTGACGAACTGGAGTCATTCAAAGTTGTAAAGAATCTTGTGACCTCGGCGTTATTGGAGTGTTGTTCAATCGTCGAGTTCGAAGCACTGAAAGAAACACCGGTCATTGAATGTGTGACTGAACAGGCACATGCCGATTTACAGGCATTTGCCATGAAAGATCCGGCTGCCGGCCGCGACCTGGTATTCATTGCAAAAACCTACACCTCTTATTCTGCGGTTTTGCATTATCGGCTTGCCCATTGGATCTACACCAATAGCGCCGCGACCTACGGCGCCGGCGGTCAATGTCTGGCCGCCATGATCTCACGGCGCGGAAAAATGCTTTCGGGGGCGGAGATCCATTTCCGCAGCCGCATTGGTGCGCGCTTCATCATCGATCACGGCATGGGCACCGTCATCGGAGAAACGTCGACCATTGGTGACGATTGCTACGTGCTTGGCGGCGTAACCCTGGGCGCTCGCGGTATCAGTGACAACCCCTCTAGCCCCAGGCACCCGACGTTGGGCAACCGGGTACAGATCGGCGCTTTCGCCAGTGTGCTGGGCGCTATTCATGTCGGTGACGGTGCGTTTATCGGGCCGGGCTGCATTGTGACCAAAGACGTCCCGGCCGCTGCCCGGGTACAAGTTAAAACATCATTGCAGGTGGTATTGGAATCATGAACTCTCTGAACTATGAAGTTTTAAGAAATACCGAGAAACTGTATTACAAAGACCAGTACCTGGCGGGCGCGAATACTCAAGTAGCGCGGGTGCACAGTGACGGCATCGAGTTGCTGAGTACGGTGGCCTATCCGGAAGGGGGCGGCCAGGAGGCGGATTTCGGCACCATTGAATTACCGGTGGGTACCGTGCGATTCGTCTGGGTTAAAAAACTCTACGGTAGCCCAATTCGCCTGGACGGTTTCAAAGGCGGAAAACTGGGCGGCATCATTATTCACAGCCTGCACCCGGATGATTTACACCTGTTGGATGAAGTCACCGTAGGTATGCCGGCCCGCGTCACTATCGATATTGAACGGCGCGAACGGCTGACGTTGTCTCACAGTGCCAGCCACTTCCTGTATGCCGCCGCCATCGGGCTGCGCGAAGAATTGAAGCAGTGGACTATCGGCTGCCATATCAAGGAGGACACGGCACGTTTCGACTTCCTGGTCGAGGACGCTTTCACTGCTGAAGACGTGCTTGAAATAGAACGACGGGCGAATGAGCTGATCGGCTGCGATGCGCCCATCGAGCACTACGCGGTTCAAGGCCTGGAAGACGCGCGTTTATGGACCTACAACGGGATCGAAATCCCGTGCGGGGGCACACACCTCGATTCACCTCGGCGCATCGGGCGCCTTAGCGTCAAGCGCAAACGCCTGGGTAAAGGCAAGGAACGGCTGATCTGCGTGTTCCCCGAGGCCGAAATCGACCTGTCCACTTATCACGAGCACGCACTATGAACAGCACGTTACCGCGGCGCACGTACCTGTACTTCACTGCACAGTCGATCAACCTGACGACTGCCGTGATGTCGGTGACGATGGCCGCCATTGTCGGGGCCGCACTGGCGCCTGACGCTGCATGGTCCACGGTGCCGTACGGGTTCCAGTTTCTGTGCCTGATGTTGGCAACTTATCCGGTCTCCAGGCTGATGGGTCGCATCGGCCGTAAAAAGGCTTTCATGCTGGGCGCGATTCCCCTGGCGCTGTCTGGTGTCAGCGGCTTTCTGGCGGTGGAGCACCAGCATTTTCCAACGCTGGTCCTCAGCCATTCTGCATTGGGCGTGTACATCGCGTTCGCCAACTTCAACCGGTTCGCGGCAACCGACAATCTTTCCCAGGCCTTGAAGCCCAAGGCGCTTTCGCTGGTCGTGGCGGGCGGGGTCATCGCGGCTGTCGTCGGGCCAACGCTTACCGAGTGGCTGCGTGATGTGGGTGGCTACCCACTGTTTTCGCTGTGTTATGCGGCGTTTGTCGGCCTGGCGTTGCTGTCATTGTTGATTGCCCTGTGCCTGCCCAACGATGCGGGCACGGCCAGCGCGGTCAACAGCGCAACAAAGCCGGCAAGCACCCTTGCCGAACCGGCAGACCCGAGCGTGGTTGTGGCAATGGCTGTCGCTGCGCTGGGCTACGGGATCATGAACCTGCTGATGATCCAGGCCTCGATGCACATGAAACACATGCACGAGGACTTCACTGACGTCCGCCTGGCGATCCAGTGGCATGTGATTGCCATGTTCGCCCCGTCGTTCTTCACCGGCGCCATTATCCAGCGACTGGGTATCAAGACCACGATTTGCGCGGGCCTGGCCCTGTTGATCGGTTGCTCGGCGATGAATATCTGGTCGCACAGCTACGCCATGATGACCCTGGCACTGATTGCTCTCGGGTTGGGCTGGAACCTCACTTATGTAGGCGGAGGTGCCTTGCTGGCCCAGTCACTGCAGAACAGCCCGGCCGCGATGCAGATGCAGGGCAAGAACGACCTGGCCATTGCCATCTTTGCCACTATCGGTGCATTCAGCCCTTCGCTGTTGCTGAGCTCGGTTGGCTGGGACGGTACCAACGCCATCTGCATGGTCCTCTGCGTGGGCCTGCTGGTTGCCACTGCCGGCCTGCTGCAGAACAAGGCCCGCCTGCATACTTCAATGGAAGGTGGCCGCAAATGAGCGAGCTCATCAGTGTCAGCGATCGTATCTACACCAAGCTGGAAATGAACAACCCAGGCGGCAGCCACAAATACCGGGCGGCGCGGCGGATCATCGAACATGCCGTGCGCAACGGTGACATCATTCCCGGGGTGACGACCGTCATCGAAAAAACCGGTGGCAGTTTCGGCTTTGGCTTGCTGGCGGCCTGCCACAAGTACCAGGTCGCCGTAGAGCTGGCGGTCGGGCTGAGTTTCAGCCAGACCAAGCGGGATCTGCTGGAGTGTTTCGGTGCCCGACTGATCGGCAAGGAAATGCTGATGGCCGGTGCCACACCCAAGGACGTGGTGATGCATCACTTGGATAACCAGGCCGCGCTGGGCAAGTCATACTTCTACACCGACCAGTTCAACAACCCGGTGGGCATCGAGGCCCATCGTTATCAGACCGCCAGTGAACTGGCCGTGCAACTGACCAACGCCGGGGCTGGGCGACAGATCCTGTTCGTGGGCTGTGCGGGTACTGGTGCCAGTTTCACAGGTATCACCCTGGGGCTGAAGGACCATGGCTTCGAGGTGTCGACGGTGCTGGTCGATCCCAATGGCTGTGATTCGAGGGCTGGCGTGTTCGTCGATCATCGTTTTGAAGGCATGGCCGTGGGCGTATGCCCGCCGTTCATGGACTGGTCGCTGGTGGATGAGCGGGCCCAGGTGCAGCACGCAGAGATGCTGGCTGCCCAGCGCTGGTTCTATATGCAGAGTGGGATTTTCGTGGGGAATACCGCTGCAGCCTGTCTTGCCGTTGCCCAGCGCATGGCCCAGCACCCGCAGTATGCCGAGTCCACCCTGGTGACCATCGCCTATGATGCCGGCCTCTGGTACCAGGACCTGCTGGGGGCTAACCGGCGCAAAGCCGCATAGCCCACCTGTGTCAGACACATGTTCCAGAGGCTGGCACGGTACCTGTGGAGCAGGCGACGCTGTGGATGGCACGGGCTTCGCCCGTGTTCGCGGGCGTGCCCGCTCCCACAGTGATCGTGCAATCTCTCAGATTTTTATCGAGTCAGTCGATCAGGCGCCGTGGCACTTCTTGTACTTCTTCTCGCTACCGCATGGGCACGGGTCGTTACGGCCAACGTCCTTCAGGGCGTTGCGCACCGGTTCCTGGGGGCCGTGGTTGCAGTGCGGGCCGTGTACATGGCCGTGGTCGTGGTGGTGATCATGGTCATGGTTGCAGTCAGGGCCATGAACGTGGGGTTGTTGGGACATTGCAGGGTTACTCCGGTAGGTGATCGCCGGGGATTATCTCACCACTGCGCGAGATGTGCAGGTCCCGATGGATGAGCAAGCCGGTCGCCAGTTCGCCCTGCAGGGTGTAATGCAGCGGCTGCTTGCTTCTGAGCAGCTTGGCCAGTGGCTTCAGGTGCTGCCACAGGTTGGTTCGTGCGGTGATCTTGAAAGTGCGCCCGGCATGCCCGCCCACGCTGCGCCATACGCTGGCTTCATCCTGCACCAATAGCAGGTCATTGAGGCGTATTGCATACGACACGTTGCGAAGAAACAGTCGGCTGTCATTGGGGTTGTCGACCCGCAGGTGCAACACGAACTCCTGTTCCAGCAGCCTGGCCTTGACCGTTTCGACCTCGACCAGATGCACTTCGGGCTCGCGCCAGTCCTCGCCCCAACTGGCACACCCCGTCAGCCATGCCAGTAGCGCACCGAGCAGTAGCAGACGGGGGCGCTCGATCATGTTCAGCTCCCTACGTAGCTGGCGCAGCATTTCTTGAATTTGTGCCCGCTGGCGCAGGGACAGGGGTCGTTGCGCCCGGCCTTCAGCCCGACCGTTGGATCGATGAAGTACCAGCGGCCGGCATGCTGGACGAACGCCGAGCGTTCGCGGTGCTGATGATCGCCGTCCTGGTCGTGCCAGCGCGCGGTAAAGGTGACGAAACTGTGCTCTGGTTGGCCGCCCAGCACTTCTGCGCTTTCCACCTCCAGGCCCAGCCAGGTGCTCTGTGCACTCCAGTCAGCCATGGCAGCACGGTCCAGGCCGGCTTGCTGGGCCGGCAGGGTGGTGGCTACCAGGTAGTCGACCAGGCCCAGCACGTATGCACTGTAGCGTGAGCGCATCAGGGCCTGGGCATCCGGTGCCGGGGTACCGGCATGGTAATGCCCGCAGCAGGCGTCAAGCAGGTTGCCACTGCCACAAGGGCAGACCGAGACACTCATCATCACCACCAGTACTTGCCGAAGTTTTCAGGGTTGGCCCAGAACCTGGCATTGAGCCAGTCCGGGACCTGCTTATAGTCATGTAGATCATAGGTGAACAGGCTCAAAACCTGTTGGTCACGGCAGAATTTCTCGCTGGCCGACATGGCCAGGGCGAAAAAGTCGGTGTCCTGCCAGCCGCAGGCAGCCAGGTCGGCCAGCACTGCAACCCGGCTGGCATTGAGGTTGCGAATGCCGCCAAGCAGCTCCAGGCCGGTGCGCTTGGGCAAGTGTTCCAGGCAGTCCACCAATACCGCCAGGTCAAAGCGCTGGGCGGCCAGTTTGGCCGGCAGCGGGCCAGGGGCGGCGGTGTCGATGGTCACCTGGGGGTGCGCCTGGGCGAAGGCGTCCAGCGCCGGAAAGCGCGTACCTACCAGCAGCAGCCGTTGTGGAGTGAAGCGCTCGAGCAGGGCTGCCAGGGCCTGTTGCGGGGTGCGTTTGGAGAAACCTTCGGTCATTGCCATTCCTCGTTCTAGTCATCCAAGACTAGCGGGCTGCGGCGTGCGGGCAAAGAGGCATGTGACCGTGTCGTAGCTTATTGCTGGCAGGGTTGGAATGCGCGGTCTTTACTCCCAGAGATCGGCCTTATGCCGATTCCCCCTAGGAGAAGCAATGAAATGAGCATAGTACGCACAGCGATACCCCTGGTACTGCTCACCAGTGTGTTGACTGGTTGTGCAGGTTTGCAAAAGACCGACTGGCCGAAATGTGCCGCCGTCGGGGGTGTAGGCGGCGCCGCCCTGGGCGCCATCGAAAGTTCCAGCTGGGCTGGCTGGGGTGCGTTGCTGGGCGGTGGCCTGGCGGCGGGCTATTGCTGGGCCCATGGCGATGGCGATGAGGATGGCGACGGCGTGCCAGACAGCCGTGACAAGTGCCCTGGCACACCGCGTGGTGTGCAGGTCGATGCCAACGGGTGTCCGCCTGAGCCGGTTGCGGTGGTCGAAGAAGTGGTGGTGCAGAAGGAAGAAGTCATTGTCATCCGCGATGTGCACTTCGAGTTCGATTCTGCGCGCCTGACGGCCAGTGACAAAGAGCGCCTCAATACCATTGCCACGCGCCTGAAACAGGAAGCGCCATCTGCCCGCCTTAGCGTCAGCGGCCATACCGACAGCGTCGGTTCCGACAGCTATAACCAGAAACTGTCCGAGCGACGCGCCCATTCGGTGACCGATTACCTGGTCGAGAGCGGTGTACCGCGCAGCAGCTTCGTTTCGGTGGTCGGCGCGGGTGAAACCCAGCCGGTGGCAGACAACGCCACGGCCGAAGGGCGTGCCATGAACCGCCGTACCGAGATCAAGATCCAGCGGTAAGACGGCGGGCGCCCGTGCCACGAGCAGTGGCACGGGCGCGTCTTCATGCCGGCCAGCCGTTTGTGGCCAATGACACAGGAGCATTCAGCATGAGTGTGACGTCGAAGGCGGCATTGCCGCTGTTGGTGGCTGTCAGCCTGCTCGCGGGTTGCGCTACGCACAGCGATGGCGGCGCGCCCCTCAATCAAAGGACCTGGCCCATCTGTAGCCTGCTGGGCGGCTTGGTCGGTGGCGGCCTTGGCGCCATCGAGAGTTCTTCCTGGGCTGCCGGTGGTGGCGCCTTGGGCGCCATCGCCGGCGGGCTGATTTGTTACGCCCAGGACGGTGACGAAGATGGTGACGGCATTTTCGACCGGCGCGATCACTGCCCCGAGACCCCAGCCAACACGGCGGTCGACCACATGGGTTGCCCACTGAAACAGTACCCGGCCGCGCCACCCGCCAGTGCACCCGAACCCTCGCCAGAGGTGATCACCCTCGATGACAACGGCGCGGTGATGTTCGCCTTCGACTCCGCCGAACTGACGCCGGCGGCCCAACAACGCCTGCAAGGCCTGGTGGCGAAGCTCAATTCACCGACGGTGACCAAGGTTCGTGTGATCGGGCACACCGACGGTGTGGGCTCCGACAGCTACAACCAGGCACTTTCCGAACGCCGCGCCAGCAGCGTTGCCGAGTACCTGATCGGCCAGGGCCTGGAGATGGGCAAGGTCACCAGCCAGGGCCGTGGGGAAAGCGAGCCGGTTACCGATAACGAGACCGAGGAGGGCCGCGCGCGCAACCGACGGGTGGAGCTGCACCTCAACTGAGTGGTGCTGGCGCCTGCCTTGGCATTGCCGTTAATGTTGCTTGCACGGTTTGCTTGATCAGGCCACCTCGACATGACAACCATCCATAGGGGCGGGTATGAAATTCATCCTGGGCCTGGGCAAGGTCCTGACGGTCGCTTTCTGGGGGGTGGTGCTGTTCAATCAGCTGATCCCACAACCCTTGCCCTTCAATCTGCTGATCAATGCCGCAGGCATCGTCTTGTTTGGCCTGCACCTGCTTGAAGTGCTGTTTTTCAATCGCAGCCTGCGCGGGCGCAGTCACCGGTGGTTTGACCGTTTGCAAATCCTGTTGACGGGCATCTTCCATGTCATGTCCATTCCCCGTCCGCGGGAGGCGCCGCGGGTGAACTGATTGTGCAGTGCCTCTGGTGCTCACTGCGATCCCTGCGGAAGCGGGCTTGCCCACGAACACCGGCAACGCCGGTGCCATGCACCGTGGCACCGGCTTCGCTGCAGGTTGCACGCAGCGTCTGTCAGATGACCAGGCGCGAACTGGCCACCGCAACCACTGCCAGCCCCAGCAGCAGATTGGCCCCCACCATCCGCCGAATGCGCCCCAGTACCGCCGCCCCCGTCGGCCAGTCCTCGGCCTGCACCGCCGCCTTCAATTCCGGCAGCAGCAACGCCTGAATGCGCATGAACAAGGCAAACATGGCGATCCCGCCGCCGATCATCACGTGCACGTACCGGGGCGCTGTCTCGAAACCGCTGAAGCGCATGTGCAACATGCCGATACCACTTATCGCCAAAATCGCCACCGCCAGCCAGACCCAGCCGAAGAAGCGTCGGAAAACTTCCACCCACAAGCGCAGGCGGGCAGGCCCTTCAAGGGCTGCAACCGTTGCCGGGCGCAGCACCAGCCAGGCGAAGAACATGCCGCCGACCCAAACGAGCGCGGCCAGAACATGCAGTGTGTAGGGCAGGGCAAAGGCGAGCATTCGGATCTCCATGCGGCAGAAAGGGCAATAGCGGGGTATGATAGCCGCCCCATGCGAAACACTGAAAATATATCCAGCCCTCCGGGCGCCTGCAGACCATGATCAGCAACGAACTCAAAGCCACTATCCAGGGCGCCTATACGCGTTTTCTCGAAGCCAAGAGCCTCAAGCCGCGCTATGGCCAGCGTCTGATGATCGCCGAAGTGGCCAAGGTGCTTGGCGACATTGCCTGCGACGATGAAGGCCGCCGCGCTGGCGAGCCTGCCGTGGTGGCCGTGGAAGCGGGCACCGGTACCGGCAAGACGGTAGCCTACAGCCTGGCTGCCATCCCGGCTGCCAAGGCCGCCGGCAAACGCCTGGTGATCGCCACGGCCACCGTGGCCCTGCAGGAGCAGATCGTCTTCAAGGACCTGCCCGACCTGATGCGCAGCAGCGGCCTCAATTTCAGCTTCGCCCTGGCCAAGGGCCGTGGCCGCTATCTGTGCCTGTCCAAGCTCGACATCCTGTTGCAGGAAGGCCACGCCCAGTCAGCCACGGCTCAGTTGTTCGAGGAAGAAGGCTTCCGCATCGAAGTCGACGAGCGCAGCCAGAAGTTGTTCAACAGCATGATAGAGAAGCTGGCCGGCAACCGCTGGGACGGTGACCGTGACAGCTGGCCAGAGGCCCTGGAAGACCAGGACTGGGCACGGCTGACCACCGACCACAGCCAGTGCACCGGCCGCCACTGCCCCAACTTCCAGCAGTGCGTGTTCTACAAGGCCCGCGAAGGCATGGGCAAGGTGGATGTGATCGTCACCAACCACGACATGGTCCTGGCCGACCTGGCCCTGGGGGGCGGTGCGGTGTTACCCGACCCGCGCGATACCATGTACGTGTTCGACGAAGGCCATCATCTGCCAGACAAGGCCATCGGCCATTTCGCCCATTATTCGCGGCTGCGTTCCACCGCCGACTGGCTGGAGCAGACCGCCAAGAACCTGACCAAACTGCTGGCACAGCATCCGCTGCCCGGCGACCTGGGCAAGTACATCGAGCAGGTGCCGGAGCTGGCGCGAGAAGTGCGCACCCAGCAGCAGTTCATGTTTACCCTTTGCGAGCAGGTGGCTGACTTCCGTCCCAGCGAGGACACCGAAGGCCGTGAGCGCCCGCGTTACCGTTTCGAGGGTGGGGTGGTGCCGGAGCAGATTCGCGAAGTGGGCATCGAACTGAAAAAGGGCTTTGCCCGCCTCAACGATCTGTTCACCCGCCTGGCTGATCTGCTGAAGGAAGGCATGGATGGCGAGGTCAATATCGGCATTGCCAGCCACCAGGCCGAAGAGTGGTATCCGCTGTTCGGCAGCCTGGTCACCCGTGCCCAGGGTAACTGGGAGCTGTGGACGGCCTTC
The DNA here is from genome assembly GCF_021378985.1 of Pseudomonas sp. JR33AA. NCBI lineage: Bacteria > Pseudomonadati > Pseudomonadota > Gammaproteobacteria > Pseudomonadales > Pseudomonadaceae > Pseudomonas > Pseudomonas sp. JR33AA. The sequence goes on from NZ_JAJSAW010000005.1 coordinate 318,224, forward strand.
ACCGCCGAAGACCCGGAAGACAGCCCGCCCATGGCGCGCTGGCTGACGTTGGCCGAAAGTGGCGCGTTGTTCGACATCGAAGTCAACGCCAGCCCCATCCTCGCTGCAGACATGCTGCGGCGCAGCCTGTGGAGCGTCGCCCACGGCGCATTGGTGACCTCGGCGACATTGACCGCGCTGGGCAAGTTCGACCGTTTCCGCATGCGTTCGGGGTTGCCGCGCGACGCAGTCACTTGCGTGGTACCCAGCCCGTTTGTGCATGGCGATGCCGGCCTGTTGCGGGTCCCCGACCTGCAGGCCGACCCACGCGATGCAGCTGCGCACACCGCGGCGATCATCCGCGAGCTGCCGAACATCGTCGAGGATGCCCGTGGCGCGCTGGTGCTGTTCTCGTCACGCAAGCAGATGCAGGATGTGTTTGATGGTCTGGACCGTGACTGGCGCAAGCTGGTGCTCATCCAGGGTAACCTTTCAAAGCAGGAAACCCTGAACAAGCACAAGGCGCGGGTCGACGATGGCCAGCACAGCGTGCTGTTTGGCCTGGCCAGCTTTGCCGAAGGTGTCGACCTGCCGGGTGCGTATTGCGAGCACGTCGTCATCGCCAAGATTCCCTTTGCAGTGCCCGACGACCCGGTCGAAGCTGCGCTGGCCGAGTGGATCGAGGCACGTGGCGGTAACCCGTTCATGGAAATTGCCGTGCCCGACGCCTCGTTGAAGCTGATCCAGGCCTGCGGTCGCCTTCTGCGTACCGAACAGGATCGCGGCGTTATCACCTTGCTTGACCGGCGCTTGGTCACGCAGCGCTACGGCAAGGCTATTCTCAATGCGCTGCCGCCGTTCCGGCGGGAAATTTCCTGACCGCCGGAGCACTTGCGCCGGCGCATTGTCCATTACTCGTCTTGGACCCATCAGGGTCCTGAAGGAGAGCTCCAGCCTTATGATCCGCCGCACCCTGCCCGCCGTTTTCGCCTTGTTGTGCAGTTCGCCCTTGCTGGCCGGGCAGCAGACGCTGTTCAGCTTCGTGCGCCCGGCTTCGGTGGTCAATGTGGCGACCGTGGACGCCGGCATGCCGCAGTACAACGCGGAACAAACGGCCGAGGGTGAGGTGTTGCGGCGTGTGGTGTTCAACCCGGCCCAGCAGCCGACCCTGCGTCTGAGCCCGCAGGGCGGGGTGTGGGACTGGTCCGCCGGGCAGTTCCTGACCTTGCGCCTGCAAAGTGCCATGGATTGGGCATTGACCGTGGATGTCACAGTGCAAGGCAGCGATGGCCGCGCCTTGACCAGCCGTATCGACCTGCCCGCCGGCCCCGCGCAAACCGTGATGGTGCCCCTGACGGCCAGTTCGCCGCTGGACCAGGGCATGCGCGCCGGCCCGCCGATGCCCTGGAACCATGGCGGTCAGCGCCTCCTTTTGGCCAGCAGTGCCGGAGCCATCGACCTCAAGCAGGTGGCCTCGGTCAGCCTGAGCATCCCCAGCCCCAAGGTGGCGCAGAGCCTGCTGATCGAGCGTGTCGGTATCCAGGATGACGACCAGGCGTACAGGGCGGCCTACCACGCGCTGATTGATGCTTATGGCCAGTCGACTCGCGGTAACTGGCCCGAGAAGGTATCCAGTGACGAGCAGCTCAAGGCGGCCGATACCCGTGAACAGCAGCAGCTCAAGGGCTGGTTGGCAGAGCGTGGCAAGCAGCAGTTGGACGCGTACGGCGGCCTGGTGGGCGGGCCGGCCTTTGCAGCCAAGGGCTTCTTTCGCACTGAAAAGCGTGATGGCCGCTGGTACCTGGTAACGCCGGATGGGCACCCGTTCTATTCCCTGGGGGTGAACGCCGTGGCGGCAGACGGCGGGCGAACGTATGTCGCCGGGCGCGAGGGCATGTTCAAGGCCCTGCCCGCTGAGGGCGATGCATTGGCGGCGTTCTATGGCGAAAGCAACAACGACGATGGCAATGCCTCGTCGCAAGGGCGCAATTTCAAGCAGGGCCGCTGGTTCGACTTCTATGCCGCCAACCTGCAGCGTACCTATGGCAAACCCTGCCCGCCCGCAGTGGAGGGCCAGCCAGCCAACTGCGCGCCGCCGGTGCTGGATGCCGACCGCTGGCAGGCGCACGCGCTTGACCGCCTTCAGGCCTGGGGGTTCAACACCGTTGGCAACTGGAGCGAGCCGGCGCTTGGCCAAGCCAGACGCATGCCGTATACCTTGCCGCTGTCGATCGTAGGCGACTACGCCAGCATCAGCACTGGCATGGACTGGTGGGGCCGCATGCCCGACCCGTTCGACCCGCGTTTTGCCATGGCGACCGAACGTGCCGTGGCCATCGCCGCGCGTGATCACCGTGACGACCCTTGGCTCATCGGCTACTTCGCAGATAACGAACTGGCCTGGGCAGCCCCTGGAAGCGACCCCAAAAGCCGTTATGGCCTGGCCTACGGCACCTTGCGCCTGACCACCGACGTGCCAGCCAAGCGCGCGTTCCTCAAGCAGTTGCGCGACAAGTATCGCAACCAGGAAGGGTTGTCCAAGGCCTGGGGCATCGAACTGTCCGCCTGGGAGCTCATGGAAGATCCTGGCTTCGAGGCGCCGCTGCCTGACCCGGAGCATCCGGAAATCGAACGTGACTACCAGCACTTCCAGCAGGTATTTGCCGAGACCTACTTCAAGACCATTTCCGATTCGTTGAAGTGGCATGCGCCCAATCACATGCTCCTGGGGGGCCGCTATGCGGTCAGCACACCGGAGGCGGTCAAGGCCTGCGCCGAGTTCTGCGATGTGCTGAGCTTCAACTTCTATACCCTCAAGCCACAGGACGGTTACGACTTTGCCCGCCTGGCGGAGCTCGACAAGCCGGTGCTGGTGTCCGAGTTCCAGTTCGGCTCGCGTGATCGCGGGCCGTTCTGGCCGGGGCCATTGGAGCTGGCGCGGGAAGAGGATCGCGGCCCGGCCTACGCAAACTTCCTCAAGGCGGCCCTGGCGCAGCCGATGATCGTTGGCGCGCACTGGTTCCAGTACCTCGACCAACCGGCCAGCGGTCGCCTGCTTGATGGTGAAAACGGTCACCTCGGGCTGGTGGCGATTACCGATATGCCGTATCCAGGTTTTGTCGATGCCGTGCGCAAAAGCAATTTGCAAACCATGAGCCAACTGCGTGCCGAGCTGGAAAAACCGGCTCCCTGAGATCAGGCAGATGCAGTCAACTCAAGTGAGCGCGGCCTTGTGTCGCGACCACTTGGCCCGAGCCAGTTTGCAAAACACCCAACTACTGAAACAATGCACACCTTTTTGGATATGGTCGTACGGAGAGCAGCGGGTGCAGATCCAGGGTCACTATGAGCTGAAGTTCGAAGCTGTGCGCGAAGCTTTTGCCGCGCTGTTCGATGATCCCCAGGAGCGTGGCGCTGCGCTGTGCATCCAGGTGGGTGGCGAAACCGTCGTTGACCTGTGGGCTGGCAGTGCCGACAAGGACGGCCAGCAGGCCTGGCACAGCGATACCATCGCCAACTTGTTCTCCTGCACCAAGACCTTCGCGGCTGTTACCGCCCTGCAGCTGGTCGGCGAGGGCAAGCTGGCCCTCGATGCCCCGGTGGCCAACTACTGGCCCGAGTTTGCCCAGGCGGGTAAGCAGTCGATCACCTTGCGTCAGCTACTTAGCCACCGCGCCGGCTTGCCGGCCATTCGCGAGCTGTTGCCGGCTGAAGCCTTGTATGACTGGCAGTACATGGTCGATGCCCTGGCAGCCGAGGCACCGTGGTGGACGCCAGGCACAGAACACGGCTATGCCGCCATCACCTATGGCTGGCTGATCGGCGAGCTGATTCGCCGTGCCGACGGCCGTGGCCCTGGCGACTCGATCGTGGCTCGCACCGCCCGCCCATTGGGGCTGGATTTCCATGTTGGCCTGGCCGACGAAGAGTTCCACCGCGTGGCGCATATCGCCCGTGGCAAGGGCAATGCTGGAGACAGTGCAGCGCAACGCTTGCTGCAGGTGACCATGCGCGAGCCTGAGGCACTGTCGACCCGTGCCTTTACCAACCCGCCCGCGATACTGACCAGCACCAACAAACCGGAATGGCGGCGCATGCAGCAGCCAGCGGCCAATGGCCATGGCAACGCACGCAGCCTGGCGGGGTTCTATGCCGGGCTGCTGGACGGTAGTTTGCTTGAATCGGAACTGCTCGATGAGCTGACCCGCGAGCATAGCCTTGGCCAGGACCGTACCTTGCTCACCCAGACCCGTTTCGGCCTGGGCTGCATGCTCGACCAGCCCGATGTGGCCAATGCCACCTTTGGTCTCGGCGTCCGCGCCTTTGGCCACCCCGGTGCCGGTGGTTCGGTCGGTTTTGCCGACCCTGAGCACGACGTGGCCTTCGGTTTTGTGGTCAATACCCTAGGCCCATATGTGCTGATGGACCCCCGTGCCCAGAAACTGGTACGCGTCCTTGCCAGTTGCCTTTGATCGGGTAATGCGGGTATTGGCACACCCCTTTGACTATCCTCAATGCCAACGCCTGAAGTTCGTAGGCAAAATATCTTTCTATTTCATGGTGTATCGCTGATGTCTTCACATAAAACCTTAGCACTCGCCCTGTGCCTGACCGCCGTTACCGGCTGCGCCAGCCACTCCCCGGACGGCTCCAAGGAAGGTGGCTCCAGCTGGTGGCCTTTCGGTTCGGACAAGGTTGCCGAGCAGGAAGTGAAATCAGCCGTCACCGAAAACGTGGCCAAAGCCGATGCCAAATCCGAAAGCGCCAGCCGCTGGTGGTGGCCGTTTGGCGGTGACGACAAGCAAGCCAAAGGGCCGGTGGTGCCGAAGATCGATCAGAAGGCCACTCAGGCCTGGCTGGATGAATACGAGCCCAAGCTGCGCGAAGCGATCAAGGACAGCAAGCTGGAGCTGGAGCGTCGTGACAATGTGCTGGCGGTAACCCTGCCGGTGGACAGCTCGTACAATCCTGATCGCCCGAACATGTTGCTGCCCATGTCCTTGGGCCCGATCACCCGCGTCGCCAAGACTGTCGAAGGCGACCCCAAGACTGCCGTGCTGGTACTGGGCCATGCCGACAGCAGCGGTGCCGCCGTTGCCAACCAGAAGCTCAGCCTGGAGCGCGCCGCTTCGGTATCGGCCATCTTCCGCCTCAGCGGCCTGCAGCGTGACCGCCTGACCCTCAAGGGCATGGGCTCGGTGATGCCGCGCGCTGCCAACGACAGCGCCGAGGGGCGCGCCCTGAACCGCCGCGTGGAAATGTTGCTGACCCCGCAAAACACCATGGTCGCGCTGCTGGCCAAATACCAGCAGGCCGCCCCGGCACCCGCCCCGGCGTCGATGGTGGCGGTGCAGGATGCCAAGGCGCCAGCCGCCAAGGCCGCTGACAGCAAGCCGGCCGTCAAGGCTGCGGCGAAGAAACCTGTTGCCAAGGCCAAAACGCCTGCGAAGACTGCAGCCAAGAAAAAAGCTGCGCCGGCCAAGCCTGCTGCCAAGAAAGCTGCCGTTGACAAGAAAGTAGCTGCCAACAGCCCTGCGAAGACCAACTGATCGTCAAGGAACCGCAGTAATGACCCAATCCCTGGCCGATATGCGCCGCGACTACACCCGTGATGGCCTGGCCGAGGCCCAGGCACCAGGGGAGCCGTTCGCCCTGTTCCACCAGTGGTTCGCCGATGCGGTGAAAACCGAGCAGGCGCCGGTGGAAGCCAATGCCATGACCTTGGCCACCGTGGACGGCGAAGGTCGCCCGCATTGCCGTGTATTGCTGTTGAAGGGGCTCGACGAGCAGGGTTTCACCTTCTTCACCAACTATGACAGCGCCAAGGGCCAGCAACTGCAAGCCAACCCCTTTGCGGCAATGACCTTTTTCTGGCCGGCGCTGGAGCGTCAGGTGCGCATCGAGGGCCGGGTGCAGAAGGTCACGGCGCAGGAGTCGGATGCCTACTACCAGGTGCGCCCGCTGGGCAGTCGCCTGGGGGCCTGGGCTTCGCCACAGAGCCGTGTGATTGCTGGGCGTGAAGAGCTGGAGGGCCTGGTCAAGGCTACCGAAGCGCGTTTCTCCGACACCCAGCCGCACTGCCCTGAGCATTGGGGGGGATACCGTTTGTTGCCCGAGCGCATCGAGTTCTGGCAGGGGCGGGCAAGCCGCCTGCATGATCGTTTGAACTATCGGCTGGTGGATGGGCAATGGCTGCGGGAGCGGCTGGCGCCCTGAGCAACTGGGGCCGCCAAGCGGCCCCAGCCATCGATCAAGCTACCCCGGATAACCCGCCGCCTCGCGCTCCAGCCACCCCGCCAGTTGCTTACGCCCCACCTTCTCCTGCCGCGCCTGCGCCAACCTTTCCAGCATGAACGCGCGTTTTTCAGGATCGGCCCCTGCCAGCGACAACGCCAGGTCGCGGTCCATCCAGCGGCGCATGCGCACATACAACCACCCGTGGAAATAGAGTCCCATAACGGTGGTGACCACGACGATGAAGTAATCCATGGCTATTCTTGGTCTCACTTGAAAGGCCTTCGACACAGCCAGGCAGGCTGTACCCCGGCTGAATGAAAACAATTTTATTACGTTTGTACCGTGACAGCCGTCAATGTGCAGCGTCTAATGAGCACCTGACTTATGGAGACTTTACCCATGCGTAAATCCGCTTTGCTGGTGGCGACCTTTACCACCATGTCGCTGCTGCTGGGGGGCTGTGCCTCGAGCCTGACCGGTGACAGCTACTCTCGTGACGAAGCCCGCCGCGTGCAAACCGTGCGTATGGGTACCATCGAATCCCTGCGTCCGGTCAAGATAGAGGGCACCAAGACGCCGATTGGCGGCGGTGCCGGTGCCATCGTGGGTGGTGTAGCCGGCAGCGCCGTGGGCGGTGGCCGTGGCAGCATCGTGGCTGCCGTGATCGGTGCCGTGGCCGGTGGCCTGGCGGGTTCCGCAGCAGAAGAAGGCCTAACCCGTACCCAAGGTGTCGAAATTACCGTTCGTGAAGATGATGGCAGCATGCGCGCCTATGTGCAGGCCGTGCAGGAGAACGAAGTCTTCCGCGTTGGCGAGCGCGTGCGCATCATGACAGTTGACGGTACCAGCCGCGTTTCGCACTGACCGTAGCGCAGTAAAACAAAACCCCGACATGGCTGCTGCCAGTCGGGGTTTTTTCGTGCTGCAGCCTAGTCAGGCAACGCTGGTTTTGCGGCTGGCCATTGCGGTGACGGCGTAGCCGATCACCGCGGCAAAGAACGAACCAGTAAGAATACCCATGCGGTCCATGCCGGCATACTCACTGCTACCCGGGGCGAAGGCGAGCGAGCCTACGAACAGGCTCATGGTGAAGCCAATGCCGCAGAGTATCGCCACCCCCAGAATTTGCCCCCAACCAGCACCTGCAGGCAGCGCGGCCAGGCGCAGTTTGACCGCCACCCAGGTCAGGCCGAAAACCCCCACGGTCTTGCCCAGCAACAGGCCGACCGTGATGCCCATCGGCACGGGGTGGGTGAAGCTGTCCAGGGTCATGCCTGCCAGCGAAACGCCGGCATTGGCGAAGGCGAAAATCGGCAGGATGGCATAGGCCACCCAGGGGTGCAGGGCGTGTTCCAGTGCCAGCAGAGGCGACGATTCAGCATTGCGTGTACGCAGCGGTATGCACAAGGCCAGGGCGACACCAGCCAGAGTGGCGTGCACGCCACTTTTGAGCACACAGACCCACAGGATCAGGCCAACGATCATGTAGGGCCCAAGCTTGACCACGCCAAGCCGGTTCATTGCCACCAGTACCACCAGACAGGCCGCAGCCAGCAGCAGCGACACACTCGACAGGGTGCCGGAATAGAACAGGGCGATGACAATGATCGCACCCAGGTCGTCGATGATCGCCAGGGTCATCAGGAACAGCTTCAGTGACACCGGTACACGCTTGCCGAGCAGGGCCAGGACGCCGAGAGCGAAGGCGATGTCGGTGGCGGTAGGGATCGCCCAGCCTGCCACAGCTGCAGGATTGTCACGGTTGATGAACCAGTAGATCAGCGCTGGCACCACCATGCCGCCCACCGCTGCGGTGGCAGGCAGGATCACTTGTGAGGGCTTGGACAGGTGACCGTCGACCACCTCGCGTTTGACCTCAAGGCCGATGAGCAGGAAGAACAGGGCCATCAGGCCGTCGTTGATCCACAGTAGCAATGGCTTGGCGATGTTCAGCGCGCCGACCTGGACGGCAACGGGTACATCGAGCAAGCCGCCGTACAGGTAGGACAGCGGCGAGTTGTTGATGATCAGGGCCAGAACGGCGGCGGTGATCAGCAGCAGGCCGCTGGCAGCTTCGAGCTGGAAGAAGCGGGTAAACAGGCTACGCACGGGTGGTAGGCCCTCCATGAGCAGTTTACGAATGGTACGGGCGGACACCCTAGCCTGTAGAGATATGCTTTCAAACAAAAACAATATTCGTTTTTGTTATATGGTGTTGCCGACAGGCCTGGGGCAAGCCTAGATTGATTTGGGGAAGGAGGGGGGAGGGGAAGTCTGGAGTAGGTGCTGGAATCTTCTGATGCCTGCCCGAGCCCTTTCGCGGGTAAACCCGCTCCTACCGGGGAACCATTGGTCCGTGTAGGAGCGGGTTTACCCGCGAAGAAGCCCTGTCAGTCGATAAAGAGTCAGAGGCCGAGCATATCCCGCGCCACCGCCTCTGCGATGCGAATGCCATCCACACCGGCAGACAGGATCCCACCCGCGTACCCGGCCCCTTCACCCGCCGGGAACAGCCCTTTGAGGTTCAGGCTCTGGTAATCCTCTCCCCGGGTAATCCGCAGTGGCGACGAGGTACGCGTCTCGATCCCGGTCAACACCGCGTCATGCAGGTTATAGCCCTTGATCTGCCTGTCGAACGCTGGCAGTGCCTCACGGATCGCCTCGATGGCGAAGTCCGGCAGGCTCGGCGCCAGGTCACCCAAGGTCACGCCCGGCTTGTAGGACGGCTCGACACTGCCCAGCGCGGTCGAGGGCCGGCCGGCGACAAAATCACCCACCAGTTGCGCCGGGGCCTGGTAGTTGCTGCCGCCCATTACATAGGCGTGCGCCTCCAGGCGCTCCTGCAGTTCGATACCGGCCAACGGGCCGCCCGGGTAGTCGCGCTCGGGGTCGATGCCGACGACAATGCCGGAGTTGGCGTTGCGCTCGTTACGCGAATACTGGCTCATGCCGTTGGTCACGACTCGCCCTGGCTCGCTGGTGGCCGCTACCACGGTGCCACCCGGACACATGCAGAAGCTGTATACCGAGCGGCCATTCTTGGCGTGGTAGACCAGCTTGTAGTCGGCGGCACCCAGTTTCGGGTGGCCGGCGTACTTGCCCAGACGTGCCTTGTCGATCAGTGTTTGCGGGTGCTCGATACGGAAGCCCACCGAGAACGGCTTGGCTTCCATGTACACACCTTTGGCATGCAACATGCGGAAGGTGTCGCGGGCGCTGTGGCCCAGGGCCAATACCACATGGCGACTGTGCAACTGCTCGCCACTTTCAAGCACTACACCGGTCAGTTGGCCATCCTCGATCAGCAGGTCGGTGACCTTCTCCTGGAAGCGCACTTCGGCCCCCAGGGCGATCATGTCCTGGCGCATCTGTTCGACCATGCCGGTGAGGCGGAAAGTGCCGATGTGCGGCTTGTTGATGTAGAGGATTTCGTCTGGCGCACCGGCCTTGACGAATTCTTCCAGCACTTTGCGGCCGTGGTGTTGCGGGTCCTTGATCTGGCTGTACAGCTTGCCGTCCGAGAAGGTACCGGCGCCGCCTTCACCGAACTGCACGTTGGACTCAGGGTTGAGCACGCTTTTACGCCATAGGCCCCAGGTATCCTTGGTGCGCTGGCGCACTTCCTTGCCGCGTTCGAGGATGATCGGCTTGAAGCCCATTTGTGCCAGCAACAGGCCGGCAAAGATGCCGCACGGGCCGAACCCGACCACGATCGGGCGCTCCTGCAGGCCTGCCGGGGCCTGGCCGACGAACTTGTAGGTGACATCTGGCGCTGGGCCGATGTTGCGATCATCAGCGAACTTGCTGAGCAGCTCGGCCTCGTTGCTGGCTTCCAGGTCGATGGTGTAGATGAACAGCAGTTCGCTGTTCTTCTTGCGCGCATCGTAGCTGCGCTTGAACAGGTTGAAGCTGAGCAGTTGCTCGTCGCGGATGCCCAGGCGCTGGACGATGGCTTCGCGCAACGCTTCGTCGGGATGGTCCAGGGGCAGCTTCAGTTCGGTGATTCGTAGCATGGCAGGGTCCAGTATCCCGGCCATGGGCGGCCGGCGGCTTTACACAAACCGCCAAGTATAAGCTGTTAGACGCCCCGACTGGCAGGATAAAAGCGCCCGGCGATCAGTTGTCGCGCGCACCACCGTAGTAACCGCAGCCGCGCAGGGTCTGGCCGTCGATGCGCAGTTCGGCGCGCAGGTGGTGGATGGCGCCGGTGGCGCTGTCGACGCAGCGTTGCGGGGCGACCCACAGTTCCACGTGCTGGCCGTTGGCTTCGCTGGTCAGGGTCAGGCCGCCGCCGGGCACTTCTTCTTCGAGGAAGGGCAGAGGCAGCGGGTCTTTGCCGATGCGGTTGAGCACCATGCCCTTGCCGCTGGCCTTGACGTCCCAGTCTGGTTCGTGGCCATTGGCGCGCAGGGTCAGCTGCTTGAAATTGGGGTCGTCGCAAGCGCGTGTGGAGGGTTCCAGGCGGTACAGGCGGCTGACTTCCAGCTGGCCGTCGTTGTCGGCCTGCTTGGCGCCAGTGAGGCGACCGCGCACGTCGGCGAACAACTTGGCGTTGGCGTCCTTGGCCAGGTTGGCGGACTCCTGCAGGATGCCGGTGCCGGCGACGTCGTTGATCACGAAGCGGCGTGCCTCGCTGCAGGGCTTGAACAACAGGCGGCCGCCGTTGGCGCTTAGTTCGCCCTGCATGCGTGTGGTGCCGATGTTCGGGTCGCGGGGCGGCTCGGCCAGTAGCTGGCAGCCAGCGAACAGGGGCAACAGGGCGCTGAGCAGCAGGGTAGGGGTGAGGCGCATGGGGGCGGGCTCCGGGGAATCTTTGCCAAAGAGCTGGCCACGATACACGTCCTGCGGGCAGAAAAAAGGGCCCGAAGGCCCTTTTTCATTCAACCTCCCAAGTAGGCATCGCGCACCTTCGGGTCGGTCAGCAGTGCCTCACCGGTGCCCTGCATCACCACCCGACCGTTCTCCAGCACATACGCCCGGTCAGCGATCTTCAGCGCCTGGTTGGCGTTCTGCTCCACCAGGAACACCGTCACGCCATCGCGGCGCAGCTGTTCGATGATGTCGAAGATCTGCTGGATGATGATCGGCGCCAGGCCCAGCGAAGGCTCATCGAGCAGCAGCAGCTTGGGCTTGCTCATCAGCGCCCGACCGATGGCCAGCATCTGCTGCTCGCCACCGGACATGGTGCCGCCGCGCTGGATGTAACGCTCTTTCAGGCGCGGGAACAGTTGCAGGACCTTGTCCAGTTGCTCCTGATAGTCGCCCTTGTCGGTGAAGAAGCCGCCCATGGCCAGGTTTTCCTCGACGGTCAGGCGAGCGAACACGCGGCGGCCTTCCGGCACTACCGCGATGCTCTTGCGCATGATGTGCGAGGACGGCTGGCCGACCAGCTCTTCACCCAGGTACTTGATGCTGCCGCTGTGCGCCTGCGGCGAACCGCACAGGGTCATCAGCAAGGTCGACTTACCGGCACCGTTGGCGCCGATCAGGGTGACGATCTCGCCCTGGTTGATCTCCACGTTGACGCTGTGCAGCGCCTGAATCTTGCCGTAGAAAGTGGAAACGTTTTCAAACTTCAGCATTTACGCTTCCCCCAGGTAGGCTTTAATCACGTCAGGGTTGTCGCGGATCTCTTCCGGCGTGCCGTGGGCCAGGGGGGTACCCTGGTTGATCACCACGATATGGTCGGAAATGCTCATCACCAGCTTCATGTCGTGCTCGATCAGCAGCACGGTGACGTTGTGCGACTCACGCAGGTAGGCGATCAGTGCCTTGAGGTCTTCGGTTTCCTTCGGGTTCAGGCCGGCCGCCGGTTCATCGAGCATGATGATGCGTGGCTGGGTCATCATGCAGCGCGCGATTTCGAGGCGGCGTTGCTGCCCGTAGGCGAGGGTGCCGGCGGTACGGTTGGCGAACTCGGTCAGGTTGACCTTCTCCAGCCAGTACTGCGCCCGTTCCATGGCCTCCTTCTCGCTGCGGCGGAAGCTCGGCGTCTTGAACAGGCCGGCGAAGAAGTTGGTGTTGAGGTGGCGGTGCTGGGCGATCAGCAGGTTTTCCAGTGCGGTCATTTCCTTGAACAGGCGCACGTTCTGGAAGGTCCGCACCACGCCCTTGCGGGCGATCTGGTGGCCGGCCAGGCCCTGAATCGGCTGGCCATCGAGCAGGATGGTGCCGCCGCTGGGCTTGTAGAAGCCGGTCAGGCAGTTGAACACGGTGGTCTTGCCGGCGCCGTTCGGGCCGATCAATGCCACCACCTGTTTTTCCTTGACGGTCAGGGCCACGCCGTTGACCGCCAACAAGCCGCCGAAGCGCATGCTCAGGCCGCTGACTTGCAGAATTTCGCGGCTCATCGGCGCAGCTCCATGTGTGGACGTTGCATAGGCAGCAGGCCTTGCGGACGCCAGATCATCATCAACACCATCAGCGCACCGAACATCAGCATGCGGTATTCGCTGAACTCACGCATCAGCTCAGGCAGCAGGATCATCACGATGGCCGCGAGAATCACGCCCAGTTGTGAGCCCATGCCGCCCAGTACGACGATGGCGAGGATGATCGCCGACTCGATGAAGGTGAACGACTCCGGCGTCACCAGGCCTTGGCGCGCGGCGAAGAAGCTGCCGGCGAAACCGGCGAAGCAGGCACCCAGGGTGAATGCCGAGAGCTTGATCACGGTCGGGTTCAGGCCCAGTGCACGGCAGGCGATCTCGTCTTCACGCAGGGCTTCCCAGGCACGGCCGATCGGCATGCGCAGCAGGCGGTTGATCACGAACAATGCCAGCAGGGCCAGCAGCAGGGCCACCAGGTACAGGAAGATGACCTTGTTGATCGAGTTGTATTCCAGCCCGAAGAACTCGTGGAAGGTCTGCATGCCCTCGGCCGCACGTCGTTCGAAGGTCAGGCCGAAGAACTCCGGCTTGGGGATGTTGCTGATGCCGTTGGGGCCGCCGGTCCAATCGGTGAGGTTACGCAGGAACAGGCGGATGATCTCACCGAAACCGAGGGTCACGATCGCCAGGTAGTCGCCACGCAGGCGCAGCACCGGGAAGCCGAGCAGGAAGCCGAATGTGGCAGCCATCAGGCCGGCAATCGGCAGGCAGACCCAGAAGCTCCAGCCCAGGTAATGCGAGAGCATGGCGTAGCTGTAGGCACCGACGGCATAGAAGCCCACGTAGCCGAGGTCGAGCAGGCCCGCCAGGCCGACCACGATGTTCAGGCCCAGGCCCAGCAACACGTAGATCAGGATCAGCGTGGCAATGTCGACCGCACCGCGAGAGCCGAAGAACGGCCATACCAGTGCCATCACGATCAACCCGATGATGACGTAGCGCTGGGTCTTGGGCAGGGTGAGGTAGTTGCTGACTGCCGGGGGGATCAGCTTGCGATCCGATCGGCGGCCCATCACCGAACTCCACTGCTTGTCGAACAGCACGCGCAGGAACATCAGCACCGAACACACGGCAATGATGCTGATGGTGAACGAGCCCTGACTGTGCACGACCAGGCTGATGCCGTCGATGCTCAGTTTCAGGCCCAGTACCGGGAAGGCCACGGCCCAGACCAGCAAGGCGCTGAAGAACGCCTGTTTGAGATTTCTGTTCATACTTTTTCAACCTCCGGGCGGCCCAGGATGCCGGTCGGCCGGAATAGCAGGACAAGAACCAACAAGCCGAATGCCACCACGTCCTTGTACTGGTCGCCGAAGATATCGGCACCGAACGCTTCGGCCACGCCCAGCACCAGCCCGCCGAGCATGGCGCCCGGGATGCTGCCGATGCCGCCCAGCACCGCCGCGGTGAAAGCCTTAAGGCCCACCAGGAAACCGGCGTTGGGGTTGATCACCCCGTACTGCATGCTCAGCAGCACGGCCGCCACGGCAGCCAGGGCGGCACCGATGACGAAAGTGAGGGCGATGATGTTGTTGGTGTTGATGCCCAGCAGGTTGGCCATCTTGATGTCCTCGGCGCAGGCGCGGCAGGCGCGGCCCAGACGGGAACGAGAGATGAACAGGGTGAGCAGGGTCATGGCCACCAGGGTGACGACGAACACCAGGATTTGCATGTAGCTGATCAGTACTTCTTCAGCACCGCCTGGCCCGAAGGAGAAACTGCCGGGGATCAGGTTGGGGATAGACTTGTCCTTGGAGTCCTGCGAAAGCAAGACCGTGTTCTGCAGGAAAATCGACATGCCGATGGCGGAAATCAGCGGGATCAGACGGTTGCTGTTGCGCAAGGGGCGGTAGGCAACCCGTTCGATGCTGTAGCCATAGGCACTGGTGACGAAGATCGTCGCGACGAAGGCGACGGTCATCAGGATCGGCAGCGAATGGATACCCATCATGGCCAGGCCCGCCAGGGCGATGAAGGCCACGTAGGAACCGATCATGTACACCTCGCCGTGGGCGAAGTTGATCATGCCAATGATGCCGTACACCATCGTGTAGCCGATGGCGATCAAGGCATAGGTGCTGCCGATGGTCAATCCATTAACCAGTTGTTGGAAGAAATGGTAGATCTCAGGCATTACAGCGCTCCTAAAAACCTGATTTGCATTTCACTGGCAGGGGTACGGCCAGGAAACCGCGGGTGACGGTTTTAAGATTTTCAGGTGAGCCTGCCCCCGGATCGCGGGGATCGGGCCCATGAACCTCATAAAACGAAGCCCACTGCTCGCACAGTGGGCTCGTAGGTCAGCTATTAGTCACGCAGTTACTGAGGGGAGACTTCGGTCTTCGGCTTGCCGAAGTGCCATTCGTAGACCACGAACTTGAAGTCTTTCAGGTCGCCTTTCTCGTCGTACGACAGGTCGCCGGTCGGGGTCTTGAAGGTGCCTTCGTGGATGGCCTTGGCCACCTTGTCGGTATCATCGGAGCCGGCTTTCTTGATGCCTTGAGCGATCAGCTCGACAGCCGAGTAGGCAGGGAATACGAACGGGCCACTTGGGTCCTTGCCGTCAGCCTTGATGGCGTCGACGATCTTCTTGTTCGCCGGGTCTGCGTCGAACGACTTCGGCAGGGTGACCAGCAGGCCTTCGGACGCGTTCTGAGCGATCTGCGAAATGGAGTCGTTACCTACGCCTTCCGGACCCATGAACTTGGCTTTCAGGCCCTTCTCTTGAGCCTGGCGCAGGATCAGGCCCAGCTCTGGGTGATAGCCGCCGTAGTAGACGAAGTCGACGTTGTTCTGCTTGAGCTTCTGGATGATCGAGGAGAAGTCCTTGTCACCGGCGTTCAGGCCTTCGAAGACAGCAACCTTGGTGCCTTTACTTTCCAGGGTCTGCTTGACGGCGGTGGCGATGCCTTCACCGTACTGCTGCTTGTCGTGCAGAACGGCAACGACCTTCGGCTTGACGTGGTCGGCGATGTAATTGCCGGCGGCCGGGCCCTGGGCGCTGTCCAGGCCGATGGTGCGGAAGATCAGCTTGTAGCCACGGGCGGTGATTTCCGGCGAAGTGGCGGCCGGGGTGATCATGATCACGCCTTCGTCTTCGTAGATGTCGGACGCAGGCTGGGTGGAGCTGGAGCACAGGTGGCCGACCACGAACTTGACGCCGTCGTTGACCACTTTGTTGGCGACTGCCACGGCCTGTTTAGGGTCGCACGCGTCGTCGTATTCCTTGGCTTCGAGCATCTTGCCATCGACGCCGCCCGCGGCGTTGATATCCTTGATGGCTTGCTTGGCGCCGATGAACTGCATGTCGCCGTACTGGGTCACAGGACCCGTCTTGGGACCGGCGATGCCGATCTTGATGGTATCGGCGGCAAACGAATGGCTGGCTACCCCGGCCAGTACCATTGCGGCGAACAGCTTGGAAATCTTGATCATAGTGCTCCACTCATTCTGTTGTAATTCTTATAGTCCTGGCGGCCAGGGCTACAGACCGGGCGGGATTTGCGGCGTGGCCATGCCAACGCGCTAGCCCACCTTCCCCCGGAACATGTCCCGGAACTGTACCGGTACAGTGTAGAGCGCTGTTCGAGCGCTTGAAAAGCGGTCGAAAAGTGCGTCTTTCCTGCGTTGTCGCTTGATCGACAGAAAGATACAGAAAGGCGCCATCAAACTGCCTGCATCTGCGATCCCGCCCCATAACTTCGGGGTCAATCGACCAAATTACATATTTGAAACCGGGTTTTTCTGCAAAAATGCCGGCCTTTTTTATTGACCGATTTTTTGCGGATACCGCCCATGACTGATCAAACAAGCACCCTCTATGCCAAATTGCTTGGCGAGACGGCAATCATCGAGTGGAAAGCGCTGGAGCGTTTCTGGGCCAAGGGTGACCTGATTTGGGTCGACCCCAGCCTTGACCTGATCGCCGTTGCTGAGGCGATGGCCGAGAATCGCAGCGAGATCTTCGCCAAGTGGCGTAGTGATGGCACTGTTGGGCCGGTCTCGGCCGAGCAGGCATTGGACCTGCAAAGCCGCGAGCCAGAGATCTGGGCGGTGGTGGTTTCGCCGTTCATCGTGATACAGGTCAAGCCCCAGAAAGAAGCGTGATCTTTTTTGGTGCGCATAAATACGCACCAGCTCCGTTTTGGTGCTTGAAAGCAATCACGGCGGGTAGAGGGAAGTAACAATTCGGCGTGGCGGTAACAGTTTACGGGATGCGTAATGTGGCCGTCGTTCTGCCAGGCGCCCACGGGGATCGTAGCCAGCCTGTGAAATGTTCGAATCAGTCAGGAGTTTATCGATGAGCACTGCACTACCTTCGCTTGGATTCGCCGGCATCGGCCTGATGGGGCTGCCCATGTGCCGCCGGCTGTTGGCAGCGGGTTATCCGCTGACGGTATGGAACCGCAGCCCGGACAAGTGCGCGGCACTGGTCGCTGCTGGCGCGCGCCTGGCCAGCAGCCCGGCCGAATTGTGCCGTGACAGTGACATGGTACTGCTGTGCCTGGCCGATACGGCGGTGGTGCGTGAAGTGGTGTTTGGCGAGCAAGGCATTGCCCAGGGCGGGCGCAGCGGCCAGTTACTGATCGATTTCTCTAGCCTGGAACCCACCGCCACCCGTGAAATGGCTGCCGAACTGGCAGCACTGTGCGGCATGGCCTGGCTGGATGCACCTGTCTCTGGCGGTACGCCCGGTGCCGAAGCTGGCACGCTGGCGATCATGGTTGGCGGTGAAGCGGCCGACTTGCAGCGTGCACGCCCGGTGCTGCAGGTGCTTGGTCAGCGCGTGACGCATATGGGCGCGGTGGGCACGGGGCAGGTGACCAAGGCTTGCAACCAGATGATCGTGGCGTGCAATGCGCTGGTAATTGCAGAAGTGGTGGCGCTGGCCGAACAGTCGGGCGTGGACGCGACGCTGATCGCTGAAGCGCTGGCGGGTGGCTTTGCCGATTCCAAACCATTGCAGATTCTTGCGCCGCAAATGGCCGAGAGCCGCTTCGAGCCCATCAAGTGGCACGTACGCACGCTGCTCAAGGACCTTGATGGTGCGGTCAAGTTTTCCCGCGAGCAAGGCTCGGCGACGCCGCTCAGTGGCCTTGCCGCGCAACTGATGCGCTTGCACGGTAGCCAGGGTTACCTGCAAAAAGATCCGGCGACCCTGGTAGAACTGTACCGCAACAAGGTGTGATCCGGCCGTTCTGACGCTGCAACCGCTCCAGCAGTGGGCGCAACTCGGCCAGCGGTACGGGGCGCCCCAACAGGTAGCCCTGCAGGTAGTCGCAGCCATGGCTTTCGAGGAACGCCCGCTGTTCGGTGGTTTCCACGCCCTCGCTGACTACCCGCAGGTGCAGGGTATGCGCCATGGCGATGATCGCCTGGACAATTTCGCGGTCTTTCTGGCTGCCCGGTACCTCCTGCAGGAAGGTGCGGTCGATCTTCAGCACATCCAACGGCAGGCGCTTGAGGTAGGCCAGCGAGGAGTAGCCGGTACCAAAATCATCGATCGAAAGTGCCACCCCCAAGGCCCGGACGCGTTTGAGCAGGCTGACCGTGCGCTGGATATCGCCCACCAGGGCGTTCTCGGTCACTTCCAGCTCCAGGTGGCGCGGCGCAAGGCCGGCGTGGAACAGCGCCTTTTCAACTTCGTTGGGCAGTTCGTCGTGGCTGAGGGTGACTGCCGAGCAATTGACCGTGACCTGGACCTCGTCGTAGCCGTGGCGCTGCAAGTGGGCCAGGTCGGCACAGGCGTGACGCAGCACCCACAGGTCCAGGTCAATGATCAGGCCGTTGGCTTCGGCAATGCCGACAAAACGGTCGGGCCCGAGCAGGCCGTGTTGAGGATGTTGCCAGCGTACCAGTGCTTCCAGTTTGGCTACTTGTCCACTGCGCAGGTCAAAGATCGGCTGGTAGTGCACGCACAGCCCGCGCTCTTCGAGCAGCGCCAGGCGCAGCTCTTCTTCCAGTTGCAAGGCGATCGACGCGCGTGCCTTTAGGCTGTCATTGAAGAAATTCAGGCTGTTGCGCCCGTTGTCCTTGGATTGGTAGAGGGCCAGGTCGGCATGCTTGAGCAGCTCTTCGGTTGTGCCGCCATCGTCCGGGAAGATACTGATACCAATGCTGGTGGTCATGACCATGCGCCGCCCGCCTAGGTCGATGGGGTCCTTCATCCGTTGCATGATGCGCTGGGCCAGGTGGCGGGCTTCGTCGCGGCTGTTCAGGCCGGTGACCACACAGAACTCGTCGCCACCAAAGCGCGCAACCAGGTCATGGCTGCGGGTAGCGGCCTTGATGTGGTGGGCGATCACCTTGAGCAGCTCGTCACCGGCGTCGTGGCCGAGGCTGTCGTTGATGCGCTTGAAATGATCAATGTCGAGAAACATCACGGCCAGGCGGTTTTCGCTGGCCTGCGTTTCGACCAGGCGCTCGGCGAATACCTGGTTGAATCCACGGCGGTTGAGCAGATTGGTCAGAGCATCATAGTGCGCCGCCTGCTGCAGCGAAGCGCGGGCCTGGTCCAGTTGGCTGAGCAGCACGCTGACCCGGCGCAGGTCGTGCTCCTTGCTTTGCAGCTTCTTGTCGGCCAGCGCGGCGCTGATGCTGGCGCCACTGATCAGCAGGGTGATGAAGCCGATGCCCAGGCCCAGCTGCAGGCTGTTGTCGCCAGACGGCAGGCGCAGTGCCGTATCGGCAGGGATGACCAAGGTCATGGCCGACATCGCGGTGAAATGAGTGGCGACGATGCCGCCCGCCATCAGCAGGCTGGCGCCGTACTTCATGGCCTGGTACAGGGTGCCGCTGCCATTGCGCAAGTAGCGGGCCAGGCACAGCGAGGTCAGGCCGGTGAGCAGTGCAATGGCGGCAGAGGCAAGTAGCAAGCCGGTTTGGTAGTACTGGCGGGCACCCGTTTCCATCGCGGCCATGCCGACAAAATGCATGAGGATGATGCCCAGGCCGATCAGCCCTGCGCTCGGCACGAAGTGGTACGCGCGCATCTTGCTGCGTTCGAGGCTGTGCATGGCCAGCCAGGCCACGCACAGTGCGATGAGCAGCGAAAGAATGGTCAGGGAGACGTCGTAGTGCACTTCTACCGGGGCCCGAAAGGCCAGCATGCTGATGAAGTGCATGGCCCATATGCCGCCTGCCAGGCAGTAGGCTCCAAGCATGTTCCATTGCCGGTGGGCGGTGGGGTCGTCGCTGTGGGACTGGCGCTCGGCCATGTCGAGGGTGGCGAAACAGGCCGCGCAAGCAACGAAATAGGCGAGCAGAACCAGGAGCGGCTCATGACGGCAGTCGATGACGATGCGCCCGGATACGGGAAGGTCGGCGAACAGTTGCAGCCCCAGCCATTCCATGGAATGCCTCTTGATCGAGTTTTCACTCGTCTGCGCTACACTCTGTGCAGACTGTCCAGAGGCAGTATAGGAAGGAGTATTTAAGCCTTCCTGACTAATGGCATATTGATTTCTACGATTTGGTTATAACTTCAATCGCAGCGAGGAATAAAGTTGGGGCCCTAATGCCTTCCTGTGGGGGCGGGCGAGCCCGCGAAGCATCCACCGCGGTGGATGCCACCGGCTTCGCCGGTGTTCGCGGGCTTGCTCGCTCCCACAAGGGGCGCGGGGCCTGCGTTAGCCGGCCACCAACACACGAATGGCTTCCAGGCGCAGGGCGGCCTTTTCCAGCATTGCCAGGCCCTCTTCACGCCGCTTGCGCAAGGCGTCGATTTCGCTGTCACGCACGCTTGGGTTGACCGCTTGCAATGCCACCAGGCGCGCCAGCTCTTCGTCGGCCTCGGCTGCCAGGCGGCGCTGGGCTTCGGCCACGCGCTCGTTGTGGGCCGGCAGGATCTTCTCCTCTGCACCACTGATACGCTTGGCCAACACATCGCGCTGGGCCTGGACGAACTTGTTGGCGCTGGCGCGCGGTACGCTTTCGAGCTGGTCGTTGAGGGTTTCGAAGGCCACGCGGGACGCCAGGTCGTTGCCATTGGCGTCGAGCAGGCAGCGCAGTGCCGCCGGCGGCAGGTAGCGGCCCAACTGCAGGCTGCGGGGCGCCACCACCTCGCTGACGAACAGCAGTTCAAGCAGTACGGTGCCTGGTTTGAGTGCTTTGTTCTTGATCAACGCCACTGCGGTATTGCCCATCGAGCCTGACAGCACCAGATCCATGCCACCCTGCACCATCGGGTGCTCCCAGGTGAGGAACTGCATGTCCTCGCGCGACAGCGCCTGGCCACGGTCGTAGGTGATGGTCACGCCTTCATCGTCACCCAGCGGGAAGCTGGCATCGAGCATCTTCTCGCTCGGCTTGAGAATCAGTGCGTTCTCGGAGTGGTCTTCGCTGTCGATGCCGAAGGCGTCGAACAGGGTTTCCATGTAGATCGGCAGGGCGAACTGGTCGTCCTGTTCGAGAATGGCCTCGACCAGCGCCTGACCTTCGCCGGCTCCGCCGGAATTGAGCTCCAGCAGGCGGTCACGGCCAGTGTGCAGTTCGGCCTCCAGGCGCTCGCGCTCGCTGCGGGCGTCGGCCACCAGGGTATCCCAGGCCTTGTGTTCGCCGCCTTCCAGCAGCGGCAGCAGGCGCGGGCCGAACTGGTGCTGCAGGGCATTGCCGGTGGGGCAGGTGTTTACGAAGGCGTTGAGCCCTTCGTGGTACCACTGGAACAGGCGCGCTTGCGGGCTGTCCTGCAGGTACGGGACGTGCAACTGGATAGTGTGCTTCTGGCCGATCCGGTCAAGGCGGCCGATGCGCTGTTCGAGCAGGTCGGGGTGCGCTGGCAGGTCGAACATCACCAGGTGATGAGCGAACTGGAAGTTGCGGCCTTCGCTGCCGATTTCCGAGCAGATCAGGACCTGGGCGCCAAACTCTTCATCGGCGAAGTAGGCAGCGGCGCGGTCGCGCTCGAGGATGCTCATGCCTTCATGGAACACCGAGGCCGGGATGCCGGAGCGCACGCGCAGGGCATCTTCCAGGTCCATGGCGGTTTCGGCGTGGGCGCAGATCACCAGCACTTTGGTGCGCTTGAGCATCTTCAGGGTGTCGATCAGCCAGTCGACGCGTGGGTCGAAACGCCACCAGCGCGCGTCATCGGCCACTTCACCCTGGGCCTGGAAGGCCACTTCCGGGTACAGCTCGGCGTGCTCGCCGGCGGGCAGGTCGCGGTATTGCTCGGGCGTGGCCAGCGGGTAGGGGTGCAGCTGGCGCTCGGGGAAGCCCTGAATCGCCGCACGGGTGTTTCGGAACAGCACGCGTCCGGTGCCGTGGCGGTCCAGCAGCTCGCGAATCAGCCGGGCGCTGGCCTGGCTGTCGCCGTCGCTGACCGCAGCCAGCAGGGCTTCGCCTTCGGCACCCAGGAAGCCCAGGATGGTGGCGTGGGCCTTGGGCGACAGGCGGCCCTCGTCGAGCAGTTCCTGCACCGCCTCGGCTACCGGGCGGTAGTGCTCGCTTTCGGCGCGGAAAGCGGCCAGGTCGTGAAAACGGTTGGGGTCCAGCAGGCGCAGGCGCGCGAAGTGGCTGTCCTGGCCAAGCTGCTCGGGGGTGGCGGTGAGCAGCAGTACGCCCGGAATCACTTGGGCCAGTTGCTCGACCAGGCCGTATTCGGCGCTGACCTGATCTTCGTGCCAGACCAGGTGGTGGGCTTCGTCGACGACCATCAGGTCCCAGCCAGCGGCAAACAGCGCGTCCTGAGCCTTTTCGTCGTCGACCAGCCACTCCAGGGCAACCAACGCCAGTTGGGCATCCTCGAACGGGTTGCTGGCGTCGCTTTCGATGAAACGCTCGGCGTCGAACAGCGCCACTTGCAGATTGAAGCGCCGGCGCATTTCCACCAGCCATTGGTGCTGGAGGTTTTCCGGCACCAGGATCAGTACGCGGCTGGCGCGACCCGACAGCAGCTGGCGGTGAATGACCAGGCCGGCTTCGATGGTTTTGCCCAGGCCCACTTCGTCGGCCAGCAGAACGCGCGGGGCGCTGCGGTCGGCGACTTCGCGGGCAATGTGCAGTTGGTGGGCGATGGGTTGTGCGCGGCAGCCGCCCAACCCCCACAGTGCCGATTGCATCTGCTTGCTGGTGTGCTGCAGGGTGTTGTAGCGCAGGCTGAACCACGACAGTGGGTCTATTTGCCCCGCGAACAGGCGGTCGCTGGCCAGGCGGAACTGAATGAAGTTCGACAACTGGGTTTCGGGCAGGGTGCGAGGCTGGTTCTGCCCGTCCAGGCCGTGGTAGACCATCAGCCCGTCGATGTCCTCGACTTCGCGTACGGTCAGCTTCCAGCCTTCGAAGTGGGTGATCTGGTCACCTGGCGAGAAGCGCACGCGGGTCAGCGGCGCATTGCGCAGGGAATACTGGCGGGTGTCGCCAGTGGCCGGGTAGAGCACGGTCAACAGGCGGCCATCCTGCGCCAGGATGGTACCCAGGCCGAGCTCTGCTTCGCTGTCGCTGATCCAGCGTTGCCCCGGTTGATACTGCTGCGCCATACTGCCTGAACTCCCGCGATGAAAAAGCCGATTATGTTAACGGATCGGCCGGTCAGACCAAAGTGCCGAGCGCACCGAAAGGTATCGAAAGGCACAGTCTAGTCGTTTCATCGCCCTGCACAGCGCCGCCGATGAGGGCCCCGGATCAACATGTCTGCCAAGCACCGCTGGATCAGCGCTTCGATGGCCGTGGGCAGCCTGGTGCTGCTGAGCGCCTGCGAGCAGAAAAACTTTGAGACATTGCCCCCCATTCCGATGGAGCAGCTTGAGGTACTGGGCGTGCAGACGCCGATAAAGAGCGTGCACTTTCGTGACGGTGACGGCGAAGGGCTGCTGGTTCTGAGCCGCAGCGATGGCCAGGCCAGCGACCTGGAAAGCGAACAGGAAGTGGACAAGGTGGTGCTCAAGGCCACCTTGTACGGGCGCACGGCCGAGAACGACGCCTTCAAGGCGCGTTGGCAGATCGAGCAGGAAACGACCTGCCCGGGGCTGGACCTGGACGTGGACTTTTATAATGACGTCAGTGATGTCAGCGACCTGAACAAGAATGGGGTGGCCGAGGTAACAGTGGCCAGCCATGCGTTCTGCGGCGGCGGAATCGACCCGCATGACATCGCCATCGAGATGCGAGAAGGGCAGGCCAGTTACACCATTACCGGCCAGTCGCTGATCACCCCGGCGGGCGAGGAACCGATTGGTGGTGAGCGCGAGGACAGCGCTTCGCTGAAAGCCGCGCCACAGGTATTACGCGATCATATGGATGCGGTTTGGCAGCAGGTGTACAAGCGGCCCTGGAGCGAGGCCAGTCCGCCAGTCGACGACGAGCCTGGTGACGAAGCCGAGTAAATGTTGTCCATGACATCAAGGTAAAGCTGCGCCTGCCGATACAGGGGGCATAGGAGAACGTCCATGCTGCCGCCGATCATTCCGCTCAGTGCCGCCCCGGTGACCTCCCAACAGGACCCGGTCAAGCCAACCCCCGACATCAAGCCGGTGGTGCCGACACAGCCTGCGTCCGGCGAAAGTGCCATTGACCTCAAGCGTCAGCGCGACCCGCAGGAGCAGGTATTGTTGCTGCGCGATGAACAGCGCCGCCAGCAGCAACGCCGCAATAAGGGCGAGCAGGAACGCTACGATGCCGTCCCGGGTGACGAGGTCAATGCCGACAATACCGTGCCAGTAGCACCCTTGACGGGCGAGCATGTACGCCAAGGACTGCTGGTGGACATCGAAGTCTGATACGGGGCTGGTCAGCGCCTGCGCCTGGCTTCATCATGCAATTCTCTGTTGATCGTCGAGCCCACCCATGAGCCAAGACAACCTCATCGATTTCGATGCCGAACGTGCCAAGCGCGTCCACGACCTCAAGGAAAAGCGGCTGAACGAAATGCGCAATGCGTTCGAGCAGGCCCTGCCATTGAGTACCAGCAAGAAAAAGAAGCCCAAGGGCAAACCTAAGAAGCGTTGAAACTTGACGCAGGTCAACCCTGCGCCCCCCTCGCGTGCCCGGCCTCGGGCACCATTGACACTGATCAATTTTCCCTGCCTCCACATTGGTTAACGTTTACCCATCGGACAACGGCAAACGAATGGGGAGGCCCGCATGTTCTTCGACAACGTGGTTATCGCCGGTGTGGTAACGGTCGGGCTGATGGTCGCCTTCTTTGCCGGTCTAGGCATTTTCATCTGGAAGGACTCGAACAAGCGCAAGCCGCGCTGACCTTCCGGGTACACGAGCACGCAAGGCATTTAGGGCGACTTCGGTCGCCCATTTTTTTTGCCTGCATTTTCTATTGTTTGATGCGCCCTATTTCAGCGCAGGCGAATCCGCACTCGAATAAATATGATTAGCTAGCTAATTAATCCTTTCCGCTTTATTCTGCTCACCATTGGCTATCTTTTCAGTAAGACTGTTCCCCGCAAGGTCCGCCTCGTGCCCATCACCTTTCAGGCCCTGTTCGCTCCCAGCAGCCTCGCCCTCAAGTTTGCGGTCAAGACTCTACTCGGTGGCGGCCTGGCGTTGTGGCTGGCAATGCGCTGGGGACTGGAGCAACCCGCCTGGGCATTGATGACGGCTTTCATCGTCGCCCAGCCGCTATCGGGCATGGTGGTGCAGAAAGGCTTGGCGCGGTTGGCCGGCACGTTGGTCGGCACAGTCATGTCGGTGCTGTTCATCGGCCTGTTCGCTCAGACCCCCGGCCTGTTCCTGCTTACCCTGGCGCTGTGGCTGGCCCTGTGTACCGCCGCGTCCACCCAGTTGCGCAGCGCCTGGGCCTATGCCTTCGTGCTGGCCGGCTACACCGCAGCAATCATTGCCTTGCCGGCCATTGACCACCCCCTGCAGGTATTTGACCAGGCCGTGGCTCGCTGTACCGAGATCTGCCTGGGTATTTTCTGTGCAACAGCCAGCAGTGCCTTGCTCTGGCCCATGCGGGTCGAGCAGCAACTGGGCGGGCAGGCGCGGCAGGCCTGGCAGAACGGCCTGCAGGCTGCCAGAGCCATGCTGGGCGGAGAGGACGAGGCGCGCAAAGGCCTGCTGGAAAGCCTGGGACGCATCGTTGCCATCGACAGCCAACGTGAACATGCCTGGTTCGAGGGCAACCGCGGGCGCCAACGTGCCCGTGCCATTCGTGGCCTTAGCCAGAAACTGATGGTGCTATTGCGTATTTCCCGTTCGGTACGCCGCCAGTGGCGGCAACTGGATGAGTGTGAGGTTGAGCACCTGACGCCCTGGTTGCAGGAAGTGCGCACGCTGCTTGACCAACCCGACCCGCCCAGCCTGTTAGTGTTGCGTCAGCGTATCTGGGATGCCGCACACGACGAGCAGATCAGTTCGGCGGAGCATTTCTGCCTGGCGCGCATGGCCCTGTTATTGGACTATGCCATGGCCGCCAGCCAGGCACTTGAGGATGTGGAGGCGGGCAGGGCGCCCAAGGACGTGTCCCAGGGGCTGGCCGCGCACCGAGACTGGTCGCTGGCCTTGCTGTTCGGCTCGCGCAGCGCGCTGGCCTTCCTGGTAATGAGTGGTTTCTGGCTGGCCACGGCCTGGCCTTCGGCCCCGGGTGGCCTGGTGCTGACCTGCGTGGTCTGCAGCCTGTTCGCCAGTCGCGAGAACGGCGCACAGATCGGCCTGAGTTTCCTGCGCGGGATATTCCTGGCAATACCGGCGGCGTTTCTGGTCGGGCAGATCATGCTGCCGCAATGGAGCAGTTTCGCCATGCTCTGCCTGGGCATGGGCGTGCCACTGTTTCTTGGTGCACTGGGCATGGCCCATCCGCGTACCGGGGCTACGGCCACTTCCTATTGCCTGCACTTCATTGTGCTGGTTTCGCCGCTCAACGCCATGCAGTTCGGCGTGGCGACCATGCTCAACAGTGCCTTGGCCATGCTGGTGGGGGTGTCGGCAGCGGTCATGGCCTTTCGCTTACTGGTGTTCCGCCACCCGGCCTGGCTGGGCCGGCGCTTGCGTGCTGCAACGCAGAACGACCTGGTGCGCCTGACTCGGCGGAACCTGCGCGGGGCTGACAGCTGGTTTGGCGGGCGCATGGCAGACCGGTTGATGCAACTGGCGAGGCATGCCAGTGAGTTACCGGAAGGCGAACGCAAACGCTGGGATGACGGCCTGCACGGGCTGGATATCGGTGACGAACTGGTGCACCTGCGCATGTGCCTGGCGGTCGCCCAGGCCCCTTTGGGGCGGGCCGAGCGCGAGTACCTGCAACAAGTGGAGGCGGTGCTGGCCAAAGGGCCGGCTGCCGGGCGTGGACAGCGGCTGGATGCTGCCAGTGAGCAGTTCATTGCAGCCTTGCGTCAGCTGCCAGCCAGCGACCCGCTTCGGCTGGCCGAGGGGGCGGTGCTGCAGTTGCAGAAAAGCTGGGGCAAATGGTGCCGCTGGCAGGAGGACACCCATGGGTTTGCGTGAGTGGGAAGTGGGCGGTGTGCTGCTCAGCCCGTTTCTGCTTTATGTGTTGTTGGCGCTGCTGCTCACCGGCCTGCTGCGCCTGGTGGTGCAGGCTACACCGTTAGGCCGTTGGATCTGGCATGAAGCGCTGTTCGACGCGGCGCTGTTCGTTTGTGTGTTGTTCCTGGTGGTACGCCTGCTGGGAGCTTTATAAAGGAGTATTTCGATGCGTGCGGCCGTACGTATTCTGGTGACCCTGTGTGTGGTGGCCCTGGCCGTGTTGGCCGGCTACCAACTGTGGCAGTACTACATGCTCACCCCATGGACGCGCGATGCCCGTGTGCGCGCCGATGTGGTGGTGATTGCGCCTGACGTGTCTGGCTGGGTTCGCGAACTCAAGGTCCATGACAACCAGCAGGTCAAGGCTGGCGACCTGTTGATGAGTATTGACCGCGAGCGCTTTCAGGCCGCGCTCAATCAGGCCAGCGCGGTAACCGAGACCCGTGCCCAGCAACTGCGCTTGCGCGAGCGTGAAGCAGCTCGGCGTACTGCATTGGGGCCAGAGGCGATCAGTGCTGAATTGCGCGAAAACGCCCAGATCAATGCTGCCATCGCGCGTGGCGAGTTGCATGAGGCCGAGGCGCAGTTGCAGGTGGCCAGGATCAACCTGGCGCGCAGTGAGGTGCGGGCACCGCGCAGCGGGCATATCACCAATCTGCGTCTGGCCGAAGGCAATTATGTGAACACCGGGGAATCGGTGATGGCGCTGGTGGACGATTCGACGTTCTACATCCAGGCCTATTTCGAGGAAACCAAGCTGCCGCGTATTCGCGTTGGGGACACTGTGAAGGTGTGGCTGATGGGCGCGGGTGAACCGATGCAGGGCCACGTGGAGAGCATCAGCCGCGGCATTACCGACCGCAACAGCAACCCGGACAGCCAGTTGCTGCCGGAGGTTGAGCCGACCTTCAACTGGGTGCGACTGGCCCAGCGCATACCCGTGAGAATTCGCCTGGATGAAGTGCCGGAAGGGCTGGCCTTGAGTGCGGGGATGACGGCGAGTGTGCAAGTGCACGAGGACCGCGAGCCGCAGTGATGGTGCTGGCTTAACAGGCAGAAATGTAACGTTCGTGGCGAACGGCCCGCCAGTTGCGTTAGGCTGTCGCTGTGAGTTGCCCGACAGAGGCAACCCTTCTCCCGCCAGGCGTGCGTATCTTCCGATTTCATTGCGAGGTTACGTCATGGCCATCACTTCCCAGGATATCTGCAACGCCGCCGATCAGCTAAAGGGTTTTGTCGGTTTTCACGGCAAGCGCGGTGTTCATATCGTACGTTTCTCCGAGGACGCGTTCGGCATGGACGTGGCCGACGCCAGTATCACCCCCTGCAACGAGTTTGTCTGGCGGCCTGAGCAAGGGCAGCGCATGGTGTTGTGCCGCGAACGGCTGTCGCTGTTGCTGGATCAGCATGTGGATGACCGCTTGAACATTGGTGAACCGCTGCGCGCCTACCTGCGCCGCTGTGATCTGCCCGAGATCGTGGCGCAGCGCAGCTTGCAGCAGCACAGCCCGTCTGTTTAGGCGCAAGGCCGTGTCTACAGGGGCTGTGCAGTGCTTTGGGAGGGTTGGTGCAACAACGCCGCCAACCCGGCGCTGTCCAGGGGCTTGCTCAGGTAATAGCCTTGCACTTCATGGCAGCGGTCCTTTTCCAGCGCCTTGAGTTGATGTTCGCTTTCCACGCCTTCGGCTGTCACTGTCAGCCCCATCGCCTCGCCCAGGTTGATGATGGCCTGCACCACAGCGCGGTCGCTGCCGCCGTTGTTGTTCAGGCCGCTGATGAAGCGCTTGTCGATCTTGATGCTGTCGAAGGGGTAGGTACGCAGGTAGCCCAACGACGAATAGCCGGTGCCGAAATCATCCATGTTCAGGCGCACCCCCAGCTCCTTGAGCGACAGCATGGTACCTAGCGCGCCCTCGATGTCGTTGAGCATCACGTTCTCGGTAATCTCCAGTTCCAGGCGTTGGGCGGGGAAGGCCGTGTCGAGCAAGGTTTCGCGCACGTCGGCGACCACATCGCTGCGTAAGAACTGCGCAGGCGACAGGTTGACCGAAACCAGTATGTCGGCCGGCCAGTCATGGGCAGTGCGGCACGCTTCGCGAAGCACCCAGCGGCCCAGCGCAACAATGATGTCGCTCTGCTCGGCCAACGGGATGAAGGTGTCCGGCCCCAGCAACCCTTCCTGTGGATGCCGCCAGCGCACCAAGGCCTCGACCGCGACGATCCGCAGGTCGTCGAGGCGGTAGCGCGGCTGGTAATGCAACTCGAATTCCTCATTGCGCAGGGCCCGGCGCAGGTCGTTCTCCAGCTGGCGGCGGTACTGGATCTGCTGGTTCATTTCGGCAGCGAAGTAGCGCCATGTGTTCTTTCCATCGGCCTTGGCCTGGTACAGGGCGATGTCGGCGCAGCGGATCAGTTCACCGGCATCGAAGCCCTGGTTACGCGTCTGGGCAACACCAATGCTGGCACCTATGTGCAGCGGTTGGCTTTCGAAGACGATGGGTTGCTGCAGCAGGCTGATCAGGCGCGCACAGAAGCGGTCGATCTCGCTGCTGTTGTCCATGCCGTTGAGTACCAGGATGAACTCGTCGCCGCCCAGACGCGCGACCAGGTCGCCATCGCGGGTGGTGTCGCGCAGGCGCGTTGCCACTTCTTGCAGCACGGCATCTCCGGCGGCATGGCCGAGCGAGTCGTTGATCGGCTTGAAGTTGTCCAGGTCCAGCAGCAACAAGGTCAGCGGCGGCGAGTCACTGCCGCGCAACAAGGCCTGCTCCAAGTGCCGGGCGAGCTTGTTGCGGTTGGCCAGCCCGGTCAGTGGGTCGTGCAGCGAAAGATGCTGGATGCGCGCGTGCGCGTCGACTTCGTCGGTGATATCGCTGGCGGTACCCCGAAAACCGATGGCCTTGCCATCGCGCCAGATAGCGCGGGCGGATATCCGGCAGTAGCGGTTCTGGCCATTCTGGTCGCGGTAAGTACAGCGCAGGTTGGCCAACTGCTGCGGGTCGGCGGTAGCCAGGCCGTCGAGCCAAGGTGACAGCGGTGTGGTATCGCAGGCCAGCAACTGGTTGAGCGGGTGGCCCAGCCAGCCATCTACGGGGTAGCCGGTGACGTTGGTGAAGCGTTGCGACAGGTAGGTCAGGCGTTGTTGCCGGTCGGTTTCCCAGATCCAGTCGGATGCCGACTCGGCCACCGCGCGGAAACGCTGCTCGCTGGCCTCCAGGGCCTGGTTGCTTTGTTGCAGATGCACGAGGGTGAGGCCGATCGCCCGGGAGCTGCGCAAAGCATGGCGGAACAGGTACAGCATCACCAGGCCAAGTATCAGGAGTGCGCACAATAGTGCCGGCAGCACTGCCCACAGCATCTGACGCCCGGGCAGTGGGCTGTTCCAGGTCAGATGGTAGCCGGTGTCGCCCAGGTCGATGCGTAGGTGGCTGTGATCCTGCATATCCTCCTTTTCCACGTGCATGCCACTCAGGCCAACGCCTTTGCCCAACTGCGCCAGTTTGCTTTCGGTGAGCTGGTCAATGAACAGCATCACTGGCGCCCGGCTCACCTCGCTGTCGGTAACCTCCCGGTCCGGGCGCACGGCTGCTGCACTGAGTGCGGCCGGCCAGCCATTGAACAGCACGAAACGGGTGACCTGCTCCCGTGAAACTGCCGCCGCGCGGGCCTGTTCGATGATCGGCTGCAGCGGTGTGTCTATATAGGTGCTGGCAGCTGCCTGGCTGGGCTGGCCTTTGAACAAGGCATAGGTGGTGCGGTCGTTCTCAATTACGAACACCCCTTCGTAGCCGTTGGCGCTGTACAGCGACTCGCCTATGTTTTTTTCCTCGTACGCCCATTGCCAGTCTGCTTGGCCCGACAAGTGCTCGAAGGCTGCATCCCATACGGCATAGCTGGACAGAAACTGGCGAGAGGCGAGCAGCCGTTGTTCCAGCGCCTGGTTCGCATGGAAGGCGCTACGCTGGCGTTCCTGTTGGTCGAGCGTGCTGGCGATATTGAACAGAACGCCGAGAATGACCAGGCAAGCCAGGCCGAACACTGCGCTGAAACCGGCAATGAGGTGGCGCACCTGAAAGCGCGGTGCGGGGCTAGCGGGTGGAAGCTTGGCGGTCCTGGCCATGCGCGAGCGGCTCCTTCAGGCAACCTCCCGCCAGGCATTCAGCAAGGAGGTTCAATCAGGATAGGCCAGCCTGAGCGCGGCGGCTTCACCGCGGGCAAAATTGACCTGATCGCGGCCAGCGTGCTTGGCGATGTACAGCGCTTTGTCCGCCTGTTCGAGCCAGTGCTCGGGGGACTCGAGGCTGGCCTCGAAGGGCGACAGGCCAATACTCAGGCTGATGCGCAGGTGTGGTAGCTGTGGGTTGCGGTAGCTGGAAACCCGTTCGCGCAGACGCTCCATGGCTTGGCAGGCCTGGGCTTCGCTGATTTCGGGCAGGATCACGCAGAATTCGTCGCCGCCGTAACGCCCGGCCTGATCGCCCTCGCGCAAACTACGCCGCAGCTCAGCGCTGAGCTGGCGCAGTACACAGTCGCCGACCACATGGCCAAAGGTGTCGTTGATGGTCTTGAAGTGATCAATGTCGATCAGGGCAATCACCGCATGCCCCTGTTGCTGCTTGCACGCCTGGAACTTGAGCTGCAGCAGGTCCTTCCAGGCGCCGTGGTTGAACAGCCCGGTCAGGCTGTCGGTGAGGCTCAGTTCGCGCAGCCGGCGCTTGTGGTCGCCCAGTTTGATCGCAAGCTGGTAGCACACCCAGCCCAAGGCCAGTGGATACAGCGCCAGCATTGGCAGGCACGCATAGACCTGCAGGGGCGTGGCGATCAATTGCAAGCCAGGGCCAAGCAGCAGGATGGCGACGAGCATGCCAGCCAGTTGCGCCAGCCCCCCGCGAAAGACCATGCGCTTGCCGCCGGCGGCGACGTTGTTCATTGTCATCATCGACAGCACGGTCACGCTGGGCAGCGGGTTGAAGTGCATGGCGGCAGTCCAGAACCCGCCCATCAGCGAGTCCAGCAGGAGGTTGCGCTGTTCCGCCTGGTAAGGCGTTGTCGAGCGGGCGGCCCACCAGTAGGCCACGTGCGGCCACAGCAAACCATTGAACAGTACTAGCAGCCATGTCCAGAAGGGGGGCGACAGTGGCGCAATGGCCGCCATGACAGTGAACAGGCCGATGCCCAGACCAATGACCCGCGGCAGGTAGATGCGCTTGACGAATGAAAGCCCTTTGCCGCTGCGATTGTCCATAATCCTGATCTTCTTCTGCCGGTGTACCATCCATCGCATAACTCGCATGAATATTGTTGAACAGTGTTTCATCGGCGAGAAATGGCCTTACAAGCCAATTCACGGTTGATTCGATCACTGTGGTGGCAGTCGATAGCCAGGCTCATGTGTGACTGAGCACGCCGCGGACGGGAGCGGGGCAGCCTGGAGGCACCGCATGGCGGGCAGAACGGGGGTGTAGCCCTGGCCCGTGAGTAAGCAGGACCAGGGGCATGAGCTCACCGTAGCGGCACGCTGAGTATCATGTTTGCTCATGCCTGCTGCGCGCGGATTGGGACTGTTCGTCGTTCAGAAGCCGCGAGGGTGGTTTGCCACTGTCGCTGCGCACTTGTGCATGGCTGATCAAGGCGAAGATGAAACTGCCACCGATGATGTTGCCCGCCAGCGTCGGCAGTGCAAATTCCAGCCAGAAGCGGCTCCAGGTTTCGTCGCCAGCCCACACCAGGTAGGACACTTCGACTGACCCCACTACTATATGAGTGAAATCGCCGAGGGCCATCAGGTAGGTGATCATCAGAATGATCCAGATCTTGGCGCGCTCCATTGATGGAATCATCCAGACCATGGTGGCAATCATCCAGCCCGAGACTATGCCCTTGGCGAACATCTGGCTGACATCGTTCTTCATTACCTTGCGACCGACCTCCAGGAATGCCACATCGGTCTTGCTGTCGAAGATCGGCAGTTCCAGCATCACCCAGGCGACCAGCAGGGTACCTGCCAGGTTGCCAAGCAACACCACGCCCCAGAGGCGTAGCAGTCGTCCGAAGTTGGCCAGCGTAGGGGCGGTCATGACGGGCAGCACGGCGGTGAGTGTGTTTTCGGTGAACAGTTGCTGGCGTGCCAGGATCACGGCAAGAAAGCCCGCACTGTAGCCGATGCTGGCGACCA
This sequence comes from Pseudomonas sp. JR33AA, assembly GCF_021378985.1. Lineage (NCBI taxonomy): Bacteria > Pseudomonadati > Pseudomonadota > Gammaproteobacteria > Pseudomonadales > Pseudomonadaceae > Pseudomonas > Pseudomonas sp. JR33AA. The sequence continues at coordinate 351,440 of NZ_JAJSAW010000005.1, forward strand.
CCTGGGCACCATCGCCTTGCGGCAGGCGGGCATAGAATAGCCCCATGGCCATCAACGACAGCCCCATGGACAGGCCGGCGGCAAGTGCCGACCACCACAACGCGGCTAGTGTACGTTCCAGCTCCTGGTCGCCCTGGTAGCGAATGATTTCGTGCAGCACTGCCGCCCGCGGCGGTTGGCTGTGGCTGACCTCCTGCTGTTCATCTGCAGAGAGGCCGGGGGTTTTCTCGCTTTGCCCATTGCTCATGGCCGCGACGCTCCGTGGTGTGTTTCTTTACAGATCCACTGCGCTTTCATTAGTTGCCGGTTAGCGGCAAAACGTTGACGGAAAAGTTTTTCAGAACAAGGTGTTGACTCTGATTTCAAAGCGCGTATTATTCGCCTCCTCGCAGCGGTGAACGCTTCGGGGCAAGCGGTAAGTTGTTGAAGTTGTTAGCTTTCAAAAGAAAGCGGTTGTAAT